>JAVBND010000046.1:0-133532 GCA_031551775.1 Eubacteriales bacterium | reverse complement strand
CATCCGCAATATGTACGAGCAGTCCTTCCTGACCGCCGCTGTGCAAAACATGAAGCGCCTGGTCAAGGCCTTCCGCTTTTGCTTTATTAGAAAAACGGGCACTTCCCGATTCCGGAAAATGCCCGCTTTGTTGATGGTCTGAAGCCGCGCAAAATGCGCGGCTTGACCAAACATGGATTACACCATGGGCTCGGCGTCGTTCTCAAGCGGCGCGTCTTCGACAGAACGGATGGCCCAGCGGGCAAAGACGATGGGGGTCTTGGGCGCGCCCACGACCATCGTTACGGTATCGTCCTTGAGTGCGGTCACGGTGCCGTAGATACCGCCGATCGTGCAGATCCTGTCCCCGACCTTCAGGGCGGACAGCATATCCTTGACTTTCTTGTCCTTCTTGCGCTGGGGGCGAATGAGCAGGAAGTAGAATACGCCGATCATGACGACCATCATGAGGAGCGAGGGAATCATTTCGGCAAAACCGCCGGCGGATTGGGCGGCATCGCCAGCCGCTTCGGCAGCGGGTGCAGCGACATCCAGTAACCAGTTAGGCATGTGTTTCTCTCCTTTAAGCGAAATTCGATGATCTCTATTATTATACCGTTTGCTGGGCTTTGGCACAACGGGAAAATGCCCCAAGAATCGTTCTTTGATGTAAATATTGTGTACACCATTGCCGTGCGGGCGCGCAAATCACCAGTTGTCCCGCCCGTTCGTGGCAAAAAAGCCTTCCGCGAAATCAAGGTAGCGGTCCTGTTCGATGGCAAGGCGCGCATCCTCCATGAGTTTTGTCAGGAAGCGCAGGTTGTGAATCGAAACCAGCCGAAGCGCCAGGATTTCGCCTGCCTTGAGCAGGTGCCGGATATAGGCGCGCGTGAAATTCCGGCACGCGTAGCAGTCGCAGCCTTCTTCGAGCGGGCCGAAGTCGCGCGCGTAGGCGGCGTTTCGCACCACCAACCGCCCGTTTCGCGTGAACGCGGTCCCGTTGCGCGCAACGCGCGTGGCCAGCACGCAATCGAACATGTCCACGCCGTGCAGCACACCCTCGACCAGGCAATCGGGGCTGCCGACACCCATCAGGTAGCGCGGTTTTTCGGGCGGCAGTTCAGGGCATACGGCGTCGAGCATTTCGTACATGACGCCCTTGGGCTCACCTACGCTTAACCCGCCGATGCCAAATCCGGGCAGGTCGATCTTCGCCATTTCGCGCGCGCATTCGCGCCTGAGGTCTTCATAAAAAGCGCCCTGCACGATGGGGAACAGCGCCTGATGATCGCTTGTCTTGGCGATAACCGCGCGGTCAAGCCACCGGAGGGTCCGCCGCATGGCCCGGTCCGCGTCTTCGCGCTCGCACGGCCAAGCGGAGCATTCGTCAAACTGCATCATGATGTCGCTTCCGAGCTTTTGCTGGATGGCGATGGAGGTTTCGGGCGACAAGAAGCGCGGCGAACCGTCGAGGTGGGAGCGGAAGGTGACGCCTTCCTCCTTGACCTTGCGAAGCGCCGCGAGCGAAAACACCTGAAACCCGCCCGAGTCGGTCAGGATGGGCTTGTCCCAGTGCATGAAGCGATGGAGCCCACCGGCCTGCGCGACCAGGTCTTCGCCGGGGCGCAAGTGGAGGTGATATGTATTGGAAAGAATAACCTGAGCGCCGAGGTCCAACAATTCATCGGGCGAGAGCGTCTTGACCGACGCCTGCGTGCCCACCGGCATGAAGACGGGCGTATCAATTGCGCCGTGGGGGGTATGGAAACGCCCGCGCCGCGCGCCCGACTGCTTGCACACGTGGAGCAGTTCAAATTCAAACAAGAACAGTCCTCCTAAAATGGCTTTCAAACACCTCATTATACCACTTGCCAAGCGCGTACGCAAGACGGCGAACCGCTGTCCCGCGATTTTGCACCTGTCCCGCGATTTTGTACCGCGCTTGCGCCTGAGCACTGGATGTTGTATAATTGTTATGGAATAGATTGTTCTGGAGGCGCTATGCGTTACAAATGCCTGGTGCTCGATCATGACGACACGGTGGTCAAGAGCACGCCTTCGATTCACTACCCGTCCTTTCTTGAGGCGCTGAGGGTGCTTCGGCCGGCGTTCGAGGCTCCGACGCTAGAGGCGTTCATCGGATACAGTTTCCACCCGGGCGTCCTGACGGTATTCCGGGATGTATTGAAGTTTGACGACGAGGAAATGAAGATTGAGCAAGAGATATGGCGCAAGCATACGCGCGCGGTGCTGCCCGAGGCTTACGGGGGCTTTGACCATCTGCTCGCGTGCTACCGCGCGGCGGGCGGCCTGATATGCGTGGTATCGCATTCGGAAAGCGAGAACATCAAAAGGCATTACCGCGCGCTTTTTGGATTTGAACCCGATATGGTGTTCGGCTGGGAGATGCCGCCGGAAGAGAGAAAGCCGCACCCATATCCGCTCGACGCCATCATGCGCGCGCATGCGCTTTTGCCAAGCGACCTCATCATGGTGGATGATTTGAAGCCGGGGCTTGACATGGCGCGCGCGCGCGGCGTCGATTTTGCCTGGGCGGGCTGGTCGCACACGGCCTTTTGCGTAGGGGAGGACATGCGCAAAAACGCCGACTACGCGTTTGACGAAGTCTCGGCATTGGAAGAATTTTTGATGGGCGGTTGAGGAGTCCTTCATGGAAGGGAGCGACGCGCTTGATTCTTGAAAAACGGATGGGGTTTAACATTCATCGGTTTGACGGCCTGCCCGGCGTCGGCGAGCGGGCGGTGCAACTGGTCCAGAGCTACCTCCGGATCGTCCCGGTATACCGGGGCGCGATGAAGGAAGTGTGCACGAAGCTTGAGGTGCTGGATGAGGAATTTCAAATTCTGCACGACCACAATCCGATCCACCACATCGAATGCCGCTTAAAATCGCCGGAGAGCATCGTGGAGAAGATGACGCGCAAGGACATTCCCTTTACTGTCGAAGCGCTACGGGAAAACATACAGGACATCGCGGGTTTGCGCGTGGTGTGCAACTACACGAGCGATATCTATCGCCTGAGCGAAGTGCTGATCTCTCAGGGCGATATCACCTTGATCAGGAAGAGCGACTATATCGCAAGTCCCAAGCCCTCGGGTTACCGGAGCCTGCATCTCGTGGTCATGACGCCCGTATCCATGGTTGAAGGAACCCAAATGGTGCCGGTCGAGATTCAATTGCGCACCATCGCCATGGACATGTGGGCCAGCCTCGAGCACGAACTGCGCTATAAAACCGGCGATGGGAAGGAACAGGATGCCGAAGAACTCAGAAATTGCGCGGATGATTTGCACGATGTGGACCTGCGCATGCGCAAGATTTTTGCGCGCATCAAGGCGCAGAAGGGATGATACGTACCGGGCAAGCGCCCGAAGGGGCCGCCGCGATCCATCAAAAGATCGCGGCGGCCTTGTGTCGATGTTTTTTGCTTTATTTTCCGTACAGCGGGCCGTATGCCGCGCATGCGCGGAAGTCCGCACCTTCGCGGTCCTTCGTGCCAAACGCGTTCCAGGTGCTCGGGCGGAAGATGTCCCCTTCGGGCACGTTGTGCATATTGACCGGGATGCGCAGCATCGAGCACAGCGTAATCAGGTCCGCGCCGATGTGGCCGTAGGCGAACGCGCCATGGTTCGCGCCCCAGAAATTCATGACCGAATAGGTGTCGGAGAATGCGCCTTCGCCGGTCAGGCGCGGGGCGAACCAGGTGGTCGGCCAGGTGGGGTCGGTGCGCTTGTCGAGGATTTCGTGTACGTTCTTGGGAATCTCAACCGTCCAGCCTTCGGCGATTTGCAGAACCGGGCCGAGCCCGTCCACCAGGTTAAGCCGCAGCATGGTTACGGGCATCCCGCCCTTGCTGGTCAGATGCGAGGAATATCCGCCGCCGCGGAAGTAGCCGAGGTCCGCGTAGCACCACTCGGTGGCATCCGCCATCTTGACCGCTTCTTCGCTTGAAATCTCATACCAGGGTTTCATGCAGGGCTCGCCCTTGTCGTTCACGCATTCGCCGCTGGCGTCCAGGCACACGGCGCCCGAGTTGATCAGGTGGATCAAGCCGCCTTCGGCAAGGCCGTCCGGCTTCCAGCCGCTCACGCGCTCGATGGCGTCGGGGCTCCAGTAGGTGCGCACGTCGGCAAAGCCGGCGGCGATGTTGTTCAGCAGTTTCGCCATCAGCATGGACAGGCCGTTGAGGTGGTCGTTTTCGGTCGCGATGGGCATCGGCTCGCGGATGCCGGTCCAGTCAAAGCTCGAAGAGAGCAGCGCCTCCATGAAGTCGCCGTTCGGGAAATGGTCGTTCCACTGGCGCTGACCCTGGAAGCCCGCAAGGATGGCGTTGTGGCCCACCGCTTCTTCCTTGAAACCGAGTTCGGCAAGGCGTGGGTTGCCCACCATCATGTCCTTGGCGATGATGGCCATCTTGAGGTTGGTCTCAAAGCACCACCGCTTGTACTTGTCGTCGTGGCGAAGCTCGGGCGGGTTCTTGTCCCAGCCGAGGGTGAGGTTTTCGTCGGCCCACTTGAGCGCCTTTTCGAATTCCTCCGGGTCGTACACGCCCTCTTCCCAGCGGCGCACGAATTCGGTCGAATCAACCGACTCGCTGCGCATGCCGAAAAACTTTTCGAGCAGTTCCGGGTTCACGATGGAGCCGGCAATGCCCATGGATGTGCCGCCCATGGCGAGGTAGCTTTTGCCGCGCATGGTCGCGACGGCCAGGCCCGCCTTGGCAAACCGAAGCAGTTTTTCCGCAACGTCTTCGGGGATGGAGTTGGCCATGCTCATGTCCTGCACATCGTGGCCGTAGATGCCAAACGCGGGGATGCCCTTCTGCGCGTGGGCGGCAAGCACGGCGGCAAGGTATACGGCGCCCGGGCGCTCGGTGCCGTTGAAACCCCAGACCGCCTTGGGGGTCAGGGGATCCATGTCCATGGTCTCGGAACCATAGCACCAGCAGGGGGTCACGGTGATCGAAACGCCCACGCCTTCGCGGCGGAATTTTTCCGCGCACGCGGCGGCCTCGGCAACGCGGCCAATCGTGGTGTCCGCGATGACGCACTCTACGGGCAGGCCGCAGGAATGCTTGAGGTTCGCCTCCAAAAAGTCCTTCGCGGCTTTCGCCAGCGTCATGGTCAGTTCTTCCAGGCTCTCGCGGACCAGTAGTATTCCGCGGCGGCCGTCGATGCACGGGCGGATGCCGATCTTGGGCAGGTCTCCCACCAGGCGGTTCTTCGGTTCATTCATAGGAAACGCAGACTTGTTGGCCATCGTTACAACCTCCTATACATTTCAAAGGGTTACAAGATCACGAAACGTTCCGTGTTGTGCTTTTATTATACGACGGTTTGCGGGTTTGCGCAAGGGTTTGGACGAAATTCAGGCGGAGTATTCGCATGTAACGGGAAAAATCGGGCGGTTTGGGCGGCGCGCGTTGAAGCATTTCATCGATATTCAAAACAATGGCAGGTGAATCGTTCCGCTTAAGAACATGGATGACTCAATCTATCCTTGTCTTCGACGCGGCGAGTGTGCTACAATTGGCGCATGACGCGTAATGAACGCCCCGTCGCCTTGCATACGCTGAATCGGCAAGGCCTAAAGAAGGGGAGGGGCGGGCGTGAAGCAGCATATCGCGGAGCGCGTCGTGGCATGTGCGAATTACATGCTGGATACCGGCTCCACTGTAAGGGGATGCGCCGACCGGTTCAGGGTCAGCAAGACCACCGTACACAAGGACATGCGCACGCGGCTTAAGCTGATCGATGAGGACTTGGCGCGGCGCGTGGATAAGCTCCTGGGCATCAACCGTCAGGAGCGCCATATTCGCGGCGGGATGGCGACCCGCGAGAAATACAAGACGATGGGGGCGGAGAAGATCCGGCCTCCCTAATGGGGGAAAGATACGTGAACGTGAACATCGCGTTTGATCTGGGCAGTTGGAACACGCGCATGTGCGTCAAGGAGCGCGGGTTGGTCATGAACCAGTCGAGCGCGTGGGCGGCGCGCGCGGGGCAAATGACGGCGCTTGGGGACGAGGCGTTCGAGTTCTACGGGCGCGCGCCGGAGGGCCTTGATGTGGCGTTTGCCGTCAAGGGCGGGGCCATCGCGCGCGAGGACGCGCTGACAAGTTATTTGAGCTACCTCTTTGAAAAGGCGATCGCGTCGGGGTTTGTGCACAGGCCGCGCGTGCTGATTGCGCGCGCGCCGTCACTGCCCATGGGGCAAATGAAGCGCTTGGTGGCGCTCGCCCTGGATTCGGGCGCGAACGCTTGCACGCTGGTGCGGCTTGACCTCGCGGCGGCGCTCGGCGCGGGGATTGACATTGCCTTGCCCAAGGGGCAGATGGTGATCGATGTGGGCGCGCACAGTGTGAACGGAGCGCTGATTGTGATGAACACGGTGGCGTTTTCCGATTACCTGCCATTTGGCATGGCGATGATTGACGACCAAATTGTGCGCATGATGGCGACGCGCTACGGTTGCCACATAGGCCCTAGAACCGCTGAGGGACTTAAAATATCGCTGGCAACCGCCATAGCGGGCGCGGACCTCAAGGAAACGGTGACGGGGCTTGACGGAGCGTCCGGCTTCCCGCGCGCGATAGAGGTTGAGGTCGCGCGTATCGTAGAAAGCATTGAGCCGCTGATTGAACAAGTGGCGCTTATGGCCGACCGGATGCTGAGGGCCGCCGGGCACGAGCTGACATCGGATCTGATGGATTGCGGCATCGTGCTGACAGGAGGCGGCGCGCAGGTTTACGGCCTTAGCCAGAAGATCACGGAGTACACGGGCATCCCTTGTCGCGTGGCGGAACTTCCGCAGCTCGCGGTGGCGCGGGGCCTGAGCGTGATGCTTGAAAAAAGCGATGAATTTGACCGCCTGGGCGAAGCGCATCAGACCATCCTCGAAAAGCGCTTGCCGGGCGTGAGGCGCTGAAGATGTTTAGGTCGGTGCGCGTCGGGCGCGAGGTGATCGATTACGAGCTTATTCAAACCGCGCGTAAGTCCATTGAGATGCGCGTGACGGGCGATTTGACCCGGGTGTTCGCGCCGCGCGGCGTCAGGCTCCGAACGGTCGATTTATTTGTAACTGAGCGGGCTGACTGGCTTAAGGAAGCGCGCGAAAAGATGCGCGCGGCGATGATCGGTCGCGCAACGCTCGAGAGCGGCGCGCAGGTGCTTTACATGGGCATCCCGCTGACGCTCATGGTTGAGTCCGGGCGTTCAAAACGGGTGTTTATCGAAGGCCAAACGCTTCGGGTGCAAACGCGTGACGCAGGAAGCGAGGCCGTGCGCGAAGCGGTGCGCGAATTTTTGATTGACCGCGCGCGCGCGGTGATCTGCGAGCGGCTTGACCACTTTATACCGCTCATCGGCCGTGCGCCCGGGCGCATCACCATCCGCGAGCAAAAGACGCGCTGGGGCAGTTGCTCGAGCAAGCACAACCTCAATTTCAACTGGAAGCTGATCATGGCGCCGCCCGGCGCGCTCGATTACGTTGTTGTTCACGAGCTTGTCCACTTGTACGAGTTCAATCACTCCATGAGGTTTTGGGACATGGTCGAAAGGCACCTGCCCGATTACAAGGACTCAAAACAGTGGTTAAAGCAAAACGGGCGTATGTTGGGCATATAAACTTTGCGAACAACAAAACCTCTGTCGTTTGTGCAGTATTGCGCTCATCCGTGAATACAATAAAGCGGGCGGGCGCGTTTGTTTTTGTACGCGCCACGAGGATCGAAAAGTGCGGAGGCGTTGGCGATGCAAAACATATACGCGCAGGACAAGCTGGTTCAGCTCCCGGTCGATGCGATTTTTGCTTCGGCGATGCAGCCGCGCACCCGCTTTATCGAACAATCCATTGACGAATTGTCAAATTCCATCAGCCAGTACGGCTTGCTCTCGCCGGTGGTGGTCAGAAGGCTTGGCGATTCGTATGAATTGATCGCGGGCGAGCGGCGCCTGCGCGCGGTGAAGAAGCTGGGCTATCCCGTGATCGACGCGCTGGTCAAAAACGTGGACGCGCGAGAGGCGGCTTTGATGGCGCTGATCGAAAACCTGCAACGCGAAGACTTGCACTACTTCGAGGAAGCCGAAGCGTTTAAACAAATGCTGTCGAGCTTTGGCTTCTCCCAGGAAGCGCTGGCGGGACGGTTGGGGCTGAGCCAAAGCGCGGTTGCCAACAAGCTGCGCCTGTTGCGTCTTCCCGGCGCGGTGCGTCAGGCGCTCCTGGACGGATCGCTCAGCGAACGCCACGCACGCGCGCTCCTGGCGATCGAGCATGAGGATAAGCAGCTTGAGGCTGCGGCGCGCGCGTCGTCGGAGCACTTGAACGTAAGGCAAACGGAAGCGCTGGTAGAAAAGATGAACGCCCAAAATGCGGCGCATCCGCGCTTCCGGTTGCACCTGCGCGACCACCGGATGCTCATCAACGCGGTGCTGGGCGTGGTCAAGACGCTCAACGATGCCGGCGTCAAGGCCACCAGCCGGGTCGAGCACAAGGAGGACAGGATCGAGGTTGTTGTGACGCTGCCCATCAGAGGATAGGAAGAGGCCGCGCTGGCTTCGCGTTTTCATGAGGCATTGCCTCCCGTGCGGTTCCCCAATTGCCTCTGCCGCAAAATGATTGAGCGAAAATGAAGGATTTTTGTCTTTTGTGGCGAAAATGCAAAACAACGATATCCAAAAGCGACATCCGGTAACGATATCCGATAAGGAAGGATTTAACCATGTTCGCCGCCGAGAGACGAAAGAGAATCAGGGAGATCCTGCTGGAATCAAAACACATCGATGTGGCTGCGCTGTGCACCTTGCTCAGCGTGTCTGTGGCTACCGTGCGCAGGGACCTTGATATTTTGGAAAATGAGGGATTTCTCATCAAGGAGCATGGCGGGGCGCTGCTTCAGGAAGTGGGGGATGCCTCTTTTGGTGAAATCCAATTAAACATCGATATCGATCACTATTCAAAGGAAAAGCGCGAAATTGGCCTGATTGCCGCAAGCCTAATCGGCGAGGGTGAATGCGTGTTCATCGGCGCGGGCTCGACTTGCCTGTGCTTTGCCGAACAATTGCCCGACATGAATGTCACCATCGTGACCAATAGTCTGAATGTCGCGGCGGCGACGGCGCGCAAAAGCCGCGTTTCAACGGTGCTGCTGGGCGGCGATGTGGAGACAATTGAGGGCATCTTGTCAAGCTACGGCATGTATGCCGAGGACAATATTCAAAACATGTACCTTGACAAAGCCTTCCTGTCCGCCCAAGGCGCGACGCTGGAAGCCGGTTATACGATGTACAGCCGCGAGCAGGCGGCGCTGTACAAGGCCATCATCAGACGCGCCGAGGAGACCGTGATGCTCATCGATTTTTCCAAATTTGGCAAGCGCACCATGGTGCCGCTCGCGCCGCTTGATTTTTTTCAAAGCGTGGTCTCCAATATGCAAATCTCCGGGGAATTCAGCGAGTATTTCATCGATCATGGCGTTCGGCTCTATACATCCATTTGACGGAGGCAGGCATGCGCGAGACGTCATTTCTGAATCTCAATAATATAACCAAGCGGTACGGCGATGCGGAGGCGCTCGCCGGTGTCAGCATGCCTGTTGCGCGCGGCGAGATCACCGGCGTCATCGGTGAGAACGGATCGGGCAAGAGTACGCTATTGAAAATCATCGCCGGAATATATGCGCCGGAGGAGGGGGATATGACGCTGGACGGCGTGCCTTACCGTCCGAAGACCCCGGCCGATGCTGATCGGTCGGGCATCGTGTGCATCCTCGATCAGCCCAACCTCGTCGGCACGCTTTCTGTCGCGGAGAACCTCATGCACGACCACTACCCCAAGAACCGCTTGGGCATGATCGATTGGGGCAGGATGTACCGCAAGTGTCAGGAAATGCTTGACGAGCTCGAAATTGATATGGACGCCTACGCGCCCGCCTCGAGCCTTACGATCAGCCAGCAGCGCATGGTCGAATTGCTTCGCGCGTACTTCTCGGGCGCGCGGTTGGTGCTGTTTGACGAGCCGGACCTTTCGCCCGAGGACGAACGCTTTGACCCCATGCTGTTGCTGCTAAAGAGCATCGCCGCTCGCGGCGGCAGTGTGCTTGTGACCACGCATCGCATTCAAACCATTCTGGAAATCGCTGACAACGTGGTGATCCTTGAAAATGGGCGCTTGCGCCACCTGGGCAGGAGCGACCAGCTCGATCAAGGGCGAGTGCTCGAAATGCTTGACGACTCCAATAAAAACGCCTATCCGAAGCTCAGGACGCTGGCTCGGGAACCGATTCTCAAAACCATCTCGCTTTCAAGCGAAGCCGGGCTGAAAGCGCTTGACATCGAAATCAGAAGGGGAGAGATCCTGGGCATTTCGGCGCTTACGAGCGAGATGCGCCTGCTGATTCCGAATGTTTTATACGGACTTGACCGCTTGGCCGGAGGGAAAATCCTGATG
The DNA here is from genome assembly GCA_031551775.1 of Eubacteriales bacterium. GTDB lineage: Bacteria > Bacillota > Clostridia > Christensenellales > Aristaeellaceae > Anaerozeibacter. The sequence goes on along the minus strand of JAVBND010000046.1, from coordinate 123,086 downwards.
TACGGCCAGCCTGTGACGATCGGGGATCCCGCGGCGGCGGTAAGGCTGGGCATTGGCTATCTCTCGGAAGACCGCATCGCACGCGGGCTTGAAACGGGATTTCCGGTGCCGGAAAACATCACCCTTTCTAACCTGAAGGCAGTCCATTCATGGGGAATCCTTCGAAAAAACAAAGAGCAGCGCATTGCGCAGGGTTACGTGCGCAAAATGAACATCCGCATGCGTTCAATGAAGGACGCGGTTTTATCCCTCTCGACCGGAAACCAGCAAAAGGTACTGCTCGCGCGTTGGCTGTTTTCAAACTGCCGCGTGCTGATGCTGGAAGAACCCACCAAGAACATCGATGCCGCCTCACGCAATGAAATCTACAACCTCATGAACGCCTATGTTCAGCGCGGCGGCGCGCTGCTGGTCATTTCCTCGCATATCGACGAGTTGGTTGGCATGTGCGACCGTGTGCTTGCGCTTAAGAAGGGCGGGCATCGCGAATTTTTCGGCAAACACATTTCAAAATCCGACGTATTCTCCTATATCACCGAGCGATAATTGTGTGAAAACGGAATATTTGTGATAAACAAACCAATGCGATGATCGCGGTTGACAAACGCGCTCCCGATTGTTACAATTCAAAAAAGATCAAAAAACATCAAAAAAGATGATTGTATTTGTTTGCCCGACCTACCGGGCAATCAAAATAAAGAAAGGGGAATGTCCAATGAAGAGATTTTTAACCCTCATGATCGCTCTTGCGCTTATCCTCGCCGCAGCCGCGCCTGCCATCGCCCAGAGCGATCCCATCCGCGTGGGCTTTGCCAACATCAACGAGAAGGGTTCTTTTGGCAAGATGGTGCGTGAGAACATGAAGAAAGTCGCGGCGGAGCGGGGATACGAACTAATCGCGGTGGACAACAACTCCGACGGCGCCACCGCCGTTCAGAACGCCGACACGTTGCTTTCCATGGACATCGACTACATGATCGAATTCAACGTCGATCAGTCGGTCGCGCCGGTCATCATGGAGAAGTTCAACGCCGCGAACATCCCGGTCATCGCCATCGACATCGTCCACGAAGGCGCGACATTCTTCGGCGCAGACAACGCCTATGCCGGAACGCTGGCGGGCGAGACCGCGGGCGAATGGATCATCAAGAACTGGGACGGCCAAGTGGACTACGTCGTGCTCATCATCCAGCCGGTGTCAGGTCCCGCGACCGCGCCGCGCGTGGGCATGTTCCCGACGGGACTCAGGAACAAGGGCATCGAATTCACCGACGAGCAGATCGTCGAGATCGACGGCCAGAATGACGCACAGTTCACCCAAGCGCGTTTCGCGGATTTCCTGCTGGCCCATCCCGACGCGAAGAGGGTCGCGGTCGCGACCATCAACGACGTAGCCGCTTCCGGCGTCTATGCCGCCGCTGAGACCGCGGGCCGCGAAAAGGACATCGTTCTCGTCAGCCAGAACGCCACGGCGGACTTTGTGGAGCCTATGTACGCCGTGAACGGCGACACCAACTGGATCGCCTCCATCGCCTATTTCCCGAACCGCTACGGCGAATTCGTGTTCAACATCGTCGATAAGATGGTTGCGGGCGAAGAGATTGAAGAGAAGTACTACATCGATCACATCGCCATCACCTGGGACAACATCAAAGAATGGTACCCCATCGACAACCTCCCGTGGAAAGGCCTGTAGGAACAGCAAAACCAAACGCAATCGTGCCGGTCAGGTGCTGGCCGGCACGATTTTTAATCTTTCCGGGGAGGTGAAACGCTGTGGCGCAAAGAAATAAGGTCATAGGCGACGTGGTGCTCAGCGCCCGCGGGGTCTCCAAAGAATTTCCGGGCGTCAAGGCGCTGACGGACGTAAGCCTTGAGATTCGAAAGGGCGAAGTGGTCGCGCTGCTCGGCGAAAACGGCGCGGGCAAGTCAACGCTGATCAAGATTTTGTCGGGCGTGTATTCGCTCGATTCGGGAACGATGACGCTTGAGGGCGCAGATGTCAAATTCAACCAGCCCTCCGAAGCGAAAGCCGCCGGAATCGGCATCATTCATCAGGAGCTCAACTACGTTGCCACCGTGTCGGTGGCGGAAAATATCTACATGGGCGATATTCCGAAAAAGGGACTCGTAATAGACTATCGCGCCATGTACAAGGGCGCGCGGGAGATCATGAACAAGATCGGCGTCGATATCGACCCGAAGATGCCTATAGGCTTGTGCACGGTAGCGCAAAAGCAGCTGATCGAAATCGCCAAGGTGATTGCGGGCGACGTCAAAGTCCTGATCATGGATGAGCCAACCTCGGCGCTCAATGACGTCGAATGCGAAAACCTGTTTAACTTCATCAATCAGGCGAGTAGCATGGGCATTGCCGTCATCTATATTTCGCACAAACTGGACGAGATATTTCGCGTAGCCGACCGGGTAGTGGTGCTGCGCGACGGGTGTGTGACGGGTCTGCTTGACGTGGCCACGGCCACGCGCGAGCAATTGATCGCCACCATGGTCGGGCGCACGCTGACCGATATGTATCCCAAGACCCCGAGCAATCCGTCAGGCGTCGCCCTGAGCGTGAGAAATCTGAAAAATGAAGCGCTCAAGGACGTGAGCTTCGAGGCGCAAAAGGGCGAGATTTTCGGCGTCTACGGTCTGCTCGGCTCCGGCCACCAGGACCTGGGCGCGGCGATCTTCGGGCAAACGATCCTGCATGGCGGCGAGATATTTGTCGGCGGCAAAAAAGTGAAAATCCATGACCCGCTCGACGCGCTCAAGGAGGGCATCGGCTATGTGCCCGCTGAGCGTAAGACCGAGGGGTTGGTCTTGAACAACACCGTGCGCGTCAACATGCTTTCCTCCTTCTACGCCAAGAACGACAAGCGGCGTTTGACGGACGCGAAGCTTGAAAAGAAGGTCACGGAGAAGTGGATCAACAGCCTGCGCATCAAGACGCCCTCGGGCGAGACCAAGGTCGAATCGCTCTCGGGCGGCAACCAGCAAAAGGTGGTGCTCTCGAAGTGCCTGGAACTGGGACCCGAGGTGCTGATCCTCAATGAGCCCACGCGCGGCATTGACGTGGGCGCGAAAGCCGAAATCTACAAGATCCTCGACGATTTGTGCCAAAAGGGCAAGTGCGTCATCATGATTACTTCGGAAATGCCGGAACTGCTGACCATGTCCGACCGCATCATGGTCATGCACGACGGCGAGATATCGGGCTTCCTCACGCAAGATGAAGCCACCCAGGAAAACGTCCTGAAATACGCGATAGGGGGCTAGGGCTATGGCACAAACAAAGGGCAGCAAGCGGGGCGTGCTCAGGGCGTTCTCATCCGGCGACGCATCGTCGCTTTTGACGGTATCCACGGCGCTGGTGGTGTTGGTGGTCTTTTTCTCGCTGGCGTCGCCCTACTTTTTCAGCACGACGGTGTTCTTAAACATCGGCATGTATGCCGCCATCATGGGGACGCTGGCCTGCTCGATGACATTCATCAACGTATCGGGCAACATCGATATCTCGGGTGGCTCGCAAATTGCCGTGGTCGGCATGGTCACGGCTGTGCTCATCCGCGCCGGCGTGCCGTGGTGGGCGGGGATGCTGTGCGGCATCTTGACCGGTACGCTGTGCGGCATGCTCAATGGTTTTTTCATTACGGTGTTTAAGCTCAACGCCTTCATCACGACCATTGCCAGCATGCAGATGCTGCGCGGCCTCGCCTACCTGATCTCAAACGGCCAGACGCTGGTCATCTCCGATCAAAGCTTCAAGTTCATTGGCAGGGGGTACGTCGGCCCCATCCCCTTTACGCTGGTCATCCTGGTGGTGTTCTACTTGATTTTCTTCTTTATATCCAAGTATACCGTCTTCGGGCGCACGATCTATATGATCGGCGGCAATCCCCAGGCCAGCTTCCTTTCGGGCATCAAGGTGCAGCGCACCAAGTTCATCCTCTACGCGATCAACGGCGCCATGGCGGGTGTGGCGGGCGTGATGCTGGCGTCTCAGTCGGGCGCGGGCCTGCCCATGGCGGCGCTCAACACCAACATGCAAGCGCTTTCGGCGGTCATCCTCGGCGGCGCGGGTCTCTCGGGCGGGCGCGGTACGATCCTTGGCACATTCATCGGCGTGATGGTGCTGTGTACGCTCAACACCGGCATGACGATGCTGTCGATCTCCTCGTTCTGGCAGGACGTTATCGTGGGCGCGGTGCTCTTGATCGCGGTGTCGATCGACGCCATCAAGTCGGGCGGACTCAGGAGGAAAATATAATGCAGCGGCGAAGTTTCGTGCTGAAGCTGGCGCCCGGCATGAAGGAGGAATACATCCGCCGCCACAGAAGTATTTGGCCTGAGATGGAAGCGATGCTCAAGAGCGCGGGCATTTTGAACTATTCGATCTGGTGGTACCGCGACCGGCTCTTCGGCTATTACGAAAGCGAGGACTTGGCGGCGACCGACGCGTTCAAGGCCGGCAGCCCGGTGCAGGAAAGGTGGAGCGCCTATATGCGCGACCTGATTTCCTATGAGGAAGTGGACGGCGCGCCCGTAAGCGCGCCGGAGCTGGTGTTCTACTTGCCCTAGGTAAGCGCTGATCAATTCGATCACTGTCTGGCTTCTGCTTTTTCGCCCATGCACGCCTGCAAAAACACTCGACGTAGCGCTGCTACGCCTTCGGTTTCCGCAGGCGCGCCTGGACAAAAAATCAAAACCCAGCCAGCAACCGAATGAATCATCGTTTACCTAGCTACTTGGGCCTGCGGTAGGAACTCGGATTGTTGCCGGTCTTTTGTTTGAAGAGCTTGGAGAAGTGGCACATGTCGCCATACCCGGTCAGTTGGGCGATCTCGGAGATCGGCAGGTCGCTGCCTTCAAGGTATTCAATCGCTTTTTGAACGCGGCAGGAGATCAGGTATTGCCGAAGCGTCTTGCCGGTCAGGAGCAGCATTTGCCGGTTGAGGTAGTTTGGGTGGTAGGAGAACAGCCGCCCGAGCGTCTCGTTGTCGAGCTGCTCGGAAAAATGCTCCTGTATGTAGGCGATCACGGGATCGATGCGCGTTTCGACGCGCGCGCCTTGCGCGCCTTGCGCTGAAAGGGAGCGCGCGATGCGCGAGAGGATCGATGCCATCAGTGCGCTTTGCCGCTCGCGCCAGTAGACCTTGCGCTGGGTATATTCGCGCTTCATTTCAACCAGCGTTTCCTCGATTACCTGCATGCCCGTGAGAAATACCGGCGCGTCAAACGCCGGGGCGTCGGGAAAACGGACATGCGGCGTGGCGGCTGTATCGTCGAACAGATCGAAGCGGTCGGGCGGTATGGGGTAATCTTGTTGGCTGAACTCAGTCGTGAAATCGAAATTGACGCACAGGAATTGCATGCCCGCGTCGCCCGTTTCCATGCGGTAGTTGACCCCGCTTTGCCAAAGCACCAGATCGCCCCGGTCCACGGGATACGCTTGGTCCTGCATAAATACATGACCCTCGCCGCGGCTGACGTAGAACAGGCGGCAATCATAGGAGCGGGTGAAACTCGGGTATTCTCCGGGCTTGATCGGCAGCAGTTGCACATGCCGGACAAAGGGCTTAATTTCAAGAAACGGCATCGAATTTTCCGCCTTCATACCGCACCTCCTGTTATTTATTTTCGACAACTATCGGGATGCTTTCCACATTCATTAAACCACAAATCCATGCTAAGATCAAGGGGAAAATACGCAGGGGAGGATACTTGAATGAACATCGAAAGGCGCAAAAAACGCACGGCGCGCATCGCTCTTTTTGGCGTTGGACTCTACATATATTGGCCGCAGTTCGAGGGCGTACTGGACAATCTTCTGAAGTACCACGCGGAGCTCAAGAAGATCATTGCCGAAAACGACGTTGAAATCATCGATTTCGGCATGGTGGACACCAATGAAAAAGGCTATGAAACGGCGCGGAGCATTCGCGAGGCACATGTCGATATCATTGTGTGCAACATGCTGACCTACGCCACAAGTTCGATCTTCGCGCCCATTCTTCGGGATGCCGACGCGCCGATCGTGCTGGTTGCGCTTCAGCCGCGCGACAGGATGGATTATACAAATGCATCAACCTTCCAACAGTTGGAAAATGACAATATATGCTCCGTGCCCGAATTTACCGGCGTGGCCGTGCGCATGGGGAAAAAGATCAGCGATGTGATCATCGGCACGCTCTACGGCGACGACGACGCGAAAAGAGAAATCGCGCGCTGGTGCGACATCGCCAAAGTCCTGCACGACTTCAAGGGCGCGCGCTTTGGCCTGATGGGGCACGTACTTGAGTCCATGTATGACATGCACGCCGACCCCACGGCCGTGTCCGCCGCCTTTGGCGTGCACGTGCCGCTGGTTGAAGTGGATGATGTGCTCGAGGTATATGATGCCGTGACCGATGGGGAAGTCGAGGCGCGCAAGGCCTTCATACGCGAAAACTTCGATACGCCCGACCCGGTGTCTGACCCGATCACGATGAAGCTGACCGAGCAAGACCTCACAAAGGCGGCCAAGACATCGGTTGCGCTCGACAAGTTTATCGACAAGTACAACTTGACCGGCCTGGCTTACTATTACAATGGCCGGCCCGGCAGCGCGCATCAGGAGGTGGTCTCATCCTTCATCGTGGGCAATTCGATCCTGAACGCGCGCGGCGTGCCCATGTGCGGAGAGTATGACCTGAAGACCTGCCTGGCGATGTTCATCATGGACCGGCTGGCCATCGGCGGCAGCTTTGCCGAGTTCCACCCGTTTGATTTTGTCGAGGATTTTATCTTTGTCGGCCACGACGGGCCGCACCACATCGCCATTGCCGACGGAAGGCCCATTTTGCGCTCACTCAAGAAATACCACGGCAAGCCCGGTTCCGGCGCGTCGGTCGAGTTCAAGATCAAGGAAGGCCCCATCACCATGCTCGGCATCACGCAGACGGCGGACGGCCGCTTCAAGTTTGTGATCGGCGAGGGCGAGTCCAAGAAGGGTCCCATCCCGCCAACCGGCAACACCAACACGCGCGGATATTTCGCGCCCACGACCAAGGAATTTATCAAGCGCTGGGTCATGGCGGGACCTACGCACCACTATGCGCTGGGCATCGGACACCACGCCGACACCATTCGGTTGATTGCGGAAGCACTCGGTATTCCCTGCGAAATTATCAGATAAGAACGCGCCTTGAACGATTGGCCGATGCCGCTCACCGGCGTCGGCCAATCGCGTATTGCGGGAGGCTATATGAACATATTCGTTTTGATCAAGCAGGTTCCTTCGACAAACCGCGCCCAAGTGGACGAAAAAACCGGCGTGCTCAAGCGCGAAGGTGTTTCCTCCAAGATGAACCCCTACGATTTGTTTGCGCTTGAGGCGGCGCTTCGGCTAAAGCAGGAAAATGGCGGCGCGGTTACCGTGGGTACGATGGGGCCGAGGCAGGCCGAGGCGGTCATTCGCGAAGCGTACAATATGGGCGCGGACGCGGGCGTTCTGATCTCTGACAGGCGTCTGGGCGGCGCGGACGTGCTCGCGACCAGTTATGCGCTTTCTCAGGCCATCCGCGCGTCGGGTGACTACGATCTGATCGTATGCGGGAAGCAGACCACCGACGGCGATACCGCGCAAGTCGGCCCGGCGGTCGCCGAAACCATGGGCATTCCCCACGCCGCCTGGGTATCGGCAATTGAGGCGGACGCGGGCGGCGTGCGGGTACGCCAACAACTTCAGGACACGATTGAGACCGTGTGGATGCCCTTTCCCTCACTCGTGACCGTCGAGCAGGACATCTTTACACCCCGGCTCCCCTCGCTCATGCGCGCACGGGAAAACAAGGGCCGCCCGGTCGCGGTGCTCACGCTTGACGACTTCATGGATCGCGACCCTGAGCACTACGGACTGCAGGGCAGCGCTACCGAGGTTGAGCGCATCTTCCCGCCGGAGACAAGAACCGCGCGCGAAACCCTGACCGGCGAGGATCTGGACAAACAGCTCTACGGGCATTTGCTCAGGCGCAAGTACATTTGAAAAGGGGTTTCAAGCATGGCAACCCTATCGATTCTTCAAAGAAAATGTGACCGTTGCGGCGCGTGCCGGGCCGCGTGCCCGTTCTCGGCGATTGACTGGCTGGGCGACAGGCCCGAGATTAACGCCGCCTGCCGTGCGTGCGCCCTGTGCGTGAAGGCCTGTCCGAGGGGCGCGATCATCCGCCTTGAAACGCGGGCGAAATCCGTGGATAAAGCAAAATGGTCGGGCGTCCTCGTCATAGCCGAGCAATCGCGCGGCAGGCTCCACCCCGTATCGCTTGAACTGATCGGCAAGGCGCTTTTGATGAACCAAGCGGTCCATGCGGTCGTGATGGGCGAGGGCATTGGGGAATGCGCGGGAGAGCTTCTGCATTATGGAGTCAAAACCGTATATGCCTACGACGATCAGGCGTTGTCCTTCTTTCGCGCCGAAGCCTTCGCCGATTGCGCGGAGGATGCCATACGCGATCTTCGGCCATCGGTGGTATTGGTGGGCGCGACGGCGCTGGGACGTTCGCTTGCGCCCAGGCTGGCCACGCGTTTTCGGACAGGCCTGACCGCCGATTGCACGGCGCTTGAGATGCGCGAAAATACCGATCTTGTGCAGATCCGTCCGGCCTTCGGCGGCAACATCATGGCGCAAATTGCGACCAAGCATACCCGGCCACAATTCGCTACTGTCCGGTACAAGGTCATGGATCAACCGGTGCGCCAGGATGCGGCGGGTGAAATCATATGGCGCAAGACGCCCGCCATTTCCTCGCGCGTTTCGCATATATCAACCGTGCCTGTGCCAAAGGCCGCGAGCATTTCCGATGCGCAAGTGCTGGTGGTAGGCGGGCGGGGCCTTAAAAAAGAAGGCGATCTTGACATGATCAGGACGCTTGCGGGGTTGCTGGGCGGTGAATGGGCCACCACCAGGCCGCTGGCCGAAAAGGGCTGGAGCCAAAGTGCGCGGCAGATCGGACTGTCCGGCCGAACGGTTCGTCCCAAGCTCATCATCACCTGCGGCGTGTCAGGCGCGATACAGTTCACGTCCTCGATGAATGCGTCGGAGCACACTATCGCCATCAACGAAGACCCTGACGCACCCATTTTTGATGTTGCGCACGTGGCGGTGGTCGGCGATTTGTACCAAATCGTCCCCGGTCTCATCACGCGGCTAAAGGAGAAGTTCAAATGATTTATCATCCGGTGACAGCGCACGATATTCTAGAATTTAAGCGGATGTTGAGCCCGGACCGCGTCTTTTTCGCTGACGCGATTTCGCAGGATTACGCCCGCGATGAAATGACCGAGTACGGCTTATACATGCCGGAGGCCGTGCTGGAAGCGGTTTCGGCGGATGAGATATCGCGCGTGCTGGCCTACTGTAACCAGCGCCTGATTGCCGTGACACCGCGCGGGGCGGGCACGGGCCTTTGCGGCGGGTGCGTGGTCAAGTACGGCGGCATTGTCTTGTCGGCGCACCGGATGAACCGCCTGATAGAACTCGACACACAAAACCGAACCGCGACGGTCGAGGCGGGTCTGTTGCTCATGGAGTTCACGAAGATGCTCGAGGGCACGGGGCTTTTCTATCCGCCCGATCCCGGGGAGAAATCCGCGACACTGGGCGGTAATGTCATGACCAACGCCGGCGGCATGCGCGCGGTGCGCTATGGTGTAACGCGCGATTACGTGTTGGGCATGAAGGCTGTACTGGCGAATGGTGAAATACTCACGCTGGGCGGCAAAACTGTCAAGACGTCGAGCGGGTACAACCTCACGCAGTTGCTGTGTGGCTCCGAGGGCACGCTTGCGTTTCTTTCTGAGATCACACTCAAACTCATCGCGCTGCCGACGTCAAACCTTTCGGTCCTCGCGCCGTTTGACGATCTTACCAAGTGCGTGGGCGCGGTGCCGGAGATCCTTCGGTTGGGCGTCGATCCCACGGCGGTTGAGTTTATGCAGCGTGAGGTCATCGAAGCGAGTGAAGTATACCTTGGAAAACAGTTCCCGGACAAACGGTCGGACGCGTACCTGCTGGTTCGGCTGGATGGCGCGGATGACGATGCGCTGCGTCCGTCGCTTGACAAGCTGACCGACGCGCTTTTGCGGCTGGGCGCCGTGGATGTCCTGCTGGCGGATACAGACGAGCGCAAGGAATCGATCTGGGACGCGCGCGGCGCGTTTTTGGAAGCGATCAGCGGCTCGACGACCTCCATGGACGAATGCGATGTGGTCGTGCCGCTGAGTCAAATTGTGCGTTTTATTCGCGCGTCCCAAGAGATATCCGACGCGTGCGGGGTGCGCATCCGATCGTTTGGACATGCGGGAGACGGCAACCTGCACCTGTATGTGTTGAAGGACGATATGTCCGAAGAAAAATGGCTCGCAGCGCGCGAGGCTGCCATGAACGCGCTCTATGAAGAGGCGCATCGCCTCGGCGGACAAATATCAGGCGAGCATGGCGTAGGACACGCGAAAGTCGCGTACCTTGAAAAAAGCATGGGCGAGACGCCGATAGAAATCATGCGCGGCATCAAGCGTGTGTTTGATCCGAGCGCCATCTTGAATCCCGGCAAGGTGATCGGACCCAATCGCCCAGCGCTATGAACCGACGGCATTGGCAAATTGTCGCGGTTGTGTCCGTAATGTAAGAATAAGGTTCGCTTCATTGCATCCTTGACGGTGTTATGGTATAATTTACCTGATAATAGGTAATTATGGAGGCCCGCGCAATGAAAAGAACGCATATATTGCTGCTTGTGGTGCTGGGCGTGCTGCTCGCGGTACCGGCCGGCGCGCTGTCCATCAAGCGCAGCCCGTATACTATCGAACCCCCCGTATCCAAGGGGTATGAAATGCCGTATACGTTGACGGTGTACCTCGGCAATCAGATGGTGGTCGCCTATGACGGACAGACGCAGGAGCCCGTCCGGTACATGATCTGCTCTTCCGGAAAAGGCAACATCACGCCGCGGGGAACCTTCACCATGCCAGCCACCTATACCAGCGGCTGGGACAGGTGGGGCGGAGTCTACGTGCGTTACCCCACGCGCATCAAGGGCCCATACTATTTCCACTCGATCCTGTACAACGCGTCTGACAAGTCGCTCAATATGGAATCGTGGAGGAAACTGGGCACCAAGGCATCGCACGGATGCATCCGCATGACGCCGCTTGACGCGCAATGGATCAACTACAACTGCAAGAAAGGCACGCGCATCCGCATCGTCAACGATCGGGCGGAAGGCCTTAAGGATATTCACGACCGGATCCGCAAAGAACTCGACAGGGATGGCCATTCGAGCGTGCAGCCCACGCTCAAGCCCACGCCCACGCCGCCGCCGCCAATCATTGAACCGGGCTCGACCGCAACGGTGCGCATCAAGTCGCTTCAAAAGCAGCTGCGCCAGCGCGGCTTCTACAATGGGCCGATGAGCGGCAATTACGAAGGGGCGACCATCGCGGCCTGGAACGCCTATCAGAAGGCGAAGGGTTGGGCGGAGGACTCCATTGCCACCACCGAAGAACAAACAGAGATGGCTTCGGACGAGGAGACGGTCGCCTTAAACGTGGACCTGGTTTCGGGCGACACCGGCCCCATTGTATTCAAGGTTGAAACGCGCCTTAAGGAACTGGGCTTCTTTGCCGGTACGCCGAACAAGACGTACGATCAGGCGGCGGTCACGGCGGTCAAGAAGTATCAGTTGGCGGCCGGACACACGCCCGCGAACGGTAAGCTGCTCTCATCTCAGCAGCCGGAATTGTTCTCGGTCACCGCGCCCACCCCCACGCCCAAGCCGCCGCTTAGACTCGGCAGCAACGGCAGCGAAGTCAAGGCGCTTCAGCAGCGGCTGTATTCGCTGGGCTTCTATGCCGGGGCTGTGACGGGCAAGTACCAGGCTTCGACCGCGCAGGCGGTGAGCGATTACCAGGCGGCGATCGGGGCGGCTCAAACGGGTGAAGCGGACAGCGCGCTGCAAGCGCGCATCGCGGGTGACAATGCCTACGTCGGCGCCGCCCGCTCGCTTAAGGTGGGCAGCAAGGGCATCGTGGTGAAAGCGCTTGAGCAAAAGCTTAGCGAGCTTGGATACTTCCAGGGCGTGCCGGACAACGCCTTCAATGCCGAGACCTCACTTGCGGTGAAAAAGTATCAAAAAGCCAACGCGCTCGCGCAAACCGGCACGGTAACCCGTGTTGTGCTCAAACAGATCCTGGGCTTATAAGACGGGGGACGCCCTCTAACGCGCGGATGGCCGTGGCCCGGACCATCAAGCATGAGTGATGAAGAAGACAGCAAACCGGCACGGCAAAAAAGCCGTGCCGGTTTGCGCATGGAATCGCGTTATGAGGCGGAGGGGGGAAGCGTCTCTTGGAGTCCTGGTTTTTCGCTCATCCGATGTCCCACCTTCGCTTGGCATTTTTCGCGGGGAAGGCAAACGTACATCGTCAGGGTATGATCTTCATAGGAGGGGGTGATGGTGCAGCCGTAATACTTGGCAAGAATATTGTTTACCTCGGACAGTCCGCGTCCCATGTGGCCCTGCTTGGACGTGTAGCCTTTTTGGAACATGTGGGCCGTATTTACGGGTTCTGCCGTGCTGTTGGCGATGGAGATTACCAAGCTCTGGTCGCCGCTTCGGTTGATGCTGACCCAGGCGCTTCCGCCTATGGCGAGGGATGCCGCTTCAATCGCATTTTTTATTAAGTTTGCAAGCAAACGGCACAGGTCCAGATCGGGTATATCGATCTGCTTGAACAGGTGCAAATTGGAAATGTCCAACTGCACGCCCGATTTAAGCGCCAGCGAATTCATTGACAGGAACAGCCCATACAGCGCCGGGCAATCCTGAAGTTGCGCACTATAGTTGAGCTCGTCGCTTAAAGATGTGGAGTTTTTGAACAGTCCTGCGTGGAATGCCTTCAGACCGGGCAGATCCTCAATTCGGATAAAGCCCTCATAGATTTGCAGGATGTTGTTGGTGTCGTGTTTCCAACCTCGCAGTTCTTCGCTCATATCATATAGGATGTTGTAGCGCAGCTGTTCCTGGCGAAGCGCCACATGGGTGAGCTTGTTGCGGATGATCATAACGATCAACGTGCCGATGCCCACGGCCATTATGAACAGAAAGTACGGCTTAGCGGAAGATGGGGTTGGCGGCACGAAGAGCTGACCCAGCGCCAGCAGGCTCCATAGGCCACAGGCCGCCCAAAAGCTACGGATCCCCATGCGACTTTGATGCATGCTGCCTACTTCAAACAGCATCTTGAGGCGGTGGATGTTCCGGTCGATGTGCCTGAGCGCAAACACACACGCGATGGCAAGCGCCAAGCTCAGCGCAAGCTCCGCGATCGCGAACCCGGCATAAGGGGAAAGAATATCTCGGAAGGGCAGGTACAGATACTCCGCGCCGTCGGAAATCAACGCGAACAGTTCGGCAAAGAAAAACACGAGCAGCGATGAACTGGCCACGCTGCGCTTGGACAGGCCGAGAATCTTGCGCGCGGCGATGAAATAGACGGCCAGCCACAGCGGATTGCGGTAGCTGAAGAGTGCGATCACCAATCCCCGCATGTACAGCAGCATCAGGCCTGCTCCGGTTTGCTTGACATAAAGCGCCCATGCGCCCATGGCCGAATAGCTGGGTATTGCGACAAGCAGCGTCATGGCTGCTGAAAACCCCGCAACGCGTACAAGCCTTGCATCCATGCAATTGATTCTGAGCAACAGAATACAAAGGCATGCGTTGCAGGTCAAGACATAGAGCAGGTCATAGACCACTGTGTACGCCGGGTTTCCGAACAAGCCTTCCAATATTTGTATCATTTGCAACACCTTACTGAAAGATCAAAACGAATCTGCAACAATATCGTTACGGTGTGTACAATACTTATTATAGCATATATTGACAATGAGATAAATGCCCAAAATATTCAAGCAGCGGGATTATGGGCATAAATACCCCCCAAAGCAGACTGTGAGGAAAGAAGCAGTCTACTTTGGGGGGTGAAATCAAGGGGGATAACGCTTTACTCAATGACGACGAGCTTGCATTTTAGGAACCGGGCGAGGGACTTCATCTCGTGGAGCACATCGCCATAGACCAGTACGCTGTGATGGGTCGCGCCATGCTGGCTGAAGGTGGCCAGGAAGTCCTCAAGGGGCGCATCGGGCTTGAACCAGCCATTGGTAGCCGCGGACATCTTGTTCTCGCCGCGAATGGAAAGCATTTCGCCGCTCGCCAATGTGAGCGTATAACGGCCGTCCCCAAATGGCGCAAAATTGACGAATACCGCGCGGCCCCCCTTCATGGTTTGATAGGCCGCAGTGGGGTTTTCAGCGCTTGTAAAGGGGAAGGGCTTCTCCTGTAAAAGCGGTTTGCCATCGGCGACGGCAAAGTTGTATTCGCCCATGTGGCTCAAGAACACACTGCCATGCGCCCAGTCGGGGCAAAACATTTCCGTGAACGTGGACTCGGGATAGGCTTTGAGTATCGCGCCGGTCAAGGCGGCTGTCAACACATCGCCTTCCCCCGCGTAGCCGACACCCTCGGACATCGCCGTGCAACACTCGGTGAAAGGCATCACCGGCAAGGCTTGATTGCCTTCTGTCGCAAGAAAATTGATGGTGTAGGCGGACAGAGACTCCTGAAAAACCCACTTGCGGATGGCGAGCGCGGTGCGCGCGGAGCGGTCGTAGATTTCCCGGGTGACATCGCCCGCGAATTCAAAGCGCCCAAGGTCCCTTTGGTATTCCAAATCAATTTGCGCCTGCGTGATGGAAGATACGAGCTCCGCGCCCATTTTGGGATCGTAGACAACGGTCTCAATGCCGAGGTCGCGCTTTAGTTCTTCGTATGGAATGCGGAAATCGCCCATGCCTTCAAAGGGCTCGCCGACCAGGCCGACCTTTGAGCGATGGAGCTCATGGGCAATCATCGCGGATTTTGCGGTGGCCGCAACTTTTTTAAGGACATCTGAATGATCCATATGACCGGCATGGATGATGAAATCCTTGCCGTTTCGGATCAGTAAATTGCACATATCCTGAACGCCGTGGATTCCATGGTTCAGCATGAGACGGGAAATATCGGTATGCTGATCATAGGTATAGTCCGGCGTAGTATCCAAAATGATGAGCGGGAGCGCGGTTTTTGCCAACGCCCCTTGGGACTCAAGCGACGGTGAATAGGCCAGATGCAGCGTGACAAGCGCGTCCACATCCTCTTTTTCGAACAGATCAATCGCGCGTTCAAATTCATTTTCCAAGCGGCAGACCGAAACATCGACTACCTCAAGACCCTGTGCTTCTAGGTTGTCCGATGCTTTTTTGTGGGCCGCGTCGATGTCGGGACGAACCTCAGGGGTCGTCAGATCGTAAAGCTCGACGTAGAGCGGCAAAAGGCCAATTTTGGGGCGTCTCATACTTTCCTCCATGCATTGTTAGTAAAGGCCGGAACGCCGCCAGGCGGCGCTCCGGCGCATGTGTAGAGGTTTAGTTCGTGGCGGTTACTTCATATACGTACTTCGCGCGGAACTGCTCTTGGTTCTCGGAATTGATGACGATGGAGCCGGAGTCCACGGTGAGCGGCAGCGGATTCACGCCCAGTTCGCGGTAGCCTTCGATGACTTTGAGCTGGTCGTTGACATAGGCGTGCAGCCACTGAAGCGCGATGAAGCCTTCCACATAGGAGTTTTGCGCCAAGGAAGCGGCAACTTCGCCGTTCTTGATCAGGTCGAGGGTGGCGATGTCGCGGTCGCGGCCGACGACGACGATCTCGCCGGTCCTGCCGGCTTCACGCACGGCGGTGGCGGCGCCAACCGCGGTGTAGGCCTGCTGGCCGATGATGCCCACAGTGTCGGGATTGGCTTGCAGGGCCGCGCCGATGTTGGTGGCGGCGACGTTGGCGTCGGAGGTATCGTCCACTTCGAATACCTTCATGCCTTCGATGGCGTCAAGCACCGAGCGCGCGCCCGCGAGGTTCGCGATGGCGGAGGGCTGGGCTATCGCAAGCGCCGAGGAAATGATGACCGTGCCGGTCTTGCCGTTTAGCTGCCGGACCAGTTCTTCCGCCTGGGCGACGCCCGCGTTGAAGGGATCGCAGCCGATAAAGCTGAGGCGATCAGAGGGGATGTCGGTGTTGACGCAGATCACCGGGATGCCCGCGGCGATGGCGTTGTCCACGGCATTGGCGGTTTCCGGGGTCTGGCCGTGCAGCACGATGCCGGTGACGCCGTTGGCGACGGCCTGGTCAATGGCTTGCACGATCTGATCGGGAACAAACTCCTGCGGACCCGCAAAGTACCACTTTGCGCCGACGGCGTTCGCGGCGTCGCAGACACCGGCCTTCAGGGCATCAAAGAACTCGAGCTGACCGAGCGACATGATGACGCAATAGGTTTCCTCGGCGGGGGCCTCGGCGAGCGCGACTGAGCCGAGCATCATCAGGGCAACCAGGAGCAGGGAAAAGAGTTTCTTCATTTGGGGTTCCTCCTTGATTTATTATTTATTCCTTCCGGAATAAAAAACGCAGTATGTTGGCCGCTTACCATGGGGGATCGATGAGGGCGCTACGCGCTGTAGCCTGACGCCATCGCCATGAGCTTTTCTTCGCTCAGTTCATCGTTGCTCAAGATGCCCATGCACTTGCCCTCGTGCATGACCATGACCCGGTCGCACGCGGCCATGATTTCCGGAAGCTCCGAGGAGATCATCAGCACGGCCTTGCCCCTTGACACCACGTCGCGCAGGAGCAGGTGTATCTCGGATTTTGCGCCCACGTCCACCCCGCGGGTGGGTTCGTCGATCATCACCACATCCGGGTCAGCGGACAGCCACATGGACAGAAGCACCTTTTGCTGGTTGCCGCCGGACAGGTTGAGCACTTTTTGCGTAAGCGACGAACATTTGACGGACATGGCCTTGATATATTTCCTGGCATTTTCCGAGATCTTCTTATAATGCACGAAACCGCCCTGCGCGTACTTTTCTGTGGATGCGGCAGCGATGTTCTGCTCGACGTCAAGCCCGAGAAACAGGCCCAGGATCTTGCGTTCCTTGGTGATGTAGGCCAGCTTGTTCTTCTTGGCGTCATAGGGATTCTTGATTTTAACCGCCTTTCCCTTGAGCTTGATGGCTCCCGATGAAGCCGCGCGCCAGCCGAAAAGCGTCTCCAGAAGTTCGGTTCTGCCTGAGCCCTCAAGTCCCGCGATGCCGAACACCTCGCCCGCGCGCAGTTCAAAGGAGATGTCGCGCACGTCCCGGCCGCTGGTGAGATGATCGGCCGCAAGGAGCACATCGCCGGTCTTGGTGGAACCCACCTTGTAGTCGTAGCTCACGTCCCGGCCGACCATGTAGCGCACCATGTCATCCTTGGTGACTTCGCCGCTCATCGGCATGGTGATCACGTGTTCGCCGTCCTTCAAAACAGTCAGCGTGTTTGCCAGATCCACCACCTCGTCGAGGCGGTGGGAGATGTAAATGATCGTAATGCCCTTCTTTTTCATGTCGCCGATCAGCTCGAAAAGCTTCTCCGATTCCACCTGGGTCAGCGCGGAGGTGGGCTCGTCCAGGATCACGATGCGGGCGTTTTCGTGCATCAGGGAGGCGATTTCCACCATCTGCTGGGACCCGAGGCTCAGGTCACGCATGGAGGCTTTCTCGTCGATATAGTTGAGGCCGCAGGCATCGAGGATGGCCCTGGCCTGCTTGTAGAGGCGTTTGTAGTCGATGCGCCCCGCCTTCGTGGGCACCGCCCCCGCGAAGAGGTTGCTGGCCACATCCAGGTGCATGAAGTTCGAGAGCTCCTGATACACCACGCCGACGCCTGCCTTCTTGGCATCCTCAGGAGATTTAAAGTGGCGGGGCTCGCCAAAGAGCTCCACGTGTCCCGCGTCCGAGGTCTGCACCCCCGCGAGGATCTTAATCAGTGTGGACTTGCCCGCGCCATTTTCGCCAATGATCGCGTGCACGTCGCCTTCTTTGATCTCAAAGCTGACGTTGTCCAGAGCTCGCACGCCTGGAAACACCTTCGTCACGCCTTCGAGCTTGATTGCGATACTTGCCATAATTGCTCCTCCCTCGAAAAAGCGTGTGAATTAAGCCTTTACCTTTTTCTGCTTCATCAGCATGTCGATGCCGACGGCGAAGATCAGGATGGCGCCGTTGATCAGCTTGGTGTAGCTGGTGTTGAGGTAGAGAAGGGTGATGGCGTTGCCGACCATTTGCATCAAAATGACGCCCAGCACCGCGCCGACTACGCTGCCCACACCGCCGTCCATGGAGATGCCGCCCACCAGCAGGGCGACGACGTTTCTGAATTCAAGGCTCTCGCCCGCGTTCTGGGAGCAACTGCCGAGGCGCGCCGAGAGGATGATGCCCGCGAAGGCGGCGATTGTGCCGGTGATGGCGTACGTGATGACCGTAAAGCGCTCGACGTTGATGCCTGCGAGCTTCGCGGAAGCCTTGTTTGAGCCGATGTAGTAGGCGTTGTGGAAGAAATTGCAGTATTTCAGCAACAGCGCGCCGACGATCACCACGACCAGCATGTAGATGATGGTGATCGGGATCCCGGCTACCGTGATGCGGCCCAGCTGCAAAAAGCTCTCAGGGAAGGAGGAGACGGTTCCGCCGCCCAGCAAGACCAGCGCCGCGCCGCGATAGGCCATCCAGGTGCCCATGGTGGCCACCAGGGGCGTGAGGCGAAGCTTGTTGATGATCACGCCGTTCAGCCCGCCCAGGATAAAGCCGCTTAAAAGGCCGATGAGGATGGCCTGGGGCACCGGCACGCCTTTGTTGAGCATGATCGCGCAGATCGCGCCGTTCAGACACAGGGCGGAGCCGCCGGAGAAATCGATGTTTCCGGCGATGAGGGAGATGCACATGGGTATCGCGATCATCATGTCCGTGCTCATACCCTGGAGCAGCACGCGGAAATTCGCGGCTCTCAAAAAATTCGGGGTGGCGAAAGACAGGCACGCCCCAAATACGACCAGCAGGATCGCCAGGGATACTTCGCGCCTTTGCAGCATCTGTCCGATCATGGAGCCCGAATTAACCGCTTTGGCGCTTTGTTTGTTTTTGACGTTCATGTAGCTTCCTCCTGATTATTCACTAAAGTGCGCGCGAGTGCACTTTACCTTTAAAAAAATTGCGCGCTCGGTCCTTTTCTTGTGAACCCCGTTTTCAGTAAACCGGTTCCCAAATATACCCACGAGTGCACATGAAGTGTATAGAACAAATGTTAACAACGTGCACATTATAACACACAACAATTCTGGTGTCAATTAGTCGATGCGCACAAATTCAAAACCACCACATGTGCACATGTCCGCATCGGCTCGAGTTCGCTGTGTGGATTGTTTAACAATCTCCGGCGGTCATGCCGGTTTGAAAAGCTTCCGCGAATACTTCCGTCTCCATGGAAGCGCCCGGTTCGAGCATCAGGACTTCGCCTGCGCGCCGTGCGCTCTCGTAGTTTCCCGGCATGGAAGACCAAGGTTCCACAGCCAATACGTAGCTGCGGCCATACCATGGATAAACTTCAATGCCGCGATACAGCCCCCAGACCCAGAGATGGCGGAAGATCTCTTTGTCAAAGCGCATCCGAAACCCTAGGCCCAGGTTCTCGTTGATCAGTTCGTAGGCGCCCTCTTTCAAACCCGAAATGCAATACTCCATGTACAGCCTTTCCTCAGGCGCGTACGCGCGGCTCATGTCGAGGGATTTGCCGTCCTTTGCCAAGAGCATTGGCCACTTCCCCCGGGTTTCCCGATCAAAGGGGCAGTGATGGGCAATGGTGGAGGCGGGCACGACCAGATCCGGCGTACCGTCAATCCGGATGCGAACGCTCTCGTCCAGGAAAGGGTAGCCGAAAGCGGGGTGATGCCCCCACATGAAGTCCTGCATAACGCTACTCAGGTTTGTGATCTTTTGCTTAAGGCGAAGCACGGCGCCGTTCTCTTCCAGCACAGCGCGCTTTTCAAGCAAGAAAGGACTGCGGATCAGCCGCAACGTTAGTTTCACCTCAATGCGTTCCGGCACGTCTTCGACGATCTCGCAATTCCACGGATACAGGCAGGCTTCGCCGTGAATGCCGATCTCGCCGCCATGGTAGAGGGTATTCGCGCCATAGGTAGGGCACAGTTCCTGCCAACCCCCGGCATAGCTGTCAAGAAAGCTGCCGCCCGTCGCGGCGACGGTCGGCATGTGGGAACCATCCTTCAATTCGTTGAAGGAATGCCACATACAGTCGATATCCATGGGCTTATAGAGGAATTCCATGATGTCCGCACCCTTGCCCAAGGCAAGGACAACCTTGAGCTTCTTGTTCTCCATCGACAGCATTTCAATGCCGCTTTGCCGGTAGCGGCGCAGGCGGCAACCATAGTTGCGCGTGTGGATATAGGGTTCCTTGCGCTCCATTCTTATCCCTTCCTTGCTTGTCTTTAAATGCATACGAGTGCATATTTGCCGCAAAAGAGATGCCCCACCGGGGCGAGGTGCTGTGAGGTACTATGCTTCCAAGCATTCGCTGGTCATGATGTACAGAGGCGTATTGTTGATCGCGGGCGGCAGTTTCCCATCGGCGATGTGGTGAAAGAGCGTGACCGCTGCCAGATAGGAAAAGCTCTCCGGCTTTTGCTCGATGATCACGCGAATGTAGCCGTCCTTCATCAATTGCACGCCGCTTTGAGAAAGGTCGAACCCCACGAGGACGATGTCCGGCAAACTCAGGTCCTGGAGCACCTGTCCCGCGACCACTGTGTTGGCATCGGTTGAAAAAAGGCCGGAGATATTGCCATTTAGCACAATATCGCTCACCGCGTCGTAGTAATCGGGCCCGTCCTGGGGAATATCGAGTTCAAAGGCTTCGATGCCCGGATAGTGCTCGTGGATGCGGTCTAGGAACCCGCGGCAACGCTCACGGGTTTGCATGTGGTCAACGGCCTGATTGATCAGGCACACGCGACCATGCTTACCGATGTAATTGGCCAGAATCTGACCGCCGATGCGCCCGGACTTGTAGGCATCCGGGCCCACGTAGCACAGGCGCTTGCTGCCCGGCGCGTCCGCGCCAAAGGTCACCACCGGCTTTCCCTGCTCGGCCAGCGCGTCAATCTCGCCGTTTAGGCGCGTGCCGCTCATGGGCTGAATGATGACGCCGTCGATGTCCTCTCGCTTTATGAGCGCTTGCAAAACCGACTGCTGGTGCTGCCACCCGCCTAGGTGGCTCAGGTGATATTCGAGCACGAGGCCGAAATCGCAAAATTCCCGTTCCGCATTGTCAAAGCCGTGCTTTACTTCCGGGAAGTAGGCTTCGGACGTAATGGTGATGGAATAGACCACGGCGATGCGAATGATGCGGTTGCGCGCCAAGGCGCTCGCGGCGCGGTTGCGGGTGTAATTAAGCTCTTCAGCGGCCGCGAGAACCGCCTGTTTGGTACGGTCGCGGACGTTAACGTTGCCCCCCATCACCTTCTTCACCGTTCGAAGGGCATACCCGGAGCGCTCCGCGACATCTTTCAGCGTAGGGCGGTTGCTTTTCATAGGCAATAACTCCCGGTTTTCATATCGGCCGAGGGCGCGTTAAGCGCCTGCGCCGCTTCCTTTTTCCCATTTTAACATTATAGCCGCCGCCCGCTTTTGTTGTCAAGGAGGTACCGGATAACTCATGGCATTTATAAGGATTACTCCCCGATGACCATAACCTGCACCGTGCGCTTGCGGGCGCGCGTCTGATCAAAATCAATGAAGTGGATGCGGCCAAACTCGCCCAGGTCCATTTCCCCATCCGCCATCACGATGGTCACATTGCGGCCGATGATGGAGGAGCGCAGGTGCGCGTCGGTGTTGTGACAGCCAAAATTGTCTTCGCCGTGCTCTTCGGCAAACACCAGCGCCTTTTGGCCCGGATGGAGGTACATGCCTTCGTGGCGGCAGGTGGGGATGATCTTTTCAAACACGTTCACAAGGTCCTGCTGAAGGGTCTCGAGGCCGGTCATGGACATGTCAAAGGCGCACTCCTGGGTGATGACCGAACAGGTGGTGTGGTGAGAATAGACCACCACGATGCCGTTCTTCATGCCGGATGCGGCGGCGATCTCCCTAACCTTGCCGGTTACATCGTGAAAGGACACCGCCCGGTCACGGGATTGAAGCTCAAAGCTTTCTCTGTAAATCATGAAGATCTCCTCACTTTTGCTGGTTTTTCAAATCGTCCGCAGCGCGGCGCGTGGCGGCGATCATCTCGTCGATCATGGCGATGGGGTCCTTCGCGTTCATGATGCCGGAGGCCGCGCCCGCGGCTTCGGAGCCTGCCATGATGAAGTCATAAACCTGCTGGCCGTTCGTGATGCCGGCAGCCTGCTCCACCATGATGTCGGGATAAATCTCCTTGATGACGCGGATGGAGTCCTTTACATAGGCCATGGGGCTGACGCCGCTTCCGCCGCCGATGATCTCGGAAGGTTCGGGGTTGATGATGTCCGGATGGAGCTGCGCGATGGCCTTGGCTTCGGCCAAAGTATCCGCGCAGGCGAAGACGAGGAAATCAAGCTCGCGGGCGCGGTCGATGGTTTTCTTCATCTGGGGAAGCGACATGGGCTTTTCGCAGTGGTTGATCACCACGCCCCGCGCGCCCGCGGCCTTGAGCGCCTCAGGCAGAACGTCCGCCATACCGCGCCCCGGGCGCAGGGTGTCCATGTAGGGCGCGAGTACGATCAGGTGTTTGGTGTTCTCGACGACCTGGCGGATCTCCACCGCCGGGCAAATGAAAAGCACATCGATGTCGTACTTTTCCGCGGCTTTGTCCGCGGCCAGGGCGTACTCAAGCACCTTGTCTCCATAGATGTAGTTTTTCGTACCAATCTCAAAATAGGGCGCGCGAATGGTGGGCTTCATGGTGATCCCTTTCTCAGCGGCTATAGATGCGCTTGCAGTTATTTAAGAAGATGTCGTTCTTCACATCTTCGGGCAGCCCGGCGTTCTCAAGGGCGGTGAGGATGTTGTCGATCTGGCGATAGACGAAGAGGGTATACCCCGCCTCGGTTTTATCGTCCTTGTGGTGTTTGTTCCAGGCAAAGTCCTCGCGGGCGAGGTTGATGTACGTGGTCTTCGTCCACTCCCGGTATCCGTGCCAGAGGAATATGGGCTCGTCGGTTCCGAAGAGGATGCTCTTGTGATCGACGCGCTCAAGGAGCATCTTCAGTACCTCGGGGTTGGTCACCGCGGCGGTGTCGAAGAGGAAGCCGGCGAGATCCTCTCCCATCGCGTTGAGCGCCTGTTCAAAGTGGTAGGGTGTGTAACAGCGCCCGCAGTGGGCGATGATCATTTTGAGTCTCGGGTACTTCTGACGAATCTCGCGAAGCTCGCGTATGTTGTTTTCATCCGGCATGCGGCCGGCTCTTGGCAGGTGCATCACCACCGGAAGATTCAGCCGTTCGGCCAAAGCCATCTGTTCGCGGGGAAAGAATTCAAAAATGCCGATTTCGCTGCCTTTCTTGCCGGATACCATGTCCGGGTAGGGCTTGAGACCGGACAGGCCCTTGGAGAAAATCTCCCGCTCGATGTACTCGGCGCTATACTCGGGCTTGACGCACATCAGCGCGTATGCAATCTTGCCCTGCCGCGCGCAATCGGCCACGTAATCGTTGTTTTCCTCAATATGCGCTTCTTTGAGGGGGAAGGGAAAGGACACCAACGCCCACGCCTGATCCGGGAAGAGGGTATCATAATAGAGTTTCGCGTCCTCCGCGCTCATCAGCATGCCGTTTTGCAGCGCCCAGTCGTCGGCGATGCGCTCCGGCGGAACGTTAAGCACGTGTTCGCTCAGGTTCATATGCGTATGGGCATCCAAGAAGCGCATTGGCATGCGCGGCTTCAACCGTTCCTCGTAAAAGGCGCGGTCAAGATCGGTATAGTGAAAATAATCGTAACTCATAGCTGTGCCTCATAAAACTTCTGCATGTGCCGCCACATGCCGTCGAACTTCAAGAATTTCTCGTCATACCAAGCCTTTTGCGCCGCCTGGGGCAGGTACTCGGCTTCGGGATGCACCATGAGGCGCGCCGCTGCTTCGTAGTCCTTGCAAATGCCGACGCCGACGAGGGCGATGGCCGCCGCGCCCAAGGCACATACGTCCGCCTGGTTGAGCCGCTGGATGACGACGTCCGTGGCATCGGCAATGATCTGGCACCAGAGCGGGCTCTTCGCCGCTCCGCCCATTATGGTGATTTTGCCGACATCCGCGCCGTTTAGGCGAAAGTCCTGAACGCCCCGCCTGACGCCAAAGGCCACGCCCTCCATGATGGAGCGGGCGAAATCAAAGCGGTCATGCTCAAGCGTAATGCCGGTAAAAGCGCCCCGCGCGTTCGCGGTCCACAGCGGGTAGTTCGCTCCCGCCATGTAGGGATAGTAGCAAAGCTCCGCCGCCTTCTCCCGGCGCTCAGCGGCTACGCGGTTCATTTCATCGAATTCCTCGCGCAGGAAGTTGTTCTTGAACCACTCAAGCGACGCGCCGGAGCAGGTGAGCGACGCGATGGCCCCGTAGAGTCCGGGAACCGGATGCTTGCCGGGGGCGATGTAGCTTTGCGTAAACAGCGGTTCGTGGCTGATGCCCATGAGCACCCAGGTGGTGCCCGCCGAAAGCAGCATATCGCCTTCAGCCACCGCACCTGCGCCGATGGCGGCCGCGTATTGGTCGTGCGCGCCGTTGTATATTGGGATGCCCGCCGCAAGGCCCATGTCGGCCGCCGCCTCGGGGCAGAGTTTGCCCACGAGTGTACCCGTGGGCAAAACAATAGGCAGTTCATCCAGGGCAACGCCCGCCGCGCCCAACAGCTTCGCGTCCCAGCGGTTTTCTTCAATGTTGTAGAGCTGGCGGATCGCGGCGTTGGTCGGGTCAATCGCAGGATTTCGGCAAAGGTAGAAGTTTAGAATCTCGAGGGTGGTCCAGTAGGCGTTTGCCGCCTGATAGCGGCTGTCCTTCTTCATGTGGCGAATCTTCGCCGCGTCCAGCGCGGGATTGACGCGCCAGCCGCTGACCCGGTAGATGTATTCATCGCCCAGTTCCTGCTTGACTTCTTCCGCTTCCGCCTGGGCGCGGGTATCCATCCACGTCAGGGCGTTGCCGATGGGCGCGCCGTTTTTGTCGATGGCCACCGTGCTGCCGCCCTGCGTGGACATGGAAATGCCCGCGATCAAGTCGGCGTCCAGCCCCTTTGAAGCCGTTCGCACGGCGGTCGCCGCCGCCCTTATCCAATCGGCGCTGTCCTGTTCGATGACCGCGCCGCTTGAGATCAGGCCGTAGCCATGGCTGCCGGCGCCGACAACCAAGCCGCCCTCATCGACGATGAGCGCCTTTGCGCAGGTGGTTCCGATGTCAAGTCCCAGGACATACCGCTTCATTGAGCCGCCCCCCTGCCTTGCCGTTTTCAGCGCTGCTTGTACAGATCGTAATGTACGTCGTAGGCCTTTTCATCTTCGGTGTACTTGCGCGCCGTGTTGATTACTTCACCGCCGTTCCACTTGCGGTCCTCCACCTGATCCGCAGTGCCCATGACCGTGACGTTGAGCTGGCGGCGGCGGGCGCGCACGTGATCCCAGTCGATAAAGTAGACGTGGGCAAACTCGCCGCCGTCGAGTACGCCGTCCTTGATGGTCATGGTTTCGCTGCGGCCGAAGAAGCAGGAGCGCAGGTGCCCGTCGGTGTTCATGCTGGTGAAATCGCCCGGTTCGTTTACATAGCGGCCAAATTGGGCGTGAATGGGGCCGGGATGGCGGTACTGATGTTCCTCGGCAAAATCCGGAATCATCTTGCGCATGACGTCGAGCAAGTCGTGCTGCAAAAACTCCAAGTCAAAAGAGTCCACGTCATGGGAGCACTCCTGAATCATCACGGAGCAGGTGGTGTGGTGTGAGGCGATGCAAACGGTGCCGTTCAAAATGCCGGATGCTGCCACGATGTCGAGGATTTCCTTGGTCACGTCATGAAAGGTGGGAATCCATCCGCGGGACTGAAGCTCAAGCTCCTTCTGATACACCTTGAATTCCATGAAAAAAGCCCTCCATTCAATTGGCAATATGCTTTTGCCGTATGGCATAAGTTTATCATCACAAAAAATAAAAGTCAACAATATTTTTATTGATTATCTTTTTGAAAAATGATATTATATATAATGAAAAATGGAGGTGCGATTGGCATGAATGAACAAGCGATGGCGGCGGCCTTGGCGGCGTATGAAATTGAGGCGGACTGCATACTGAAACTCAAAGAACATTTTGATCAGGCGGCTTTTTCGAAGGCCGTGGAACTGCTCTCCCGCGCGCCGCGGATCGGCGCCAGCGGTTGCGGTCACTCGGGCATTGCCTGTCAGCACTTTGCTCACCTGATGTGCTGCATTGAGCGCCCCGCGCGCTTTATCTCACCGGCTGAAGCCATTCACGGCGCGTCGGGTTTTCTTCAGAAAGGCGACGTGATGCTTCTCGCCTCCCGGGGCGGTAAGACAAAGGAACTGTTGCCGATCATCGCCATCTGCAAGGTGAAGGGCGTCAGCGTCATTGCGGTTACGGAAAACCTGGATTCGCCCCTTGCCAAGGACGCGGATGTCGTATTGAAACAATATGTGACGAGAGAAACCGACAAGTACAACGCCCAGGGCACGACGAGCACCACCGCCCTGTGCATGATCTTTCACGCGCTGCAGGCAGCGCTCATTGAGGAGACCGGATATCAGGAGAGGCAATTTGCGCTCATTCATCCCGGCGGAGCCGTGGGCGAGCGGTTGAACGCCCGTCAGGAGGAAGCAGATGGCATCCGCCGAGCTTAAGATTGACGCGCGCAGGAAAAAGATATTGGATGTTCTGGACCGGACGGGGCACGTATATGTCAAGCAGTTGAGCGACCAGTTGGGCGCGACCCAGGCGACGATCCGTACGGATTTGAAAGCCTTGGAGGGCAGCGGCAAGCTTGAGCGGGTGTCCGGCGGCGCGATAGCGAAGGTACGCCTCGCGGCCCGGGAAGGCAATGTGTCAAACCTTCCCGAAAAGCAGGCGATCGCCCGGGCATGCGTGAAACTGATCCAAAACGGAGACACCCTCTTCATCAATTCCGGCACCACGACCCTTGAGGTTGCCCGGGAGCTGCGGGGGCTTAAGAACCTGAACATCGTCACAAGTTCCATCGCCATCGCGACCGAGCTGAGCGATGTTCCCGGCTTTCGCGTGATCCTCCTGGGCGGAGAACTGAACGTGCAGTACGGTTTCATCTGCGGCGGCGACGCCCAGGATCAGCTGGCGAAATATCAGGCGGATCACGCGATCCTGACCCTCGACGGCGTGAGTGCGGTGGGCGGCATCACCACCTATCACGCGGACGAAGCCATCATCGACCGCATGATGGTGGAGCGGGCCAAGCACAGCATTGTGGTGGCCGACCACAGCAAAATCAACCGCACGGGCTTCACGCTGATCTGCCCGCTGAGCGCCATCCAAACGCTGATTACCGACAACCGCTGCCCGCCCCAGGACCTGTCGGCCCTCGGGGCCGTGGCGCCAAACATCATTTGCGCCGAGCTGGGCGATGCGGGGGAAACGCGACCGTAGCGGACGGCGCGCCGCTTTTTACAATTCCATGATGCCGCATCGTGCGCAGTGGAACAGAAATTGCTGGATGAGGCCCGCGTTCTCGCCGAGCAGTTCGCGCGCGGCCGAGGCGAGCGCGGCGCGGGTCCTTGCCTGCGCGAGTTCAGGAAACCACGCGCGCATCAGCCGCTCCACCCATACGTCCACCGGAAACGCCGAGGCGTGCCCGCACCCGAACAGCAGCACGCAGTCCGCCACCTTCGGCCCCACGCCCGGAAGCTTTTGCAAAAGCGCGTGCGCCTTTTCGTAGGGCATTTGAGATAGTTCCTCAAGCGGAAAACCCGCCGCCACCATCCGTGCGGTATCGATCAGGTAGGGCGCGCGGTAACCAAAGCCCAGGTCCCGAAGCGCCGACTCGCCGACCTCCGCCAGCGCTTCCGGGCTTGGAAGCGCGTTTAGCGTCAGAGAGTCAAGCGTATACGCCGCGCCGAACTGCGCGCCCAGCAGCCATACCAGGCGGCGAATGCGGCCAACGTTGTTGTTGGCCGAAATGATGAAGGACAAAAGCGTTTCCCAGGGCGGCTGGTTGAGGATTTTGAGGCCCGGCAGGCATTCAAGCGCGCGAAGCGCCGCCGGGTGCGCGGTCAAGCGGTCCCGAAGCGCGCCATAATCGCGCATCAGATCAAAGTAATGAAGGAAATCCTCGATTTCATCCTCCGCGACGGGGGAGACCAGCAGCGCGTCCCCGATCTGTTCCAGGCAGATTGCGCGGTCAAACAGCGCCGCGTAATACCGCCCTTGCGCTTCGCGCCATGTAAAACACTGCGCGCTGTCGATCAGGGTAAGGTTTGGGTCAAGTGCCGTCCCGGCGATTTTCAGCACGCCGCCCTTCCATTGTACGTTCATTTCTTCTTCCTTGTTTGTTGTAAGTTTGTCGCGCGTTGCGCGAAATATATAGTACAACCCACCCGTGGCCCTGTCAAGTTCATTCGCTTGAATCAAACAATCCCCGCCCCAAGTCAAAACAATCGCCCGGGCGTTTGAAAGTTAACCGACGCGTGGTATACTATATTTTAAGAAAAAACGCTCAGACGCTGACGATAAAAAGGAGACGATCGACATGGTACGCACTCGTTTCGCGCCCAGCCCCACGGGGTACCTGCACCTGGGCGGCTTGCGCACGGCGCTTTATACCTACCTGTTCGCGCGCAAAACGGGCGGCACGTTCATTCTGCGCATTGAGGATACCGACCAGGAACGCGAAGTGCCGGGCGCGGTGGACAAGATTTACCAGTCGCTTCGCCTTGCGGGGCTTACCTATGACGAGGGCCCGGACGTCGGCGGCGATTACGGCCCCTACATCCAGACCCAGCGCAAGGGCCTCTACCTGCCCTACGCCAAGGAGCTCGTCGAAAAGGGCGGGGCGTACTATTGTTTTTGCACCAAGGAGCGGCTCGATGCGGCGCGCGCCGAGACCGAGAAGAAGGGCGAGACCTTCAAGTATGACAAGCATTGCCTCCATATGGACAAGGCCGAGGTTGCGCGCCGCCTTGACGCGGGCGAGTCCTACGTCATTCGCCAGAACGTGCCGCTTCATGGCAAGGCGTCCTTTGACGATGCGCTGTACGGGCATGTCGAGGTCGATTGCGGGACCCTTGACGACAACGTGCTCATCAAGGCTGACGGCCTGCCAACCTACAACTTCGCCAATGTCATCGACGACCACACCATGGGCATCACCCATGTCATGCGCGGCACCGAGTACTTGTCGAGCGCGCCCAAGTACAACCTGCTCTATGAATCCTTTGG
Source organism: Eubacteriales bacterium (assembly GCA_031551775.1). Classification (GTDB taxonomy): domain Bacteria; phylum Bacillota; class Clostridia; order Christensenellales; family Aristaeellaceae; genus Anaerozeibacter. The sequence continues at coordinate 93,682 of JAVBND010000046.1, read as the reverse complement.
CTGGCAGCCGCCCGTCTACGTGCACCTGCCTGTCGTCATGCGCGACGCCACGCGCAAGCTCAGCAAGCGCTACGGCGATCCTTCGTTTGAGGACTTGATGGATCAGGGTTACCTCAAGGACGCCGTCATCAACTTCATCGCCTTGCTCGGCTGGAGCCCGAGGAGCGAGCGCGAGTTCTTTAGCCTTAAAGAGCTTGAGGAAGTCTTTGACCTTGAGGGCCTCAACAAGTCGCCTTCGATCTTCGATATGAACAAGCTCACCTGGTTCAATTCAGAATACATGAAGAAGCTTTCGCCTGAGGAATTCTTTGAGAAGGCCGAGCCGTGGCTCAAGGGGGCGCTTGATGAGAATGCATTTGACCTGAAGCGCGTTGCACAGCTCTTGCACACGCGCACCGAGGTGCTCAATCAGATCCCGGGCATGGTGGATTTCCTTCACGAAATGCCGGAGTTTGACAACGAGCTTTACACCCACAAGAAGATGAAGACCGATTGTGCGGTTGCGCTTGACGCGCTGAAAAAGCTGCGGCCGGTGATCGCGGGGATCGATGATTTCTCCGAGACCGGCATCCACGACGCCGTCATGGCATCTGTCGCGGCACTTGGCATGAAGACCGGCCAAGCGCTGTGGCCGCTGCGCATCGCGATTTCAGGACGCGCGTCAACGCCCGGCGGCGCGATCGAGATCGCTTACTTGCTCGGCAAGGAAGAGACGCTCAAGCGCATGGATTCGTCCATAGCCAAGCTGGAGGCGTAAGATGGCGCAAACGGTAACCGAACCCCGGGGCTTATGGAAACTGCGCGTGTTTTTGTTCAATAAAATGAGCGGCCTTGCGCGCAGACGCTTGCTCGACTGGGTGCCGGACGAGGCGTTTCTCAAGGTTCAGTATTATTTGAAGCTGGGACGGCGCCTGAACCTTAAAAACCCGCGGCTGTACAACGAAAAGCTGCAATGGATCAAGCTCTACGACCGGGACGAGCGGTACAGGACTTTTGTTGACAAGATCGCCGTGCGCGATTATGTAAAGGAAGTCGCGGGGGCGCAATACCTGATTCCCGAAATCGCGCGCTACGACCGCGAAGAAGACATAGCGTGGGATCGGTTGCCTGGGAAATACGTCCTGAAATGCACGCATGGCTCGTCCGCCAACATCATCCAGGACGGGCGCAAGGACGAAGGGGCGATTGCGCGCGAGCGGGCGAAGATCGCGGGATGGATGAAGGGCGATTGGTTTTATCTCAGCCGCGAGTGGCCCTACAAGGGGATCGCGCCGCGCGTTTTGATCGAGCGGTTTCTTGAAGGCAAAAACGGCGGCGTGCCCTATGATTACAAGTTCCTCTGCTTTGACGGGGAACCGAAGTACATCATCGTGGATGTGGACCGCTACACCAACCACACGCGCAATTTCTACGATACCAACTGGGTGCGCCAGGACATGTTCAACCGCCATCCCGGATACGCGGGGGAAGTCAAGCGCCCTGAGCGCCTAGATGAAATGCTGGCGGTCGCGCGCAAGCTCTCAAAGGGCATACGGCACATCCGCATTGACCTGTACGAAGTGGAAGGCGTAGTATACTTTGGGGAAATGACCTTTTTCCACGGGTTTGGCATGGAAGTATTCAGGCCCCGCGCGTTTGAAGAACACATGGGCGACCTGATCCCAATCAATCGGGAGGCGTCCAAATGAGTGGTTTCTTTGCGCAATTGCACCTGCACACCGCCGAATCGAGCGCTTGCGGAAAGGCGGGCGGCGCCCAAATGATTCGCGCGTGCCATCAGGCGGGCTACAAGCTGGTGGTGGTGACCGATCATTTCTTTAACGCCAACATCAATTGCCCGCACATCGCGCCGTGGGAGGAAAAGGTCAACTGCCTGATGAAGGGCTATCGCGCGGCCAAAAAAGAAGGCGACCGGCTGGGCGTGACGGTACTTTTCGGCTGGGAGACCAACACGGACGGGCCGGAGGTATTGACCTACGGCCTGGGTGAGGAGTTTTTGCTTGCGCACCCGGACGTGGCCGAGTGGGACATTGACCGCTATGTCAGTCAAACGCGCGCGGCGGGGGCGTTCTTGACCCACGCGCATCCCTTCCGCAAGGCATACTACATCGAGCCGTTTGCGCCCCGGCCCAAGCTCTACGACGCGTTCGAGGTGTACAACGGCCGCCACGCGGGCCATCACGATTGGGACGCGCGCGCGCTTCAAATGGCGCTTGAAAACCGCCTCATTCAGGTGGCGGGTTCCGATGCGCACGCGGTCGATGAAGTCGATCAGGGCGCGATGGAATTGCCGTGGCCGGTGCACGATGTGAAGGGGCTGATCGAAGCCCTCAAAACCCGCAAAGCGCGGGTGGTCGAGACCCTCAAGGGAGCGTATCATGTCTGAAAAAAAGGGAAACAAGGCTCGAAAGGTGGCAAAGAAGGTGGCGCTGGTCATCCTGGGCGTTGGGCTTGCCATAGGGCTCACGCTGGTCGCGCTGGTACACATCACGTCAAAAGCCGATTATCCGGCCCAGCGCGCCGATGTCATCGTGGTCCTGGGCGCGCGGGTGATGCCCGACGGCGAACTTTCAACGACGCTTGAGCACCGGATTGAAGCGGGCTACGCCGCATATAAACAGAATCTGGCGCCCGCGTTCATTGTGTGCGGCGCGCGCGGCGGCGACGAGCCCATGACCGAGGCGCGCGCCATGGCGGACTACCTGATCCGGCAAGGCGTGCCCGAGGACGCGGTTTATCTTGAAGACCAATCAACCGACACCTTTGAAAATCTGACCAACGCGCGCGGGATCATGGAAGAGCACGGTATGGGCAAGGCGCTGGTGGTGACCAGCGACTACCACATCCGCCGCGCCATGTGGCTGGCTGAAGACGCGGATGTCAACGCAGCGCCCTATCCCGCGCCGGGCCCGGACCTGTGGCACAACCGAGCCATCGCAAGGGTCAAGGAAGCGCTGAGTTGGGTGAAGTATTACGCGCAGCAGCGCTTGTTCAAGTAAGAATAGAAACGCGGAGTTGAACGCAAACGGACGTCCCATTGCCGGGCGTCCGTTTGCGTTGTATAAAGAATTGACGCCAAAAGCGTAAAACGGGCCATAAAAAGCAATATCACGCCCAATAAGCGGGAAAGGTGGTAATGTATGGACAGCAAGAGAGGCGGGCGGGAAAGCCCGCGAAGAAAACATCGCGCGCCGTGAAGGCGACGGTTACGAAGAAAACGGAGGGTTTCAGTATGAAGCGCAGGGCGGTATTGATTGTTCTGGCGGTCGTGTTGGCGTTGATGCTGGGACAGGGGGCTTGGGCGGAGGGGGAAGGCGGCTTGCGCAATACGGGCGACGCGGTGCGGGTGGAGCTTGTGAACGAAGGCGGCACTTACTCGTTCGCGACTTTCGACGAAGCCTATGCCCTCAGGGATTCGTGCGCGAGAATCGTCGTTGAAAAGGATATCGCGCTGAGCAAAAGCTATGCCTTCGATAAGCCGGTGACCATCACCGCCGCCTCGGGCGCCAAGGTCAACGTAAGCGGCAAAAATGTGCGCATTTTCTTGCTCTCAAACGGCGCGGCGCTTAATGGGCTCACCATCGTCAAAACCGACGATACGGCGCAGAACATCGTAGGTTTGCAGACAAACGGCATTGTGACCCGCTGCGCCTTCGACTGGGCGGGGTACAACTGGGATGGGTCAAACGGCAGGGCGAAGAGCGGCAACACGACCCGCGCGATTGAAGTGTACGCGGGTGCGAAGGATTACCGGATCACGGACAACACCATCGCCAACTTGCGCCAGCCCGCCTACATCAACGGCGACCAGGTCGGCGAGGTTGCGCGCAACCGTGTGACCGGGTCGCGCGGTTGGGTGGTGTGCGGCACCGCGCTCGCGGTGCTCACGAACAACACATTCGAGGACAACTTCCTGGACATCTGCGTGATCGCGGCGGCGGCGGGCAACACGGTCAACCGCTACAAGGGAATCGACGCCCTGAGCCAGGCCAACAACGGCGCGTATGTAGAGAACCAGTTGGACAAGGCTTCGGCCAGGAACGGCGCGTACTTTTACGATCCCGCCGGGACGAACGCCAACGCCACGATTCAGGGCGCGTTTGACAACGTGCCGGACAAGGGGACGCTGTCGCTCGGCTCCGACTGGACGTATACCGCCGCAACCCCGCTCAACGTCGGGGCCAAGGAGATGACGATTGACACCAACGGGCACAAGCTGGCCATCGCCAATGCCGATCCGGCGATCGCGGTGCCGCGCGGCGGCACGCTCACCCTTGCCGGGAGCGGTACCCTTGATTATACGGGCGCGGTCGGCATTCAAAACGGCTCGCCCCACACGGTCGTGATCAGCGGCGTCGCGATCACCAAGAACGGCAGCTACACGGCCGGCGGAGCGGACATCGAGTGCGTGGACGGGCGCGTGATCATCAAATCGATCCCAGATGCGGTGCAATTGAACATCACCATGAACGGCGCAGAAGACGTGGTGCAGATGCCCCCGGCGGCTACCGGGCAAGTGTCGGTCGATGGCAGCGTGGCGACGGCCAACACCGGATCGGGATCAAACGGAGCGGTTTCGTTCTACCACACGGTTTCGACCGCGCTGAGCGACAACGCGAGCGATTCTCAGGCGGCAAAGGTTACGGTGACCGCGGCGGCCGTGACGCTGAGCGAGACGACCACGGTTCCGGCCAACGTGACACTGGAAGTGCCCGTGACCACGACGATTACCGTTCCCCAGAACGTGACGCTCAATGTAAACGGCGCGCTCAAGAACGAAGGGACGCTGACGGTACCGACCGGTGCGACGCTTGCGGTGAGCGGTACGTTGGACAACAAGGGTACGGGAACGATGCAGGCGGCAGGTACGGTTACCGTCGCCGGCGCGCTCAACAATGAGGGAGCGTTGACGGTACCCGCCGGTGCGACGCTCGCGGTGAGCGGCGAATTGGACAACAAGGGTACGGGAACGATGCAGGCGGCAGGCACGGTTACCGTCGTCGGCGCGCTCAAGAACGAGGGTGCGCTGACGGTACCCGTCGGCGCGACGCTCGAGGTGAGCGGCGCGTTGGACAACAAGGGCACGGGAACGATGCAGGCCGCAGGCACGGTAACCGTCGCCGACAACGGCGCGCTTAAGAATGAGGGAGCGCTTAACGTCACCGGCACGGTGGCCAACAACGGCACCATGGAAAACACCGGCAAGATGGACGCCGCCGGCACCGTGACCAACACCGGCGCGCTCAAGAACGAGGGGACGCTCAACGTCACCGGCACGGTGGCCAACGAGGGCGAAATCGTGGTTTCCAAAGGAACGCTGAATATCTCCGAAAGCGCGCATGTGGGCGTAACGGGCAACGCATCGATCACCGTGCAAAAGGGCGCGGAACTCGATGTGGCCAAGGGTGCGGATGTAAGCGTTGCGACCGAGGGCATCAAGCTGGACGAGGGCGCGAAAGTCAAAGATGAGACCGACAAGGGCGTCGTCGAAAACGCCGCGACCTACGCCGTTACGGTGACGGGCAGCGCCTCGATCAATGAAACCAACCTGACCGGTTCGCACTACGCCAAGAAGGGCGAGACGGTTACGCTGACAGCCCTGTCCGAGACGTTCGGACGCTGGGAGATCCCCGCCGGGTTGAAGCTCAAGACCGGCACGGCAAGTGATACGACCATTTCCTTTGAGGTGGCGGGCCCCGCGCACTTCACGGCGCGCGAAACGAGCAAATCGTCGTTCGAAGTTCCGGCGGCGACCCTGACGGTATCCCCCGCAACCCTTGCCCTTAAACCGGGCGCGACGGAGCAGCTAAGCGCGAGCGAGGAGGGCGTAACCTGGTCTACTTCCGACGGGAAGGTTGCGACGGTTGACGCCAACGGCTTGGTGAGCGCGGTTGGCGAAGGCACGGCCACCATCACAGGGGCGGCGAACGGGCAGAGCGCAGCCTGCACCGTAACGGTTTCCTCCGACGCGCCGGATCCCGCGGGTCCCGCAGATCCGCTCGGTGCGGACGGCATCGACCTGGGGATCAAGGTGCTGGCGGTTCAGGTGGGAAAGGCGCTGGTGCTGCCCAAGATGGACGGCTATACCGGGACCTGGTCGGTGCGTGACGGCGCGGTCGCCGAGCTCAACAAGAGCGGCAAGCAGGTGAAGGCGCTTGCGCTGGGCGCGACGGATCTTGTGTACAAGGTGGAATCCACCTCCAAGGCGGCGCTTGTGGTGGGCGAGCGGGTGCTTGCGGCGGGCGAAACCTACACGATCAAGCTCAACGTGCGCGAAAAGGCTGAACTGCCCGTCAAGATTGTGCTTGATAAAAAGAAGCTTACCCTGACCGTTGGTGAAACGGCATACGCTGCCGCCACCGTCAAACCCGAGAAGGCGCTTGACAAGCAGGCATTCTATTTGAGCGGCAACCCGAAGGTCGCCACGGTTGACCAGGCGGGCAGGATCACGGCGGTTGCCGCGGGAAAGTGCAAGATCACGGCGGTGAGCGCAAACCTCAAGCGCGTGACCGTTCAGGTGACGGTCAAGGCGAGCGCGATGAAGCTTGAGCTCAGCAATAAGAAGGCCACGCTCAAGGTGGGCGAGACGCTCGAACTTGCCGCGGCGCTAAACGGCGAAGCAATCGACGCGGCGGACCTTTCCTTCACGAGCAATAAACCGGGCATCGCGGCAGTGGAAAACGGTCTGGTGACCGCGCTTAAGAAGGGCAAAGCTACGATCACGGTCAAGACGGCGCAGGGCATAAAGACCACCTGCGTGATCACGGTGAAGAAATAAGGATTTTGGGCTGAGGGCAAAGCGCACCCGGCCTCAGTCCAGATGATGAGGAGAGGCATATGGACGATGTGGTGCACCTGCGCATGTGCGAACGATACCGGCGCGAATCGGAGGCGCACAAGGAGCGCAAGGTGTTGCTGCTGGTCAGGTGCGAAGACGGATTGGCGAGTTTTGCGATGGATCGGATAGAATACGTAGAGTATCGCGGCGGCGCGCTCACGATCTATATGCCGGGCGGCGGCCAAGTGAGCAGCGAGGCGCTGGGAAAATCATTTTCCGAAACCGTTGAGGACGTGTTTTTCGATGCCCGCTTTGTGCGGCCCCATGAATCATTCGTGGTCAACATGAACCATGTGGCCGGCGTTGGTGACCACGTGTTTGAGATGCAAAGCGGCGCGCGGGTACCCATCAGCGCGGCAAACTACCCTGCCGCCGGGGAGTGCTTCATCCGTTACATGGTCAAGGCCAATGGCGCGAAAGTCGTTAGTTAGCAGGCAAGCAAAAGGCCAAGGGGGATTCAGGGCGATTGCCCTGGCGTCCCCTTGGCCTTTTGTAATGCTTTGTGCGATTACAGTACGCGGAAAGCCTCGTCCGCGACATCCAGCGTCAAGGCGATGTCCTCTTCGCTGAGCGCGTAGTTGATGAAGTGGTTGTGGTGGTTGGTCAGGAAGATGCCGCGCTTGACCATTTCGGCAATGAAGCGCTGATGCAGCATCAATGAGTCGTCGTCGGCCAGCCTCAAGTAGAACAGCGACGGCGCGCCGGTCGCGTTCAGATGGTAGCCGTGCCTGGCCGCTGTCTTAACAAGGCCCGACGTCAGCGTCGCGCCCTTGCCCAGCAACACTTCCGGCCCGCCCAGCGCCTTCATGCGTTCAATGCACGCGATCCCCGCCGCGAACGGCACCGCACTCATCCAATAGCTGCCGGTATAGGTGATGGAACTCACCGTATTTTTCAGGAATGCCTGCCCGCAAAGCGCCGATACGTTGTGCCCGTTCGCGAGCGCCTTGCAAAAGCAGATGAGATCGGCTTTGAACCCGAAATAATGGTCCGAGCCGCGCATGTCAAGGCGGAATCCGGTGCGTACATCGTCGATGACCAGCACCGTGCCGTTTTCGTCGCAGAGCTTGCGCACCGCCGTCCAGTACCCATCCTCGGGCAGTTGGTTGTCCACAAAGTTGCCATGCATGTAGGGCTGTGAAATCACCGCCGCGATCTCACCCTTGTGTTTTTCGAACACTTCTTCAAGCGCCGAAGTGTTGTTGAACGGCACATAGAGGTTGTTTATCACGTCTTCCTCAATGACGCCGGGGTAGTCCACCTTCTGCGTCCAGGGCGCGACGCCGTGGTAGTATCCCTTGAAGAAGACGATCTTCTTGCGGTGCGTGTGCGCGCGCGCCGCCATGATTGCGAGCGTGGTCACGTCGCCGCCGTTCTTGGCGAAGAACGCCCAGTCCGCTGAAGCGACCGTATCCACGAGCAACTCCGCAAAATCCACGATCAGGGGGCTGGGCGCGGTGACGCAGTTCTCAATGGCCGCCTGGCGCGCAGCGGCTTCTTCAACCGCGGGATCGTTGTAACCCACAATGTTCGGGCCATAGGCGCACATGTAATCGACGAAGCGGTTGCCGTCAAGGTCCCAGAAATACGTGCCTTCGGCGCGCTGGGAGAACAGCGGGAACGCGTCCACCGGAATGTAGCAGCCTTCGGCCGGACCCTGGTGGCCGTACAGCCCCGAGGGAATGACCTTGGCAGCGCGCTCAAACATGGCGCGGCTCTTCTCGTATTGATTGATGGGAAAACGCATATCGGCTCCCTCTTTTCTATGCTAAATACAGCGCCACGCGGTCAAGAATCCGATTGACGTTGTCGATCATCGAAATCATGCCGCGCATTGAGATTTGCGCCTGGCCTATGCAGGCCACGGAATTGACCTTGCCGTCAAAGAGCGCGCGCGCGAGGGCGTAGCTCTCAAATTCCATGATGGCGCGCGGGTTTTCGCTTTTCTTGTTCACCGCCTTGAGCGCGCTGCCCCGCACCTCAAGCGTCGCCGCCGGGCCGTCCGCAATCGAGATCACAATGTCGCCATCGACGATGTTCGAGGCGCTGAAACGGCCGATGGGGTCATGGTTGCCGATTTGGGCGCATGCGCCGCCGATCACGTAGAGCAAGAGCTCGGTTGAGAGCCTGCGCGTTTTTTCGTCCTGTTCATCCGCGCTCGTGCGCAAAAGTTCGGTCAGACGGTCGGTCAGCTTGGTGAAGGTCTTGAGCAAGAAAAAGATGCGCGCATAGCCCTTGCGGGGGATGGGGGTGACGGTGCCGTTGATCATGCCGTTGAACTTCTCGGGCGATGAAAAGGCGAGCTTGATGTTTGTGTGTTCGACGCCCTCCGCCATGTGGCACATGCCGTCCTCAAACACGAGCGTTGCCGCCGGGCCGTTCTTCACCTGAATGCCCAGGCGCGTTGGCTTCTTGTCCTTGATGATGCCGCGCGCGGTTTCGTCCAGGCGCACGAGTTCCGGCAGCGCGCCCAACACCGCGTATAGATTGACGTAAGCAAGGGTCATTTGATCAATCATAAACGCTACTCCTAGCTTTGCGTATTTTCGATTAGTATAACATACCGGTCAAGCCTGCCATAGTTCGGGCGGGTTAATTATTTACGTACAAAAAATGACACCGTGCCGGATTGGAACCGGCGCGGTGTCGCGTTTATGTGTCCTGATGGGTTACTTCGCCAGCGCGTCTTTCACGGCGTCCTTGATGGCGTTTGAGGTGATGGTCGCGCCGGCGACCGCATCGACTTCGGCGGACTGCGCCTCGATGATGCGGCCCGGCATCTGCTCGATGGCCGGATCGGAAATACCGGCGGTCTCGGCGTGCTCTACCACTTCGACTTGGGCAATTTTATCGCCGTCCATGGTGACGCGCACCACGACCGCGCCGCCCATGCCGCTGCCCTCGCCAAGCTTTTGGTTCTCACCGAGTTCAACCGCGCCCGCCTGGATCGCGATGTCGCTCTCAAAGCCCGGCACGTACACGAGGTTCGATTCTGTAGCCGATACAGGCACGTATTCGCCCAGCTCGCCCTTCGCTGCCGCGGCGTTCTTGCCGGCGATCGCGCCAAAGATGAAGCACTCGGCGATGTTGCTGCCGCCCTGATACTGGAGGGAAGTCATGCCGCCAAGTTCGCCGGCGCTGTAGAGGTGGGGGATGGCGTTGCCGTCACGGTCCAGCACTTCGGCGTTTTCGTTCCTGCGCGGGCCGCCCTGGGTATTCAGGATGGAGGGCATGAGCTTGACCGCGTAGTACGGGCCTTCGCCGAACGCCTTCATGGTCGCTGCCGCGCGGCCCTGGTTCAGGTCAACGCCGGTCTGGGCAAAGGTGTTGAAGTTGTCGATGGTCGCCTTGAGCCCTTCGGCATGGATGCCTGCGGCCTCGGCCATGGCTTCAAGCGTATCGCCCGAATAGGTATAGGGGTAGTCCGCGTCCAGACCCTTTTCAAGCGCCACGGCGTAGTTCGCGGCGTCCACCACACAGAAGTAGTTCTTGGGGAAGCGCGGGTTCATCCACACGCCGCCGGTCGCGATGTGGCCGTGACGCGTGCCTTCATCTTCTTTCAGGAAGCGGTTGCCGTCCTCGGCCACGACCACCGCGCTGCCCATCAGAAGACCGGTGTTTGAGAACATGCGCGCCTGCTGCCCCTCCTTGGGAATCAGCGAGCTGCCGCCCACCATGGTGATGCCTTCATACACTTCCATGTGCCACAGGTCCGCGCCCACGTCGAGCGCCATGCGGACGCCGTCGCCCGTATTGTACAGCGAGCCGATCACGAGCGGCTTGTCAAGCCCCAAGTACGTCGCGACCATTTCCTCGTTGTTCTCAAAGCCGCCGGTCGCCAGCACTACGCCGTTCAGCGCGCGGATGTTGAGTTCCTTGCCGCCGCGGATGACCTTGACGCCCAATATTGTTTTGCTCTGGGGGTCCTGGATGAGCGAGACGGCGGGCGACTCGAACCACACGTCGATGTTCTCGGCGCGGTCGGTCACGGTCTTGCGGATCGCGTTCCAGAGGACGGTGTTGGAATACGCGCCATCGGTCGAGCACAGGGCAATCTTCTCGGCGCCCGGGAACTCGGGGTATTCGGGCGACATCGCGCCCAGCACGTCTCCGGTCCAGTCCTTGAAGTTGGCCTTGTCAAGGCCCAGTTCGCTCGCGACCACGTCGTACATGTGGGCGACATTTTGCACGAACACCTCAAGCATCGCTTCGGGAACCGGGTGGTTGCCCTGAAGGGCCTTGTAGTAGGACATCGTGGCTTCGTAGTCCTCATTGCCGTAGGCAAACAACTGGCCGCAGAAGCGGGTGTTGCCGCCCTCGCCGCCTTCGGGCGCCTTTTCAACGATCAGCACTTTCGCGCCCGCGTCAGCCGCGTTCTTGGCCGCGATCGAGCCCGAGCCGCCAAACCCGGCGACGACGACATCGTACTGGCCGTCCCACGCGATGGTCTCGGCGTAGGTGAAGCCGGTCGCGCACGCGCCAACGCTCAGCATCAAGGCAAGCGCCAGCGCCAACAGGGTGGTCATGGTTTTCTTCATATAATTTCCCTCCTCCGTTTTCGCGGGTTTTCCCCCCACCCGCTTATGACAATATTCTATCAAATGGGTATATCGATAACAAGGGATCAAAACTTCATCTTGACTGAAAAATGTCAACCGGATAAAGCGTTTCGCGGCAAACCTTGCTTGCCGGGAAGCGGTAAAATGATGTATACTATACGAAGCGGAGCTAGGTAAGCGCTGATCAATTCGATCACTGTCTGGCTTCTGCTTTTTCGCCCATGCACGCCTGCAAAAACACTCGACGTAGCGCTGCTACGCCGCAGGTATTGCGGGCGCACCTGGACAAAAAATCAAAACTCAGCCAGCAACCGAATGAATCATCGTTTACCTAGGGGACGGAGGGCTGCCGATTGAAGCATAAGAATTGGTTCATCTATACCAGCGTCATGAACGCGCTTCTGGCCAATCACCCGGCGCGCGTCAAGCATGAGTTGCCCTTGGTGTACGGTGTTGAGTTGGATTTTGATCCCGAAGGCTATCATTTTTGCCTGACCGGGTTTAAAAAACAGATTTATTTTAATGTCTACGGTGCGGATTCGGACGAATACATAGCGCTTTATTTGAGCATGGATTTGGAGGCGTTGCTTGAAAAAAATGGCTGCCGGGGCAACGCCTTCCTGGTTTTTCAGGATGACACCAAGCAAATCGCGGTGCTCTTCAGCCGCGTACGCGCGGACGCGCCCAACCCGTACGAAATGACGGACATGATCACGCGTCATGTTCAATCGTATTACGCGCGCGAGCTCATCCGGGGTGAGCGCCGTTACCTGAACTCGAGCTCGCTCGTTCAAGACATTTCGGGCCTTGACGGCGCACGCGGCGCGTTTAAGCGCGCCCGGTACTTGAACGACCTGTCTTTTTTCTTGACGGAAGGCGTGGTCTTTACCGAGGAGACGGTCGCGGCATGGATGGGCGGGGCGGATTATCCGGCCGTGATGGACGCGTGCCACGCGCTTGAGCGCCATGTGTCCCTCGGCGATGTGCCCGGCGCGGAGGCGCATCTTCAAACGCTCATGCTGGACGTGCTCAAAAGAGGTTTTTCCATGGCGCTTGTCAGAGACGCGCTTTCGTTTCTCAAGAGCATGCTGACGGTGTTTGCGACGGTGTACGCCCTTGAGCCCGCAGTTGATGTTGAGACGCTGTGCGACGGGGCGACATACATCACGATCAAGGAATGCCACGGCGCGTTTCGTGGAGTTGTACGGGGTCTCGCGAACGAAGCGCGGCAAAGGGGAACCTACCAGAAACCGGTCATGCTGGCTGTTTACTACGTTAAAACGCATTACGGCGATCCCGGCCTGTCGCTTACGCAAATCGCCGAGTACGCGCTGGTCAACCCCAATTACCTGAGCGGCGTCTTTCGCGAGCAGACCGGCCAGACTGTGCGCCAATGCATCACCCGTTGCCGCCTGGATGAAGCGTGTGCTCTTTTGCGTTCAACGGGTCTAAAGGTGAGCGAAATTGGCGTGCGCGTGGGGTTTGACTCGGCAAAATACTTCACGCGCCTGTTCAAAAACCAGTTTGGCGTCAGCCCGCAGGCCTACCGTGACGGCGAAGAAACATGCTCGGGGCATGGCGCGACAGCGTAAGCGCGCGGCCGTTTCATTCCGGAATCTTGGTTTTGACGCGAATCATGTCTTTTGGCTGCATAAAACATCCTGTCCATCAAATACTAGTCCTGCACGATTATGGTGCAAACGAAGATTTGGAAGGGTGTATAGAATATGAGAGCGACGGGCATTGTGCGAAGAATTGATGAGCTGGGCCGCGTGGTCATTCCCAAGGAGATTCGCAGGACCCTGCGCATCCGCGAGGGGGACCCGCTTGAAATTTTTACCGACCACGACGGCGAAGTGGTGCTGAAAAAGTATTCCCCCATTGGTGAAATCGCCACCATCGCCAAAGATTATACCGATTCGCTGTATCGGTCACTCGGCACGATCAGCTGCATCTGCGACCGCGACATGGTGGTCTCGGCGTCCGGCTCGCCCAAGCGCGAACTGTGGGAGAAACCGCTGTCCACCGAAATGGAAAACGTCATGCAGAACCGCCAGCCGGTTAAGCTCAATCAGGCGCAGGGCGCGAAGATCATCCCGGTGACCAATGAAGAGGGCGCGGACGCCTATACCGCCGAGGTGATTGTTCCGATCCTGGCCGACGGTGAAGTCATCGGCGCGCTGGTGCTGCTCAGCCGCGACAACGGTTTTATCATGGATGAGGTAGCCTTCAAAGTCGCCGAGACAACCGCCAGCATCGTTGGGCGGCAGATGGAGCAATAATCCGGAGCGCACAATTGCCAAGCCCCACCCGGCATGGTATAATGTCCCGGTTGGGAGTGAGTGCCTATGGGTGTTGCCGTTGTGGGGCTGGGGCTTTATAGGGAACAATTGACGCTGGGCGCGATGGATATCTTGCGATCGGGTTTGCGTGTTGCGCTTCGGACCGGGCGGTGTGAAGCGGCGCGCTGGCTAGATGAGCATCACATTGACTATGAGGCGTTTGACGCCCTGTACGACGCGGCTGAGGATTTTGATCAGCTCAACCGAATGGTGGTTGAGCGGGTTCTCGAACTTGCCCGGACGGGCGATCTGGTCTATGGCGTGCTCGATGTCCGAGACGAGAGCGTCATGGCGCTAAGTGAGATGGAGGGCGTTCGCGTGATACCGGGCGTGCCGGTTGATGCGGCGCTCCTTCATATGAGTTTGATGCCTGCGATTTGCCTTGCCGCTTGTGATGCCCGAGAAACCCAATTCGAAGCCGGCATGGGTGTGCTGGCGCGCGAGATTACGTCGAGGGAGCTTGCCGGAGAACTTAAACTGAAGTTGATGGAGCGTTTCCCGGACGGACACAGGGTCCAAATCGCTGCGGGCGACGGGGGGATGCGCGTCATCGCGCTTGAGGACCTTGACCGGCTTGAGGGATACGATCACGCGACTTGCGCCTACCTGCACGCGGAAAAGGACTTAAAACGCCTTGAGCGCTACGGTTTTCATGAGCTCAACCGCGTGGTGCGTATTCTGCGGGGCCCAAACGGCTGCCCGTGGGACAAGGCACAGACCCATGAGAGTTTGCGCACGAATGTCGTGGAAGAGGCGTGGGAAGTTGTGGATGCCATCGAAAACGGCGATCCGGACGCGCTGTACGACGAACTGGGCGACCTGCTGATGCAGGCGGCGCTGCATGCGGAAATCGCGCGTCAGCACGGCGAATTCGACATCGACGACGTGACGGACGCGATCACGCGCAAGCTGATCCACCGGCACAAGCACATATTCTCCGGCGCCACCGCCGGTACGCCCGAGGAAGTGCTCAACCTCTGGGAAGAGGTCAAGCGCGAGGATCGGGGCTTTGCCACGCGTGCCCAGTCGATGCGTGCGGTGACCAAGGCGCTGCCCGCGATGATGCGCGCCGAGAAGATGCTGAAAAAGGCTGGGGAACCGGTGTGGGACGCGCGGGCGCTGCTGGTCAAGCAGGCGGACGCGCTCATGGAGGGGACCGGGGACCTGGAGGAGATGACGGGGGAGATGCTTTTGACAGCGGTTCGGCTTGCGCGCGCGCAAAATATCAAGCCGGAACTGGCCTTAAATCGCGCGCTCGCGGCATTTTCCGACCGCGTGGAGCGCGAAGATCAGGAATAATTTTTTCTTTCTGTAAAAAATCAGGAAAATGCAGGAATAACCGAATTGGAAGACGAATATAGCTTTGGTTATGCTTAAGCGGTGTATACCCAACAATTATGGAGGTGTCTATAGTGAACAAAACTACTTTCGTGGCCTCAGTAGCGGAGAAGGCCGGCCTGACCCAGAAACAAGCGGACGCGGCGCTGGGCGCGGTGCTGGATACCATCGTGGACGAGCTCAAGAAGGGCGAGAAAGTCCAACTGACGGGCTTTGGTACCTTCGAAGTGCGCGAGCGCGCTGCCCGTGAGGGCCGTAACCCGGCAACCGGCGACATCATCACCATCGCGGCTGCCAAGACCCCGGCTTTTAAAGCGGGCAAGAAGTTCAAGGACGCGCTGTAATTCCCAAGGGGGAATAAACGGCGGAGCATGCTGATATGCTCCGCCTATTTTCTCTTATATTCGTAAACACTGGAGGCAGGATGAGCAAGAAGCAGGACAAGCGTCAAGAAAGCGTGGCGACGCAAGGCGCGCAGTCGATGCGGTTGGACAAGTACCTCAAGGTGTCGCGCATCATCAAGCGCAGGAGCGTCGCCAACGACGCTTGCGACACCGGCCACGTCATGCTCAACGGAAAAGAAGCCAAGGCGGGCGCGGAGGTCAGGGTGGGCGATATCGTCTCGGTGCGCTACGGCGATCATTTGAACCAATATCAGGTGGTTACGCTGAGCGAACACGTGCTCAAGGCAGACGCGGCGGGCATGTACCGCGTGATTCCATGAAAAGCTGCTGGGCTGTGGTCGTGGCGGCCGGACGCGGTGTTCGCACGGGCCTTAACGTCAACAAGGCGCTGCGCCAAGTGGCGGGACGCTCGGTTTTACGGCGGAGCCTTGACGCGCTTGAGGCATCGGGCGTGATCGACGGCGCCGTGCTGGTGCTGGCCGAGGGAGACAGGCAAGCATATGCCGATCTGACCCTGCGCGAAGGCGAAAGCGCGCTGGTCAGGCGTGTGGTGACGGGCGGTGCGACGCGGCAGCAATCGGTGCTCAGCGGACTCAGGGCTGTGCCGGAGGACATAGGGTGGGTCGCGATTCACGACGCGGCGCGCGCGATGACGCCGCGGGACGTGATCGTAGGCGCGGTCGAGTCTGCCCGGGCACATGGCAGCGGCGTGGCGGCGACGGTCATCAACGATACCGTCAAGCGCGTGGACGGCGAAGGGCGCTCGGTCGGGACGATCCCGCGCGAAACGCTCAGAGCCGTGCAGACGCCGCAGGTATTTGAGCGCCTCGGCATCCTATCGGCGCATGTTCGAGCGCTTGAAGACGGCTATCAGGCGACCGACGACGCGGCGTTGATGGAAAAGTACGTAGGACCCGTGCACCTTGTCGTAGCGCCGGGCGGGGACGGCAACAAAAAACTGACCACGGCCAAGGACCTTAGGCGCATGGAACGAATGCTGACGGGCGACCTTCGCATAGGGTTTGGGCAGGACGCGCACCGGCTGGTTCCGGGGCGCGCGTTGGTGCTGGGCGGCGTTCAAGTAGAACACGAGACGGGCCTTATCGGCCATTCGGACGCGGATGTCGCGACCCACGCGCTGATGGACGCGCTGCTGGGCGCGGCAGGTCTAGGCGACATTGGGCGGCATTTTCCGGACACGGACGAGCGCTACAAGGGCGCCTCGTCGATCGCGCTTTTATCTGACGTGGCGCGCCTGCTCAGCCGGGCGGGTCTTTTGGTGGTCAATTGCGATGTGACCATTGTCGCTCAAAAGCCAAAACTCGCGCCTTATATGGACCGGATGCGGGAAAACTTTGCGCGTGTGCTTGAGATAGACGCCTCATTTGTGAACGTCAAGGCGACCACCACCGAGCGCATGGGCTACGAAGGACGGGAAGAGGGCATATCGGCCAGCGCGGTGGCGCTGGTCGGCGGTCCGCGCTAAACATAAGGAGGGGTACCATGAAGTCGAATGTTCGTGATATTCAATTGGCGGCTGAGGGGGCGCGCAAGATTGAATGGGCGCGCGCGCATATGCCGATTCTTAATTTGATTGAAGCGCGGTTCATCAAAGAGAAGCCGTTTGCCGGGCTTCGCCTGGCTATGTCGATTCACCTTGAGGCCAAGACCGCACGCGCGGCGCTTTTGTTCAAGGCGGGCGGGGCCGATGTCTATGCCACCGGATGCAACCCGCTCTCCACCCAGGACGACGTGGCGGCAGGGCTTTCAACCATGGGTGTGACGGTCAATGGCTGGCACGGGGCAACCGCTGAGGAGTACCACACGCATTTGATTGACACGCTTTCATGCCTTGCGCACGTCATGGTGGATGACGGCGGGGATCTCACGCAAATCCTGTGCGACGAGAGGCCTGAATTGGCCGCGCATTTGATCGGCGGGGGCGAGGAGACCACGACCGGCGTCATGCGCCTGCGCGCGCGCGCGGCGGCGGGGGAACTGCCCTTTGCGATGGTCACGGTCAATGACGCGCAGATGAAGTACCTCTTTGACAACCGCTATGGAACCGGCCAGTCGGTGACGGACGGCATTTTGCGCACCACCAATCTGGTGGTCGCGGGCAAGCGCGTCGTGGTGGCGGGATACGGCTGGTGCGGCAAAGGCGTCGCCATGCGCATGAAGGGTATGGGTGCGCGCGTGGCCGTGTGCGAAGTGGACCCGGTGCGTGCGGTCGAGGCCGCGATGGACGGGCACGATGTCATGACGATGGACGAAGCCGCGCCGATTGGCGATGTGTTCATCACCGTGACCGGCTGCAAAGATGTGATCACCATGGCGCATATGCTGAAAATGAAGAATGGCGCTATGCTTTCCAATGCCGGTCATTTTGATGTGGAGGTAGACGTCAAGGGGCTGCGCGAAGCGGCTGTCCGCACTTTTGAGGCGCGCCGTAACATCGAGGGGTTTGTACTTGAAAACGGCGCTACGCTGTACCTGTTGGCCGAAGGGCGGCTGGTCAATCTGGCGGCAGGCGACGGGCATCCGGCGGAGATTATGGACATCAGCTTTGCGCTCCAGGCGTTGTCGGCCGAGTACCTGGTCAAGCATCGGGGTGAATTGAAAGCCGGGGTTCACGAGGTACCGGAGGAAGTCAATTGCTCAGTGGCCGAGATGAAGCTTCAGACGATGGGCCTTGTGATCGACCACTTGACGGATGACCAGGCAGCGTATATCCGCGCGGCCAATGGCTGAGGGGAGGCGTGCGGATGATCCAGATCGACCGCGTCACCCTTCATACGGGCAAAGAAGTTTTTCCGGACGGATGCGTTTTGATCGACGGGGAGAAGATCGTCTACGCGGGCGCGCGGGACGGCTGCCCGGCGGGCGACGCAAGTACGCGCATTGACGGGCGCGGGGGCATCCTGATGCCCGGATTCTACAATGCACACTGCCACGCGGCCATGGTGCTCATGCGCGGCGTGGGCAGCGACCGCGTGCTGATGGACTGGCTTCACCAGATTTTCCCCATTGAGGATCATTTGACGGGCGAGTTGGTTCGGTGCGGTACCATGCTGGCAATGTCCGAGATGATCAGGCGCGGCACGGTCGCCTTCGCGGACATGTACTTCTTCATGGATCAGGTGGCGGAAGCGGCGCTTGAAGTCGGCATGCGCGCGAGCATCGTGCGCGGGTGCACGGACATAAAGGGCGTTGACAGCGTGCCCGCCTTGTTCCGCGCTTATAACGGCGCGGGCGATGGTCTCATCAACGTGTTCATGGGCCTGCATTCGGAGTATACCACGAGTGAGGAAACCGCGCGCCATGCCGCAGAGGTGGCGCATGAACTCAATACGGGCTTCCACGTACACCTGTGCGAGACGCGCGAGGAAGTGGAGGGCGGCATCGCCAGGCACGGCATGACGCCGCCTGAATACTTTGAAGCGATCGGCGCGTTTGACGGTCACGCGATCGCGGCGCACTGTGTGTATCTTGGCGAGCATGATATCGAGATTCTCGCGCGCCGCGGCGTATACGCCGTGCACAACCCCGCCAGCAACTTAAAACTCGCCAGCGGCATTGCGCCCATCACGCGCTATCTTGCCGCGGGCATGAACGTTGCACTGGGCACCGATGGCGCGTCAAGCAACAATTGCCTGGATATGCTATCCGATATGCGCCTTGCGTCCATCCTTCAAAAAGGCGCGTTCCTTGATCCCACACTGCTGCCGGCGCGCGAGGCAATCCGCATGGCGACGGTAACCGGAGCTCGGGCGATGGGCTATGGCGACGCGGGCCTGATTGAGGCGGGCATGCAGGCGGACATGGTGCTGCTTGACGCGGACGACACCAACATGATTCCGTGCCCGGATGCGGACGCCGCCATTGTGTACGGCGCACAGGGCATGAACGTAAATATGACGATGGTCAAAGGCCGCGTTTTGTTTCAGGACGGCGAATACAAGACGCTTGACATTGATCGGGTGCGTGCAAAGGCCCGTGAAGCGGCAAGCGCGCTGGGTATTACCCGATAACAAAGAAATACAATAAGAGGGCCTGACAATGCATGACCGGTTGTCACGGTTCGGGGGAGGCTGGCGTGGTGAAAAAAACCAGGCGGGCGGTAGGCGGGGTCATTGCGGGTGTTTTTCAGTGGATGAGCGTTGGGGCGCGAGCGGCCGCTCCGATTGACGGGGCCGGTGGCTTGCCTGAGCTTCCGAGCCTGCTGGCCTATGCCCTGCTCTTGCTGGCAACCATGGCAATCATTGCGCTGGTCGTTGTGTGCTTGATGATGCGCCAGCAGAATTACCGCCTGACGGACGCGCAGAAAAACCTTCACACAGCGCAAGACCTGCTGATAAAAGACAACGAAGTATACGAAGTCCGTGAGCGCCTGGAAGCTGCGCTGGCGGCTTCCGACGCCGGTATGTTCGACATCCGTTACGCTGAGCGCAGGGTGTATTTTGACGAACGCCTGGCGCGGATGCTTGAGATTGGTCTGCCTTCCCCAATTACGGTGGAGCAGTTTTATAAACACATCATCTCCATGCAGGCGCCAGGCGAGGATCCGGCATCGCTTCAATACTTGCTGGAAGATGGCATTATTGACGAAAAAATCGACCGCGTACGAAGAATGCGTCTTTCCGACGGCTCGATTTGCTACTTAAGAAATCACGCCCGGACCTTTCTCGACCCGCAAGGACGCCCGGTATATACGGCAGGGCTGAGCATTGACATTACGGCGCTTAAGCAGGCGGAACTAGAGGTTGCGGAGCGCTACAAGCAGCAGGAACTCATGAGCCGGATTTCGTTCAGCTTTATGCGCGCGAAGGATTTTCCCGAGGCGCTTAAGCGTGCGGTAAGCGATGTTGCTGTATTCTTGGAAGCGGATCTATGCTGTATTTTTGAACACGACCCATCGCGCGCCGTGTTTGTCAGAAGGGTTCATTGGAAAAATCCGGACTTTGGCGGACATTTTGGCGATGAAGAGATCATCGACGAGGGCCGCATCTGGGGAAGGCTTCTGAGCAGGGAAAAGGAAACGCCGACGGTGGCGCAGGGCGTGCCCTTTTCGGGATTGTCGGGAGAGGTTGATTTGCCGCCCGATGACATGGCGTGGGTGGTCAATACCCCGCTTTCGACCGAGAGCGGATTCTGGGGCTATGTCGGCGTCGCGCGTTTCGCGCCGGGGCGCGCGTGGACAATGAGCGATAGCCATATGATGACCCAGTTCGCCGGTCTGATTGCCACCGGCATCGGGCGCATGCTGTATCAGCGCGAACTCGAACAAGCGGTGCTGACCGCGCAAGAGGCCAGCCATGCCAAAGGCGATTTCCTCTCGCGGATGAGCCATGAAATCAGAACCCCTATGAATGCCATCATCGGCATGACGAAGATTGCCATGGCGAGCGACGACCTCCAAAAGTACCGCTATTGCCTGAAAAAGATCGACATGGCATCGGAAGGCTTGCTTGACCTCATCAATCAAATCCTGGACATGTCCAAGATTGAGGCGGGCAAGATGGAACTCATGGTTCAGGACTTTGATTTTGAGACCATGGTTGCGGGCGTATGCCAGGTGATGAGCGTGCGCGTGGATGAGAAGAAGCTGACGCTCGCGGTCAATATCGAAAACGGGATGGCGCGCATGTTTGTGGGCGACGAAGTGCGCATGCGGCAGGTCATCATGAACCTGATTGGCAACGCAATCAAGTTTACGCCCGAAAACGGGGTCATAACGCTTTCGGCGAAGGAAGAGGTGCTGGGCGAGGAGCTCTCGCGCCTGACGATATCGGTGCGGGATACCGGCATCGGCATAAAGCCGGAAGATAAGGAACGGCTGTTTCATTCCTTTGAACAGGCCGACGGCGGGACTGCGCGCAAGTTCGGCGGAACCGGATTGGGACTGGCGATTTCAAAGAAAATTGTTGGCCTCATGAATGGCGACATCTGGGTGGAAAGCGATTACGGGAACGGTTCGACGTTTACCTTTACCGCGCAGGTATCACGCTCGAAGGAAGAAGCTCAGGGGCTAAGACTTGAAGAAGGCGTCGATCCCGGGGCGTTGCGTGTGCTGGCGGTGGACGACGTGAGCGAGATACGCGAGTACTTTGCGCACATAATGGAAGGCTTTCATATCGCTTGCGATGTTGCGGAAAACGGGCATTGCGCCATCGATTGTGTGAACAACAGCGTGAAACAGGGAAGACCCTACAACGTGGCTTTTATCGACTACATGATGCCTGGCATCGACGGGCTTGAGACCGCCGCGAGCATCAAAAAAATGCTCGGCGACGATGTGGCGGTCGTCATGGTTTCTCAGATAGAATGGGATGAAATCCGCGACCGGGCGCATGAGATCGGCATTGAACGCTTCATACAGAAGCCGCTTTTTCCATCGACGCTCCTCAATTCGATCAATGAGGTGATGGGCGCGAAAGCCAAGAAAAAGAGCGAAGCGCGGCATGAAACGCCGCGCCTTGACGGCAAGAGGATCTTGCTGGTGGAAGATGTTGAAATCAACCGCGAGATCGTCATGAGTTTTCTGGAGGGTACAAACGCGACGGTTGAATGCGCGCATGACGGGCAAGTCGCGCTTAACCGGTTCAGCGCCGATCCCGCGCGCTACGACATCATCTTCATGGATGTTCACATGCCTGTGATGGATGGATATGAAGCCACGGCGCGCATTCGCGCGCTCCCGGTCGAAAAGGCGCGCACAGTGCCCATCGTCGCCATGACGGCCAACGTGTTTAGAGAGGATGTAGAGAAATGCCTTGAAGCGGGCATGAACGACCACATCGGAAAGCCGATCGACGCGCAGCTTCTCCAAAAAAAGTTAAGAGAATATCTGTTATAATGCAAGTAAAGAGGCCCGTTGGCCAGTCCCAAAGACGCCCCACCGCCCAGCCCCTTCAAACAAAGACGCCCCACCGCCCAGCCCGAGGGGATGGGGATGGGAAGGGGGCGAGCAGCCCCCTTCCCATTTCAATCAAGTTCCACAATTCAATCGCGCGGCAGTTTGTTGCCGCGCGATTGAATTGCGGAACCAATATTCCCCAATCCCCGTCATATGCATATCAAGCAAGCGGGGAGGGGATTTTTCATGAAACGGTTTTTTGCGATGGCGCTGGTCATGATGACCTTGCTGGGCGTTTTTGACGTGAGCGCCTTGGCTCAGGCGCAAAGTTCAGCGGCGGCTTCCTCGTTTGACGGCGAGGACTACTGGGAGGACGACTGGGGCGACTATGACGATGAAGAATGGGAAGACGCGGTGGAGGACGACTGGGATGATGAGGTAGAGCGCAATGGAAGCTGGTATGACGACTATATCTTCCCCGATTCCGATTGTGTGAAGCTGACCCGCGCCGACATCCGCTCGATTCCGCGTTCGCTTTGGGCGTACGCGCGCAACGAAATCTACGCGCGCCATGGCTATGAGTTCAAGACCAAGAAGTACCGCGATTATTTTAATGACAGGGACTGGTATTATCCGGGCGGGTTCTCGACCAAGAACCTGAACAGCACCGAGTGGTACAACATGGATCTCATCAAGGCGATGGAGCAGGAATCGGGATCGGGCTCCGGCGGAAAATCGGGGGATTCGTATATCTTCCCGCACTCATCTACCCGAAAGCTCACGCGCAGGGAAGTTCTGGCCATCGCCCAAAGCCAGTGGGGTTTTGCGCGCAATGAGATCTACGCGCGCCACGGCTACGTGTTTAAGACCAAGAAGTACAAAGATTACTTCGCGAAAAAATACTGGTACACGCCAGGCGGGTTTAGCGACAAGGATTTAAACAGCACCGAATGGTACAACATGGAGCTGATCAAGGATCTTGAGGAAGAATACGGTTTGTTGTGATGCGGTGCAATTCACAAAAGTGCTTTTTGGCAGGAGATATCTTGTCCCATGATGTTCATGGGACAGGTTTTTTATTGAATTCATGGAGGGCCGATGGCATGACTGCCGTTTGTCACTGTTCGCGGGCGGCCAATTCCTCGGCCAGGCGGCATGAAGTGGGCGTGTCGCCCAAGCCGCCGAAGGTGCAACGCAATGCGCGCGGCATGCTTTGTCCGATCATCATTAGCGCGTCGATTGTTTCGCCCAACGCGAGCACCGGGTCAAAACCAGCCTGCGCCATGGCGGCGCATGACAGCGCGTTGGCGCTGGCCATCACGTTTTTGCCGAGGCAGGGCACTTCCACCCGCCCGGCTACCGGATCACACGCCAGTCCGCTTACGGCTTGCAGCGCCATCGACGCCGCGGCGAGCGACTGGCGCGCGCTGGCTCCGATCAGCATCGCGGCGGCGCAAGCCGCCATGCCGGACGCCGCGCCGCACTCGACTTGGCAGCCCGCGACCTCCGCGGCAAAGGTCGCGCGCTGAACGAAGAAAAGTCCAATCAATCCGGCGGCCAGCAGCGCCTGTGCCAGTTGTTCGTCGGCTAGCCCCATCTCTTCCCCCAGCGCCAGCAACGTGCCGGGCAAGCAGCCGCACGAGCCCGCCGTAGGCGCGGCCACGATGGGCAGCATAGCACTCTTGGCCTGCATCACGGCGGTGGTCAGGCGCACCGCGCGATTGATCAGGCGCGAGGGCAATGGCCCGTCGGGCGAAAGCAGATGCGCCTGCCGCCCCAGAATACGGTCAGCGTAGTCGGCTGTCAGCCCATCCTCGGCGGCTTCGCGCATGACACCAAGAACGCGTCTCGCCTCGTCCATCACCGCCTCTTCGCCTATGCCGCCGCGCGCCGATTCATAGGCGAGCGCATGCCGCCAGATGGGCGCGCCATCGGGCAGAACTTCGGACGCATAAGCCTCAAATGACGCAAACGGCAGCGCGATGCGCGCGGGGGAGAGCACCGGTACGACCGGCGGTAAATAAAAAACATGCGGCGTGTCAAGCGCGCTTAGTTCCTTGCGCCGGTCTTTTAGCGCTGCCGCGCGCACCAGTTGCCGTGAGCCGCTTCCGTATACCGCCAGATGTTCGAAGTCCATCCGGCCAAGCCCCGCAAGCAGCGCCGCCGGGTCCTCTGTCAGCATCAGATGCTCGTGCAGGTCGCCGTAAAGGGAGAGCGCAATGCCCGCGAACGCACGCAATTCAATCATGCCGCCGCCGGTTGAAATGGCCTCAAAACAAAGAGAACCTCCACCTTGAGCGACCGTAACGGCATAACGGTTGGGATGATCGGCTTTGCGATCGGTGATATGAAACGCGAGGCCGTTTCGCGCGCGAGCCAGCGGGAGCGCGCCCACGGCATCCGGATCGGTCAAGGAGATGCCCATCAGCCCCGCTGCAAATCCCATGTCCGAACCATGGGTGTGGTAGGTGTCTGCCAGCGAACCATCGGCGTCCAGCTCGACCAGCACCGTGCCCGCGCTTGTCCCCAGTATGGAGCGCGCGAGGGTGCCGATCCGCCAGGCCGCAGCCGTGTGGGAGCTGGATGGCCCGCGCATGACGGGCCCTATGACATCGTTGAAGATGCTGGGCACATAGTTGGTCATGAGACTTCCTCCATCGAGTACAAACGTTTGACATCCTGAATGACATGATTCAAATGGCAGGTCATCGCCTTGCGGGCGGCATCCGGATCGTGGGAACGGATGGCTTCCAAAATCTGAAAATGGGCGCTGACCTGCGCGTCGCGTTCGGCTTCGCCGGCGCGGGAGAATTCCACATACGCGTCGTTGTCCCTGAGCAGCAGTTCCAGCACTTTGTACAGCGTCTGGTTCCCGCTGAGCCTTGCGATGACCAGGTGAAACCCCAGATCCTCCTCGTAGGCAGCCTGCCCTTGTGACAGCCGGTAGCGATGGCCAAACGCGTAGTTCTCAAGCTCTACCAAGTTTTCTTCGGTGATGATTTGCGCCACCCGCGCCGCGCAGTCGGGTTCCAGCATCTCGCGGATGCGCATGACCTCAAGCAATCGTTCCTTGTCACCGTTGGCCGAAAGGCTGACCAGGTCGCGCGCGATCTGGGCCTTGCTGTCTACGACGCTTTGTTCCCGGAGCACGGCGCGTCCGCGCCGGGTAATCTGGCGGCCCTTGTTGCTGACCGGCTCGATCAGCCCCAGCTTCTCCAAGCGCGCGAGCGTACGGCCAATGGTGGCCTGAGGGATGCCAAGCGCCTCGGAAAGCATCTTCGCGCCCATCGGCCCGATGGACAATCCTACCTCCCGCAATATCAACATGCTCATATCCTTGCTCTTCATCCAGGTTTCTCCTTTGTGATTTTGGTGATTGACGCGCGCCGGCTCATATGTTACAATACACAACAGAAATCAAGTAAATGATCATGCGTTGATCATAAATGATTAATGATGGTTTGTCAACTATAAAATTTGCGAGGTGTTCGCCATGCAAGCTCCGTTCCATGTGGCAAACCGCGCGCGACTGATGCGGACGCTCCCGGAGGGCAGTCTGCTGCTGATGTTTGCGGGCGAGCCCATCAGAAAGACGGCGGATGAATTCTACCCGCTGTATGCAAGCAGAAACTTTCTCTACCTGACCGGCATCGGGCAGGAGCGTTCGGCGCTGCTGCTGGACGGCGATGAGGAGACGCTGTTCGCGCTTCCCAAGGACGAGGCGCGCGAGATATGGACGGGGCGGCGGCTGACCGAAGCGGAGCTTACGCAAGCCTCGGGCGTGAAGGGCGTGCGGGACATCCAAACGCTCAAAGACCTGCTGCATAAAAAGCTCTCGGGCGGCAGGCGCAGGTTGTATCTGTGCCTTGACCGCTTGGCGCCCGATCAACCGGAGGATTTGGAGCACCGCTTTGCGCGGGAAATTCGCGAGCGGTATCCGGCCGTTGAGATCGGCAACTGTTATAATGACTTGGCCGCGCTGCGCGCGGTCAAAACGCCGGAGGAAGTAGCGGCCATTGAAAAGGCCATGCGCATCACCGAGGCCGGCATCAGGCGCATGATGGCGCTGGTGCGGCCGAATATGATGGAGTATCAGCTGGAAGCGGAATTTCTGCACGAACTGGCGCAGGCCGGGCAGCGCGCGCCGGCGTTTCCCAGCATCATAGCCTCCGGCGAACGCAATTTTTACCTGCACTATCCTTCGCCCCATGGACAAATTCACGAAGGCGATCTCGTGCTGGCCGATGTGGGCGCGCCGTTTGACCATTATCACACCGACATTTCGCGCGTGTTTCCGGCCGGCGGGCGCTTTGGCGAACGTCAGGCACAGATATATCAAGTCGCTTACGCCGCCAACCGCGCCATCATGAACCAAGTAAAGCCGGGCGAGCCATTCTCCCTGTGCAACAAAATCTGCCGCGAGGTGAGCTTTGAAGGCCTCAGGGCATTGGGGCTGATCGGGGATATCGCGGACATAGGTCGCTATGTATGGCATGGCGTCGCGCACCACGTGGGGCTCGATACCCATGACGTGGGCGGCTATGAAAGGCCCATGACGCAGAACATGGTCTTCACCGTGGATGCCGGCATCTACGTCAGGGAGTGGGGCGTCGGGCTGAGGATCGAGGACAACGTGCTGGTCACAGGGGACGGTTGCCGCAATCTGTCTTCCGGCATCCCGGTTGAAATTGATGAGATCGAAGCGCTGATGGGAGAGGCTCGCCATGGGTCATGAGATCGTATTTGACCGGCCCTCGATGCGCTATGACGAGGGATTGCCGCTGGGCACCGGCCGGATTGGCGCGATGGCGCTGGGCGGCGTGCGCGAAGCGTTCATTCACCTGAATGAGGAGACGGGCTGGTACGGCGGGCCGCGCGACCGTATCAATCCGGACGCGCGCGAATATATGCCCGAGATCAGAAGGCTGATGCGGGAGGGGCGCGTCAAGGAGGCGGAGCGCCTGGCGGTGCTCGCGCTCACCGGAACGCCCGAGACGCAGCGCCACTTTACCACCATGGGCATCGCGGTGCTCGACTTCTTCGGACACCAGGACGCCGATGCGCAAAACTACCGCCACACGCTTGATTTGGATACCGCGACCGCCGTCAAGGAATATACGCTTTGCCCCGTTCGCTACACGGTGGAAGTACTGGCCGCGATGGCGCATCAGGTGATTGCCGTGCGGGTCCGGGCCAGTGAGCCGGTATTGGACTTTTTTGCCGGTGTTGAGCGCGGCGAGCGCGTGGCGCAATTCAGCTACGGCACGCACGAGGACGACGCTGTGCTGCTGCCAAACGGCGTCGCGATCAGGGGAAATCTTGGCGGTCGCAAGGGGCTTGACTTCTTTGCTTGTATGCTGGGCGCGTGCGACGGGGAACTCAAGCGCATCGGCGACAAGCTGGTGGTGAAAAATGCCCGGGAAGCCCAGCTGTTCATCGCCATGGGCACAAATTTCGAGGGGACAGATCCCGAGACCGGCAGTCTGGACCGTGCCGCCAGCGCGCTGAAGGCCGGGTTTGAGGCGGTGCGCGAGGCGCACCTTCGCCTCTGGCAGCCGCTGTACCGCGCCGCCAGCGTCTGGCTTGACCGGTCCATAAGGCCGCTGCCGTCCATGAACCGGCTGTTTGACGCATTTGCCAATCACAACCCAGCGCAGCTCGGCGTCGAGGATTTGAGCGCATTTGACGACCGGCTTACGGTGCTGCTGTTCCATTACGGGCGCTATCTCCTCCTCGCCAGCGGGCACGACTGCCTGCTTCCGGCGGCGCTTCAGGGCTTGTGGTGCCGCGACCTGCTCAGCATCTGGGACGGCAAGTACACCACCAACATCAACCTGCAGATGGCCTACTGGCCTGTGGACAGCGCCAACATGACGGGTTGCTTTGACGGATATTTCCGCCTGGCCAAGCGCATTCGCGAAAGCGGGATTGAAGCCGCGCGCCGCATGTATGGATGCCGTGGATTTGTGCTGCACAACAACACCGACCTGTGGGCTGACACCGCCGTGCAGGACGCCGGGACACACTGCTCGTATTGGTTTTCCGGCGGTCTGTGGATCGCGGCCGACATGTTCGAACACTACCGCTATACGCGGGATATTGCGTTTTTGCGTGAAGCGTGGCCCGTTCTGCGCGACGCGGCGCTGTTCGCGCTGGATTTCATGGAGGAAGACGAGGCGGGAGAACTGGTGATGGGCGTCACCAGCTCGCCGGAGAACTTCTATTTTAGTGCGGCGGGTGAGCGCGTCTCTTTTTGCTCCATGACCGCCATGGACTCGCAGCTGATTGCCCTGGCGTTTCGCAATTGCCTGTCCGCGCTGTCCGAGCTCGGCGGCGCGGAGGCTCCGGATGGCTTTGGGGACAGCCTGCTCAGCGCGCTTAAGCGCCTCGCGCCCACGCGCATTGGATCGGACGGGGCGATTGCCGAATGGGATGGCGCGTACCGGGAAGCCGAACCCATGCACCGACACCAAAGCCACCTGATCGGGGCCTACCCCTACGATCAGATCACGCGGCGCGACGGTGAGCTGTTTAAAGCGGTGGGTGTATCGATCGACAAGCGGCGCAGGAATGGGGGCTGCAACACCGGCTGGAGCCGCGCCTGGGCGGGCGGCATCTATGCGCGCCTGAACCGGGGCGACGACGCGCGCGACATGATCAGCCAGATGGCGCGCCTGTCCGGTCAGCCCAATTTGATTTGCTGCTGCAACATCGGGCGCGCGCCCAAGCTGATGGAAGACGCGATGCCCATGCAAATCGACGGGAACCTGGGCACGGTGCAGGCCGTGATCGAGATGCTGCTGCACAGCCACGACGGCGAGATTGTGCTGCTGCCCGCGCTGCCAAAAAGCTGGCACAGCGGCGGGTTTTCGGGACTTGTGGCGCGGGGCAATGTTGTGGTGGGCGCCGAGTGGTCGGACGGGCAGTTGACGCGCGCCACATTGGAGCCGAGGGTAGAGGGTGAGATATGCGTGCTGGCGGCGCCGCGGATGCGGGTCGCGGGAGAGGGCACGGTGCTTGAAACCGGCGCCGATGGCCGGGCGTGCTGGATGGGCCGGGCCGGGGCACGCTACGAAATTGTGAGGTGAGGACATGCTGCGCTATGTGCTGAAACGGTTTGTGCTGATGATCATCACGCTGTTCATCATCATCACGGCCACATTCTTCCTGATGCACGCGATTCCGGGTGGGCCGTTCTCGTTTGACCGTGTGCTGCCGCCCAA
Source organism: Eubacteriales bacterium (assembly GCA_031551775.1). Lineage (GTDB taxonomy): Bacteria > Bacillota > Clostridia > Christensenellales > Aristaeellaceae > Anaerozeibacter. The sequence goes on along the minus strand of JAVBND010000046.1, from coordinate 64,122 downwards.
TGTGGAAGCGGCGCTGAACGCCAAGTACAAGCTTGATCAGCCGTTGATGACGCAGTATTTTGACTACCTGATCTCGATTCTTCACTTTGACTTCGGCCCGAGTTTCGTATACTTCGGGCAGACCATCAACGATATGATTCAGGTGGGCTGGCCTCCGTCCGCAATCATCGGGGTATGGGCCACGCTGCTGATTGTGATCGTGGGCGTCCCGTTGGGGATTCTCGCGGCGCTTAAGAGAAACCGCCCCACCGACCGCGTGATCATGGTGGTGTCCACGGTGGGCATCATCGTGCCGGGGTTTGTGCTGGCCACGTTCCTGCTGTATTTTTTCTCTGTGCAGCTGCGCTGGCTGCCCACCTTCGGCAACGAAACCTGGGCGGGTTATGTGCTGCCGGTGATTTGTCTCGCGGTCGGCTCGGTGTGCGGCACTGCCCGGCTCACGCGCTCGAGCATGCTGGACACGCTTTCACAAGACTATGTGCGCACCGCCAAGTCGAAGGGGCTGTCGCCGGGCCGGATCCTGAGCGTGCATGTGCTGAGAAATTCACTGATCCCCGTGGTGACCTCACTTGGCATGACGTTCGCGGCGCTTTTGACCGGCACGTTTGTCATTGAGAAGATCTTCGCGATACCGGGTCTTGGGCGCTACTTTGTGGATTCCATCAGCAATCGGGACTACACCACTGTCATGGGCCTCACGATTTTGTCTTCCGCGATCATGGTGGTGGCGTCGTTCCTGATCGATGTGCTGTATGTGGTGATCGATCCGCGCATCAAGCTGCACGAAAAGTGAGAGGAGGAAGGGCCATGAACGCGAAGGACTTTAGCCCGCTTCCGCTCACGGAGCGCCGCATGGAGAGCACGCAGGCAGGTCTGCCCTACATTCAAGACGTACTGCGCCGCTTCCGGGCCAACAAGTTGGCCGTGGGTTCGTTGATTGTGATCGTGTTGATCGTACTGTCGGCGTGGATTGGACCGTCGCTGACCGGCAAGACATACGACGCACAGCAGCTCAATCTGCGCAACATGCCGCCCCGCATCGAGATTCTGACCGCGCAGGACGGCGCGCGCTTCTACATCCACCCGGAGTTGCGCGTGTTCCGCGTCGATGAGAACGGGATGGTCGCAGCGGCCATTGAGCCGACCAGCAAGCTGCTCATGGATAAGCGGTATGAGTACGAGATCGATGGGCAGCCGTATACGCTGACGTTTTCGGGCGGCGTGAAATTTTTGGACGCGGCGGGGCAGGAGCTGCCCGGCCGCAGCGTCCAGTGGAACAAGAACTACTTGCTGGGCACCGACTCGGTGGGACGCGACATCCTGACGCGCCTGCTGTATGGCGGACGCATCTCACTGATGGTGGCGTTCGTCACGTCGTTCTTTACGTTGGCGATCGGCATATTGTACGGCGGGATATCGGGCTATTACGGGGGCAATGTGGACGCGCTGATGATGCGCGTAGTGGAGATCCTGATGGCGATTCCCTCCACGATCTACGTGATCTTGCTGATGGTTTACTTTGGCCAGGGCGTCTACAACATACTGATTGCGATGGCCGCCACGTCCTGGTTGGGCATGGCCAGGCTCGTGCGGGCACAGGTGCTCTCGCTCAAGGAGCAAGAGTTCGTGCTGGCCGCGCGTACGGCGGGGGTCAAGCCGTTCTCAATCATCGTCAGGCATCTGCTGCCCAACTGCATTGGTCCGGTGATCGTGTCGGCCACGCTGTCGATTCCCGGCGCCATTGCCACCGAGGCGTTTATGAGCTTCATCGGGCTTGGCGTCGCGCCGCCCATGCCGTCCTGGGGCATTTTGAGCAATGACGGCATCGGCGCGATCCGCTCCGCGCCTTATCAGATCCTGCTGCCGTCCATTGCCATCAGCTTGACCATGTTTGCGTTCAATTTTATCGGGGATGGGCTGCGCGACGCGCTAGACCCGAAACTCAAGATGTAGAAGGAGGCGGACACGATGGCATCAGCGACACCGGTTCTTGACATTCGGGGCCTGCACACCTCCTTCTTCACATTCATGGGCGAGGTACAGGCCGTGCGCGGCGTGGACCTACAGGTGAATCAGGCCGAGATTGTGGGCGTGGTGGGCGAATCGGGTTCCGGCAAGAGCGTGACCGCGCTCTCGGCGGCGCGGCTGCTTTCAGACAACGGCAAGGTCACGCGCGGCGAGGTGTACTTTGACGGACGGGACGTGCTGGCGCTGCCTGAGAAGCAGATGCGCCGCGTGCGCAACAGCGGCATCGCCATGGTCTTCCAAGATCCGATGACCTCGCTCAATCCCACCATCCGCGTGGGCACGCAGATTACCGAGCGCATCCGCGCGTTCACCCATACCCCCATGCGCGAGGCGAAGCGCCGCGCCGTGGAGCTGCTGGCCATGGTGAAGATTCCCGAGCCGGAAAAGCGCATGCATGCCTATCCGTTTGAAATGTCGGGCGGCATGCGCCAGCGGCTGATGCTGGCCATCGCGCTGTCGATGAAGCCGCGCTTGCTGATCGCGGACGAGCCGACCACGGCGCTTGACGTGACCATTCAGAACCAGATCCTGCGCCTGATCAAGAACCTGCGTGATGAAACCGGGTCTTCCATCCTGCTGATCACGCACGACCTGGGCGTGGTGGCGGAGACCTGCCAGCGCGTGGCTGTGATGTACGGCGGACAGATGATGGAGCAGGGCAGCGTGCGCGATATATTCTATCAGACGGCGCATCCCTACACCCAGGGCCTGAAGGCGTCGCTGCCGAGCGTCGAGCGCGTGGGGGAGAAGTTGTTTTCCATCCCCGGCTCGCCGCCCAGCCTGCTTACGCCGCCCGCGGGCTGCCCGTTTGCCGACCGCTGCAGGCGCGCCATGCGCGTATGCGCCGACGAGGCGCCGCCCGTGTACCGGCTCTCGTCCAGCCATACCGCGGCATGCTGGCTGCATCATCCCGAATGCGCCCAAGGAGAGGAGGCAACCCAATGAGCGCCGAGCTGGTCCGCGTTGAAGGGCTGAAGAAGCACTTTGTCTCCGGCAGCAATCTGCTGCGCAACCTGACCGTCGTCAAGGCGGTGGACGGTGTTTCCTTTGCCATCGACAAGGGAGAGACCTTCGGGCTCGTGGGCGAGAGCGGTTGCGGCAAATCCACCGTGGCGCGCACGATGATCAGGTTGTACAAACCGACGGCGGGCAGGATTGTGCTGGGCGGCCTGGACATCGCGCAACTGGACGAGAAGCGTCTGGCGCCCATCCGCCCCCGCATGCAGATGATTTTTCAGGACCCCTACGCCTCGCTTGACCCGCGCATGAACGTCGAGCGCATCATCGGGGAGCCGCTGGTCGCGGCCGGCGGCTGCGCGCGCGCCGAGATACAGGAGCGCGCCCGCATGTGGATTGAACGCGTCGGGCTGTCGCGCGCGCATCTGGCCAAGTACCCGCACGAGTTCTCGGGCGGACAACGCCAGAGGATCGGCATCGCCCGCGCGCTGATCACAGACCCCGAGCTGGTGCTGTGCGACGAGCCGATCTCCGCGCTGGACGTATCCATTCAGGCGCAGATTGTGAACATGCTCAGAGACCTGCAGGACACGCTGGGACTGACCTATCTTTTCATTGCGCACGATCTGGCGATGGTCAAGCACATCTCGGGGCGCATGGGCGTGATGTACCTGGGGCAGATGGCGGAGATGGGCGGGAGCGAAGAGGTGTACAAGCACCCGCTGCACCCATACACGCAAGGACTGATGAACGCCATTCCGCTGGCCGACCCGGACCGTGCCGCGCTCAAGCGTGACGCGGCGATGGAGGGGGAGATACCAAGCCCCATAAACCCGCCGTCCGGCTGCCGCTTCCACACGCGCTGTCCCAATTGCATGGCGCGCTGCAGGGAAGAGCCGCCCGCGTTGAAAGACGTTGGAAGCGGCCATTTCGTGGCCTGCCACCTGTTTGAATGAACCCACGGGAATTTTCGCCTTCAGGGATGGCCCTGGAGTTGAAAAAATAGTAAAGGAGACATACGACCATGAAGAGGATCCTCATTATGCTGCTCTGCGCCCTGCTGATCCTGAGCGCGCTGCCTGTGACCTTGGCGAGCGCCGCCGCGCCCGCCAAGACATTCCATTGGGGCTTTACCGACGAACCGCCGGGAATCGACCCGGGCATCTCCCAGGGGGATGTGCAGTCCACCATCTATGCGGCGCTGTTTGAGGGACTGGTCACTTCCGACGCCGAAGGCAACATCGTGCCCGGCGCGGCCGAGAGCTGGGATGTGAGCGAGGACAAGACCGAGTACACATTTCACCTGCGTGAGGGCCTTCAGTGGTCGGACGGCGCGCCGCTCACCGCAAAAGATTTCGAGTATGCGTGGCTGCGCGTGCTGACGCCCGAGACCGCATCAACCTATAGCTGGTTCGTGGAGATGTTCCTGAAGAACGGCTCCGCGTTCGCCAAGGGCGAGGTCCCGGCTTCGGATGTCGGCGTGAAAGCCACCGACGACAAAACGCTTGTGGTTACGCTGAACGGCCCGGCCGCCTACTTCCTGCAAGCGCTGCTGCAGGGCTGCTGGCTGCCTGTCAGGCAGGATATGGTGGAGAAGGACCCGGAAAAGTGGTGCTTCAGCCCCGATACCTTCATCAGCAACGGGCCGTTCCGCTTCACCGAATACAAGATCGGCTCCTATATCACAGCGGTCAAGAACGAGAACTACTGGGACGCCGCCAACGTCAAGCTGGACGGCTTGCGCTTCTCCTTCATCACCGACAAGAACACCGCCTACGCCGCGTTTGAGGCGGGCGATGTGGACGGCATCGCGAGCGTTCCGCCGACTGAACTGGTCAACATCATGACCACCGACGAACGCCTGTTCATGTACAACCGCCTTTCGTTTAACTTCCTCAGGCTGAACGTCGCCACCAAGGGGCTCGACGACGCCAAGGTGCGCCGCGCGATCAACCTCGCCTTTGACCGTCAGGGGTACCTCGACGGCATGGGGAGTGTAGCCTCCCTGCCGGCGCTGGGCAGCGTGCCCGGCGGATTGATCCTTGACGGCAAAGAATTCCGCGCGACTTCCGGCGACAACGGGCTTCACGCAACCGCGCAGATCGACGCCGCCAAGGCGCTGCTTGCCGAAGCCGGATATCCGGACGGGGCGGGCCTGCCCACCTACCGCCTGCACTGCGCCCAGTCGAGCGTCAAGGCTGCCGAGATCGTGCAGCAGATGCTGAAAACCAACCTGAACATCAACACGGAGATCAAACCGGTGGACGACAAACTCAATTTCCCCATGATGGTAAGCGGCGAGTACGACATCGCCTTTGGCGGCTGGGGCGGCGACTATGTGCACCCGATGACCTTCCTGGAGCTGTTCACCGGCACCGCCTACGACAACTGCACCGGCTGGGCCAACGACAAGTACGACGAGCTGATTGGCGCCGCGCGCTCGGAAACCGATGAGGCCGTGGCGCTTGAGCAAATGGTCGAAGCCGAGCACATTTTGATGGAGGAAAGCCCCATCGTGCCCCTCGCGTTCCCGTCGGGCTCGATCATGATGCAGGACTGGGTCAGTGATTGGTACATCTCCACCAGCGGCACGCTGTACATCTCGCGCGCCGACATCCAGAAATAAAAACCAGATCGCGGGGGGCATGGCCGATCGTGCCCCCCTTCTGACGGAGGAAAGAACCATGCGCGATGAACGCCTTGTGATGCTTGCCAAACGGCTGGTGGAAGATTCGGTATCACTCAAGGCTGGGGAGCACCTGCTGATCCGCGCTACGTCCGAGGAACAGCCGCTGGTCGTTGAGCTGGTCCGCGCGGCCTACCGGGTTGGCGGCTATCCGCACCTGGACATCTCGATTCCCACGCTGCGCAAGGAGCTGCTGCTGGGGCTCAGTGAGGCGTCCGCCGAGACCGAGGCGGACTATGAAAAAACGCGCATCGCGAAGATGGACGCCATGATCAGCGTGGGCACCACGGAAAATCCGATGGAGCTGTCCGAGGCGCCGGCCGAGCACCTGGCCATCCGCGCCAAGGCCGATCAGCGCGCCAACGCAAAAGTTCGGGAAGGGCGGGTCAAGTGGTGCGTGGCGATTTACCCTACGCCCTTCTACGCTTATTGCGCGGGCATGTCCTTGAGCCAGTTTGAGGATTACTATTTTCGTGTGTGTACCCTTGACTACCGTAGACTCCGTGAAGCCATGCTCGCCCTTCAGCGGCGGATGCGGCGCACCGATCGCGTGCGCATCGTTCGTCCGGGCACCGACCTGAGCTTTTCCATCAAGGATATCCCTGTTGAGGTCAGCGCGGGCGAACGCAACATTCCGGACGGCGAGGTCTACACCGCGCCGGTGCTGGATTCGGTGGAGGGCACCATCGCGTTCAACATACCATCCAATCAGCAGGGCGTGCGCTTTGAACAGGTGACGCTGCGCTTTGAGCATGGGCGTGTGGCGCAAGCCGACGCCAATCACGCCGCGCGGTTGGGTAAGATCCTCGATACCGACGAGGGCGCGCGCCGCGTTGGGGAGTTCGCGTTTGGCTTAAACCCCGAGTTGACAAAGCCCATCGGGCTTACGCTCTTTGATGAGAAGATTTGGGGCAGCATTCACCTGGCGCTTGGACACGCGCTGGATTTGACCGACAACGGCAACCGCAGCGCAATCCATTGGGACATGGTCGCCATCCTAACGCGCGAGCACGGCGGCGGAGAGGTCTGGTTCGACGGCGAACTGGTGCAAAAAGACGGGCTTTTCGTGCCCGGGGAGTTACAACCGCTCAATTATACGAACGCAGAGGGGTGTAAGCCGGAATGAACAGGATTGACACGGTATACTGCGCCGCGGTCACACCGATGAACCGAGACGAATCCATTGACTTGGGCGGCCTTATGTCCAACATTCGCTGGCAAATTCAGCAGGGCCTTGGCGGCGTGCTGGTGTGCGGCGGCACAGGCGAGTTTGTAAGCATGACCGCGCAGGAGCGCATGGCGGTCGTGGAAGCTGCCGCGCGCGAAATTTCCGGACAGCGCGGTTTCATGGTGGGTTGCGCCGCCGAGACCACGAAAGAGGCCATATCGCACGCGCGCCACGCCGAGGAGAACGGCGCGGACGGCGTACTGCTCATTGCTTCGTATTATTTTAAGCCGTCGCGCGCGGAGCTGATCGAGCACATGCGTGCCGTGGCCGATTCGGTGAAGATCCCGGTGGTGCTATACAACAACCCCGGATCATGCGGCAGCGATCTGACGCCCGACGTGGTGGCGGAAATCGCAAAGTGTCCGAATGTGCGCCACATCAAAGAGGCCAGCGGCGAGCTCGCCCGTGTGCGTCAGTTGCTAAACGCTTGTCCGTCGGGGTTTCACGTGATGTGCGGCTGTGACTATCTGGCCGTGGACATCCTGGGCCAGGGCGGTGACGGCTGGGTTTCGATCACGGCAAACGCGCTGCCCGGCCCGTCTCAGCGGCTGCTCGACGCCATGCGCGGGGGTCATCGCGACGAGGCGCAAGAGCTTATGGATCGGTATGCCAAGCTGTACACCATATGCGAACAGCCCTATAAGGCGGTGCAGACGGTGAAATTCATGATGGAAGCACTGGGACAGGCCGCCGGACCCAGCCGTCTGCCGCGCCTGCCACTGACCGAGGATGAGCGGCAAGCGGTGTGCGCTATGATGCGCGAGGCAGGACTTGCGGTGTCACTGTAGAAATAGGAGGCGAGTTCATGCGCACGATCCAGCATTATCAATCAATCGCGGACAAGCTCGGCTTTGTTCAAAAGGCTTTCATCGACGGGCAATTCGTCTGGGGGCGCGGCGATGAGCGGTACATGAGCGTCAATCCCGCCACCGGCGCGCCGATAACCGAAATCGCGGTGTGCCAACCGGAGGATGTGGACCGGGCGGTTGCAGCGGCGCGTCGGGCGTTTGACAGTGGAATCTGGTCGAACCTTGGTCCCGCGGCGCGCAAAGAAAAACTGCTGCGCCTGTCCCGGCTAATCCTTGAGCACAAGACGGAGCTCGCGGTCATGGAGACGCTCGACAGCGGAAAGACCATCTTCGACACCGACGATACCGATATCCCTGACGCGGCGCTGTGCTTTCAGTGGCACGCGGAGGCCGCCGATAAGCTGGAGGACAGCATGACCGCCAGCGATGAAAACGTCCTGTCGATGGTGGTTCGCCAGCCGATCGGCGTTGTGGGGGCAATCTTGCCTTGGAACTTCCCGTTGCAGATGGCGGCCTGGAAGCTGGCTCCGATATTGGCTTCGGGCAATTGCGCGGTGGTGAAGCCTGCCCAAATGACCTCGCTCACGCTGCTCAAGCTGGCCGAGCTTGCGCGGGAAGCCGGAATCCCGGACGGTGTGCTCAATGTGGTGACGGGTTCGGGCAGCGTCATAGGCAATGTTCTCGCGCGGCATATGGATATCGACATGATCGCCTTTACCGGCTCCACCGAAGTGGGGCGCAATCTGCTGGGCGATTCAGGGCGCTCCAACTTGAAACGCGTGATTCTCGAGCTCGGCGGCAAGAACCCCTGCGTGGTGTTTGCGGATGTTTCCGATCGGGACAAAGCCGCCGCACACATCGCGCACGGCGCGTTTTGGAACATGGGGGAGAACTGCTCCGCCAACTCCAAGATACTGTTGCACAGGGACATCGCGGAAGATATGACCGAGCGGATTTTGGCTGCCGCGCAGGAATGGGCCGTGGGCAATCCCCTGGACCGCGCCTATCGCAACGGCGCGCTCATCAGCGCCGAGCATATGCGCGGCGTGCTTGAGGCGGTGGGGGTTGCCAAGGCGCAAGGCGCGCGCCTCCTGTGTGGCGGCGAGCGGGTACTGCAAGAAACCGGGGGAAATTTCGTGCCCCCGACCATCTTCACCGGCGTTACGCCTGATATGGATATCTTCCGAAAAGAGATATTTGGCCCCGTTTGCTCGATTACCACCTTTGACACCGTGGAGGAAGGGATACGGCTGGCGAACGACACCGAATACGGCCTGCACGCCAGCGTTTGGACGAACGACGTGGCGCTCATCAACCGCGCAAGCCGCGCCATTCGCGCGGGCACCGTATCGGTCAACTGTTTCACGGAAGGCGATTACGGCACGCCGTTTGGCGGGTTCAAGCAGTCCGGATTCTTCGGTCGCGACAAATCTCTGTGGGCCAACCGGCAATACACCGAACTAAAAACCATTTGGATAGACGCGCAATAGGCGATAAACGCGGGCCTCAGTTCATCATTCACAGGCGCTTCTGCAGGGCGTCATACTTCCCCTGGATTTGCGCTTGTTGCTATCTCGGATCGGTTCGTCCTGCCATTCGCTCAAACACGCGCGGAACGGTTACGCGTCCTTTGAATATTCGCGGATGTACTTGAGGACGTTTGTCAGGCCGTCGCCGCTGGGTTCGTGTTCCATGGCGTCGATCAGGCTGCCCCGGTTCTTGTAGACTTCGACCACGCGCCTCGAGAGCACGTCCGGCGTCATGTCCTCCTGCATCAGCACTTCGGCGAGGCCGCGCTCCTTAAAAGACTGGGCGTTGAGCACCTGGTCGCCGCGACTGGCTGACAGGGGATAGGGGACCAGAAGCGCGGGCTTGTTCAGCGCGAGGATCTCGCTGAGCGTATTTGATCCCGCGCGCGAGATCATGACGTCCGCGACCGCGTAGGCGTGGGGCAGTTCGTCGTTCAGGTATTCCTTTTGGCAGTAACCGTCAGTGCCCTCAAGAGATGCGTCCAGGTTGCCCGTGCCGCAGATGTGCAGCACTTGAAAGCAGTCGAGGAGTTTGGGCAGCGTAATGCGCAACGCGCGGTTGATCGACTGCGCGCCGGAAGAACCGCCGATCACCATCAGCACCGGACGCCCGTCTTTCAGGCCAAAGAGCTTGCGTCCCATCTCGCGCTTGCCGGTGAAGAGTTCAGGGCGAAGCGGCGTACCCACCGCGACGCCTTTCTTGCCCGCGAGTTTTGCCGCTTCCGGGAAGGTGCAGAGCAGCTTTTTTGCGAAGGGCGCCGAGATGCGGTTGGCGAGGCCGGGCGTCATATCCGACTCGTGGATCAGGACCGGTACGTGGCGCATGCTGGCGCCATAGACCACCGGTACCGACACGAACCCGCCCTTTGCGAAAACGACGGACGGCTTGATATCATGGATGATCGAAGAGGATTGAAATACACCCTTTATGACGTTGAAAGGATCGGTCAGGTTTTTCACGTCGGCATAACGGCGGAGCTTGCCCGCCTTAATCGCGTGGTATTTTACGCCTTCAAGCGGCTCCACGAGGGTGCGCTCGATGCCGTTTTCAGAACCAATGTAGTGCACTTCCCAGCCGTCCTTGATGAGCGGCTGGATTAACGCCAGGTTGGGCGTGACATGCCCGGCGGTACCTCCGCCGGTCAACACGATGCGCTTCATCCACTTTCCTCCGTTTGACGCGTGCTCCGCTGAGATTATACCACGCCGTGCTCAAAGATGCTTTACGCCGAGGTAAAAACCGAGGGTGTGTTTGATGGCGCTTTGGAAAAGCATTTTATTTCTTTGAAACGATAAAACGTAAAATATTTGGCATTTGCTCGTAAAATTATACCGAACAGGGGCCTTGACAAGCAACCAGATGAACTATATACTCTTAAGAGGATACAATTTATGGAATAAATACCGGCTGGCCGTTTCAATCTTCCAACGTTAATTATGCCGCCTGGCATAAAAATAAGGAGGTAAGATTTATGAAAAAACTGTTGAGCCTGGTTTTGGCGCTCCTGATGCTGCTCTCGCTTTCCAGCGTCGCGCTTGCTGCCGACGAAATTGGGTTCCTGCCCCCGGCCATGACCAGCCCTTTTTATGCCAGCTGCATTGAAGGCGCAACGCCGATCGCCGAGACGTTTGGCTATGAGCTGCTCAAGATGGCTCCACCCTCCGAGGACGACTATGCCACCCAGATGTCCATGATGGAGGACATGATCACCCGCGGCGTCAAGGGCATTGCGGTGTGCGGCATCAACCTGGACGCGCTGATCCCCGGCATCAAGAAAGCCAATGAAGCGGGAATCCCGGTCGTGATGTTCAACACCATCACCGAGCTTGAGGGTGTTGAAGTGTACGCTTATTCGGGCTACAACCAATACAATGGCGGAGCCAAGATCGCCGATTGGGTGAATGAGAAGACCGGCGGCGCCGCCAAGGTCGCCATCATCGAGGGCCTGCCCAGCGACTATACCACCCAGCGCATGGGCGGCTTTGTCGATCGCTGCAAGGAAGTGTATCCCGGCATCGAGCTGGTGGCATCCCAGCCGGGCGACTGGGTGCGTGAGAAGGGCATGAACGCCGCGATGGATATGCTCCAGGCGCATCCCGAAATCACCGTGATCTACGGCCTGTCCGATGAGATGGCACTGGGCGCCGTACAGGCGTGCAAGCAGATCGGCCGTGAGGACATCATCTGCGTGGGCCTTGACGGGAATCCCAACGCGTTTGAATCGGTCAAGGCGGGCGAACTGACGGCGACGCTTGACTGCGGCCCGGTTGCCATCGGCGCCAACGCGATCAAGGCGATCGTGGATGCCATCGAAGGCGTGGAGAGGACCGAGAAGATCATCGAAGCGGAGACGACGGTCGTCGATGCCGGCCTCGTCGATAACTATCTCTGATATGCGGGCAAGACCGTCTCACAACAATTGAGCCACCGACGAGCGCGGCGCCAATGCGCGCCGCGCTTCGTTGGTTGCCGGGAAGGTGAAGCGTATGGCATTTCTCACGATGCGCGGGATCGTCAAGAAGTTTCCGGGCGTACTGGCGCTCAAGGGCGTGGATCTCTTTGTCGAAGCGGGCGAAGCGCACGCGCTCCTGGGGGAGAACGGCGCGGGCAAGTCTACCCTGATGAAAATCCTTTCGGGCGCCTACACGCGCGACGAGGGCGAGATCGAGATTGACGGCATGCCTTGCGACATCCGCTCTTCCCATGACGCGCAGGAAAAGGGCGTCTCGATCATCTATCAGGAACTGAACCTGATCGAGCAGTTGACCGTGGCCGAGAATATCTTCATGGGACGGCAGAAGATGAATGGCCCGATTCAGGTCAACTGGCGAGGCATGTACGATGAGGCGCAACGATTGCTGGATTCGCTTGGCGTCGGGATTTCGGCCAGGACGCCCGTCCGGGACCTCGGCGTCGCGCACAAACAGATGGTCGAGGTCGCCAAGGCCCTCTCGATCAACGCGCGCATCTTGGTCATGGACGAGCCGACCGCGTCGCTCACGACGCGGGAGATCAAAACGCTGTTTGACACCATTCGCATGCTGAAGGCGCGCGGCGTCGCGGTCATATACATTTCCCACCGGCTTGAGGAAGTGATGGAAATTTGCGACCGCGCCACCATCATGCGCGACGGTGAAAACGTCACGGTGCTAAACGTTCGCGATGCCACGCTTGACGACATCATACGCCACATGGTCGGGCGTGAGCTCAAAGAGAAATTCCCCAAGATTCGCCTTGAATTTGGCGAAGAGCTGTTGAGGGTTGAGGGGCTGAGCGCTGGCAAGCAGGTCAGGAACGTGTCGCTTTCTGTCCGCCGGGGCGAGATCCTTGGCGTGGCAGGTCTTGTCGGGGCAGGGCGTACAGAGACCGCGCGCGCGCTATTTGGCATGGACAAAAAACAGTCGGGCGATGTGTTCATCAAGGGACAAAGGGCGGACATCAAGGGTCCCCTTGACGCCATACGCGCGGGGATGGGTTTTGCGACCGAGGACAGGAAGCTTGAGGGCTTGGTGCTGACGATGAGCGTTGCGCAAAACATCACGCTGGCGACGCTCAAGCAATTCGCCAAAGGCGGCAAGCTAGACCTCGGCGAAGAAAAGCGCACGGTTGACGAATACATCGACCGCCTCAAGATCAAGACGCCTTCGCAGTTGCAACTTGCGCGCAACCTCTCCGGCGGAAACCAGCAAAAGGTGGTTCTGGCGAAGTGGCTCCTGTCGCACTCGGAAATCATCATTTTCGACGAGCCAACGCGCGGCATCGATGTGGGCGCGAAGATCGAAGTGTACAACATCATCAACGAATTGATCCGGCAGGGTGCGGCGGTCATCATGATCTCGTCGGAGCTGCCTGAAATCCTGGGCATGAGCGACCGTGTAGCGGTGATGCATCAAGGTGGGATCACGGGCGTGTTTGAAAATGACGCTGCGCTTACGCAGGAAAAAATCCTGTACTACGCGACCGGCGGTGACAAACACGACGCGCAGGAAGGGGCATAGACATGAAAAAATCGATGAGCATTGTTCTCGTCATCTTGATGGTTCTGGGCGTGGCCTTGCTGGGCTTGGCCGGGTACGCCATGAGCGACAGCGACCGCGTCGAGGCGATCGAGCGGAAGATCGCGACCCAGAAAAAGCAGGAGGCCGCAAAGAAAGCGGCGGAGCTGCTGGGCACAGCCATCGACGTAGGCGATGCGCCGGCAGAGGAGATCACGCAGGCCGATTACTTTGCGCTTTCGCTTGCGAAGAGCGCGCAGCTCTTCCTGGCGCTCGGGTTTGACTTGCTTGTGATCGGCGTGGGCGGACTGATCTATCAGGCCGTCAAGCGTGCGCGGGCTAGGTCCGGCAGGATGGGCAAGGTAGCGTCCTCCGGCAATATCCTGGGCATCCTCATGGCGTTTGTGGTTCTGTGCTTAAACTTGGCGCTCGCGACCGATAAATTTCTCTCCGCGCAGAATCTCTTAAACGTCCTTCAGCAGATCGCCATTAACTTCGTCATCGCGGTGGGCATGACCTTTGTCATCATCTCGGGCGGAATTGACTTGTCGGTCGGTTCGAACATAGCGCTGACCGGCCTGCTGATGGCAATTTTGATGAAGAATTACAATGTGGGCGTGGTACCGACGATTCTCTTGAGCTTCGTCTTTGCGGCCTGTGTGGGTCTTATCAACGGCGTGTTGATTGCGATGCTTGATTTGCCGCCCTTCATCGCGACGCTCGGCATGATGTCAATTGCCCGGGGCGCTGCCTATACAGTGACGGATGGGCAGCCGCTTTACACCATGCCGCTTGGGTTCACCGCCATTTCAGGGCGCGTGGGCGGCGTGCCGCTGTGGGGTATTCTCATCATGTTTGCGGTGTTCGCGCTTGGCTGGTACATGCTCAGGTATACGCGCCAGGGCCGTTTTACCTACGCCATCGGCGGCAATGAAAACTGCGCCAGGCTCTCCGGCATCAACATCAAGAAGACCAAAATACTGGTGTACACCATCAGCGGCTTGTGCTGCGGTGTGGCCGCGCTGATCCTCACATCAAGGCTCGATTCCGCGCTGCCGACCAACGCAGACGGACAGGAAATGGACGCGATCGCCGCCGTAGTCATCGGCGGTACCAGCATGAAGGGCGGCGAAGGCAGCATGATCGGAACCCTGATCGGCATCCTGATCATCGGCGTCATCGCAAACGGCTTGAACTTGCTGGGCGTCGCGCAGGGTCCGCAGAAGATGGTCAAGGGACTCATCATCGTGGTCGCGGTAATCATCGACGTGATGCGCAGAAAGGCCGCGGAATCGGCAAAGTAAACACGCCCTAGAAGATATTTGACCAACTGAGCGATTCATGCTCATCGAGGTGCTTGAGCGCCTCGCCCAGGAGCGCCATTGAACGGCGGAAATCGTCCAGGTCGCCTGACTCCAAGTTGGTCGTGGCTTCGACGTATTGTATGGAAACTTCGTGCAGGTCTTCATGCGGCGTGAGCGCTTTGAGCAGGCCTCCGGCTTTTTCCCACTTTTCCGCCATCCGGCTGAGCGTTTCGCGTGCGCCTGACTCGTCCCCGGAATCGATATTTTCGAGTACCATCATGCTCAGCGTTTCCATTTCATCGATGACGCCGAATACATACCGCATCGAGAAGATGCAAATGATGGAGCTAAGCGCCAATACGGCGATGGTGGCGACCAATTTGATGCGCATCTACCAGAGCACCTCCTCCGGAGTTAGTGCCCTCATGGTGATGAGCGCGCCATTCATGTCTTGCACGCGCAGAAGGCCCTCGGTATCGAGGCTTGCAAGCAGCACATCGCCTTCCTTGAGGTTGTACTGGGACAGCAGTCCAATCAGCCAATCCCGGTTCTGACCGCTCATCTTGAGGTTCATCTCCTGCACGCGCCCATCCATGATAAGCATGAGCGGCATGCCTTCGCGCTTGACTGTCATTTGCAATTCTTCGCAGGTTGGCGCTCTCCTGTCCGACAGAGGGAAGGCGCTGACCGATCCATCGGCTTCGACAATGGCGGTGCCCAGGTCGTTTGGATCGAGAATCCCCGCCGAGCGAATGCCTTCGAGCAGGTCGGACAGTGTCAGGCAGAGCCGGTCGAGTTCGGCGCGGTCGATTACGCCGTTTGATACCACGAGCGCGGGCTTGCCGGAAACAAACGCGCGAAAACCATCCGAGCGCATGCAAAGCAGGGTTATGACGCCGTGGGTAACAAAGAGCGCGGCAATGGGCAGCGCGCCGTGCAGAAGCGGCGTCGCCACGTCGCTCATGGGCGTGGAGATCAGGTTGGCGATGATCATGGCCATTGCGAATTCATAAGGTTGATATTGTCCGAGCTGGTGCTTGCCCATGCCGCGAAGCGTCAGCAGCATGATGAGGTACAGCGCAAAGGCGCGCAAAAAGATGGTCAGCATAGTTTACCCTCCCAATTGAGGTTGCGCAATGTGGCGTAAGTTTATCCAAACGCTTAGTTTTTGGCGAAACGCTTGCTTTTTCGCCAAAAATGTGCAAACTATGGGGAGGGGCGAAGAACTGACATGAACGGGCGCGCGCCCCGCATAGCTTTGAAAGAAGAGGTGAGTGGTATGGCGTTTTTTCAGGACTTGGGCAAGACACTGAGCGAGGCCGCGCAAACGGTGGGCAGACGCACCAGTGAAGCGGCGGAAATTTCCAGGCTCAACGCGAAGCTTGCCGGCATCAGGTCTCAGGTCGATGAATTGTACGCGCAGATCGGCAAGGCCTACTACGCCACGCGCGAAGCGCAGGGCGCGCATGAAGCCGCCAGCCGCCTGTGCGACGAGATCGACCGGCTAAACGATCAGGCCGATACGGTTGCGCGCCTGATCGACCGCATCAAGCATCAGAGCCGCTGTCCGAACTGCGGCGAGATACAGCCCGCCCAGTCGCGCTTTTGCGCCAGTTGCGGTTCCCGCATGCCGGAAGACGAGCCGCTGATTGAACCGGCGGAGGAAACGGTGAAGGTTGAAGCGGATGATTCGGCTGAGACGGCGCTAAGTGCGGGTCCGGCACAATCGGCCAGTGCCAGCGAAGCCGCCGAGACACAGGCATTTGACAAGGGCGATGTGAACGTCGAGATCAATTGGCCCAAGGCCAAGGAGGAGCCGATTACGGGAGACCGGGCCGAATCCACAACCGATGGCGTCGGCGATCAAGAGGAACCGACGTAAACAGCGGACAAACGAACGGCTGTCGCGCCCGATCGGGTGTGACAGCCGCTTTTATGCCGAGACGAATCTTGAAAGATTTGGAGTGGCGTTAGTTTGTGGGTTTTGCCATCACGAGGCGCGCGCCGTCCATGCGGATTGCGCCCTGTTCGCATGCGATTTCCTGGCCGTCAAGCAGTTTTTTCATCTCGTTGACGCCCAAAGCCGGTCCGCCCTGGCGGGTCAGTTGGTCTCGCCATATGGTGAATTTGCACCCTTCCTGCCAGCGAGAACAGCCAAACGCCCGCTGGTTCGCGGTCACTTCACCCGCGCCGCACAGTGGGCATGCGCGCCCGAGTGAGGATACCTTCGACTTGCCCTTTGCGCCCTTGCGCGCTTCGGCCTCAAATATGACCGCCGCGTCCGCTTGTCGGGCTGATTCCACCAAAAATGCGGCATAGCGGCGTATGCTGCCCATGAAGCGCTCAGATCGACCGTTGAGAAGACTCGGGTCTGTTTCTCGTGCCATGGCGCTGAGCGCGCGTTCCCACTTGCCGGTCATCTCGGGCGTTGCGATTTCATCGGGCACGACCGATACCAGCCGCTGCCCTTTTTCTGTGGCAATCAGCGCCTTGCCCTTGCGCTCGATGTAGCCCACCTGGATCAGGCGTTCAATGACGGCGGCGCGCGTGGCGGGTGTACCCAGACCGTTGTCCTTGAGCGCCTCCCGCAACGCCTCATCTTCAATTGCGCGCCCGGCATGTTCCATGAGACCCAAGAGCGATGCGTCGGTGTGGGGGGAGGGCGGCTTGGTTTTGCACTTCTTCAGCGTCACCTTGCGGGCTGTGCGCGTCTCGCCTTCGCTCAAGCGCGGCACCGGCGCTTCCGTGCCGACGTCGGTCTTTTCGCTCTCCTGATCCTTGTACAGCGCCTTCCAACCTTCGAAAAGAGGCGTCTGCCCCATGGTTCGAAAATCGTGAAAACAGACCCTGGTCGTTAAGATGGTGGATTCGTAGCGGTAATCGGGGTATAGCGCGGCGATGAGGCGCCGGGCCACCATGTCGAATATGCGCTCCTCAGGGCCTGACAACCGACCGAGGTTTGACGTTTGTCCGGTGGGCACGATGGCGTGATGGTCGGATACCTTGGCATCATTGTACACGCGGGAAGGGGTAGGCGGCTTTGGCAGGAGCGGCGCGGCGAAGGCCCTATAGGGTTCTGGCAACGCGCGCAGCGTGCTTGAGACTTTTCCCGTCATATCCTGCGGGAGGTAGCGGCTGTCGGTGCGCGGGTAGGTGATGAGCTTGTGTTTTTCGTAGAGCGCCTGCGCGATTTCAAGGGTTTTTGCGGCGGAGAGTCCCATTAGGCGGTTGGCTTCGCGCTGAAGCGAAGTCAGGTCAAACAGCTGCGGCGCGGGCGTGGTCTTTTCCTCACGCCTCGATTCGGTCACGGTACCTGTTTGCCCTTCGGTTTCACGTTTGATTTTTTGCGCAAGGTCCGCGTCAGAGCATTTGCCGTCTTTTTTCTCAGGGTTCTGCCAAAGCCCCTCATAATCGCCAAAATCAGCGCGAATTTCGTGGAAGTCAAGCGGCACAAATTCGCGGATTTCGCGGTCGCGCTCGGCGATCAACTTGAGCGTTGGCGTTTGTACGCGCCCGATGGAGAGCAGCGCTCCGTACTTGAGCGTAAATGCGCGCGATGCGTTCATGCCCACAAGCCAGTCGGCTTCGGCGCGGCAGCGCGCACTTACGTACAGCGCGTCATAATCGCTGTCGGGCCTGAGCTTTAAAAACCCCTCCTTGATGGCCGCGTCGGTCATCGAGGATATCCACAACCGATCGACCGGCTTTTTGCATTGGGCTTTTTCATAAATATAGCGAAAGATCAGTTCCCCTTCGCGCCCGCTGTCGGTTGCGCAGATGACGCGTCCTGTTTCCTTGGCGTTCAAGAGGGTCTTGACCACCTGAAACTGCGACTTGGTCTTGGGGAGCACCTTGGTGGGAAGTGTTTCCGGGAGGATGGGCAGCGCTTCCATGCGCCACTTTTTGTATTGGGGATCAATTTCATCTGGTTCCGCCAGCGACACAAGGTGCCCTATCGCCCATGTGACACAGTATTCCTCGCTCATGAGCATGCCCTCGCCCCGTTCGCGGCAGAGGAGCACCCGCGCTATGTCACGCGCTACGGAGGGCTTTTCCGCGACAATCAGTGTCCTCATTGGCCCCGCACCACGGCGCTCATCGCGCGTCCAAACACGTAATATTCCACCCAAAGATTGCGCGCGGCTTCCGCGTCCTCGCGCGCGGTCAAAAGCGTCGCGTTGATCGTGCGCGAAGAAAAGGGCGGCACATCCTGCTCCTCGCCCGGAAGGAACGCCACGTCGCCGCCGACGGGCGAGAGGCTGAGCACCGCCCACTCGGCGCTGATGGGGCAATGCCCGGAAAGCTCGACGGTATAGGTGACGAACGCATAATCGGCCGCTTCATCGCTCTTAAGCGCGCGGAATTGGTTGTCCGCCAAGTCGCCGCGTTCGATGGCATCCGCGAGCGGGGCAAAGGTATCTGTCCGGTCGGCGGCGTTCTCGATTTTAATTGAAACAATGTCGGCGCTCAATTGCGCGCTCGCGAGGATGTATACAGTGAGGGCGACGGTGACGAGGGTTATCGCCGTGACGATCTTGCAAGCCTTGCTCATGTGTTTTCCTCCGATTGCCAGATTCAACACTCTATGATACCACGAACCGCCCACTGTGTCCAGCGCGGTTGATTTTTTACTCGGCAGAGCGTATAATAAACTGAATGCTTTCGTCATTTGGGAGGGTAACCGACATGGCCGACAAAATGGTGCTGGTGGATGGCAACAGCCTGATGCATCGATCTTTTCATGCCCTGCCATTGCTTGACAACGGGCAAGGCGTATATACCAATGCGGTGTTTGGCTTTTTGTCGATGCTCATCAAGGTGTTCAAGGAGGAAGAACCGGCCTATTGCGCTGTGGCGTTCGACCTGAGCGGTCCGACGTTCCGGCATGAGCGGTATGAAGCATACAAGGCGGGCCGCGCGGCCATGCCGGAAGAACTCAGGCCCCAAATGGCGCTCATCCGCGAATGCCTTGAAGAGATGCACATAAAAATTGTCACGCTTGAGCGCTATGAAGCCGACGACATGCTGGGTACGCTTTCGAAAAAGTGTGAAGATGCGGGCGTGGACGCGCTGCTTGTGACCGGCGACCGCGACGCGTTTCAACTGGCAGGCGAACACACCACCGTCATCTATACCAAGCGCGGAATTACCGACACAGAGCGCGTGACGCCCGCGTTTCTTATGGAAAAATATGGCTTGACCCCAGATCAAATGATCGACCTGAAGGGGCTTATGGGCGACAGCTCAGACAACATACCGGGCGTTCCGGGCGTGGGTGAAAAGACCGCGCTCAAGCTGCTCAAGGAGCATGGTACGCTTGACAAGGTACTGGAGACAGCCCAGGAGGCGCAAAAGGGGAAGCTGCGCGAGCGCTTGATTGAGTTTGCCGATCAGGCGCGCTTCTCGAAGGAAATGGCTACGGTTGAAAGAAACGCGCCTGTCGATGCGGATATTCAGGGCTTCGCGATTCACGACTTGGCCGACGGACTTTCGATGCTCGAAGCGCTAAAGCTCAAGTCGCTCATGCCGCGCCTGACCGGCCTTCCGGTGGAAATGGTAGGAAAAGCCGAAAAAAGACCAAGGTCTCAAATTGGCGCCGTGCAGGAATGGCAGGATGCACAGCGCTTGGATGGGCAGGACGCACTTGCTGCATGGGCGAATGCGCAGGCGACGGGAGAGGCCATCGCGCTTGCGCTTGAGAGCGATGCTTTCGGGATTGCGCTTGAAAACGGACATCAGTCTGTTGTGTCGATGTCGGGTGATTTGTTGTCACCGGGTATGAGTGTGGCGGACGTGCTGTGCGGGATCAAGCCGCTCATCGAAAAAGCGCCGCGCGTGTTGGTATACGATATCAAGTCCATGCTTGGTTCATTGGAAGAAGCCGGCGTCCACCTGAAAAGTGGAGTTTTTGATTGTATGCTGGCCGCATATTCGATCAACCCGCAAAGGGCGTCCTTTAAACTGGGGGCGCTGCTTGAGCAGGAAGGGCTGGCGGCGGGTGAAACCGGGTTAAAGCCCGCCCTGATGTTTGAGCTTGAGAAGCGGCAAAGAGAGACCATGGAGGAAACCGGGGTCAAAAAGCTCTACGAGACCATCGAGATGCCGTTGGCGTTGACGCTTTACGATATGGAGCAAGAGGGCTTTTTGGTCGATGACGGGGCGCTTCGGCAATTGGGCGAAGGATATCAGGCGCGCATCGCGCAGCTCTCTGAACGCATATGGGCGATGGCGGGTGAAAACTTCAACATCAATTCGCCCAAGCAGCTCGGGGAATTGCTCTTTGGCAAGCTCGGCTTGCCGGGCGGGAAGAAGACCGCGTCCGGCTATTCGACATCGGCCGATATCTTGGAATCAATCAGCGACCGGCATGAGATTGTGCCGCCGATCCTTGAATACCGCAAGCTGTTCAAGCTCAATTCCACCTACGTAGAAGCGCTTTTGCGCTTGAGGGACGCGGATGGGCGCATCCACACCTCCTTTGACCAGGTTGCCACCGCCACCGGGCGCTTGAGCTCAAGCGAACCGAACCTGCAAAACAGTCCCGTGCGCACGGCTGAGGGGCGCGAAATTCGCCGCGCGTTTGTGGCCAGGCCCGGTTGGGCGCTGGTTGACGCCGATTATTCTCAAATCGAGCTGCGGGTCCTTGCGCACATGTCGGGCGACCAAGTAATGCTTGAGGCCTTTCGGATGAACCAGGATATCCACAGGCGAACGGCCGCCGAGGTTTACGGCGTGCCGCTTGATGATGTGACGCCCTCAATGCGCTCCGCCGCCAAGGCAGTCAACTTTGGCATCGTATACGGGATTTCCGACTTTGGTCTGGCGAAGAACATCGGCGTATCGCGGCGCGAGGCCACGGAATTTATCGAGCGCTATTTTGAGCGTTACCCCGCCGTAAAAAGGTTTATGGATGAGAAGGTGGCCGAGGGGAAGGCGCAAGGCTACGTAACCACGCTCTTCGGAAGGAGGCGCTACCTGGCGGAGCTTCAAAGCGCCAATTACAACATTCGCTCCTTCGGCGAGCGCGCGGCAATGAACAGCCCCATTCAGGGCACCGCCGCCGACATCATCAAAATCGCGATGGTTCGCGTGAGCGAAGCGCTTAAATCCGGGCGGTATGCGGCGCGCCTGATTTTGCAGGTGCACGATGAGCTGATCGTCGAATGCCCCGAAGAAGAGACGGAGCGGATCAAGGCGCTTCTGCGCGAAGCGATGGAAGGCGCGGCGACGCTTGACGCGCGGCTTGTGGCCGACGTAACGGCGGGAGGGGATTGGTTTGACTGCAAAGGATAAGGCGATTCGGCTGGGGCTGACCGGTGGCGTAGGCTGCGGCAAGACCACGGCGGCTTCGGTACTTCAGGAGCTTGGCGCGGCGGTGGTCGATGCGGACAGGATATCGCATGCCATGACGCAAAAGGGGGGCGCGGCGCTTGACGCGATACGGCAGCGCTTCGGAGACGGTGTTTTTCATGAAGACGAAACGCTTGACCGAATAAAGCTTGGCGATGTGATCTTTCAGGATGAGGGCGAACGGCGTGCGCTTGAGGCGATTTTGCACCCCGCGATTCAGCGCAAAATGCTGGAGGAGATTGAGGCGGCCGATGAAGCGGGCGCGAAAGTGGTTGTACTCGATGTGCCGCTGCTCTTTGAGACCGGCCTTGACGCGCTGTGCGACGAGGTATGGGTGATGGCTGCGACAGGCGAACAGCAGGTGCTGCGCGTCATGAACCGCGACCGTATTACCCGTGCGCAGGCCGCCCGCCGCATTGAAAGCCAAATGCCGCTTGAGGAAAAAACAGCGCGGGCCGACCGCGTGATATCAACCGACCGGCCCATGAACGAGGTAAAAAACGAACTTCAGCACCTGTACAGGGAACTGACGAGGAGACGATAAACGATGGACAGGATTCAGATGAACCGGCCGCGCAGGCGCCGGCGCGCGCGCAGACGGCGGATGTTTGGGCCGCTTCTGGCGGTCGTACTGACCGTAGCGCTCATACTGGTCGCGGGATACTATATATCGCTTTTCCCCAAACAAATTGAGGAGAAGCTGTATCCGCTCTCCTACGAGGACCTGATCAATCAATACGCCCAGGAGTATTCGCTCGACCCCGCGCGCGTGGCGGCGGTGATTTACTGCGAAAGCAGCTTCCGCCCGGACGCGGTTTCGAATGTGGGCGCTATCGGGCTCATGCAGATCATGCCTGAGACCGGGACCTGGCTCGCGACCAAGTTTGATATGGCGAACTATACCGAGGAAATGCTCTATGATCCCGAGACCAACATCCGGTTTGGCTGCTGGTACCTCAATTACCTGGACGAACGCTTTGACGGTGATTTGACCAAGGCGACGGCCGCGTATCACGCGGGCGGTGGGCGCGTAGACGAATGGCTGGACGATCAGCAGTATTCCTCCGACGGCGCAACCCTTGAAAACATCCCCTACAAGGCGACGAACGCGTACGTTAAAAATGTGCGTTCGGTATACGAAAAGTACAAGGAGATAATCAAGGTATGACGAAAAGAGGGCTCATGGCCCTGGCGCTGGTTGCGTGCCTGATTCTGTCCGGTTGCAGCCCCGCTGCCAACACCACGATCACGCCGATTGAAACAACGCCCGCGCCCATTACGGAGCAGACATACGCGGGCGCGGAATACTATGCGCCGGACGCGCCCACCGTCTATGAGGACGACATCATACCCGGCGCGCCGAGCCTGACCGCTGGATCCCAAGACAATTCACCGGCCGCCCAGGCTGACGCCCAGCCCGGTTCCAACCAGGGCAGCATGCTTCGGGGTGATTTGACCTACGCGGTGGTGGTGGGCGACGACGCCGAGATCAACCCGTTCCACACGAATTACCGGGACTTTTACGCGGTCAATCAATTGGTTTTTGAAAGCGTCGTGGAGCTTAACGAGAGCTTGCAGCCCACGCCCATGCTGGCCGACCGCTGGACCAACGAAGGCGACGAGTGGGTCTTTACCCTTAGGGCGGGCATCAAGTTCCACAACGGCCAGGAAATGACCGCGTATGATGTGGTGGCGAGCTACGAGGAAATCCTCAAGTACCCCGCGACCGTATGGTACGATCTGGTGCAGAACATCGAGAGGATGCAGGCGATCGACAATCAGACCTTGCGCGTTAAGAGCAAGGGTGTCGGCTACATGATCTTGTATTCTATGACCTTTCCGGTTGCGCACCGCTCCACCGTGTCGATTGAACAGCCGATGGGGACCGGCCCGTACTGGTACATGCGTTACGACAAGGGCATTTCGCTGCGCCTTGAGTCGAATCCCTTGTGGTGGCGCAGGGCGTCCGGCACGATCAACAGCGTGGTGGTGCTTTGCTACAAATCCATCCAGTCGGCGCTGATCGGGATCGAACTTGGCGAGTTTGACGCGCTTGCGACCGATTACCCGACCGCGTCTCTCAGCCGGGGCCTGACCGACCGGCTCACGCGCGACTATTCCACCCAAACCTATGAATTGATCGTGCCCAACCTCAAGAGCGATATATTGGAGGACATAAGCGTGCGCCAGGCGCTCATGTACGCCATAGACCGCGCGACGCTGGGCGACACCATCTATGCGGGCATGGTGCAGGAGAGTGAGGTGCCGGTCGTGCCGGGCAGTTGGCTGTATGACCCGCACGCCACGCGTTTCAACTATAGCCCTGAACGCGCGCTCCAAATACTCTATGACGCCGACTGGGCGGACATCGATTCAGACGGGGTGCTTGAGAAATCGATCAACGGGCAGATGGTTCGTCTGTCGCTCAGGCTTGAAACCTATGACAGGGGCACCACCGCCACGCGTTCGGAGGCCATCGAGACCATCGCGCGCCAGCTCAAGCTCGTGGGATTTGAAATCATCACGGAGACCAAGAAGGCCGAAGATGTTTTGAGCGACATGGACAAGGGCAAGTTTGATCTGGCGTTGGTCGGGTTTGAATTGAGCCTTGTGCCGAACCTTGCGTTCCTGTTTACCGCGAGCGTCAAGGGCAACTGTGATTATTCGCGCTATGCTTCCGCGGCGATGGACGGATGGCTGCACGACGCCTATAAAGCGATGACGGAGAATGACCTCAAGGCCGCCATGAGCAAGGTGCAGATGCAGGTAGTCGATGACCTTCCGATCCTGGGTTTGTTCTTCCGCGCGGGCGTGATGATTTCCAGAACTTCCATCAGCGGTCTAAAGGGCAATCAGCAGTACGACGTGCTCAGGGACCTGGCCAGGGTTACACAGACGGCAAAGTAAAACAAACCTGGAGGAGATACCATGCGGGAAATCGGCATCGGCGTCATTGGATGGGGCTTTATGGGCAAGACACACACCCACGCAATTCGCGACATGAAGTTGTTTTTCCCCGGCATGGATTTTAAACCGGTGCTCAAGACCGTGTGCTCGCGGCGCCTTGAAATGGCGCGCGAAGCGGCGGAGGACTTTGGGTTTGGCCGGTATACGGATGATTATCGGGAATTGCTTAAGCAGGACGACATCGGCGCGGTTTCAATCTCAACGCCCAACGCCCTCCACCTGAACATGGTGCTGGATGCGCTCAATGCGGGCAAGCATGTCTATGTGGACAAGCCCATGTGCATGAACGCGGAGGAGGCCGCGCAAATTGTCCGCGCGGTCAAGAAGAGCGGGAAGAAACTGCAGGTGGCGCACAACAACCGCTTTTTCCCCTCAACGCTTCGGGCGAAGCAGCTGATCGAAGAAGGGCGTATTGGCGACGTCACGTCCTTTGCGTTGCGCTACCTGCACTCGGGTTCGGTCGATCGGGACAAGCCCGTCGGCTGGAAGCAGCTGAGCGAAGGCGGCGTGCTGCTCGATTTGGCGTCGCACGCGCTCGACCTCATGGCTTTCTTGAAGCTTGACGCCGCGGAAGTGATGTGCGAGACGCGCACGCTATACCAAACGCGTCCCGACGCGAGCGGCAACCCCGTAAAGGCGCTGGGCGAAGACCAGGTCGCGGCCTTGATCCGTTTGAAAAACGGCGCGCTGGGAACGCTTGAGGCGAGCAAGATTGCCACCGGCACAGACGATGAGCTGTCCTTTGAAATCTACGGACAAAAAGGGGCGCTCAGGTGGCACCTGATGCGCGCTGATTACCTTGAGTTTTTCGATCATACCAAGCGCGAAGCGCCGTTTGGCGGCGAGCGCGGTTTTATGAAGATTGCCTGCGTGGGGCGCTACGACAAGCCGGGCGGGTCGTTCCTGCCCAAGAACACCATCGGGTGGGACCGCGCGCATATGGCGTGTTATTACGCCTTTCTCAACGCCGTCGCGCATGACCTGCCGACGAGCCCCGATGTTTATGAAGCGCTTGGGTTGCAGGAAGTTATGGATGCGATGAAGAAGTCCGCGCTGAATCGGCAGTGGATCAAGGTTTAGTTCTATGTTCGTTTGGCGGGCTGCGTAGAAAAGACTTGGGGGGTCGCACTCATGGTTTCGCTTAAACAGGACGCGCTGCTGCTCAGCTTGCGTCCGGTGGACGGCATCAGGTTGGTTCCTGAGGCGAGCGACAGGCGCGCGTGGGAGCGCATGGATTCGGCTTATGGACAACAATTGATCGCCCGGGCTGAGCGCGCGCTGCGCGAAGAGATCCATGTTTTGCGTCCGGGCGCATTGGGCGCGGACCCTGAGGGGTTTGCCAGGGTTTACATCCACCGGCGCGAACTGGCCAAGAGTTTGGCCCTGGGCGTGTGCGCTTCAGGATCCGCACGTTACGCGGAACGTCTCGCGGACCTCATCTACTTAATCTCAGAGGAAAGCGACTGGTCGCTGACCCCGGGCAGCGGTGGGTTTGCGGATTTCATGTTGCGCGTGATCGACGTGAACGCGTGCGAGACCGGTTCTCTTCTGGCGCTCATGCTGACGCTTTGCAGGACCCGTCTTGACGCGCTGTCCCCACTCATCGCTTCCCGCGTCCAATGGGAGGTTGAGCGGCGGCTGATCGAACCGCTCATCATGCGAGAGGGTGAAGTGTTAAAAATTGAGGACGGCGACACGCCGCGCGCCGTCGCGGCGATGCTTACGGCGGTCATGCTGCTTGAGACCGAGGACAGGCGGCGATGGATGGCGATCAGGCGTCTGCTTCGAATGCTGGAGGCGCATCTGAACGAGCGGGGAGAAGCGGAGCATTTTTCTTATGGGCTTGAAAAATACCTCGAGCGCGCGATGGCGATCAACGATTGCTTTGCGCTCCTGGGCGAGGCCAGCGGGGGAGAAGTGGAGTTGCGCGACGAAGCGCTGTTTACCGGCATGGCGCGCGTGTTTGTAGACAGCTACATCGGCGCGGGGTACTTTGTCAATCCCGGCGGGCTGTCGATGAAGCCGATGCTCTCGCCCGGCGCGCTGTTTTGCTTGGGCGAGGCGGCCCGCTTTACGCCGTTGTGCGCGCTTGCGGCGGTGCTGAACCGGATGGAACGCGCGGCGGAACCGATGTTTACGGCCCCGACGCCGTCCCTGCTTCAGCAGGTGATGGATTGCCTTTCGCGCGATGACCTGATGCGTGAACCCGCGCGCGAGATCTGCCAGGAGAAGGTGGACGCGCGGGGGTATGCGCTGCTTGCGGCGCGCATGGAGGGCTTTTTCTGCTCAATCAGCGGCTCGGGCGATGTGACGCTGTTCTATAAGGGCGAGCCAGTGCTGGTGAGCGCGGGGCGCGGTGAAACCCCGCGTTCGGTGCCGCTGGTGAATGGGCGGGAACAGGCGCGTCCGGCGCGCCCGGGCATGGACATTGAGCTGCGCGAGGGCCCGGGATACAGCATGCTTTCGATGGACATCGCCGGGGCGTACCCGAGAGAAGCGAGGCTTCAATGTTGGCAGAGAACCGCGATGCTGGCGCCGTTCGAGGGTGGGGTCAGGCTTATGGACGTGTTTGATTTTGACGGCGCCCCGGGCCGCGTGGCGTTTCGGTTTGTGAGCGCGATACGGCCCATCGAGGAAGAGGAAGGGCTCATGCGCCTGGGTCCGGTCAGCATGTCCTTTGACGCGCGGCTTGAAATCAGTGTTTCGCCGGTCGCGGCGGGCGCTCATCTGTTGACGCTGGCAATGCCGGATGGCGCGTCCGGCGGCAATTACGCGTTTGTTTTCCGGCCTTTACGGTGAATTCAGGCCGGCTGACGATAGATAAAAACTACGACGAAAATCGGAGAGGAAGTGCCCAAGATGACCGAATTCCAGAAGAAGTACGAAAGCCAAATCAGTGAATTGGTGCGCGCCGCCAACCGCCTGGCAGAGGTCGGTTTTGTGACCAGCCAGGGCGGTAACCTGTCGCTGCGCGCGGGCGATAACGTGGTGCTCATCACGCCCACCAAGGTTGCCAAGATCGCCATCACGTTTGAGGACATCTGCGCGGTTGATATGGAGGGCAACGTGCTCTATGCCAAGGAAGGCCGAAAGCCCACCGGCGAGTGGCCGTTCCACGTGCGCATCATGAACAAGCGGCCTGACGTCAAGGGCATCGTGCACGCCCACCCGCCCATCCTGACCGGCTTTGCCATCGCGGGCGGCGACTGGCTGCAACGCCCCTTCCTCCCCGAACCGGTGATCGAGGTTGGCCCCATGATCATGGTGCCCTATGCCGAGCCGCTCAGCGACGAGTTGGCGAAGAATTTTGACGCGGTGATCGAAAAGTCAAACGGTTTCCTGATGGAGAATCACGGCGCGGTCATGGTCAGCCCCGAAGGCATTTGGCGCGCGCTTGAGTTCCTTGAGATGATGGAAGCCGCGGGCAAATCGATCATCGTGGCGAACATGCTCGGCAACCCCAAGACCATCCACCCCAAGGACGTCAAGAACCTTGAAAACGTCATCAAGATTCGCAACATGCCCATGCCCGGCCTGCCCGGCGCGGTACAAAACCTGACGGATATCTTTGTTTGAGCGTTTGAGGAAAGCGCGGGCGTAAAAAAGCCCCGGACCGTGTTTTGCGGTTCGGGGCTTGTGGTTATGAGGGGGGTTAAGCATTCTTGAGGCGGAAATATTCGTTCCAGACGTAACCGGTGAGGTTGCCGTACTTGATCTTCGACCACTTCTTGCCGATGTTGAGCACGGTGATCTGATATCCGTTGTAGAGCGTTGTGAGCACGCGCGCACTGGTCGAGGCGCTCTTGCGCATGTTGACGCCGGAAGCCGTGATGGTGCCCACCGCGCCGTTGGCGATGTACTCGGTGGACACATAGCCGGTGCGCAGTGTGCTGACCACCTGCACCTCGTACCACTTGGAATTGTACTTGTCAAGCACGATCAAGAGGTCGTCGCGATACACCGTGTCTTTTACACCGTAGCCTGTGCCCGGTCCCTTGCGCAAGTTGACGGAGGAGGCGGCGTACTTGGTTTTGATGTGCGCCAGCGCGCCCCAGCCGCTGATGTCGGTCGGGTCCTTCAGGGCGGTCACGTATTTTCTGTACATCCAGCCGGTCAGGCCCCGGATGCGCCCGGTACGCATCGAGACGCGGTGCCAGCTGTTGGTCGAGGTGAGAATGGTCAGCATGTCGCCATGGTCGGCGTAGCCGAGCGCGCGATAGCCGTTGCCTGCGCCGGAGCGCAGGAATACGGTGCCGTCCATGCTGGGCGTATGCACGACGCCGATGGTCGCCGCCGACACGGCAAGGCAGCCCGCCAGCAGGAGCAATGCAAGCACTGCGCTGATGGTTCTCTTCATTTTCATCTTAATACCCCTCCTTGATGTTCGCTACCCAATAGACGATCAGCGCTTCCAAATTGTTCCAGCACAATTGCCGGAATTGATCCAGTTTTGCCATAAATATGATAACTCAAATGCGGCCATCCGTCAAGTACAGACTTGCTCTAGCATATGCTATACACATGAGCAAAATGAAGGATGGCAGGGCATATGAAAAACATTGCGGTATTGATTCCGGCGTACAAACCGGACAGGCGGCTCAACGGGCTGATCGGGGATCTGCGCGAAAAGGGTTTTGGGAAAATCGTGGTCGTCGATGATGGCAGCGGCGCGCGCTACGCGCCGTTCTTCAATGAGGCGTGGCTGCAAGGCGCGCGGGTCTTGTATCACGACGCAAACCGCGGCAAGGGCGCGGCGCTCAAAACTGGCCTGAATTGGCTGAACTTGACCGGTGCGCGCGGCGTGGTCACCTGTGACGCGGACGGTCAGCACACATCCGAGGATGTGATGAAGGTGGCGATGGAGCTTGAAGCCGCGCCCGATACGCTGGTGCTGGGCGTGCGCGATACGGGAAAGATGCCGCCCAGATCGCGCGTTGGCAATTGCCTGACGCGGATGCTGTTTGGACTTAAGTGCGGCCTGTGGGTGCGCGATACGCAGACCGGGCTCAGGGGCATTCCCGAAAAAATGCTCAGCCTGATGACGCGCATCGAGGGGCAGCGGTATGAATACGAAATGAACGTGCTTGTGTTTGCCAAGCGCAAGGGCGTAGAAATCATCCAGGTGCCCATTGAGACCATCTATTTTGACAACAACGCGCGCACGAGTTTCCAGCCGTTTCGGGATGGGTTCAAGATTTACGCGGAATTGCTCCGTCCTCAGGTGAAAAAGCGTGCGAGTTGAGGCCGTTGTTTAAAACAAAACGCTCCCCGTTTAAGGAAAGGGAGCGTTTTGACTACTTTCGGTTCGCCTTGATCGCGCCGGTCGCGAGCTCGTCGCAACGGTTGTTGAGCGCATTTGAAGAATGGCCCTTCACCTTGATAAACTGGACGCGGTGGATGGAAGTCAGCTTAAGCAATTCTTCCCACAGGTCGCGGTTTTCCACCGGCTTTTTATCGCTCTTGAGCCAGTTGTTTTTCTGCCAGTTTTTGAGCCAGTTTTGCGTGAACGCATGGGCCAGGTAGGCGCTGTCGGTGTACAGCCTGACGTCACAGGGCTCTTTGAGCGCCATGAGTCCTTCGATGGCAGCGGTCAGTTCCATGCGGTTGTTGGTGGTGGCGGCCTCATAGCCCGACATCTCGCGGCGGAATTCGCGATAAATGAGCACCGCGCCCCAGCCGCCGGGACCGGGATTGCCCGAGCAGGCGCCGTCGGTGTAGAGGGTGACTTCCTTCATCATGCCTTGCTCATTTGGACGGCCTTGTCGTACGCCGCCACCGCCGCGTCAATGACAGCCGCGCGCAGGCCTTTTTCTTCCAGAACCTTGACAGCCGCGATGGTGGTGCCGCCGGGAGAGCACACGGCGTCCTTGAGCAAGCCTGGGTGTGAGCCGGATTCAAGCACCATTTCACCCGCGCCCTTGAGCGTTTGTGCGGCCATCACCATGGCCTGATCGCGCGCGAGGCCCATGTACACGCCCGCGTCGGCCAGCGCTTCAATAAAGAGATATGCGTAGGCCGGGCCGCTGCCCGATACGCCGATCACCGCTTCCATTTGATCCTCGCGCACCCAGATCAGTTTCCCAAGCGACTCAAACACGCGCTCCGCGAACGCTTTTTCCCAATCGGTCAGCGTGTGGGAGGAACTGAACGCGGTCATGCCGCAGGTGACAAGCGCCGGCGTGTTTGGCATGACTCGCAAAACGCGCGTCGCGGGATCGAGCGCGTTGCTTAACATCCGGCTCGTCCACCCCGCGGCAATAGAAATGAGCGCCTTGTCTTTCAGGGCGCTTTTCTCCTCTTCAAGAACCTTGGCGACGACGTTTGGCTTGACCGCGAGTACGATGATACCCGCGGAGGCGATCATGTCCGCACAGGTGCCGTGCGCGCGCACGTCAAACGCCGAAACCAATTGGTCAAGCCGCGCTCGGTTGGTGTCATAGACGTGCACATTTGCGCCTGATAATATCTCGCCCTTTATGATCCCCTGAATGAGGGCGCCGGCCATGTTGCCCGCGCCAATAAAGCCAATGTTCATGCCTTGTCCTCCGTTTCACCGCGAGAGAGCATCGCGCGGATTTTTTCAAGCGCGCGCCGCTCGACGCGCGATATGGTCATTTGGGATACGCCCATTTCTTCGCCGATCACGCGCTGGCTGAGGTCGTCAAAATATCGGCTGGTAATTACGCGGCGTTCATCTTCGCTCAGGCATTCGAGCGCGCGCGCCACCTGGTCGCGCTCGTCAAATCGCTCAAAGCCTTCCTCTTCGCGCCCGAGCAGCGAAGACAACGGAGACTCATCCACGCCGACCGGGACGGCGTCAAGCGACAGCGGGTTTGCCGCGCCTTGGGATTCCATCGCTTCGAGAACTTCGTCGAGCGGCGCATCGAGCGCATCGGCGAGTTCCGTGGGGGTAGGCGCGCGCATCAGGCGCTGCTCAAGATCGCTTCGCGCGTCGCGAATGCGCTTTTGCAGCGCGCTTGAGCGTCTGGGCAGCGAAATCAGGCGCGATCTGTCCCGGAAATAGTTCTTCACTTCCCCGACCATTGTGGGCGTGGCAAAACTGACGAACTTGACGCCTTTGCCCGCGTCAAAGCGCTCGATCGCCTTGAGCAGGGCGATTGAGGCCACTTGATAGAGGTCGTCATAATCGACACCACGGCCGGAAAAGCGGCGTGCCACAATGTCCGCAATGTATAGATGGGCGGCGGCCAATTTGTCGCGCAGCGCCGTGTCGCCCGAATGCTTGTATTGCAGGAGCAACGCTTCGGTTGTGTGCGTCGTCGTGCCTTCGTAACCCATGCGGTACCCCTCAGCGCGGCAACCGCTTGGAGAGCTCAATGGCGCTCAGGCGGTTCTCGGCAAAGTCCAGCTTTACATCATCGGTCAAAGACAAGAGTACGCACCGTATTACGGCGATTTCATCATCGCCGACCGCTTGCTGACACCCGCATTCGCACACGCCGATCTGGGCGCGCAGGCGGAACTGGTCCGCGTCCGTCCAGTACGTAACACTGAGTTCGCGGCATCCGGAGGAACGGATCAGGCAATTGCACGCTTCCTCCGCAGCCAATTTTAAATCGTCCACGGCATCCACCGTCAATCCTGAGCGGGCCAGCGCGCCGGATGTGGTGAGCCGGACCACCAGCATCATCTCGCGCTCGGCGGGCACGGTCAGCGAAATGGCGTTTGACGGTATCATGATTCGCCCTCGGCGCGCTGAGGGAGGAACGGCGTTAGGTTGCCGCCATCCATCCACAGACGCTCAATGTTGTAATACTCGCGCTCTTCATTGTGGAATACATGCACGATCACGCTGGCGTAGTCCAGTACGATCCAGCGCGCGTCGCGGTAGCCTTCCTTGCGGCGCGCCTGGACGCCCTTGGCTTCAAGTTTTTCTTCAACAGTCTCCGCCAGCGCATGCACCTTGGTGGTATTGTTCGCGCTCGCGATTACAAAGTAATCGGTGATGGAAGTCAGGTGCTTGACATCAAGCACCATGATGTTTTCTCCCATCTTCTCATCGAGAATTGCGGCAATTGCCTGCGCTAGTTCTTTGGAATTCATTGTGTTATCTCTCACTTTCTTAAGTCTCGCACTTCATGCTGGTCAACAGTTCAAGCGTTCTTTCGTTGAGCGGCATGCCGCGCGAACGCACATAGTCAACCGTTCGGTTTGCCGCAAGGCGCATACCCTCGTCCAGGTTCTTCTCCGAGGCGCACCGAATCTCTTCAAGCCCGGGAAACGCGCGCCGGTTCTCTTCGATCATGTCGGCAAGGTAGATCACCTTGTCGAGCGTGGTCATGCCCGCGCGCCCGGTTGTGTGCCAGCGGATAGCGCTGAGTACCGCATCATCCGTGACGGAGAACTTTTCACGGGCGAGCGCCATGCCCGCCGCCGCGTGCAGGAGCGCGCGGCTCTCGTCCTCGCCCGCAGCCAAGGGTATGCCCGCGCGCCAAACCAGTTCCTTCATCTCGTCCACCTGCATGTACTTGGCCGAATCGTGGAGCAGCGCGGCCAAGCGGGCCTTACCGACATCGATGCCGTTTCGCGCTGCCAGGGCGGCAGCGGCTTTCTCCACACCCAATGTATGGCGGTAGCGCGCCGGAGTCATGGTACGCCTGAGTTCCTCGAGCATCTCATCTCTGTAGAGCTTGTGTGAGCGGATGTACCGCTCGACCGTTTCGGGCACATACCCCGCAAGCGATTCATGCCGCGCGGCCAGGCGTCTTACTTCGGTTGAAGCAATCGCGGAGACAGGTTCCGCGATCACCCTTATGTCAAGGTTGTACTTTGTGGCAATGTACTTAGCCTGCCTGTTCAGCGCTTCTTCATCAATGCCGGGACGCGGCACAACCGCGAGTATCGCAAGCGCTTTGGCCACCGCGTCAAAAGTGCGCCAGGTTTCAATGACCATCAGGGTATCCGCGCCCACCACGTAGCAGAACGCGCCATCCGGTTCATGGATGCGCAGTTGCTTAAGCGTGTCAACCGTATACGTCACGCCCGCGCGCTTGACTTCCATGTCGCTTGACTCAAATCCCGGCCGACCCTGGATGGCGAGTTTTACCATGTTCAACCGGTCTTGTGCCGGAGCAAGCTCGCCCTTGTGCGGCGGGTCGCCGTCGGGGATGAACAACATGCGCCGGATGCCAAGCTCCCGTGAAACCGCCTCCGCCATTTTCAAATGTCCCAGGTGGATCGGATCAAACGTTCCGCCCAGGATGCCTATCTTCTGCAATCTGAATCGCTCCCAAACTTCGTTCCCTATATTATATACCATGTTTGCCGTTTAGAAAAGGAAAATCTACACAACCTTAGAGTGAAGTTTAGGGGGGAGTTTGATGCAAAGACGCATTGACCTCGTGGCGGCGTATGTTTTTATCCTGACGTTGGGGTTCCTGCTTTTCGACGCGGCGACCGGCAGTAGATCGCTTGCGCTTGTTTTGACGCTTGCGCTGGGATTTATGGTTCGCATATGCTACCGCGCGTGGCGCAGCCGGTTTGGCTCGGCACGCGAGGGCAAGCGAACGCGCATGCGCGCCGCAAGCGCGCTGGTGACCGCGTGGGCGATCAAGCCCGACGCGGCGATGGCCGAAGCGTGTGTCAGGCAGCGCTACCCGAAAGACGAACCCTTTGACTTCATGCTGGTTTCACACCACCATTCCTGCGCGTTTGGCGCGGATGAACTCATCAACGCCTGGCGCGAACATATCGGGCAAGCAAGACTCGTCATCGCGGTAACCGCGCCGGTTGAAGCCGCCGCGCAGGCGCAGGCGCTAAGGCTGAAGGAACCGCAAATCCGGCTGCTTGACGCAAAGATGCTGGAAGATGCGTTGGTTCGCGGGGACGCGGAACTGCCCGAGGCCGGAAAAGCCAGGCGCGCGCCGCGCCTTCATCATCTTGCGCCCAACCGCAAAAAAGCGCCGCTTTGCCTCATGTACGCGCTGTTCATGCTGGGCGCGTTCTGGGCTCTGGGGTCCCCGGTCTACCTGGTTGCGGCGCTGCTTTTGCTCATGTTGGCCGCGCTTGGCTTTCACCGGCCCAAGCCGCCGGAACAACTCTTTTAAGAAGGGCCATTGCTCTACATAGAAAAACCTGACATTTGCGTGTCGGGTTTTTTGTGCTATAATTGTTGCGTCACAAAGCTCGGGGGTGATCTCATGTCGGTTGCCAGGCAGTTTCAAATCGTTTACGCGCTGATGGGGGAGAAGGTTGTGAGCGCGGGCTCGCTCGCCCGGGAACTTGAAGTCTCGGTGCGCACGATTTACCGCGATGTCGAGGCGCTCAGCACGGCGGGCATTCCGGTCTATGCCCAGCCGGGCAAGGGCGGCGGGATTTCCTTGATGGAGGGGTATGCCCTCAAAGGTTCGCTGTTGAACGATTCTGAGCGGCAAAAACTCATGCTTGCGCTCAAGAGCATATCGGCTACCGATCCCGCGGAAACGGCGGGGCTCTTCAAAAAGCTGGGCGCGCTTTTTCAGCAAGACGGAGGCGACTGGTTATCCGTCGATTTCTCGCGCTGGGGGAGCCAGGCGCAGGATCAGGAAAAATTCGAAACGGTCAAGCGCGCGCTTACGCAAAAGCGTATCCTGACATTTGATTATGCTTCAAGCGCGGGCGACGTGGAGGCGCGCCGCGTTGCGCCCGTGCGCCTTATGTACAAGTCGCAGGCGTGGTACTTGGAGGCATACTGCTATGCGCGCGAAGGCTGGCGGCTGTTCAAGCTGTTCAGAATGCGACGGATTTTAATGGGCGAGCTTTACGGCGCGATACCCGAGCGGCCGGAAGTGGTGTTTGAGCCGCGCGAGGGAAAGAGTCAGCGCGTGGTGCTCCGCTTCTCGCCAAGGCTTGCCTACCGCGTGTACGATGAGTTTGACGAAGGATGCGTCGAGACCCTTGAGGACGGCACGCTCCGCGTGACGAGTGAGATGCCGGTTGATCAATGGCTGCTTTCGCACGTACTGTCCTTCGGCGCGGGCGTTGAGTTGGTGGAACCCATATGGATGCGCCAGATGGTCCTGGAGGCCAGCAAAAATGTTTTTGAGATGTACCTTGAAACATGACACGGGATGTCAAGATTAGAAAGTTATAATGAGCGCATCAAGTACACAAGGGGGATAATTCAATGGAAATGACCTTTTGCCAATCGTGCGGGATGCCGCTGAACGACGAGGTGCTGGGGACCAATGCCGACGGCAGCGCGTGCCAGGATTTTTGCACGTACTGCTACCAGGGCGGAAACTATACCGCGGACATGACCATGGATCAGATGATCGACTTTTGTGTGCCGCACATGGTTCAGGGCAACCCCGGCATGAGCGAGGAAAGTGCGAAAGCGCAGATGCGTTCGTTCTTCCCGATGCTCAAGAGGTGGAAAGCGTAAAGTTGACCGGATAACGCAAAAAGCGCCAGGCGAAAAGCCGTGGCGCTTTTTATGCTTCATGTCAAGGCGGCGCTTACCGGCTGCCTTTGTCGTAGGGGATGCCCTCGGCCTTGGGGGCGCGCGAGTTCTTGGATGTAAAGGCCAGCACGATGAGCGTCGTGATGTAGGGAACCATTTTGTACACGTCGCTGGGAATGGGCAGGTCCTTCAGAACAGGGATGCCGGAATAGGATGCCGCTATGGTCTTCATCAGTCCGAAAAACAGCGCGGCGAGCAGGATGCGAAGCGGTTTCCATTGGCCGAAAATCAATACGGCGAGCGCGAGAAACCCGTAGCCGGCGACCGTCGCGTTGAAATTGGTGGATGTGGGCACGATGAACACCAGCCCGCCTAGGCCGGCCAAGGCGCCCGAGATGAGCACGCCGGCGTAGCGCATTTTGTATACGTTCACGCCCACGCTGTCAGCCGCCTGCGGATGTTCGCCGCAAGCGCGCAGGCGCAAACCAAACTTGGTCTTGTACAGCACAAATGCGCTGATCAGCAATATGGCAAGGCCGATGTAGGTGGTGATGTAGGTGTTCTCGAAGAGCAACGGGCCAAGAAACGGAATATCGCAGAGCACCGGCACGCTTCTGATGCGAAAGGTGTTCTGGAAGGAGATCTGCTGAACGCCGTTTTCCTGAAGCGTGCGCGCCATGTAGATGGCAAAGCCCGGCGCGAACATGTTCAGCGCCGTGCCCGAAATGGTCTGGTCTGAGCTCAGGCTGACCGCCGCGTACGCGTGCAGCAGCGAAAACACCGAGCCCGATGCCGCCGCAATCGCAATCGCGATGAGCAATTGCCCCTGCCCGGACATAAAGCCCTGCGTCAGGTTCAAAAACAGGATCGAGCAAAACGCGCCCATGATCATGATGCCTTCAAGCGCGATATTGATTACGCCGCTGCGCTCGGAGAACATGCCGCCAAGCGCGACGATCAAGAGCGGGATAGAGAAATACATCATCTGTTGGAACAGAAAATAGATGGTATCCATTACTCATCCGCCTCCTTCTTCGCCGCGTTCTTGCGCTTGGCGACCCTCGCGATCAGTTCCTTCATCAGAAGAGAGAAGGCGCTGAAATAGATGACCAGCGCGATGATGATGTCGATGACTTCCTGCATGTACTTCAGGCTTTGCAGTTGCGAACCGCCGACCGTGATGTGGGCGACGAAGAGCGCGGCAAATATGATGCCGATGGGGTTCGACATGCCCAGCAGCGCCACCGGAATGCCGTTGAATCCCTGTGGCGGCATGACTTCATTCAGGTGGATGTGCATGCCGCTAGCCGGAGCCAGGTACATCAGTGCGCCCGCCGTGCCCGCCAGCGCGCCCGCGATCACCATTGATAAAACGATCGAACGGTGCTCGTTGATGCCCGCATAGCGGCTGGCGTGGCGGTTGAGACCGCACGCTTTGAGTTCATATCCAAACGTGGTCTTGTTCAAGATGATGTACATGGCTATCGCGAGCACGACCGCAACATAAAACCCGGCATTGACGCTTGACACGTCCTGGAGCCGCCCCTTCATGTTGTAGAAAATCTGATCCAGGCCGCCCTTGGGGATGACCGCGCTTGTCAGAACATTGACGGTTTGGTTGCGCAGTGAATCATATATCGCCGAATTCTTGATCAGGAAGGTGGTGGAATAGAGGCCGATGTAGTTCATCATGATGGAGGAAATGACTTCGTTGACGTTGAGATACGCCTTGAACAAGCCCGGAATCATCCCCCACAGCCCGCCCGCGATCATGCCGCACGCGAGCGCGATGACCCAATTGAGGCCGCCCGGCATTGGAAACAGCGCGCCAACGTACACCGAAACGAACCCGCCGACCATCAACTGGCCAACCGCGCCGATGTTGAAAAGCCCGGTCTTGAACGCAAAGCCGACCGATAGGCCGGTCATGATGATGGGCGTGGCATAGTAAAGCACTTGCCCGACACCCTTCATGCCGGTATTGAACCCGCCCTTTAATATGATGATCAGCCCATCGATGGCGCTTGCGGGGTTGCTGATCAGCAGAATAATGAATCCGGCCAGCAGGCCAAATGCGATGGCAAGCAGCGAAGCCGAAGCGCTGGAAAGGCCCTTGAACGCAAAACGCTTTTTCACTGTGCCGCCTCCTTCTTTCTGGAACCGGCCATGTAAAGCCCCAATTCCTGGGTCGTGGTTTCCTGGGGAAAGAGTTCGGCCACAATTTCACCTTCGAACATCACCAGGATGCGGTCGGATACGTTCATCACCTCATCGAGTTCAAACGACACCATCAAAACCGCGCGGCCTTCGTCGCGCGCCAAGACCAATTGCTTGTGGATGTACTCAATCGCGCCCACGTCTAGGCCGCGCGTCGGCTGAACAGCGATGAGCAGTTCAGGCTCCAGCGCGATTTCCCGCGCGACAATCGCTTTTTGCTGGTTGCCGCCGGACATGCTGCGCGCGATGGTCTGCCCGCCCTGCCCCGAACGAATATCAAACTGACCGATCAAATAATCGGTGTAGCGGTCCATCTCGTCAAACTTGATAAAGCCGTGGCTTTCAAACTGATCCTTGTGATAGCTCTTGAGGATCATGTTTTCGGCAAGCGTGTAATCCAGGATCAGGCCGTGCTTGTGCCGGTCTTCCGGGATGTGAGAAAGCCCCATGTCGTTGCGCTCGCGGATGCTTGAACGGGTGATGTCCTTGCCCTTTAGCGTAATGGACCCGTGATCGGGCTTCATAAGGCCGGTCAGCTGATACACCAATTCGCTTTGGCCATTGCCGTCGATCCCGGCAATGCATACGATTTCACCCTTGCGCGCTGAAAAGCTCACGTCGTTGAGCACCTTTTTTCCGTGCCCTTTTTTGCTGGCGGTCAGATGGCTCACGTCGAGCACCGCTTCGCCCGGATTGGCCGGGCTCTTGTCCACGACAAAGTCCACGTCGCGCCCCACCATCATCCGGCTCATCTCCTGTGCGGATGTGGTTTGAACATCGACGGTTCCGATGTACTTGCCCTTGCGCAGCACTGTCACGCGGTCGGCAACCGCCTTGATCTCATGAAGCTTGTGGGTGATGAACAGGATCGACTTGCCTTCTTGGGCGAGTGAGCGCATGATCTTCATCAGTTCATCGATCTCTTGCGGCGTCAGAACAGCGGTCGGTTCGTCGAATATCAGCACTTTGTTGTCGCGATAGAGCATCTTTAGAATCTCCACGCGCTGCTGCATGCCCACGGTGACATCCTCAATCAGGGCGTCCGGATCAACCATCAGGCCGTAGCGCTCAGAAATCTCGATGACATTCCTGCGCGCCTCGTCCATCTTCAAAACACCGTGCCGGACCGACTCCACGCCCAGCACGATGTTTTCAAGCACCGTAAAGTTCTCCACCAGCTTAAAATGCTGGTGCACCATGCCGATGCCGAGCGCATTGGCGTCGTTGGGATTGTGGATCTTCACTTCGCGGCCGTCAATTTTGATCGTGCCGGCATCCGGTTGGTAAAGTCCGAACAACACGCTCATGAGCGTTGATTTGCCTGCGCCGTTTTCTCCCAGCAAGGCGTGTATCTCACCCGGGCGCAATTGGAGTGTGATACTGTCGTTGGCCCTAATGCCGGGGAAGTCCTTGGTGATGCCAAGCATCTCTATGACGTAATTCATCAAGGCACATCCTTTTGCTTGCGCGATTGACCTCCTACGATCAAAGGGCAGGCAGATCAAACTGCCTGCCCTCTGATA
Source organism: Eubacteriales bacterium (assembly GCA_031551775.1). Lineage (GTDB taxonomy): Bacteria > Bacillota > Clostridia > Christensenellales > Aristaeellaceae > Anaerozeibacter. Next base: position 24,127 of record JAVBND010000046.1, on the reverse strand, counting down.
AAGCACCCATTAGCCGACCAAGGTCACCTTGGCGATTTCAACTTCCAGTTTGTCGGCGGATTCGACATCGTCCTTCTGAAGCGCGATGCTGCCGTCCGCCAGCTTGGCGTACAGATCGTCATACTGCGCCTGGTCGAATTTCTCAAACTTGCTGGTCGCCATGGGCAGGCCAACGCCGTCGCGGGCAGCGTCAAGCACCAGGTTCTGTCCGCCCGGGAATTCGCCCGCGTAGAACGCGGTGAGCATTTGCTCAACAGAGGAGGCCAGGCCCTTGACGGCGGAGGTGATCACGGTTTCTGATTCCGGGCTCTGGTCTACGTCAACGCCGATGACCTTGCCGCCCTTGTCTTCCGCGGCCGCCATGACCGAGTTGCCGACAGAGCCGCCGCACGCAAAGATGATTTCGACGCCGTCATTGTACCAGCTGGCCGCCATCGCCTGCGCTTCGGGGGTCGCCGAGAAGCCGCCGGTATAGTGGTAGTTGATCGAAAGATCGGTCACGCCCAGTGCCTTGGCCGCATCGTCCGCGCCCTGCACAAAGCCGTAGCCGAAACGCACGACCGCCGGAACCGCCATGCCGCCCATGAAGCCGAGCTTGGTGGCGCCTTCAACGACCGCCGCATAGCCCGCGAGATAGCCGGACTGCTCTTCCGCGTAGACGATGCCGACCGCGTTTTCCTCGGTGCGGTATTCGGAGTAGTCGGCGGAATGCGGGTTGCCGTCGATCAGCACGAACTTCACTTCCGGATACATATCCTGCGCGAGGAAGATGGGCTCTTCAAACAGGAAACCGGGGGTGATGATGATCTTGGCGCCGTCTTGAACAGCCTGCTCGATCTTCTCGAGGTACAGCTCGGTGGATTGGCCGGAGGGCTGATAATAATTGTAGGTCTTGCCATTGGCATCGGCGTACGCCTTGATGCCTTCCCAAGTGCCCTGATTGAAGGACTTGTCATCGATTGTGCCAAGGTCGGTAATCATGCCGATTTCGTACTCCGCGGCGAAGGCGGACGCGCAAGTCAGCACCATCAACATGGCCAGCAGCAGGGCAAACAATTTCTTCATGGTGGTTTCCTCCTCAATATAATGATCGGTTGGGGAATCATATTGCCGTAACCAGTATAACAGATTTGCTCGCCGAATGGAAGTAAAGCGATAAACTTTTGTACTCGAAACGACAGCGCATTTCGCATCCAAGTTCTGAGAATTGTTCCGGCAAAGATTGACATAACCTGAAAACCTCATTATAATATACAAGATGGTTACATGATTTACCTACATGCTTTGTGAAAGGATGCCGTCCGATGTTCAAGAATTTTGCCCAGCTCAGCAAGAAGCTTAAGATGAAGATCTTCGTCTACATGCTGATCCTGATCGTCCCGGTCGCGCTGTACGCGGTGAACGCCTCTGTCCACATGCATCAAAACAAGATGGAGACCGTGTCCAAGTACGACAAGGCGCTTGAGGTTACACCGGAGCAAATGAACGCGCTCACGATTCCGGAGACCAGCGTCGCGGTCAAAACCGGCATCTACATGGAATCGATCACCGACGTGTCGGTTGAGAGCAACAGTTGGAAATGCAAGTTCCTTTTGTGGTTCCGCTGGAACGATGCGGACGATACGGCCGGTTTCATGACAAGCCCCGCCGACTATCCGGGCGACCGCTTTATCATCGGAAACGGTACCCTTGACTCAAAGACGCTGATGCTCAACCGCTACGATGAACAGACGGGCGAGCATTACCAACAGTACCGTGTGGGCGCGACGGTGGAGAAATACTTCGACACCACCCGCTACCCGCTCGACAGCCATCAGCTCAAGATATTTATCGAAGACGAGCGCGACATGAGCCGCGTGCGCTATGTGCCCGATCACGAAAACTCAAACATCAGCCCGTACCTCACGGTCGCCGGTTTTGATGTGATCAACCACGGCGACGGCTTGTACCTCAATGAGTACGACTCGACCATGAACGATCCGGTATTTGAAGACAGCGGTTTTGCGACCACCGGCAAGAAGACCATGGAATACGTCTTCGTGACGCGCGTCGAGCGCGCCGGGTTCGGGCTCTTCCTCAAGGCGTTCCTCAGCCTGTTCGGGATGTTGCTGTGGGTCTCAATCGGCCTGTACAACTGCGCATACAACCGCGTGGATGCGATGGGCGCGATGAATACGGGAATCTTCGGCGCGGTGTCTTCGCTCATTGTCGGCATGAACCTCCTAAGCGACGCGCGCGGTTCGGGCCTCATAGAATATGTGAATTTCTTTGCCCTGGCGATGATTTTGGTCACTACGGTCTACGTGATCCACATCAACCGCTCCCGCGCGCGCGGCGACGATGCGGTCTATACCGACTGCTACGCCAAGTCGCTGTTCTGGAGTGTCGTAATCCTCACGGTCGGGACATTGGTTGCGTTCGTACTTTGTGCAATGTAATATAAGTTTGGACCTGAGTGCCTCGGTCATTTGACCGGGGCATTTTGTTTTCTCAAATCATATCAATGTAAAGTGTCGGAATATGCTTGACAAAATGCATCGTATGAATTATCATATGAACAGATGATCATGTGTGAGGTGAATGGGCGTGGTAGATTACACGGAAAACGATCGGTGCGAGTATTTGTTCGTGCATGAGGACATCGTGAAGAAGCTGACGCGGGAGATGCCGCCCGACGAGCAGCTTTACGATCTGGCGGAGCTGTTCAAGGTGTTCGGCGACACGACGCGCATCCGCATACTGTACGCGCTGTTCGAGGCGGAGCTGTGCGTGTGTGATATTGCTCAACTCTTGGGGATGAGCCAGACGGCGGTATCGCACCAGCTCAGGATTCTCAAGATGAACAAGCTGGTGTGCTCGAGGCGCGAAGGGAAGAACATCTTTTACGCGCTATCTGACGAACACGTCAGGCTCATCATCGGCCAGGGGATGGACCACATTGAGGAATGAGGAGGTTACCCCGTGAAGAAGACATACAAGTTGACCGGCCTTGACTGCGCGAACTGCGCGCGCAAGATCCAGGAGCAGATATCAAAGCTGCCGGGCGTTGAGGAAGCGGCCGTGAGTTTTTTGACCCAGAAAATGACGCTCACGTGCGAAGATGCGCGCCTTGACGAGACGGTCAAAGAAGCGGCCCGTATCATGAAAAGGATTGAACCGGATTGCACCATCGTCATGTAATACCAAAAGAAAGCGGGGGAATATCCATGACTGTGCCCCAAAAACGCATGCTCCTGCGCGTGCTTTCAAGCGCGCTTTTGCTTGCTTGCGCAAGCGCGCTCAACCTGAAGGGTATCTGGCGGCTGATCGCATTTCTGATTCCCTATGCGGTGATCGGCTGGGACATCATTTGGCGTGCGATTAAAAACATCGCGCACGGGCAGGTATTTGACGAAAACTTTCTGATGGCGCTGGCAACGGTCGGGGCAATGGCGACCGGCGATTATCCCGAGGCTGTGTTCGTCATGCTCTTCTACCAGGTAGGCGAGCTTTTTCAGCACTACGCGGTGGGAAAATCGCGCGCTTCCATTGCCGATCTTATGGACATCCGTCCCGATAGCGCCAACGTCGAGCGAGATGGGCGGCTCATTTCAGTCGATCCGGGCGAGGTGAACGTGGGCGATGTAATCGTAATCAAACCCGGTGAGCGCGTTGCGCTTGACGGCGTGGTGATTGAGGGCAAATCTTCACTCGATGCCAAGGCCCTGACCGGCGAATCGCTGCCGCGCGGGGTGGACGTGGATAGCGAAGTGCTCAGCGGCTGCGTAAACCTGACGGGCGTGCTGCGCGTGCGCGTAACAAAACCCTTCGGCGAATCAACCGCGTCGAGAATCCTCGACCTGGTTGAAAATGCGAGCGCCAAGAAAGCGCCCGCCGAACAGTTCATCACAAAATTTGCACGCTACTATACCCCCGCTGTGGTCATTGGCGCGGCGTTGCTGGCGGTGGCCGGACCGCTGGTTACCGGCGGCGCCTTCAGCGAATGGCTGCACCGCGCGCTGGTGTTCCTGGTCATCTCCTGTCCGTGCGCGCTGGTGATCTCCGTGCCGCTGAGCTTCTTCGGCGGGATAGGCGGCGCTTCCAAGCGCGGTGTGCTGGTCAAGGGCGGCAACTACCTGGAAGCGCTATCTCGCGCCCAGATTGTGGTGTTTGACAAGACCGGGACGCTCACCCGGGGCGTATTCAAGGTTACAAAAGCCCAAAGCGCGCTGGGCACCGTGAGCAAGGAGCGCTTGATTGAGCTGGCGGCGCTGACCGAAGCCTATTGCGATCATCCGATCGCACGTTCAATTATTGATGCGTATGGTTGCCCGATCGATCGCGCGCGCGTCACGTCGGTTGAGGAAAAAAGCGGCCGAGGCGTGTCGGCGACCGTTGACGGACACTTGGTTGCCGTGGGCAACGCGCGGATGATGGACGAGGTGGGGGCGACTTTGGCGGCGGTTCAAAGCGCGGGCACGGTGGTACATGTGGCGCTTGACGGAGTATATGCCGGGTATATCCTGATATCCGACGAAATCAAGGGCGAATCAAGGGACGCGATTGCCCGCCTCAAGGCGCTGGGCGTCAAAAAAACCGTCATGTTGACCGGCGACGCGGAAGCTGTGGCGAAGGAGGTTGCACTCGAGCTTGGGCTTGACGAGTACCATGCGGGGTTACTCCCCGCAGGCAAGGTCGAACGCGTCGAGAAGCTGCTTGATGAAAAAAGCGGCAAGGGACAATTGGTGTTCGTGGGTGACGGCATCAATGACGCGCCGGTGCTTGCGCGCGCGGACATCGGTATCGCTATGGGCGCGATGGGTTCGGACGCTGCCATTGAGGCCGCCGATGTGGTGTTGATGGATGACAAGCCGGACAAGATTGCCGTCGCGGTTCAAATCGCGCGCAAGACAAGCAGGATTGTCAGACAAAACATCGCCTTTGCGCTGGGCGTCAAGGCGCTGGTATTGCTGCTCGGAGCACTGGGCGTCGCGACCATGTGGGAAGCGGTTTTTGCGGACGTCGGCGTATCGGTCATAGCGATCATCAACGCCATGCGCGCGCTCAAGGCCGATTGAACGGGATTTACAGAACAAACCGCTTCCTGTCAAGTCGGCAGGAAGCGGTTCGCTTTAAGGCATTACGCTAAAGCGGCTTGCGATCATAGAATGGGCTTTTGCCTGTTGCCGACAGTGGGATGCCTATGGCAACACCCACTTTTTCGGGAAACAGGCCGAGGTCCACGGCCGCTTCGCCAATGGAAAACATCACGCGGTTATCGATGCGTCTGTCCGCCGCCATCGCCGCGGCGCTGCCGATCGCAAGGCCGAGGTCGTGGACCGCATACATGCACGCCGCGCCCACATACCCTTGCTTGTTGACACACACGCGCATGCCGCATGTTTGGCATCCGCCGGGCATGGGCGTGATCTCGGTTCCGACGATCAGGCATACGCCGGCGAGGCGCAGATTGTCCGCGTCGCGCACGAAGTGGGCCGCGCCCTGGCCGCTTTCGTGCATTGCCTTCATGTGCGAAGCGAGCGCTTCCAGCGTGTCGCCATCGACGAGGGCAATGTGGAGCCGATCGACGCCGCGTGTCTTGGGCGCGGTGCGCGCGGCGTTCGCCATATCGCGCGCTGCGGCCATGATGGCGTCCTTGGCGAAATCCTGTTGCATCGTTATAGCCATATCATAATCCTCTCAAATCAATCTGGTCAAAAGAAATGTCCATCTCACCTACACGCGTGACGCCAAACGCGCCGTGGCAGTCCGAGCCTGCCGTGATCATGAGTGCCCCTTGGTCGCACAAACCGGTTAGCCGCTTCGTTAAACCGGCTGAGTGCAGCGGGTAGTAGCACTCAATTCCGTCAAATCCATGAACCAGCAGAGCGGCGACTTTCAAGTGGATATCCTCATCGGAAAGCCCTCTGAGTGAATGCCCGGGATGCGCCAGAACCGCCCGCCCGCCCGCCCGATGAATGACGCCGATCAAATCATCGAGAGAGGGAAACCCAGCGCGCTCGTAGGTCACGCCGTAGCGCTCGTACAGGCGCATGCCTTCGCGCGGGCTTCCGGTCAGGCCGCGCTTCATCAGGTAATCAAGCGCTTTCCAGCCGCCCAGCGCCAAATCGCGTTCGAAGGAAGAATAATCCGCAACCGACACGCGATCGTCTTCGAGCGCGATTTTTTCGATCAGCGCTTCGCTCATCCGGTCGAGCAGTCCACGGCTGCGCGCGGCGAGCGATACGAGCGGTTGATTGTCCGTATCCGCGCCATAGCAAAGCACGTGATACTGAACGCCCTCGTGCGTCGATTCGAGTTCCGCCGCGCTGATCATGCGGATACCCGCCTTCTCGCAAAGGGGCGCGGCCGCGCGGCTGCCTTCGAATCCTTCATGGTCGGCGACAGCCATCAAGCCGACACCCGCTTGCGCGGCCATTTCCACGACCTCGGCAGGGGATAAGGAGCCGTCGGAGAAGTGTGTGTGAATGTGCAAATCGACGTAAGGCGCGCTACTTTTGCCCATAGTAAGCGTTCGCGCCGTGCTTTCTAAAATAGTGCTTGTCCATGAGGCAGCGCGGCGCGGCTTCCGTGCTCGCGTCGATCGTGTGAACCAGCCGACCCATGTCGCACACGACTTCCAGGACTGCGGCATTCTCAACCGCCTTGGCGGCGTTCTTGCCCCAAGTAAAAGGGCCGTGCTTGCGCACCAACACCGCCGGAGTGGCCAGGGGATCAATGCCGCGGCGGCGGAAAGTCTCGACGATCACAAGCCCGGTGTTGTGCTCGTAGTCGCTTTCAATCTCCTCGGCCGTCAGCATGCGCGTGCAGGGCACCGGGCCGTAAAAATAGTCGGCATGGGTGGTGCCGTAGCAAGGCAGATCGCGCTCCGCCTGCGCAAAGGAAGTTGCCATGGTGGAATGGGTATGCACGATGCCGCCAAGCTCCAAAAACTCGCGGTAGAGCACCAAGTGCGTAGGCGTATCGCTCGACGGATTCAGCTCGCCCTCGACCACCTTGCCGTCAAGATCAAGCACGACCATCTGATCGGAGCGCATTTCCTCATACTTAACGCCGCTCGGCTTAATGGCGATAAGCCCCTTCTCGCGGTCAATGGCGGATACATTGCCCCAGGTAAAGGTGACCAGTTGATACTTAGGCAAGAGCATATTGGCTTCAAATACTTGTTCCTTGAGTTCTTTGATGGTCATAAAAAGGCTCCTTTCTAAATTGGAGTTAGGAATTGCCAAACCAGCGGACAAGTCCCCCGCAGTCGTCTGCGGTGAAAGACATACAGGCAAACCGGCCCCAACGGCCAATCCGGGGACTGACCCCGGATTGGTTAAAACGCGCCACACGGAAAGCAACAGCCACACAAAGCCATCCCCAAAGGGGACGGGGAGGCCAAGGCCTCCCCAAAAACCAGCCGCACGGAAAGCACAGCCGCGCAAAACCAACCCCGGAGGGAACGGGGAGGCCAAAGCCTCCCGCAAACAACGCCCCCGGCGACCTGCGCGCCGGGGGTGAATAGGATTTTGACCAAGGGCGGGCTTTATCGCCCGCCCGACTCAAAATCCTCTCCCGTCCGGATTCCGCCCGGAAAATCCGCGGATTTTCAGGAATCCGGCCCCGTCCCCCCGTTCCCAACTCATCGGAAAGATTCGCCCAAAGGGCGGAGATTTTCGATGAAGCGCGTCAGCGCTCGCTCCCCATCGCCTGACGCCGCTGGCGCACCATTTCGGCGGCGCGCTGGAGTTCTTTTTCCACGTTCATCAAAAGTTCCTCGCCGTAGGCGCTGGCGTCCAGCTTTCTTTCGTTGGCGTCGGCGCGGGCTTCGTTGACGATGGCGCGCGCTTCGTTCTGCGCGGCGATCTTGATCGCGTTTTGATCGACCATGGCGCGGGCGCGGATTTCGGCGTCGCGGATAATCTTGTCGGCGTGGCTTTGCGCTTCTTCAAGCATTTGCTGGGAACGCGCGGCGGCATCGTCGATGGCGGCATTGGCGCGCACGTCGGCTGATTGGAGCTTGTTTGCGGCTGCGCGCTCGGCGCTGACCAGTATGTTCTCACGGTCGCGCATGACCTGCTCGGCGTACTGAATCGCAAGCGGCAGATTGCCCCGGATGTTCTGGATGATGTCCAGGCACATGCCGGTATCGACCAGGCGTTTGCTGGTGAGCGGCACGACGCTGGCGTATTCCATGGCGTCCTGCAGGTAGTTGAGCAGGGTCATGAGATACGTATGGTCGTCGTCGCCCTCGTCGGTATGCGCGGCTTCGGCCTGTGTGGGCGCGCCTTGCTGCCCCATGATGGGCGTCTCGTTTTTCGGCTGTTCGTCGAAGTAGGTGCCTTCGCGATCCATGTGTTTACCCCCTTATGCGCAGCTTACGAGTAAGCTGCGATTACCTCTTTCAATATTGGCGCCGGAACGATCCGGCTGGCATCGCCGCCCAGCGACAAAAGCTCGCGCGCGATGGAAGAACTTACGTAGCTGATCTCCGGATCGCACTGCATAAACAGCGTCTCTGCCCCGCATTGGCGCAGCAGCAGGTCGGCAACCGGGCGCTCCGCGCCGTAGTCGGATTCGCCGCGAAGCCCGCGCAAGATCAGAGCGGCGTTAAGCCTTCGTACATGGTCGATCAAAAGCCCGGTACCGGTCTCGACCTTCAGGTTGGGCACATCCTGAAGACAACGCCTGATCAACGCCGCGCGCTCTTCAAGGGTCAAGCGCGATTTCTTGTTGGGATTGGCGATCACAAGCACCGTCACACTTGGGAACAGGGCGCTCGCGCGCCGCGCAACGGCGATATGACCGACGGTCGGCGGATCAAAGCTGCCCGGATAAACGACCGTCATGGCGCCTCCTTCATCCGAACGAGCGCGATGGCGGTGTCGCCGTAGCGGCGTTCGTCGTATACTTCAAAGTCATCGGTCAGGGCCAGGGCATCCTTGGCCGAGCGCTCCATGGTGATCAGCGCGTCTTTGCTGAGCAAGCCCCGTGCCCTCAGTTCGCACGCAACCTGCGCATACGCCTCGCGCATGCGGTAGGGCGGATCAAGGAACACCAAGTCAAAGGGCTGGGCGCAAGACGCAAGCGCGCCTCGCCAATCGCGCGATGTGATCAGCGTTCGATCCTGCCAGCCGACCTGTTCCACATTCCGGCGGATTGCCTGGACGGCGGCGCGAGAGGGATCGTTCAAGTGCGCAAAGGCCGCTCCCCGGCTGAGCGCTTCAAGCGCCAACGCCCCGGAGCCTGCAAACAGGTCAAGCACCCGCGCATCCGGAACGCTGCGCGCGATGACATTGAACAGCGATTCGCGCACGCGGTCGGCGGTGGGGCGGGTATCGGTCCCGGCGGGTGCGAACAAACGCCGCCCGCGCGCGTCACCCGCTATGATGCGCATGGCGTCACACGTTCTATTCTAACACAACCCATCATGATTATCAACCCAAATCACACTTCCGTCTTGGGCGCCCTTGGGGGTTTGGGCTGATTGACTTTGAGGTTCCTGAGCTTTTTCTTCTTGCCCTTTGTAATCGCGTCCAGCTTTTTCTGCCGGAACCTGGGTCCAGACAGGTAACCGACCGCCTCGCCAAGCGGCATAACGAACGCCCAGAGCAAGAACAGCAGGTTCAGCCCGTGGGGGTTTTGCGCGAAGGCGCGGAACATACTGAGCAGGGGAATGAAGACCAAGCGCGCGGCGACGCTGAACGGATTGACAGAATCGGTTTCGGCTTTGTTTTCAGGCGTTTGCAAGGGGACGGGCACTTCGGTTTGGTCGGTTTCGCCCTCTTGAAGCGCGGCGGAAAGCTCCGCCTGATATTCGGCGTCGCTTGAATCGAGCGCCGCTTCGTCAAGCAGAACCGGCGGATAGTAGGGTTCGGCAATGAGGTTCGCGGTTGCGACCAGCGCAAAGGGTACCGCCACGACCAAGTAGGCGATGAGCGCGACCTTGGGCATGTGCCGCTTGGCGTCAAGCTCCATGCCGGCCGGGCGTCCCTCGCCTTGAATGCGCCGGATGGTTGCGGAAACGGTCGCGGCATGCTCGCCGCGGGCGCTCCCGTCGATGTAGGTCAAGTACAAAAAGGCGCCAAGCAACAGGATGTTGAGCGCGACCTGCGCCCAGTACCAGTCCCCGCCGATGCTGCCCAGCAGCATTGGCGAGAGCAACATAACCGCTATGTAGGTAGCCAGGCAGCGCCCGCCCAATGTCAGAGCTTGCTTCATGCGTGACCCACGCCTCCAATCGTCGCGTCTTCCAAAATAAGCATCGAAACGCGCTTGTCGTGCGCCTCGCGCGGCACCTCATCCACCAATTGGCAGGAAAACGCCACGCCAACGGTCAGGGCCCGGGTATGCTCAAGGTAGCGGTCGTAAAAGCCCGCGCCCCGGCCGAGCCTAAAAAGCGAACGGTCAAACGCCGCGCCCGGAAGCAAGATGAGATCGAGCGAATCGGGGGGCGCGGTTTCGCCTTCGGGCGGTTCCAAAATCCCGTAGCGCGCCGGGCGTAAGTGCGCGGTGTCCAGCACGCGCACCGCGTCCATGACCCCGCGCTCGCGCGTAACCGGCAGGTATACGCGCTTGCCTTCCGCGATCATTTTGCGTATCATGCCCAGCGTGTCGGGTTCGTTTTCAAGCCCCGCATAGAAAAAAACCGACCGGGCGCGCTGGTATCCGGGCAGCGAGAAAATGCGCTTCGCAATGCGCGCCGATTTTTCCGCGCGCTCGGATTGAGTCATAGCACGCACCTGCTCGCCGATTGCGCGGCGCATCTGCGCCTTCGTCATGGGACATCCCTTCTCGGAACCCGGTTCCCAAAGCCAAGCATGATTTCATAAGCGATGGTGCCCGTCAAGGCCGCCAGTTCGTCGGGCGTAATGCGTTCATCCTGCTGCTCGCCAAGCAAGACCACATCGTCGTCAAGGGAGACGCCGGGGATGTCGGTCACATCGATCATGACCATGTCCATGCACACGCGTCCGATCAGCGGCGCGCGGCGGCCCCTGACCAGCACGGAAGCCTTGCCCGACAGGAGCCGGGGATAGCCGTCGCCATAGCCGATGGGCAGCGTCGCCACGAGGGTTTCGCGCGCGGCATGCCACGTGCAGCCGTAGCCGACGGGTTCGCCTTCACTGATGCGCTCAATGCGCACGGGCCGGGTCACAAGCTTTTGCGCGGGGGTGAGTTCGGGGCAGAGGTGACGTACTTCGGCGCCATAGAGCGCCACGCCCGCGCGCACCATGTCGTGCCACAGCGTCTCATCGCCGAGCAAGGCGGTGCTGGCCGCCGCATGCGCGATGGGGCGGTAGCCGTCCGCGCGCACCCGCACGACCGCCTGCTTAAACAGCGTGTTCTGACGGCGCGTAAACTCCAAATCCGAATCCGCGGCTGCGAAATGCGTAAAAATGCCTTCGAGCTTGACGCGCGGGCAGTCCTTGAAATGCAGCAGCATTTTTTCAAGCGCCGCTTCGCCGCGAAGTCCCACGCGCGCCATGCCCGTATCGATCTTGAGGTGCGCGTGCGCTACGGTATCCAATTTTTCAGCGGTGCGCTGCATGGCGGCAAGCGTGCCCTCGTCGTAAACCGCGAGCGAGATGTGCCGCTCGACTGCGGCTCGTACGCCTGCGACGGTCGGCGCGCCCAGCATCAAAATGGGCGCGCGAATGCCGTTTTCACGAAGCGTGATGCCTTCTTCAACCAGCGCCACGCCAAGGCAGTCGACGCCCGCGCCGAGCGCAAGCTTTGACTCGGTCACCGCCCCGTGCCCGTAGGCATCGGCCTTGACCACGGCCATCATGCGCGCGCGCGCGCGCAAATGGCGCAGGAGCACATTCAGATTGCCGCCAAGCGTGCTCTTTGAAATAAGAAGCTGCGTCGGCCTGTATTGCGCCATGCTCACAACGCCCGGATTTCGTCCTGTTCGAGCAGGCGCACGCCGCTTGCCAGGAGCAGTTCGCGCCCGCGCGCGATGTCGGAGAGGTGGAAGATGACCAGCGCGTAGTTGCCGCTGGTGCGCACGAACGAATACAGATATTCGACCGAGATGTCCTTGTCGCTTAAGATGTCAAGGACATCCGAAAGTCCGCCGGGCTTGTCGCTGACGCATACCGCCAGAACGTCGGTCAGGCGCGCGGTATAACCCGCGTCTTTGAGCACCTTCATGCCCTTGTCCGTATCGGTCACAATGCAGCGCAAAATGCCGTAGTGCTCGGTGTCGGCGATGGACAACGCGATCAGATCCAGCCCCGCGTCTCCCAGAAGCCTCGTCATCTTTGCCAGCGTGCCCTTGGAGTTTTCCAGAAAAACGGAGATTTGCTTGACGTACACGGCAATCCCTCCTGTCATTTTCTTACCGCAATTATATCACAGTTGCAGCCCGATTAACAATTACTTTATGCCCGTCTCTACAGGTTGCGGTTGTCCATGACGCGGCGGGCCTTGCCCTCAAAGCGCGGCAGGGTGTTTGTCGGAACCAGCTTGACTGTGGCGGACAGGTTGAGCGTCGATTTAACGCGCTCATGGATGAGCTTTTGGAATTTCTGCAATTGGCCGACCGTATCGGCAAAGGCATCGTCGTTCATTTCGACCTGAATTTCCATGGTATCGGTCGGGCCTACGCGGTCCACCTTCAGCATGAAGTGCGGCGTCACGCCGGGGATGCCCATGAGCACGGTTTCAATCTGACTGGGGAAGACGTTGACGCCCCGGATGATCAGCATATCGTCCGTGCGGCCCATGATGCGCTCCATGCGGATGGTCGTGCGCCCGCATTCACATTTTTCAGCGTTCAGGCGGCAAAGGTCGTGCGTGCGGTAGCGCAGGAGCGGCATGCCTTCCTTGGTGATCGTGGAAAACACCAGTTCACCCTTTTCGCCGTAGGGCAGCGCTTCCAGGGTGATCGGGTCGATGATCTCGGGAATGATGTGGTCCTCCTGCACGTGCATGCCCGCCTTGTACAGGCATTCGCATGAAACGCCAGGGCCTGCCATCTCGGTCAGGCCGTATATGTCGAGCGCGTCGATGCCCAAGAGATCCTCAATGCGCGTGCGCATGCGCTCGCTCCACGGCTCGGCGCCAAAGATGCCCACTTTGAGCGGAATGTCCTTGGGATCAATGCCCATCTCGTGTATGGTTTCGCCGATCAGGTGCGCGTAGGAGGGCGTGCAGCACAAAATGGTCGAGCCCATCGCGCGCATCATGGCAATCTGGCGCTGGGTGTTGCCGCTTGACATGGGGATGACCATCGCGCCCACCGCGGAGGCGCCCTGATGAAGGCCGAGGCCCCCGGTGAACAGGCCGTAGCCGTAGGTCACCTGCACGATGTCGTCGGGCCCGCCGCCCGCCATGGCGACCGAGCGCGCGGCCATCTCGGTCCAGACGTCCACATCGTTTTGGGTATAACCCACAACGATCGGCATGCCGGTTGTGCCGGAGGAGCCCTGAACGCGGACGATGTCGCGCTTGGGCAGCGCAAACAGCCCATAGGGGAATTGATCGCGCAAGTCAGGCTTATCGGTGAACGGCAATACCTTGAGGTCGTCTACCGATTTGATGTCGCCGGGCTCAACGCCCTTTTGCTTCATGCGCTCGCGGTACATGGGCACGTTTTCGTAGACATGGCGGACCACTTTCTTCAGGCGTTCGCCTTGAAGGCGCCGCATCGCTTCGCGGTCCATCGTCTCCATTTCCGGATTCCAAATCATGCCCTGTGCTTTCATAAACCATTCTTCCTCCGTACATCAGCTTCATAGCCCAGATTGAACGCCTTGAGGTTGACATTGAGAAAGCGCTCGGGGACGCTTGCCTTGATCGCGTCCAGCCACTCCTCAACATCGGAGTTCATCAGGCGACACATCACACCCAGCAGCACAAGGTTGACGGCGCGAGGCTCGCCCGCTTGCCTGGCGAGAGACAGCGCATCTACCGACACGCAGCGGCACGCGCCTTCAAGCGTTTTGAGCGCGTCCTCGGGGTAGCTCGCCGCGCCGGACACCACCGGCATGGGCGCAATCTGCTGCGCGTTCACAATCATCGTGCCGTCCTTCTTAAGGTAGGGCAGCGCGCGCAGCGCCTCGAGCAATTCAAAAGCGAGCACCATGTCCGCGCCGCCCGCTTCGACGATGGGAGACGCGACACCCTGCCCCACGCGCACAAAGGTCACCACGCTTCCGCCCCGCTGGGACATGCCGTGGACTTCACTTACCTTGACATCGTGCTGCTTTAGGTTTGCCAGCGCGCCCAGGATGCGGCTTGAGAGCAGCGTGCCTTGCCCACCCACGCCGACAATGACTGCGTCGAGCTTCATGATTCTTCACCCGCCTTTTCAATCGCGCCGAATTTGCAGGTTTGAACGCATAGGCCGCAGCCCACGCATTGCGTCTCATCGATTTGGGCCAATTTGCCCGTCTTGTGAAGCGCCGGGCAACTCAGCTTCATGCACTGCATGCAGCCCTTGCATGCATCGGGATTGACGCGGTACGCCGGGTGCTTTGTCTTCTTGTCGAGCAAGGCGCACGGGCGGTGGGCAATGATGACGCTGAGCTCGTCCGCCGTTGCTTCTTCTTTGATGGCGCGCTCAAGCGCCAAAAGGTCAAACGCATCGACGGTTCTGACGCGATTGACGCCGCAGGCAAGGCACAGCGCTTCAAGGTCGAGTTTGGGCGCCTTTTCGCCGTGGAGGTTGCGCCCGGTGTTGGGATTGGGTTGATGGCCGGTCATGCCGGTGATGGTGTTGTCAAGGATCATCACGGTGGCATGGCTCCCGTTGTAGGCCGCGCTGATGAGCGAGGTAACGCCCGAATGCAAAAAAGTGCTGTCGCCGATGACCGCGACCGTCTTGTGGGAAAAAGCGCCAGACGCGCGCTCGAATCCCTGCGCCATGCCGACCGACGCGCCCATGCACAGCGTGGTATCGATGGCATCGACCGGTTTCAGCGCGCCCAGCGTGTAGCAGCCGATATCGCCGGTCACCGTCATGCCGAGCTTCTTAAGCGCGGTAAAGGGCCCGCGATGCGGGCAGCCCGCGCACATGACCGGCGGGCGCGGCGGCAAGGCAAGCGCCGCGAGCGATTGGTCCGGCGCAAGGTCGAACGCATGCCTGAGCTTCGCAATTGACAGCTCCCCCTGGTAGCCGGTCAAGTTCTTGCCCTCGACTTTGATACCCCAGGAGGCGATTTGCGCCTCGACGAAATCTTCAAGTTCCTCGATCACGACCAAGCGCTCGACCGAAGACGCGAACGCCTCAATCAGCTTTTTGGGCAGCGGATGCACCATCCCGAGTTTGAGCACGGATGCCTCCGGCAGCGCTTCGCGTACATATTGGTAGGCCATGCCGGACGCGATTACGCCAAGCGCTTTCCCGCGCGTTTCGACGCGGTTGGCGGGGCAGGTGTTGGCGTACTCGGCAAGCTTTTCCGTGCGCGCCTCAACCGCAATGTGACGAGGCCGCGCCATTGCGGGCATCATGACGTACTTCGCGGGGTTTTTTTGATAGGCGTTCACCGGATGTTCCACGCGCCCTTCAAGGCCCACCATCGAGCGGGCGTGGGCAATGCGCGTCGTCGTACGGACCATGACCGGCACGTCAAATTCTTCGCTCACGTCAAAGGCCAGCTTGGTAAAGTCCTTGCATTCCTGGCTGTCGGACGGCTCAAACATGGGTACGTGCGCAGCCCTCGCGTATAGGCGGCTGTCCTGCTCGTTTTGCGATGAATGCATGCCCGGATCGTCCGCCGCAATCAGCACCAGCGCGCCGTTTGTTCCGGTATAGCTGAGGGTAAAGAGCGGGTCGGCCGCGACATTTACGCCCACGTGCTTCATGGCGCAAAGCGCGCGCGCGCCCGCGGTCGCCGCGCCGGCGCACACTTCGAGCGCCACCTTCTCGTTGACTGCCCATTCGCTGTAGATATCGCCGTACTGGCAGATGTATTCGGTCACTTCAGTGCTCGGGGTGCCGGGGTAGGAGCTGACCACGCGGCAACCGGCTTCCCACGCGCCGCGCGCAATCGCTTCGTTGCCCAGCATCAATTGCTTGTCCATTGGCCTCTCCTCCTAAATCAGTTCGCGCGTGTCGGTTACGCGGCGGGCCTTGCCCTCAAAGCGCCTGAGCGAATTGGGGGAGACCAGCTTGACGGGAATGTCGAGCTGGCACGCAGTGCGCAGGCGGTCTTGTATATGCCGCCTGAGCCGCTCGGTCTCGATGAAGTTGTCGATGTTGATGCTGTCGCCAAGCTCCACCCGAACTTCGATCCTGTCCTGGTAATTTTCGCGCGAGACGTGAATTTCGTAGTTCGGCGCGACGCCTTCGATGCCCACCAGCACGCTTTCGATCTGGCTGGGGAAGAGGTTGACGCCGCGAATGATGAGCATGTCGTCGGTTCGGCCCTTGCACTTTTCCATGCGGTAGCTGGTGCGTCCGCAGGCGCAGGGTTCTTTGATGATGCGCGTGATATCGCGCGTGCGATAGCGGATCATGGGCATTGCCCATTTCGACAAGGTGGTGATGACCATCTCGCCTTGCTCGCCAACCGGCAGCGCGCGGCCCGTTTCAGGGTCCACGATTTCGCACAGGAAGAAGTCCTCGTTGATGTGCATGCCGTGCTTGAAAAGGCATTCGCCCGCGACGCCCGGTCCCATGACCTCGGTCAGGCCGTAGTTTTCGGTGACGGTGATGCCCCAGCGCTTCTCAAGCTCCTGACGCATGGCCTCGGTTGAAGCCTCCGCGCCGAAGAGGCCGTATTTTAGTTTGATGGTGTCCATCGCGCCCATCTGTTCGGCGACCTCGGCCATGTACATGGCGTAGGAGGGCGTCGCGATGAGCAGCGTCGCGCCAAAATCGCTCATGAGCGCAACTTGGCGTTCGGTGTTGCCGCTAGAAATCGGGACCACCGCGCAGCCGATCTTTTCAAGTCCCTGATGAAGGCCCAGAGCGCCCGTGAACAAGCCGTATCCAAACGAAATCTGGGCGATGTCGCTTTTGCGCGCCCCGGCGGCGGTTGCCAGGCGCGCGATGCACTCGGTCCAGACGTCCATGTCGCTTCTCGTATAACCTGCGACGATCGGCTTGCCGGTTGTGCCGCTGGACGCGTGAATGCGCACAACTTCATCCATGGGGACGGCAAACAGGCCGTATGGATAGTGGTCGCGCAGATCGGTCTTTACGGTAAAATCAAGCTTCTCGATGTCCTTGAGGGTCTTGATGTCCTCGGGGGTGATGCCGCGCGCGCCCATCTTCCCGCGATAAAAGGGTACGTTGTCGTAGGCGTGGCGCACAATCGCGCGAAGCTTTTGAAGCTGAAGGGCTTCCATTCCCGCGCGATCCATTGATTCAATCTCCGGGTTCCAAATCATGTCCTTGCCTCCTTGCCATCCTGCCATCTTACAAAAAAGTATACGGCGATTATTATACTACCACTGGCGTATGAAAGCAAATACCTTAAGTTAAAAAAGCGTTTATAGGTTTAAGAAGCGGGGTTTTCTCCGGTAATGGGCGGTTTTCTAAAATAGAAGGGCGCGCCGATCCCAAACGCGGCCAGGCATATGCCCGCCGCCCAGGCAAAGCCGACGCCCGGGCCGAACCTGCCGGCTAAGATTCCGCCCAGCGAGTTCCCGATGACCCGCGCCGCGCCGTAGCCCGCCACCGCAAGCACCGCCTGCCCGCGGGCGCGAAGTTCCTTGGGCACAGCGCGCGAGATGAACTTGGCCATTGAAAAAGTAAATACGATGAACCCGCCCGCGTGAAGCACCTGACCTGCCATGGCCCAGGGGACGCTTGGCAGGAAGAAAAGCAAGGCCCACCGAATGAAGAGCGCGCCTGTGCTCACGGCCAGAAGACGTCCTGCGCCCAGGCGCTCAAACAGGCGGTCGCCCGCGAGCAGGAACGGGGCTTCGCACAGCGTTGCGATCATGTAGGCATAGCCCAGCATTGGCTCCGTAGCGCCGGGCAGGGCGGTAAAGTAAAGCGGGAAAAAGGAAAAGTAATACCCGACCGTCAACTGAAGCGCCATGAACAAAAGGAGCAATCCCCTAAAATACGGAATGTAAAAAAGCGCCCGCAGCGGCGCGCCCCGGCCCTGCCGTCCATGCCCTTTGAGCGGCGGAAGGACGGCTGTCGATAGCGCGACCGCAAGCAGCATCGCGCCGGTGAGCAGTGGAAAAAGGCCGATGCCCGCCTCAAACACGTATCCGAACAGGAGGGAGGACGCGGCAAACGCAAGAGAGGCCAAGAGCCTGAGTTTCCCATAAGGCCATTTCCCATCAAGGGCTTCGAGTATGATGGAATCACCCATTGGCTGCAAAGCCGGGTAGCACAGGTTAAAAAGAAACAGTGCCGCGAGCAATGGGCAGAACCCGCTTCCGGGGCGCGAGACAAACATCACGCCGCCCGCGAGGAATGAAGCTGTTTTGAGCGCGTTCACGCGGTTTGCGCTTTTGTCGGACAAGCTGCCCCAGATGAGCTGCGCCGAGACAGCCGCAACCGGCAAGGCCGATTGAATGAGCCCGATCGCGCGCGAATCGAGTCCCGCGCTTTTAAGGTACAGCGTCACATAACCCTGATAAAGCGCATTGGCGGCGTAATAGGCAAGGAGGAACGCGGCGTAACGCCACGGATAACGCTTGAGCGGCATGGCTACTCCTTTCCGCGAGACGCTCGCATGGCTCTTATTGTTCCGCGCCCCATCGGAATTAAACCGTATGGCTGCCGGTTTTTTATTTGCGCTATCGAACGCTTTGCGGTATAATGATCGGAGAATACGGGTGAAGAGGATAGGGGTAGGACCGATGGCGATTCGAATGATTGCAACCGATATGGATGGAACGCTGCTTGACCGCGACAGGCAAATAAGCGTAAGAACGATTTTGGCGCTCAAGGGGGCCATGGAAAGCGGGGCGCTGGTGGTCCTAAGTTCCGGGCGGATGCTTGATTCCATCACGCCGTTTGCTGAGAAAATCGGCGTCAACGCGCCGGTCATTTGCTTTAACGGCGCTTTGACCTACGATGTTGGAGAGGGCCGCGCGTGCGCGGAAACGCTCATGGATCAGGCGACGGCGCGCGCCGTATGCCGCGAGATGGAACAGATGGGCCAATACGTGCAGGGGTGCTGGGGCAGCAAGTTTTACTATGCGAAATACGCCGAGGAGACGCGCGGATATGAAGAGAAGTGTGGCGTGCGCGGCCAGGAAGCGGGCATGCCGCTGAGCGAGTTCATTGCGTGCGGGGTGTACAAGCTGCTCATGATCGTCAGGCCCGGCGATATTCCCAAGTATCTGCCGCGCCTGCGCGCGAAGTTTTCGGATAAAGTTGACTTTACGCCGTCGAGCGAATCATTTCTTGAATGTGTTGCGCTTGGCGTCAACAAGGGCGCGTCGCTGCGCCAGCTCGGCGCTTCGCGCGGCATTGCCCCGAGCGAAATTCTGGCCTTTGGCGACGAACAAAACGACCTGGCCATGCTTACCCAGGTGGGATACGGCTACGCCATGGCCAACGCGGATGAGGTGATCAGGCGCCAGGTGCGCTTTGTCGCCCCGTCAAACGCCGAGGACGGCGTGGCGCAGGTGGTGGAGCGCTATTTGTCCGAAGGAATATTTGAGTCTCCCCGGGAGGTGGCAAAACTGTGATCCGCGAGACCGACTTTGTCCGCGCGCTGGGGCTGACCGTGCTGCTTCCGGGCAAGAGCGGATGGCTCGATATCCTCTCAAGCGATATCAACCGCCCGGGACTCCCGCTGTCGGGCTACTACGACCATTTTTCCTACCGCCGCCCACAGGTGTTCGGCAATGCCGAGCAGGCTTATGTGGATTCGCTGCCGGACGAAGTGCTGCGCGAGCGGCTCAAGGCTTTCTTCAGCTTCGACATTCCCTGCGTCATCATGACGCACGGGATGGACTCAAACGCGACGCTGCTTGAAACCGCGCGCATGGGCGGCGTACCGGTGTACGCGTCACATCAGGAAGCTACGCTCTTTGTCGTGCGCCTGATCAATTATTTGAACAATACGCTGGCTCCGCGCGTCACACAACATGGCGTCCTGATCGACGTGTTTGGCAGCGGAATCCTGATCACGGGCGACAGCGGCGTAGGCAAGAGCGAGACCGCGCTTGAACTCATCAAGCGCGGACACCGACTGGTGGCCGACGACGTGGTGGAGATCAAACGCGTCACGCGGGACCGGCTGATCGGCGAAGCGCCCGAGATGATCAAGCATTTCATGGAGATTCGCGGCGTCGGCATCATTGACATTGCGACCATGTACGGCATCGGCGCGGTCATCGATTCAAAGTCGATCGACCTCGTGGTGCATTTTGAACTGTGGAAGAGCGATGTCGAGTACGACCGGTTGGGGCTTGACGACCAATACGCTGAAATCTTGGACGTGCGCGTGCCCAAACTGCTGATTCCCATCCGCCCCGGGCGCAACCTCGCCGTGGTGCTGGAAGTGGCGGCGCGCAATTTCCGCTTGAAGCAAAGCGGGTTCAACGCCGCGAAGAGTCTGGACGACCGCTTGCGCGAGCGCGCGGAGCGCGCGGCGGTTGCGGAAGGAGAGGATGACGAGTGACGATTGGCATCGACGTCGGAGGCACCGGCATCAAAGTAGGCGTGGTCGATGAAAACGGCCGCATCCTTATCAAGGATAGTTGCCCGACGCTGCCCAAGCGCGGGCATGAAGCGGTCATCCGTGATATGGCGGACCTTTCGCGCAAAGTGGTTGAGGAGGCGGGCTTGACGCTTGGGGACATCGGCGCGCTCGGCGTGGGCATCCCCGGTGTGGAAGACGCCGCGCGCGGCATCGTCCCGTTTTGCACCAACCTTGGCTGGCATGAAGTGCCGCTCAGCGCGATGCTGGGTGAAATGCTGGGTCTTCCGGTCCGGGTGGCCAACGACGCCACGGTCGCGGCGCTGGCCGAGTCGGTCTCGGGCGCGAGCCGGGGAACGAAAAGCAGCGTCATGGTGACGCTGGGCACGGGCGTGGGCGGTGGCGTGATCATGGACGGAAAACCCCTCATGGGCGCGCACGGCGTCGCAAGCGAGGTCGGGCACATGGTGGTCAAGTTTGACGGGGTCATGTGCTCGTGCGGGCATCGCGGCTGCTGGGAGCGCTACGCCAGCGCCAGCGGATTGATCCGCGAAGGGCGCGCGGCGGCGCAAGGCGACCCGGAAGGCGCGATCATGCGCGCTTGCGGCGGCGACCTTGACAAGCTCAACGGCAAGATGGTGATCGACGCGGCGCGCGAGGGCGATCCGGTCGCGGTTCACGTATTTGGCGATTATGTGCACTGGATCGCGGTGGGACTGGCCAACCTCGTCAACACGTACGACCCGGAGGTGTTCGTGCTCGGCGGGGGCATATCGGCGGCGGGCGATTTTTTGCTGGACGCGGTCAGACGCGACCTGCCATCTCAGGTGTTTTACAGGACCATGCCGTTCGCGCGGATTGAACTTGCGGTGCTTGGCAACGATGCCGGCATCATCGGCGCGGCCATGCTGGCAAATATTTCGTTCTAATAAAGGAGTGAGCATGATGAAAAAGTGGCTGGCGGTTTTCCTGGCGGCGCAGACGGCGGCGATGCCCCTTGCCGTGACCGCGCAGGAAGTGGATTACTCAAAGAAAACGATCACGGAGCTCAAGCAGATCATAGCGGAAGCGGAAACGGCCATCGCGAATGACCACACCGTTTCCTACGAGGTATCAAGCGCACTGTGCGAATTGACCAAGGCGGACGTGACCGAGCACGTCGGGGGCGAACCCAGTTGGCCCTGGTTTGATTGGATGTACGAGCGCGCTTGGAAAGAATTGACCGTGACCACACGGGTGAAGCTTCCGGGTGAAAGTGAACAGAAACCGGTTACCGCCGTATATGAAGATAAAGGCGGTGAATACGCGTTGATTTTCCTTGAGGTGGGGACGGAAGTCTACGTCGATGACCGCGCGCCTGAACCCGAAGTTACGCCCGAACCGGAACCTGAGCCGACCGTCGAACCTGAGCCGACCGTCGAACCCGAGCCGACAGAACCGGATCCGGAGCCGTTGGCCGATGCCGAGGAAGACCCGCAAGCGCGGTGGCTTGACGAAGAACCCAAGGGCGGGCAGGCGGAAACACCCGAGCCTGTCGCGGAACCGGCGCAGGAGCCCACTGCGGAGCCCACTGCGGAACAGGCGCCAGAGCCCACGGCAGAGCCGACGCCCGAACCAACGGCCGAGCCTGCCCCCGAGCCGACACCCGAACCGACCATGGAGGTTGGGCAAGTGCCCTCCGTGACGCTTGGCCCGGCACCCGCGCCGACGCCCAACAACACGCTCATCCTGGCCGAAAAGGGCGCAAAAGGCGAGACCGTCAAAGATGTGCAGACTTACCTGATCCGCCTGGGATTCTTGAGCGGTTCGGCGGACGGCATGTTCGGCCAGATGACGGAGGATGCGCTCAAGACCTATGAGTCCGCCCGCGCCATGCCCATCACCGGCAAGATCACCGAGTATGTGTATCAGACCATCAAAGCAGAGGTGCTGGGCGGCGAAGGCGTGACAGATGAAGCGCTGACCAGCCCCCAAACGATCATCGCGCAGGTGGCGAGCAAGGGGGATCATGTAAAGGACATTCAAGCGAGGCTCGCCAAGCTGGGCTTTTTAACCGGAACGCCCGACGGGCGCTACGGCGAAGGCACCCAAAGGGCGGTCAAGGCGTTTGAATCATCGCGCGACATGCCTGAAACCGGCATCGTCACCCAGCATGTGTATGAGGAAATGAAGAAGCTCACCGCACCCGAGAAGATCACCGATATCGCCACCTTCCTGTTGCTGTTTAACGCGGCGGAATCGGTCAACAATTCAGACGTCAGCCTGAATATAGAAACTCCGGCGGGCGCGGATACGGTCAGCGTGGCGATCGACCAGTTCACCGGCATTACGCTTGACGTCAATGACAACGGCGGTTTGATGTCGATTGCGGTGACCGGAACGCTGGATGGGTTTGCCGAGGCCGAAACTTCGGTGCTCAACGCGTTCGTGTCGGCCCTGACCGGCTGCGGCGCGGTCAATACCATGAGCGAAGGCAAGGTGTTCCTCAAGGACATTGGCGCGTACAAGGATGCGCTGAACGAGGAAGGCTATGGCGCCAAGGCAGTAAACGATGTGCGCTACACCTGGGAAGGCGCCGCCGGAACCGTTAAACTGACGATTGCGCTGGATGTCTGATGAATCCTGAATGAATATGAAGATCCCCGCTGTGGTTGCACGAGCGGGGATTTTGTTCAGATGGCCTTGCGCTTGGCGCTAAGAGGCGAGCGCTACGCTTTTTTTACAATGGGCAACCAGACTTCATATTTCATGTCCGTCGGACTGTCGTTCAGGTAGACCTCGATGTCCGGCGCGTTGTCCCATTCATACCCCGATGTGGGCAGCCATTCGGAGAAGATGCGCTGTTGCAGCGATTGGATGGAACTCGGGAGGCCTTCGCCAGGGAAAACCGCCCAGGTGCAACCGGGCACTTCGCACTCGTACATGCCTTCCGGTACGGGTTTGTCGGTGGCGGCGGCGATGTAGTAGTAACTGCCTTCCCCCTCGCCCTTGCAATCGCTGACGCCGAGGAGCCCCAACGGCTCTGCGTCGATCATCTGGCAAATCTGCGCAATCTGCCCGCTCTGTCCGGCTTGTTCCCAAAATGCGGGGACATGCGAGAAACTTTCCGCGATGTCTATATCGCTTACCTTGTACAGCCCGTCGGTTTTCTGCGGCATCGGCTGACTGCCTGCTTCCTTTGAAGATACCATGAGCGGCGTGCGCACGCCCACAATGCGAAACCCTTCTTTCTTGACGATCCGATAATCCATGACCGCTTCCCCCTTTATGGTTAGTTGGAAGGCAATGCGCGGGAACGCCCGAAGAAACGCGCCTTGCCGTTGCGCGGCGGACGGTGCCAATCCATGCAGCGCCTGAAAAGCGCGGTTGAACGCCGTTGGAGACTCATAACCGTAGCGAAGCGCGACATCCAGGACCTTATCGCCGTCTACGAGGTCAAATGCCGCCTTGGGCAGGCGCCGCCGACGCAGGTATTCCGAGAGCGGTACCCCGGCTATGTAGGAAAACATCCGCTAGAAATGATAGACCGATGTACAGGCGAGCCGGGCCGCATGCTCATAGGATATCTCCGCGTG
>JAVBND010000053.1:0-12947 GCA_031551775.1 Eubacteriales bacterium | reverse complement strand
CGCGCGACAGCGCTTCTTCAATCGTCAGCGCCGCGCGCGGCGCGAAAAGCGGCGGCGCGGGCGGCGCGGGCGGATGGTCGGTCAGGCCCAAGTCAATTTCAAGCAGCGCCCGTGCAAACCCATCCAGCGCGTCCTCGGCATCGCCCAGGCCCGTCATCGCCAGCGCATAGCCCTCGCTTGCCATTTCAAGCTCAAACCCCTTTGCGCGAAGGCGCTGAATCAATTGGTATCCGTCAATCCCCGCGTGGCCCGTCGTCACCACGATCTTTCCCGGATCGCGGTCATAAAACGCGCGCGACCCGCCCAGCATTTTAAGGTGCCTGAGGGGCTTTACCAAGCCGTAAAACCGTTCAAGCCGCGCGCGGTACGCCGCGAGCAAGGCTTCTCCCGAACGCGCCATTGTGGCGACGCAATCGTCGATTGAAGCCATCAGCACATAGGACGGGCTGCTGGTCTCAAAGACCGACAATTGCCGCGCAACTTCCCCGGCATCCGCGCGGGCAGTCAAAACATGCAAAAGCGCCGTCTGCGTCAGACTCGCCATGGTCTTGTGCAGGCTCTGGACCACCACATCCGCGCCCAGGCGCACCGCGCTTTCGGGGAAATGATCCGACAAGCCCAGATGCGCGCCGTGCGCCTCGTCCACGAGCAGCACAGCGCCGCGCGCGTGCAAAATGTCCGAAATTGCCCCAATGTCGCTCGTCACGCCCTCGTAGGTGGGTGACGTGATCACGCACAGCCTGGCGTTGGGCGCGTCGTCCAGCGCCCTTTCTACCGTCTCAGGCGCAATGCTGCCCGTGATGCCGGTCTCAGGGTCTACCTCAGGCATCAGGTAACGGGCGTTCAGGCCGCAAATCTCGAGCGCGTGATAGAGGGCGCGGTGGCTTCCCCGCGCCACAAGCACCGTCTCGCCCCGCTTGGTCAACGCGCGGACCGCGGCGAGCAAGCCGCAGGTTGAGCCATTGACCAAGAAGAACGTGCGCCGCGCGCGATAGAGCGCCGCCGCGCGCGCCATGGCGTCCTTCAAGAGGCCTTGCGCGCCGTGCAAATTGTCAAAGTCATCGATTTCAGTGATATCCATTGCCCAGGGCAACGCGTCTGGCAGCGCCGGGTTTCGTTTGTGCCCGGGCATGTGCAGCGGCGTCACGCCCGATCGCGCGTAGTCCTCAAGCGCCGCGTGAAGCGCGCCCTTTTCAAGCGTCATGACTTGCTCCCCACAAAAAACGTTGCGCAGACGACCATCGCGCAGAACACCGCGCATATCATAATCGTCACGCGCGGATCGCCGACCCCCGAACCGATCAGCACCGGAAACAGCGCGTTGCCCGCGGTCGAAAACAGCATCATTACGCCGTATGCCGCGCCGGTTCGCTCCGGAAACGCGTGCGAAGACAGCACGAACAACATCGGCCACACCGGCCCGCAGCCAAACCCGTACAGCGCCACGCCGATGATGCGCATGAAGTCGCTTTGCGCGGTGAGCAGGAACGCGATGCCGACCAGCGTCACCACGCCCAGCGCCCGGATCGAAAGGATCTCGCGCCCGCCGAGGAACACGCCCAAGAACCGGCACACGAGCATTGAGCCCCAGAACAGAGAGATGGCCGCGGCGGCAGCGCCCTCGCTTGCGCCCGAACCCATAAACAACTGCTTAAACGTGATGGACGCGACCGATTCATAGCCGAGGTAGAAAAACACCATGAGCGCGTAGAGCAAGAAACGCTTGTTTTTTAAAAGCTCCAGGCTGTTCATGCTGCCGCTGCGGTTGACTTTGACCGGACGCCCCCGGCCGGTAACCTGTATCGCCGCCATCAGCGAGGCGAGCATCAGCGCGCACACGCCAAACACGTGCCGGTAGCTAAGGCCCTGAGCGATCATCCATACCGCCGCGACGGGCGCAAAAATCGCGCCCAGGCCGAACCCGATTTGCGAAATGTTCATCCAGCGCGTCGCGCCCGCCGGGTTCTCATCGGTCAAAAGCGCGCTCGACATGGCTTCGCTCGGCCCAAACCCCACGCCCGCCAGGAAGAGCGCCATCAGGGTCACCAATTGGTTCCCGGTCAATGACGCGCAGATCAGCCCGGCCGCGAGCAGCGCAACCGACACCACGATTACTTTGCGCTTGCCAAACCTGTCCGCAAGCGCGCCGCCAAAGAACGCGCTCACGCACGACCCCGTGCCGTAGACCGACAGGTACATCCCTGCCATCGCCGCATCCTGGCCAAAGGCGGCGGCCACATGGTCGGCCACCGCGCTAAATGCGCTGGCAAATACGCCCAGCAACGTAACCAGCAAGCAAAACAGCAGGTTCTGCCGAAGGAGCTTGCCTTCAATCTTCGCACCGGGCTGAACGTGAACATCCATCGCTTATGCCTCCAACAACCGCGCCTCCATCAGGACGCTGTAATGCGCTTCTTCGCCCGGTTTTACCCATTGAATGTTTTCCTGGGTGTTCAGCGCCCCCGGCAGCGCCATCCACGGCTCGACACACACCGTCCCGTCAAACTTGGTGCATACGACAAGCGCGGAAAACCGAGCGTCCGACACGATGTCCAGCGCGTAGCCGTCGGCGGGATTGCTGATCCGAAGCGCCGCGCCGGTCCGGCCCCAGTAGACATAGTCGCCCTTGCGCGTCAGGTCACAGTCGCTTATCGGGATCTCGGTCGGGCCGTCCGCCTCATACCAGGCGCACCTTTCCATATTGGGCTTGATCTCAAAGCGCGTCTTGTCGCTCGCGACAAAGTACGGGTGCCAGCCAAACGCGTGCGGCATGGGTATGTCGCTGTCGTTCTTTATGGATACGCCGAGCTTCACCGCCGTCCCCTTGAGCGCATAGGTAAGCCTGAGCGTAAAATCAAACGGGTAGCACTGATCCTGCCATTCTTGGCAAGTGGTTTTGACGAGCGTCACGCTTGAGGACGTATGACTCGCAACGCCAAACGCCGTATCGCGCACGAGCCCGTGAAAGGGCATCCGGTACGCATTCCCGTACAATTGATACCGGTCCGAGCGCGTGCGTCCCGCCGCCGGAAACAGCACGGGATTGCCGCCCGCGAGCACCGCGCCTTGTGCAAGGCGCGCATCGTCCAGGTGAAAAATGTCTTTCCCCTTGAGGCTGAGCTTGCCCATCATGCCGCCGTAATCGGGGTAGACAAGCGCGGACAATCCCTCCGGTGTTTTGATTTCGAGCCGGTTCATCAAGTTCCTCCTATCCGCACCACTTCACGATAAATTCCGCCAGAGCGCGCGCCGTCAAGCACAAGCTCTCAATATCCACCCATTCGTCCGGCGCGTGCAGCCTGGCCCCCACCGGACCAAAGATGGCGCACGGCACATGGCCTACATCGGTCACGGCAAACATGTCGCACGAGAACATCGCCCCGCACACCTTGGCCCCGGGCTTGACCGCCTCCGCGCATTCCCTGAGCGTTTTTACCGCGGGATGATTCTCATCGGTCGCCGCCGGACGGCAATAATGGTACACCCGCTCAATTTGAAGGCCATCCGGGTTGCGGTAGCGGGGCCGGATATAATCCCACAACTGCGCTTCCAGCTCATCCGCCGTTTCACCGGGATAAGACTGCATGACAATTTCCATCCATGCGTCGATGGGGCTTGAAAGCTGCCCGCTTTCGTAGGCTTCGCCCGCGCGCATCTTTGTCACGACGATTTGCGCGCCCTGCGCTTGGGCGCTCCAAAGCGCCGGGCGCGGCGTGCGCTCCACGCGGTAAGCGCCAAAATCGCGCACGATCGACGCGATATCCGCGATGTCGTAGGCGGGGTTGCCGATTTCCTCACCCGTGTATGGCATGCCCGCAATGCCCCGTACGGTGATCTTGAGCACCAATCCACCGACGCACGCCGGACATACGTCAAGCCCGCTCGCTTCGGGGATGATGGCAAAATCGGGGTTGTACCCCTTGAGCCTTGCGGCAATGGTGCCGTTCGCGCCCGCGTACTCCTCGTCCACCACGCTTTCGAGCAGCACGTCGCCGCGCGGGGTGAACCCGATGTCTTTCAGGTACTTGACCGCCACCGCGCCGGCCGCCAGCGCGCCCTTCATATCGGCGCTGCCGCGCCCGTAGAGCCTGCCGTCCGAGACGTGCGGGCGAAAGGCTTCCGTGACCGTCCAGGGCAGCGGCGCCTCCGGCACCACGTCCATATGGCCGGTGATCACGAGCGACTTGCCCCCGCCTTTTCCCTTCCATGTGGCGACCAGGTTCTCGCGCCCCTTGAGGTTTCGCGCCATGAACTCGGGGTGGTGCGGGTATTCGGGCACTTCCTCGGGCGAGAAGGCGTCAACCGCAAGGCCCATGGCCTCGTAATACGCCCTGAGGCGCGCCTGTCCCGGCGCTTCGTTGCCGTTTGGCGGGCAATTGACGGTGGGTATGGCGACGAGTTCGCTCGCCAGGCGCACGATTTCGTCCCGGTATTTTTCGCTCCACACTTTGATGGCCCTCCTACGCGACCACGATGGGCTCGCGCCGCCATGTTGTGAGCTCATCAAGCCCGCTTTCGGTGATCAGCACGCAGTCCTCAATGCGCACGCCGTACCGGTCGTCCGCAATCCAGATGTCGATGTTGAACACCATGTCGGGCATGAGTATCTTGCCCGAGCGGTTGTCTACCCAGGGATCTTCGCATTCCTGAAGGCCGGTCGAGTGTGCCGGACCGTAGAGCGACGTGCCGGTCAGCCCGTTCTTCTCAAGGCGCGCCTGGAACTTGTCGTAAACCTCGGCAAACGGCACGCCGGGGCGCATGGCAAGAATGGTCTCATCCACGCATTCGTGCGCGATTTTGATCATGTCCGTGTGGCGCTCGGGAAGCTTCCCCAGCACGATCGCACGGCCGATGTTGCCGCAGTAGCCGTTGTACTTTGCGCCAAGGGAAAGCTGGACCATTTCGTTCATGCCAATTTCGCGGTCGGTGGACTTGCAAAGGCTCTGATAGGTCGAAGGCCCGCTGGTGCACCAAACCGGATAACCCGTGCCTTCAGCGCCCATGGCGAAAGCCTTGCCCATCCAGCGCGCCTGAACTTCCCATTCGCGAACGCCGGGGCGGATGATCGATACGGCGTCCTTGACCGCCTCTTCCGTAATGAGGCAAGCCTCGCGGATCAGCGCGATCTCGGCCTTGGACTTGACCGCTCGAAGGCCCATGACGATGTCCTCCGCGGGCACGATTTCGGCGCCCGCGGCGCCCTTTTCGATGTCTGAATAGATCACGTGCGGCAGGGTGTTGACGTTGGCGATCCCGATTCTCCTGATCGGCGCGCGATCGCGCAGCTCCCCCAGGATCATGGTGAAATCGTAGGGGTTTGTGGGCTTGTCCCACTCCGGCGCGCTGGTCTCCACGTACATGGGATGAACGCGCACGTCATCAATCTGGGCGAATTTTTTCGCAAAATCATACGACTCGGGCCCGCCGGTCAGGAGGATGGGCGCACCGGTTTGCGGCACCAGCACGCCCACAAAGTCAAACACGGCCCAGAAGTTGGTCAGGTACCTGACCGTCGCCGATTCACAGCCGCAGGCATGGCTGACCAGCAAATCAATGCCCGCATTTTGCATTTCTGCTTGGACGCGGCGGATGCGTTCGTCATATTCAGCGCGCGGAATTTGCATGATGGGCTTGCTCATGGTACTTTCCTCCCGTTCATATTTCCTTTGCATTGTAACACGGTTACCCGCTCAAGCACAAGTGGGTCCGGCCTTCTTAAGGCAACGCGCCGATTGACATTTTGCGCGACGACGCTTATACTAAGTATTTGTGAAGAGGTATTTACGCATCAATTAAGGGGTGTGCTTTATGATTGAACTGCCCGAAAGCGCGAACCTCGCGCGGCAAATCCGCGAAACCCTGACCGGCAAGATGATTGTATCCGCCGACGCGGGTACATCCGCGCACAAATTCGCCTGGTATACCGCAGACCCCGCCGAATACGGAGCAAAACTCACCGGCCGGACAGTAGACGCGGCGCGCGCCGTGGCCGGGTATGTGCTGATGGATTTAAGCGGCATGACGCTGCGCTTTCACGACGGGATAAACCTCCGGTATCGCGAAGCGGGCGGGACGGCGCCAGAGAAACACCAACTGCAATTGGTGTTTGACGATGACAGCGCCCTCGCCGCCACGGTGTCGATGTACGGCGGGATAGAAGCTTACGACACGCCGGACGACAACCCGTACTTTCGCGCCGCGATGGAAAAACCCACGCCCTACGAAGACGCCTTCGATGAGGCGTACTTTGATTCTATCGTAAAGGCCGCCAAGCGCACGCTGAGCGCCAAGGCGCTGCTCGCGACAGAGCAGCGCATCCCGGGCCTGGGCAACGGAGTGCTGCAAGACATCCTGTTTGGCGCGCGCGTAAACCCGACAAAAAAGCTTCAGGCGCTGTCGGACGCGGAACTCGGGGCTTTGTACCGCTCCATCAAGACGGTGCTAAGCGATATGCTGCGCCTGAACGGACGCGACAGCGAGCATGACCTGTTTGGCAAGAGCGGCGATTACCGCACGCTCAGGTCATGCCCCGCCTGTCCGACCTGCGGATGCGCGATCACGCGCAAGGCCTATATGGGCGGCAACGTCTACTTTTGTCCGGTTTGCCAGAAGCCGTAAACGAACACAACGCAAAAAAAGGGCTGCCGCATGGCGATCCATCGCGGCAACCCCAGCCCGATCCGTTTTATTTCCCGGCGGCCTTTCCAAGGTACGCCGCGCGCACGTCTTCATTGCCCAGCAGTTCCTCGCCGCTGCCCTCCATGGTGACGCGTCCGGTCTCAAGCACATAGCCGTAATCGGCCGCCTTGAGCGCCGCGTTGGCGTTCTGCTCAATCAGGAGGATGGTGATCCCTTCCTTATTAAGCGTCTTGATGATCGAGAAGATGTCCTTGACCACCATGGGCGCAAGGCCCAATGACGGTTCATCCATCATCAAAATCTTGGGCTTGCTCATGAGGCCGCGCCCGACCGCCAGCATCTGCTGCTCGCCGCCGGACAGCGTGCCCGAAAGCTGCCAGCTTCTCTCCTTGAGGCGCGGGAAGAGCGCGTAGACGTGCTCGATGTCGCGCTCGATTTGATGCTTGTCCTTGCGCAGGTATGCGCCGATCTTGAGGTTTTCAACGACCGTCAGGTTTGGGAACACGCGCCGTCCCTCCGGCACCAGCGCGATGCCGCGCTCGACAATCTTTTGCGTGTCCATGCGCGTGATATCCTGTCCCTCGTACAGGATCGAGCCGCTCGCGGGCGTGACCAGGCTGCTCACCGCGCGAAGCGTCGTCGATTTGCCCGCGCCGTTGGCGCCGATCAGCGTCACAATCGAGCCTTGCTTAACGTCAAACGATATGCCCTTGAGCGCTTCGATCCCGCCATAGTTGACTTTCAAATTCTTGACTTCGAGCAGTTTCATGCCTCATCCACCCCCAAGTACGCCTTGATGACGGCCGGGTTATCCTGCACCTCGGCGGGCGTGCCCTCGGCAATCTGCTTGCCAAAGTCGATCACGTAGATGCGGTCGCTGATCTCCATGACCAGGTTCATGTGGTGCTCAATCATGAAGACCGTCAGGCCGAACTTGTCCTTGATGTTCACAATGAATTCGCCAAGCTCGTCGGTCTCCTGCGGGTTCATGCCCGCCGCCGGCTCGTCGAGCAGGAGCAGCCGCGGCTTTGTCGCAAGCGCGCGCACGATCTCAAGGATCCGCTGCTTGCCGTAGGGGAGCGCGCCCGCAACGTCGTTCATCACGCTCTCAAGCCCCAAATCACGGATCAGCTCAGCCGCCTGCGCGCGCATGCGCTTCTCTTCCGGCAGGTTCAGCATAAACGTCGAGGCGAGCATGCCGCTCTTGATGTGCATGTGCTTTGCGATCAGTACGTTTTCAAACACGGTGAGACTCCGGAACAGGCGGATGTTTTGAAAGGTCCGCGCGACGCCGAGCGAAGTAATCTTGTCCGGCGTATTCTTGACTTCCTTCGTGTACTCGCCGTTGTGTCCGGCAGCGTACATCTTTTTCATCTTGCCCACGGGATAGCCTTCCGCGATGACCTGGCCGCGAAAACTCACGCGCCCGTTTGTCGGAGAATACATGCCGGTAATCACGTTGAACGCGGTCGTCTTCCCCGCGCCGTTGGGGCCGATCAGCGCCACGATCTCGCCTTCATTGACCTCAAGGGACAAGTCGCTCACCGCGACCACGCCGCCAAACTGCATGGTGACGTTTTCAATCTTGAGTACGTTCTCGCTCATCACAGGACACCCCCCGCCTTAAACTTGCGCCTGCGCCAGTAGCCGGGCGTCAGCCAATCCCATGTGAATTCGTTCGTGCCCATGAGTCCGCGCCGGTAGAACAGCACCACCACCATCAGCAGCACCGAAAACACCACCATGCGAAAGCCGGTCCTGAACAGCGGAATCTGGACGCCCGCAACCGCGAGCGGCTCATCAAAGAACCTCAGCCACCATTCCTTGGCCGCGGTCACGAGGAACGCGCCGACGACCGAACCCGTGATCGAGCCGATGCCGCCGATGACCACGATCAGGAGGATGTCGTAGGTCATGGCGACCTTGAAGGTGGAGGAATCAATCGAGCGCATGTACATCGCCAGCATCCCGCCCGCGACAGCGGTAAAGAAGGAGCTCACGACGAAGCTCATCTCCTTGTGCTTGAACAGGTTTACACCCATCGCTTCCGCCGCGATCTCGTCCTCGCGAATCGCCTTAAACGCGCGGCCGTAACTTGAGCGGATCAGGAGCACGATCATGCCGATGCACAAAAACGCGATGACAAAGATCACCAGGATCGAATCGAACTTCGGGATCGATTTAAGCCCGTAGCTGCCGTTGGTGACGGTGTCAAACTGGGGACTTGCGATGAGCGCCCGGATGATCTCGGAAAAGCCGAGCGTCGCAATCGCAAGGTAGTCGCTCTTCAGACGCAAAACCGGAATGCCGATCAATGCGGCAAAAACCGCCGCGACCAAACCGCCCGCGATCAGGGCGAGGTACGGATACGCGCCTTGCAGCCAGCCGGGCGCCAAGTCCAGAAATTCGCGCATGGATTTGATCACGGGCGAAATTCCGTTCATATAATACACGCCGTCAAGCTTGCCGCTCGGGATGGTCAAGATGGCGGTCACATACGCGCCCACCGCCATAAACCCGGCCTGGCCCAGCGAGAACAGGCCGGTAAACCCGTTCAGCAGGTTCATGGCCGTCGCGGCAATGGCGAAAATCGCGCCCTTTTGCAGAACCGAATACAGCATCGCCTGTTCAAATTTCTTCTCCTCAAGCACCATCAGTCCCCACGCAAGCAGCGCGATGGCTATGAGGGACAAAAGAACTTTCATCTGTTTCTTCATGCGCGCATCACACCTTCTCCGTCGTCTTTTCGCCGAACAAGCCCGTGGGTTTGAACAGCAGCATGATGATCAGCAGCATAAACGTGAACGCGTCCGAAAACGTCGAGTACCCGAACGCGACCAGCATGGTCTCGCACAGGCCGATCACAAAGCCGCCCACCATCGCGCCCGGAATTGAGCCGATCCCGCCCAGCACCGCGGCGACAAAGCACTTAAGCCCGGGAAGCGTACCGCTGAAAGGGTTGACCGACATACGGTCGGTGAAGTACAAAATCGATCCGACCGCAGCCAGCGCGGAACCGATGATGAAGGTTACCGAGATGACCGTGTTGATCTTGACGCCCATAAGCTTGGCGGTCTCAAAATCCTTCGAAACCGCGCGCATGGCCAGGCCCACCTTGGTGCGGCCGATGAGCTGGGTCAGGAGGAAAACCAGCAGCACCGCGAGCACAGGCGTCACGAAGGTGACGAGCGACGCGGACAGGCCGCCGATCTGAAAAATGCGCTTGAGCGCCGGGATCTCAGGATAGGCTCTGGGCAGCGCCGAGAACAGGTACGTGGCCAGGTTTTGCAAGAGCATCGACACGCCGATGGCGCTGATCATGATCGACATGCGCGGCGATGTGCGCAGCGGCGCATATGCTGCGCGCTCGATCACAACGCCCAGCACAACCGTTGCCAGGATCACGATCGGAATGGCGATCTGCCACGGCATGCTCGCCATGGAAAAGATCATGAAGTACCCCGCCATCATAAAGATATCGCCGTGCGCGAAATTGATCAGGCGCAAGATGCCATACACCATCGTATAGCCGATGGCAATCAGCGCGTATGCGCCGCCCAGCGACACGCCCGTCAGGCAATGCTGCAAAAATGTGGTCACGCTCATGCGATTCCCTCCAGTGACTCCATAAACTCAATATAAGGGGCGGGAAGCTAACGCCCCGCCCCTCTTAAGGCAAGTTGGAATTTAGCCGACGGTAACCGTCTTGAGGAACTTGAACGCGCCGCCCTCAACCACCTTGACGTAAGCCATGTCCTTCAGGGCATCGCCGTTCTCGTCGAAGGAGATCGCGCCGGTCACGCCCGGCACGCTCACAGTAACCAGCGCGTCGCGGATCGCGCCCGGATCGGCGCTGCCCGCCGCCTTGATGGCCGCGATGGCGACGTTGTAGGAGTCAAAGCCCAGCGCGGAGACAGCCGCGACGCCTTCGCCGCCGTTCTTCTCGAGGCTCTCCGGGTTGGCCTTGAGGTATTCCTTGAAGCCGCCCACGAAGTCAACCGCGGTCGGGTCCGCTTCATCAAAGAAGGTGGAGATCGTCACGCCTTCGGCATCCGCGCCGGCGTTGTCAATGATGCTGACGTTTTCCCATGTGTCGCCCGCCATGATCTTGGCGGTGATGCCCAGTTCGCGCGCCTGCTTGATGAGCAGCGGCGCCGTGGCGATGGACGACGGGGCAAAGATGACGTCCGGCTCCTGGGCCTTGATGTTGGTCAGGATGGCCTTGAAATCGGTCTGGTTGGTCTGGAACTGTTCCTCCGATACAACCTCGCCGCCCAGGTCCTTGAACGCCTTCAGGAAGAAGTTGCCGAGGCCCGAGGAGTAGTCGTCACCGAGCTGCGTGATGACCGCCGCCTTGGTGGCGCCTTCCTGGAAGGCATAGTTCGCCATGACCTTGCCCTGGAAGGGATCAAGGAAGCACACGCGGAAGTAGAAATCGTTGCCCAGCGTGACCTGGGGATTGGTGCAGCTGGCGCCAATCGCGGGAACACCCGCGTCGGCAAAGATTTCGCCTGCGGCAATCGACACGCCCGAGCCGTAGGAGCCGAGCACCACGGATACGCCCGATGCCATCAGGCTCTGCGCGGCCGACACGGCGGCCGTCTTGTCCGACTGGTTGTCCACTTCGACCAGTTCGATCTTGTAGGTTTCGCCGCCCAGCTCGACTTCAGGGGTCAGTGTATGGGCATACCGCATGCCCAGCACTTCCTGAAAGCCGCCGCCGCCATTTTCACCGGTCACGGGCTCAAAAACGCCGATTTTCAGTACGTTTTCAGCCGAAGCAACAGCCGGAACCAAGAGCATGAGAGCCAGACACAGAGCGAGAATCTTCCTCATTGTATTACCCCCTTGCGTTTTTTCGTAGCATCATTATACAATCAGCCGCATGAAATTGCAAGCGTTATTATCGGCGTCGTCAAAAACCGATGAACTCGTCCCACGAAATGAGGGAATCTGATTCGGGGACGCCGGGCAAATGCAAGAAAACTCTCGAACCCATTTCAGCGATGCGCATACCATGCAGTGTGAGCCAATCTCACGCGACCAACTCGAGGAGGTATGAGCATGTCGTTTTATAGTTACAAGAATGCCAACGCCAGTTGCAGCCCCGGCACCGTAACGGGCAACATTTGCCAGGGCATGAACGAGAAGATCTGCGTCCAGGTCAAGAACGTGTACGATGCGTGCCTGCAGCAGGAACAGCTGGAAGAAGTGGATGTGCTGCTCAGGGACATCGTGCCGGTATTGCCCGATTCCTGCGCGAGCCGCCGCTCAGGAGTCCCCTGCCGCTGCAATTGCAAAGGCGACACCTGCTCCTGCACTTGCGGCCAATGCGGTTCCCTTACTTATCAAGACGTCGTGGAGAGCGCCGAGAACAGCCAGTGCCCGCTGCCTGTCCCGTATGGCCAGTGGACCTTTGAGAGCTGCCGCTCGTCGACCACCTCCGGCACCATCCGCGACCTGACCATCGAACGCCTGTGCGACCGGCCGCAGTTCGCCCGCGTCAAGGGCACCGTGGATATCCCGATCGACGTGCTGTTTACCGACCAGCGCTGCCAGGAATGGATGGGCCGCTCGACGGTATCGGTTGTCAAGGACGTGCTGCTCGCGATCCCGGACGAATCCATCGTGCCGTTCAAGCTCGAGAGCATGGTCAGCGCCATCTGCGTAAGCGGCGTATACCTGGGCGACTGCGTATTCGAGATCACCATCTGCGTGACGGTGGTTCTCAAGATCCTGGCCGAAGTCGAAGTCATGATTCCCGCCTACGGCTTCTGTGAAATCCCGCCGTGCGAAGAGTTCGCGGAAAATGTATGTGATGAGTTCTTCATCTTATGATACCTCTATAAGGTTCGTGACCATTGTGAACTTTAGAGGGTTGTTAGATTTCATGTATTCTTCCTTTTTATTATGCACATTGTAACGGATCAAAGCTTCAATAGCATGACAGCATATTTAGAAGTCCATTTCGCCTGCCTATTTTCAGCCCCTATATAATGAATGAAATCCATAAATTATTTTCAAATTCTAGCGGAAAGTTGGGGTCGCACGCACCGCAAGGCTTTTTTGGGGCGCTCACAGTACCTATTGAAAGGCGCGCGCGATCCTTTTAACGCCCGCGCATCACGACCCATAGGGCGATAAGAGCAACCCCAATTGGGGCTGCGCAGACCATCAACAAAGCGGGCATTTTCCGGAATCGGGAAGTGCCCGTTTTTCTAATAAAGCAAAAGCGGAAGGCCTTGACCAGGCGCTTCATGTTTTGCACAGCGGCGGTCAGGAAGGACTGCTCGTACATATTGCGGATG
>JAVBND010000094.1:0-10492 GCA_031551775.1 Eubacteriales bacterium | reverse complement strand
ATCAATCATATTTCTTGCCCCGAGCGGGTAGGATTATGACAGAATGGAACAAGCTGGGGAGGGGATTGTATGCGCCGGGGATTGACACTATTGCTGGGGCTGATGCTGCTCGTCACGTGCGTTCACGCCGAAGCCGCGCTTGAAAGCACGCCGACCATTGAGCTCAACTGCAAAAGCGCCTTGCTGATGGAGCCCGAAAGCGGGCAGGTTGTATTTGAAAAAAACGCTGACGAGATGCGCCCGGTCGCTTCCGTCACCAAGATCATGCCGATCTTGCTTGCGTGCGAAGCCATCGAGCAGGGGCGCTGCAAACTCGATGACGCGGTCTTTATATCGCCGCGCGCGGCAGGCATGGGCGGGTCGCAGGTGCTGCTTGAACCCGGCGAAACGCAAAGCGTTGCCCACCTCATCAAGAGCATGATCGTCGCAAGCGCCAACGACGCCACCGTCGCCATGGGCGAGTTTCTGTTCGGGTCCGAACAGGCCCTGGTCAAGCGCATGAACGAGCGCGCGAAAGAACTGAAGATGACAAACACCAATTTTGTCAATTCGACAGGCTTGCCCGCCGAAGGCCACTACACCACCGCGCGCGATGTCGCGGCCATGTCGCGCGAACTTGCGCGCCACCCGCTGTATTTCGAATATTCCACCATATGGATGGACACGCTTGAGCACCCCGCCGGGCGCGTGACGGAACTGACAAATACCAACCGCCTGACCCGCCTCTACGACGGCTGCGACGGCATCAAGACCGGTTCGACCGCGGAAGCGGGCTACTGCATGTCGGCTTCGGCGCTGCGCGGCGGCATGCGCCTGATCGCGGTGGTGCTGGGCGCGGACACCAGCAAGGAGCGCTTCTCGGTCGCAAGCGCCATGATGGATTATGGCTTCGCCAATTATAAAAAATATACCGTGGCCGAAGAAGGCGCGAAGGTGCGCGGCAAGATGGGCGTCCTGAACGGAAGCCTCGACGCCATCGATCTGGTGCTGGGCGAGAACATGACGCTGCTCATCGCCAAGGGCGAGGAACAGGCCATTGAGCTTGAAAGCGACCTGCCCGAGTCCCTCAGCGCGCCCATCGATGAAGGCGAGGAGATCGGCGGGGTCAACGTCAAGCTCGGCGGGCGCATTGTCGGGCGCATTCCGGTGGTATCGGCCCAGGCGGTTCAGTCGCGAAGCTATGGAGACGGCTGGCGAAAGCTCATCCACAAATGGCTCTACAGCGCGTAAACGGCCAAGCGTACGGCAGCGCCTTTGCTCGGTTGCGCAGGTGCTGCCTTAAGGCAACACCGCACAGGTAGCGGATGTGATGATGGGATGATTTTTCGTCCAGGTGGTCGTGCAAAAACCGCAGGACTAGCAGCGCTAATTCAAGTGTTTTTGTAGGGCTGCCTGGGTGGAAAAGCAGCCCGTCAGCGCGTTCGCTACCTGCGCAGGTGCTGCCTTAAATAAATAACTCCCAAATCCCCATCAGCACAAGCAAAAAGCCGCTCACGATATTGAGCCACCTGGCGCTGAAGGCGCGCTTGGTCTTTACGCCTGCCCAATTTCCCAGCGCCACCGCCAGAAAACTGAACGCCGTGACGCTTATCCCCACCCCAACGGCGCCGCCGCCGCCAAGACCTACGCCAAAGGAAGCAGCCAGGCAGTTGAGCGCCAGCGTGACGCCCAGCACGGCGGTTTCCTTGAGCGACGCGGGGCCTACATCAGCGCCCGGGCACGCATCCTGGCCTTTGAGCGCCGCATACACGCCGTACGCGCCCAGAGCGATCAGGAGCAGCGCGCCCGCCGTCATAAAAAGCGCGGCATAGGCATGTGTCACCAGGTGCGCCGCGGCGCACGCGGCCAGCGCGAAGGCGCCCGATATGGCCGAGACAAGCAAGTTGCGCCGCCAGCCGATTTGTTTGCCCGCAAGCCCGTAAGCAACCCCAATGATCACGTTGTCGAGATTGGTCGCGATCCCAAGCGAAATGATCGTGATGATGTTTAAGGACATGGCGTACACCCCCTTCGCTACGCTATGCGAAAGCCGCCCGGTCGGTGAGGGCGGTTTTGTCGTATCGAAAGCGCCGTTTTACACGATTTAGCTTGAATTTTGCGCGCATTTTGCGTATTATAGTAAGATGGGAGTGAATTGGAGGCCGGTATGCGCATTTTGCCAGTGCTTGCAAGCGGCGAACGCGTGGTTGTGGCGTTGTCCGGCGGCGCGGATTCGGTGGCGCTGCTTTTGCGCCTTGTCGAGCAAGGCGAATGGATACTGACAGCCGCGCATTTGAACCACGGCATACGCGGCATGTCGGCCGACCGCGACCAGCGGTTTGCGCGGGAATTGTGCGCCCGGCTTAAAGTCGCGCTGATCGAAGGACGGACCGATGTGCCCGCGCGGGCCGCCGCCAGCGGCGAGGGGCTTGAGACCGCCGCGCGCGAAGAGCGGCGTGCGTTTCTGCTTCGGGTGATGAACGAAACATCCTCCACCGCCATCGCAACCGCGCATCACATAAATGATCAAGCAGAAACTGTGCTCATGCACCTTCTGCGCGGCGGCGGCGTACACGGAGCCGCCGGTATGTTGCCCCGCATAGGGCCATGGGCGAAACCGCTGCTTGGCGTCACGCGGTCTGACATTTTGGATTTCCTCGCCTCGCGCGGGCAAGCTTATTGCGAAGACGAGACCAACCTGGTTTGTGACACGGCGCGCAACGCCCTGAGAAACCGCGTGCTGCCCGTTCTTCAATCGATCTACCCCCAGTCGGCTTCCACGCTTGCGCGCTACGCGGCGATCGCTGCCGAAGAAGATGATTTCATGGACCGGGAAGCGCGAAAGCTGCTTACACCGAATTATCAAAAGCTGCCCTTTGGCGCGCGGCTTGAAATCCGGGCGTATCCCCCGGCCCTCCTTTCGCGCATGCTGTCAATCGCGACAGGCGCGGATTACGAATCGATTCAGCGCCTGAAGGCGCTTTGCGGGAAAAAACGCGGCGCGCTTTCCTTAACCGGCCTTGAAGCCGAGCGCGCGGGCGAATACTTGTATCTGAGCGATCAAGGGCAAGCGCCGATGACCTTTGAAGTTCCGCTTGCGGACGGCGCGGCACTTCCAGGCCTTGGCCGCATGGCGGTCACGCCCTCCCCCGCCGAGCCCTGCCGGGACGACCCTTCTACCCAGGTACTCGACGAAACGCGCCTCAAGGGCGCGGTGCTGCGTACGCGGCGAGCAGGCGACAGGATGCGCCTGCTCGGCACCGGCCACGCGAAAAAGCTCTCGGACGTGTTCATCGATCGCAAGGTTGACCGGCCCATGCGAAACTACCTGCCCGTTGTGGCAAAAGGAAGCGAAGTGCTATGGGTGCCGGGACTACCGCCGGGCGCGGGCGCGGCGCTTTGCCCGGATACAAAGGGCGCACTGCGCCTTACATGGATAAGGGAGGACTCAACAAATGGGAAAGCATTGTTTGACCGATGATCTTTTAAAGGTACTGCTGACGGAGGATGAGATTCAGCGCCGCGTCAAGGAGCTGGGAAGCGCCATCAGCCGCGATTTCGCGGGCGAAGAAGTGGTGATGGTGGGCATCCTCAAGGGCGCGGTTGTGTTCTTTGCCGACCTTGCGCGCGCGATCACGATCCCGGTCAACATGGACTTCATGGCCATCTCAAGCTACGGAAGCGCCACCAAATCGACCGGCGTGGTGCGCATCCTCAAGGACCTTGACCACGACATCACCGGCAAGAATGTCATCATCGTGGAGGACATCGTCGATAGCGGCATGTCGCTTTCATTCCTCAAGGAAAACCTGCTCTCGCGCGGCGCCAAATCGCTGTCGGTGTGCGTGTTGCTCGACAAGCCCAGCCGCCGCCGGATCAACGTCGATGTCAGCTACCGCGGGTTTGAAGTGCCCGATGAGTTTGTGGTGGGCTACGGCCTCGATTACGCCGAGCGCTACCGCGAGCTTCCCATGATCGGCGTTCTGAAGCCCGAAATCTATCAGGGCGAAATTTAAGGCCCCGCGTCTTAGGGGACGCAAGATACTAGTCGCGCTACGCGCCAGGAAAGGAAACAAACCTTGAACCGAAACACGATGAAAAAATGGCAAGGCCCCCTGATCTACGCGCTGCTGATCGTGGTGGTGCTGGTGGTGGTTCAGATGTCAGGCGCGCGTCCGCGCGACGTGGTGACCAATGTGAACTACACGGGTATTTTGAAACTGGTGGAAGAAGATCGGATCACGAACGTCTGCATCACCGGCAACACGTTGGTCGCGCGTCTTAAGGACAGCGCCATCCCGGTGGAGGAATTCGGGCCCCGCTACGACATTACCGCCACCATCAGCAGCGCTACGCAGTTCTATTCCGATGTCAACGGCATCTACGCGCGCAAGCTGAACAAGCCTGCCGGTGAGGTTGTCACCTCCGACTATCAGTTCAGCGTGCTCGTCGCCGAACCCGCGGGCGCGCCGTGGTGGCAAGATCTGCTTCCGCTCGTGATTACCATGGCGCTGATCGTCGGCCTTTGGTTCATGATGATGCGCAGCCAGAGCGGCGGCGGCAAGAACGGCGTCATGAACTTTGGCCGCAGCCGCGCACGCCTGAGCGATCCTTCCGCGCACAAGGTCACCTTCGCCGATGTCGCGGGCGCGGATGAGGAAAAGGAAGAACTCCGGGAAATCGTCGAATTCCTCAAAAACCCGCGCCGCTTTACCGAGCTTGGCGCGCGCATCCCCAAGGGCGTGCTGCTCGTCGGCCCTCCGGGCACCGGCAAGACGCTGCTCGCGCGCGCGGTTTCAGGCGAGGCGGGCGTGCCCTTCTTTACCATTTCAGGCTCGGACTTCGTCGAGATGTTCGTGGGCGTGGGCGCGTCGCGCGTGCGTGACCTCTTCGACCAGGCCAAAAAAGCCTCGCCCGCCATCGTGTTTATCGATGAGATTGACGCGGTGGGCCGCCAACGCGGCGCGGGCCTCGGCGGCGGACACGACGAACGCGAGCAGACGCTCAACCAGCTATTGG
Organism: Eubacteriales bacterium; assembly: GCA_031551775.1. Classification (GTDB taxonomy): domain Bacteria; phylum Bacillota; class Clostridia; order Christensenellales; family Aristaeellaceae; genus Anaerozeibacter. Next base: position 5,494 of record JAVBND010000094.1, on the reverse strand, counting down.
TTGAGATGGACGGTTTTCAGCACAACGAAGGCGTGATCGTCATGGCGGCGACCAACCGCTCCGACATTCTGGACCCGGCGCTGCTCAGGCCCGGCCGTTTTGACCGCCAGATCAGCGTTTCCTATCCCGACGTCAAAGGACGCGAAGAGATTCTCAAGGTTCACGCGCGCGGCAAACCTCTGGCTGACGGCGTCGATCTTTCGGTGCTTGCGCGGCGCACGCCCTACTTTACCGGCGCGGACCTTGAAAACGTGCTCAACGAAGGCGCAATCCTGACCGCTCGGTCCGGCCTTGAGAAAATCACCATGCCGATCCTTGAAGAAGCCATCACCAAGGTGAGCGCGGGCCCCGAGAAAAAGAGCCACAAGATCATCGAGCGCGACAAAAACCTGGTGGCCTATCACGAAGCGGGTCACGCCATCGTCATGAACTTCATCCCCGAGTGCGACTCGGTCCACGAAATTTCCATCATCCCGCGCGGCACGGGCGCGGGCGGGTACACCATGTACCTGCCGGAAGAGGAAAGTCATTATATCTCAAGCAGCCGGTTGATGGCAAGCATCACGGGGCTGCTTGGCGGGCACTCGGCGGAGCGGCTGGTTCTGGGCGATGTATCGACCGGCTCCACCTCGGACCTCAAGCGTGCGACCGCCATCGCGCGCGACATGGTGACCGAGTACGGCATGAGCCAAAAGCTGGGCCCGATCTTTCTGGGGGGCGACCATCAGGTGTTCCTGGGCCGGGATTTCTCCCAATCCCGTTCGAGTTTTTCGGAGAAGGTCACGGCGGAAGTGGACGCGGAAGTGCGCGCGCTCTTGGGCGAGTGCTACCAGCGCTCCGAGGACATCCTCAAGGAGCACCGCGCCGACCTTGAAAAGGTGGCCGCGGCGCTGCTTGAGCGTGAAAAGCTGACGGGCGAAGATTTCCTTAAGCTGCTCGACGGCCGTACCGCGCACGAGCGCAAGGGTGAAACCGCCGATCCGTCGGACAACGCCGGAGACGGCGAAGGCGAAACCATAGCGCCCGAAGCATAAACAACCCGTATCCGCTCGGCGCAAAGGCACTGAGCGGTATACAAAACAAAGCCCGTTCTTCATCTCGCCTGAACCGACTTTGTCACAAAACCAAGGGGCTGCCGCAGAAGGAAAGAATCTGCAGCAGCCCCTTTTTTGCGGTCAGGGCAAGCGCTTGCCCCGGCCGACGTTATGTCTCCTGTCTCCTCAATCAGCCGCTGACGTAGCTCAGATATTTGAGCTGCACCCATCCCTGCTTGCCGTTTGAGAGCTTGATGTAGCCCCAATCGCCGCGCTTGTTTTTGAGCTGCACAGTGGTACCGCGACGGATGGTTCCCAGCTTGTCCGCCGCACTGCGCGGCGCCTTGCGTACAGCCAGATTGGTGATCTTGTATACTTTGTACAAGGCGTCCTTCTTGATGGGGTTCCCGGTGGCTTTCAGGTACGTGCGGTACACATAGCCTTCCTTGCCGTCCTTGGTCTTGATGAACCACCAACCCTTGCTGGTCGCCTTGTGAATCACCTTTTCGCCTTTTTCCAGCTTGAACACGATTTCGGAGGTGCCATTGGGGCCCGCGTGCGCACGCAAACCCTGTACCCGCGATTCATAGGTCTGCCCCACTTTGGCAAAAGCGGGAACCGTAAAAACAGACACCAAAGTCAGCGCAACAAGCACCGCGCACAGCATGCGCTTTGCCATAGCCGTAAAGCTTTTCATCAAAAACAACCTCCCGCGCGTCATTCGTAACCACTCTTGGTTTAGGATATCACAAGGGGGCTTTTTTGTAAACCCCACGCGCCGTAAAAAAGAGATTTTTATAGAAGATAAAATCGGGCGGAAACGCTCCGCCCGATCAAAATGGCTTATATTGCCAACCGTCCGTCCAAATCCTAGTAATTGTCTTCTTTCAGTTGGAAGTAAGCCTTGGGATGGGCGCACACAGGGCACATGTCGGGCGCCTGCCTGCCCACTTCAATGTGGCCGCAATTGCGGCACTGCCACACCATGTCGCCGCCCCGCGAGAACACCAGGCCACCTTCAACGTTCTCAAGCAGCTTGAGGTAGCGCGCCTCATGCTCCTTCTCAACCATGGCCACGCCTTCGAACTGGCGCGCGATTTCGTCAAAACCTTCCGCCTTCGCTTCCTCGGCAAAGGTCTTGTACATGTCGGTCCACTCGTAGTTCTCGCCCTCCGCCGCGGCCTTGAGGTTTTCCGCCGTGGTGCCGATCCCCTTCAAGTGCTTAAACCACATCTTGGCATGTTCCTTTTCGTTCTCCGCCGTCTCACCAAAGAGCGCGCTGATCTGCTCATATCCCTCTTTCTTGGCCACGGAAGCAAAATACGTATACTTGTTGCGCGCCTGGGATTCACCGGCAAACGCCGCCTTCAAATTGGCCTCGGTTCGGGTTCCTTTCAATTCTTTCATGCTGACAGCTCCTTTCATTCGTCGATTGCGCTTTACTTTTTTATTATAACCATCCGGCGCATCCGTCAAACCGCTTTTTTCTAAAAGATCCCGCCTGCGCTCGCGGGTGATCTTGAGCGACTCTTCGCGCCTCCACTCCATGATCCGCGCGTGATGACCGTTCAGGAGCACCTCGGGCACCTCGCGGCCCCGAAAGGCGCGCGGGCGCGTGTACTGCGGGTATTCGAGCAGGCCCGAAGAAAAGCTTTCATCCACGCTTGATTCCTCGCTCCCGAGCACGCCCGGCACCAGGCGCGCCACCGCATCGATCACAACCAGCGCGCCAAGCTCACCTCCGGTCAGCACATAATCGCCGATCGAAAGTTCCTCAAACCCGCAGATGTCGAGCGCGCGCTGATCCACCCCTTCGTAGTGCCCGCACAAAAGCAGCAACTCGCCCTCGCGGGAAAGCTCGCGCACGATCTCCTGCGTAAGCGTCCGCCCGCGCGGCGAGAGGTAGATTTTACGGCCGCGGAAGCCCTCTTTCTCAAGCGCCTCCACACAATCGACGATGGGTTGGGCCAGCATCACCATGCCCGCGCCACCGCCGAAGGGGTAATCGTCGGTGTTCTTGTGCTTGTTTGCCGCATAGGCGCGGATATCAACCGCGTCGGCCGTTAGCAGCCCCTTCTGCGCGGCGCGGCCGAGAATGCTCGCCTCAAGCACGGGTTTGAGCATTTCGGGAAAAATGGTGAGCACCTTGACCAACATAAAATGCCCCCCTATTCCTCGTATACCGCGACCTCGGCCAGCCGCGCGGCGGACAGTGTCATCTTTTTTTGATGAACATCGACCGCGAGCACCACGCTTTTGAGCGCGGGTACCAGCACTTCGCCCCTCGCTCCTTTGAACACGTACACATCGCTCGCGCCCGGCTGGAGCACATCGACCAACGTGCCGACCTTGCCACCTTGGTCGTCCTGCGCCTCACATCCGATCAGGTCCACGATGAACTCGGTGTCCTCATTGAGTTTCACCGCGTTTTCACGATCGACGTACAAGAGCCGCCCGCGAAGCGCTTCGGCCTGGTTGCGGTCTCTCACACCCTCAACCATCATGTAAACCGCGTCCATATCGATCCGCGTGACCTTGACCCGCGCGGGCGTGAACGCGCCGTCGAGCAACCAAAAGATGCGGCTGAGCGCTTCAAAGCGCATCATGTCGCAGGTGATCGGGCGCACCTTGATCTCGCCCTTGACGCCCTGGGGCTTCAGAACTTCGCCAATCGCCAAATGCTCGCTTAGCATAATGCCTCCAAGAAAAGTAAATGGAACTGCCGCACGCATCCACCGGCAGTTCCGCTCAGACTCAACAGAAATTATAGAATCTCGACAAAAACCGGCTTCGCGCCCTTGGCTGTCGCCGCCTTGACCACCGTGCGGATGGCCTTGGCAATGCGGCCCTGCTTGCCGATGACCTTGCCCATGTCGCCTTCGGCCACGCGCAGCTCGATCACGGTGCTGTCGGGGCCTTCCACCTCGCGCACATCCACCTGATCGGGATGTTCGACCAGGGACTGAGCAATAAAGCGAACCAATTCGACCATTTCCATCACCTCACGGCTCGCTCAATCAGAGCGCGCCGCCCTTCTTCAACAGAGCGCGGGTGGTGTCTGTCGGCTGCGCGCCGACGCCCAGCCAATACTTCGCGCGCTCGCTATCGATCTTGAGCTCCGAGGGCTCGGTCAGCGGGTTGTAGTAGCCGATCTCCTCAATGAAGCGTCCGTCGCGGGCGTTGCGGCTGTCGGTCACGACGATACGGTAGAAGGGCGCTTTCTTCATGCCCATTCTCTTCAGGCGAATCTTAACCATGGTGGTTTCCTCCTCATAACTGTCTCAATAAAATCTATCCGAACGCTTAAGCGGTGGATACCCTATTTCAGCCCGAACGGCACGCGCATCTTGCCGCGCTTTCCCGGCCCCATCATCTGCTTCATCATGCTCCGCGCCTGCTCGAACTGCTTGAGCAGGAGGTTCACGTCCTGCACCTGAACGCCCGAGCCCTTGGCGATGCGCCGCTTGCGGCTTGCGTTTAGCACATCGGGGTTGCGCTTCTCCATCATGGTCATGGAACTGATGATGGCGATGTTCTTTCTCTGTTCGCGCGCGACCTTGTCCTCGTCGATTTCAACGTCCTTGAGCTTTGAGCCCAGGCCCGGGATCATCTTGAGGATGTCGGTGACCGAGCCCATCTTGGTCATCTGGCGCATCTGGTCCATGTAGTCGTCGAGGGTAAAGGTCTGCGTGCGCACCTTGCGCAGCATGTCGCCCGCGGCCTTCTCGTCCATGGTGTCCTGCGCCTTTTCAATCAGGCTCAGCACGTCGCCCATGCCCAGGATGCGCGAGGCCATGCGGTCGGGGTAGAACGGCTCCAAATCTGTCAGCTTCTCGCCCACGCCCGCAAACTTGATGGGCTTGCCGGTCACAGCCTTGACCGAGATCGCCGCGCCGCCGCGCGTGTCGCCGTCGAGCTTTGTCAGGATGACGCCGTCCACGCCCAGGTTCTTGTTGAATGTCTCGGCCACGTTGACCGCGTCTAGGCCGGTCATGGCGTCCACCACCAGCAGGATTTCCTGCGGCCTGACGGCGGATTTGACCTGGCGAAGTTCCTCCATCAGGTTCTCATCGATGTGCAGCCGACCCGCGGTGTCGATGATGACCGGATCCTTGCCATAGTAGCGCGCGTGCTCGATGGCCTCCCTGGCGATTTTGACCGGGTCGCCCTGGCCGCGTTCGAACACATCCACGCCCACCGCGGCGCCCACGACCTGCAGCTGCTTGATGGCGGCGGGCCTGTACACGTCGCACGCCACAAGCAGCGGCTTTTTGCCCTGCTTTAGGAGCATGCCGCCCAGCTTGCCCGCCATGGTGGTCTTGCCCGCGCCCTGCAGCCCGCACAACATATAGATGGTGGGCGCGGAGGGTGAATGGGTCAGCTTGGCGTTCGCGCCGCCCATGAGCTCCGTGAGCTCCTCGTTGACGATCTTGATGACCTGCTGCCCGGCAGTGAGGCTC
>JAVBND010000034.1:0-37596 GCA_031551775.1 Eubacteriales bacterium | reverse complement strand
TACAATGACGGGGGAACCCTGACGCTTGGCGGCCTGGCCTGCAAAGCCACGCACCCAGACGGCATAGCCATCTACAACGGGAGTGGCGCGACGAATATCCTCTCGGGCAACTATGAAGGTGGCGAGGATGCGGTATATGCTTTAGGCGGCACTGTGACCATCACGGCGGGGACTTTTGAGAGTGGTACGGGCACGTATTGGGACGGATGCCTCACGCAAGAAGGTGGCGCGATAAACCTCGCCGCCGGTTCCGTAGCGGATCCGGGCAAGGATCAGTGGGGAAAGGCGCTTCTAGTGAAGGTGGAAAAACTGGCGGACGCCACGGTTACGCCCCCGGCGGCGACATTTGACAAGTACACGGCAAGCGCCGATCATCGGGACATCGCAGTGGTGCTGGCGGCGCAAAGCTATGCATTGACCGGCATCGATTGCGACTCGGCCGCTTTGTCCGAGAACGATCAATTTACGGTCAACACGGACACATACACATTCAGCAAAGACTGGCTCAAGACGCTTACCAAGGGTGCGCACACGCTGACATTTTCCATGAGCGGCGGCGCGAATCCGAGCCTTGCCCTGACGGTCGTGGACACCACGCCCGTCAGTCCCGACACTGATCCCGGCTTTGGCCCGGTCGTAGACCCCGATGCCGTGTACGAGCCGGGGGAGGGTGGCGATCTGTCGCTCAACGTGCCGTTTACGGGCGCTCAGGACGGGCAGGCGGTGACGCTCATCATCACGGACGAGGCGGGGAACGTGCTCGCGCGCGTAGGCGGGACGATTCAAAACGGCGTGGCGCAATTTGATTTGAGAGAGGAACAGCTGGGCTTGCTTGCGCGCGGGGAACTTGGATTGAATGTGACATCGGAAGACCCGCCGCTGAACGCGCCCATCGGAAAGCTGTTGCTCAAGTACATGCCCAGCGTGAGCGGATCGATTGACGCGCGCGTGGCGCTGGGGAGCCTCGACAAACAAACGTTCGCGGTGAAGCTGACTGGCAGCGACCCAGGAAGTGAAACCCAGGTAACGCTTCGCGTGGGGACGGAGAGGCAAGCGCGCAGTCGGACGGGGAACGGTACGCTTGAGTTCAAGATGGCCGTAGACGCGTCGAGCGCGGGCGAGGTGGCGGTCTACGCATTCGCACCGGCGACCGAGACCAGCCTTGCGATTCCCGAGACCCGTGTGGGCACGCTGACGGTGATCGACATCGGCGGCGCGCTGGACGGAGACCTTGAGGGCAAGATGGACGGAAACGGGCTCATCGTGCGCGGCGCACCGGACCTGCCGGTGTGGTTCGAAGGAGATGGCGTGGCGCTGGGCGAGGACGGAGGCGTGTGCGTTAAGAACAACGCGCGCCTGGACGCGGGCATCAATTCGGTCGGAGGCAAGTGGGTGGGTGAGATTTCCAAGGTCCGCGTGAACCCGTTTGCCAAGGGCGTACAGCAGGTACCGGCCAAACTGGTACTTGGCGTAAAAGGCCAAGTGGACCGCGCGAAGGGCATTGTGCAATTTGCCTTCAGCGCGCAGGAAATGAGCCGGCTGGAACCGGGCATGTACGTGTTTTCCGCCAAGGCGACGAGCGGCGAACTCAAGGGCATAGGCCAAATCCAGCTGGCGGTGCTTCACGTGGAGGAAGCCCCGGCCCAGACGAGCGAATGGACGATGCCGGAAAGCCTGACCATTTCGATTGGCCAGCAATATCAGCTGGCAAGCCCGATCGCATCGGACGGCGCGCTGCCGCAGTTGACATTCAAGAACAGCGCCAAGAAAGTGGCGGCGATTGACGAACAGGGCGTCATAACCGGCAAGAAGGCGGGCAAGGCGACGATCACGGCAACCGCGCCCGACGGCAGCCAGCTCAAGTGCGTGGTGACGGTCAAAAAGAACGGCTTTACCCGCAAAAAGGCGCTGGCGATCAAGGGCGTGGAAGGCGTGTTCACCAGTACAAAGAGTCTGACCTACACCAAGAAAGGCGCGTTGGCGGCTGAGGTATTCATCCTGAACAAGACGGGCGGCCCGGTCGCGGAGCTTAACAACCTCGTGTTCGAGCTCTACGACGGCGAGAAGCTGATCTACGATCAAGGCGTGGGCGCGCTGAGCTACAAGAAGCCCATCAAGAAGGGCGCGAGCAAGGTCTACAAGCTGACGATCACGGAGGATATGCTGCCCGGCGTGAAAGACAAGGCCTTTGACCTGGGCAACGGGCGTTTCCAAGCGGTCCTTCGCGGCGGCGAAGTGACCCCGCTCGCGGACGAGGAGAGCGCGGTGGCGGCCAAGTAGAAAGCGCGGGAATCCCAAAGGGTCTGTCGCGGGTTTTCCGCGGCAGACCCTCAGCCCATCAACAAACCCCGAAACCCTACTCATCGGAAAGATTTGGCCCAAGGCCGAAGATTTTCGATGACAGCTTATCGACTTTGTCGATAAGCCGCCAACTCTTCGGGCGTTCCGAGCACGTGCACGCGCCTCGCGTCCACATCCTCAAGCCACACTTCGCCGCCGTCTTCGATCAGCTGGTTGTACATGGGCGCGATGTAGCGCTCGCCCTTCTCCAAATGCCCGCCCTCGCCGTAGTAGCGCCGGTAGACGGACGCGTAGAGCGCGGCGGAGCCAAAGTAATACGCGCCCAGGCTCGCGTGACCCGAAATCCTTTTCTTCTCGCGCACTTCGCGCACGCGCCCGCCTTCATCCGCGCGCGCAAAGCTCCAATGTTCGCCCGGCGCTTCAAAGCAGTACAGGAATCCGTCTCCGCGAAGGGAGGACGCGCGCATGGCGCCCGGTTCGACATAGGTATCGATGTTGTAGATGAGCAGCGGCGCGCCTTCATCCCAAGCGCCCTCGGCCATCATGACGGTGGTGGCCTGGCCGTCGGTCGGCGCTTCAAGTTCGATCACGCGGGCTTTTTCAATGCCCATTTGACTGGTCAGGCCCTCGATAAAGGCGCGCGCGTCATCCGCGCGGCGGACGATGAAGATGTAGCTCGGGTCAAGGGACCCAAAATCCCTGAGGCTGTCCAGGCTCCACGCCATGAGCGTCTTGCCCTTGGCCTCTATTTGATACTTGGGAACGGCGTAGCCCGCGCGCCGGAACCGCTCGCCCGTTCCGGCCATGGAGATCACAATGGTGAGTGCCATGTCTTATCCCTCCAGATTTTGTCTGCCCTCATCGCACAGCGCGCCAAGCGCCTCGGCGGTAAGGTTCAAAAATTCGCTCGGGCGGACGGTTCGGTCGTCCACATAGAAGCCGTTCGGCCCCGGCCAGGGCTTTCCGTAATGAATCTCGTCATAGGGAATGGCCCAGCGATCGAGCCAAGCGAGCAGCACCTTGGCGGTTTTCGCGTTGATGATCCCGATATTCCCGCCGTAGCTGTTCATGTTGCGCGATGTATAGAGGATGATCTTCGCGCCCCGGTCGTGGTACCATTGGAGTTTTTGGACCATCGGCGCATAGGGGATCAGGTCCTCGTAGCGCTCGTCCTTTTTCTTGATCGGGCATAGCGTGCCGTCTATGTCAAACACAAAGCTCATTGTTTCAAACATGTCTTTCCACCTCATTTAGAATGTCGAGCGCGTTCAGGATAAACGCGAGTACCTTGGCCGGATCATCCATGTGCAGGGGCAGCATCGATAAAAACAGCGACGCCTCGTACAGCCGGACGAGCCAAGGGTCAAACCCCTCTTTCCCGCAGCGCTCAAGGAAGCGCTCCGCGTAGGCGCGGTTGTCGAAAGCAAGCTCCAGCTTGAGCTTGAGGTCGCGTCCGAGCCGGACTGCGTACAGGCCGTTGTTGAAAAAATCGTACCGTCCCGCGATCGAGTGGCTGAGTTTGGCGACATCGTAGTAAGGGTTTGAATACAACTGATCTTCCCGCGTCGCGCCCTTGGGGTCGATCAGGCGCAAAAGGCGCGTACCCTGATGGTAGAGCATATTGGAGAAGCACAAATCACCGTGGCTGACCGAGAGGAAGGTCTGATCACCGCGCCGCTTTTGGAAGCGGGCGAGCAGCTTGAGGTAGCGTGCCTCAATGTCGTCGATCGTCTGGCCGGTTCCGGCCGCAAGGCAGGCGGCAAGGCCCGGATACGCTTTGTGCTCCTTGAGCGTCCGGATGCGGCTTCTGAGCTTGTCCTCATAAAGTTCGCGCGCAACGGCCGCGCCTTCCTCGGCGCTGACCGTCTTCTTGACGCGGATGGCGAGAAAGTGAAACACTTCGTCCAGAAGCTCGCCAAATTCCTCAGGTGAAACCGCGCCGTGCACAAAGCGAACCGCAAGATCCGCGATGTGGTAACGCTGCATGGCGTAACGCGCGCCGCGCTCGTCCTCCCGGTAATCGTAGGGCATGACGAAGTACGACTTCATCAAGTCCGGCAGCAGCGCGTACATCTGGTACTCCGCGCGAATTTTTTTGACGTTTGCGCTATGCTTGGTGACGGTATATTGGTCGGCGTTCATGCTGTTGAAAAAACGCGCGTCAAAACCGCTAGATATATAGCGCAAAAACGCCATAGAGCCTGAAATATCGGCGAAGGCTTCGCTTTCAAGCAGTTCGGCGTCAAGCGCGTCCTCGCCCCGCGCGCGCCAGGCGGCGCTTTGATTGAGCCACTCGATGTAGCCGTCCACGGTGGGATTAATGTACAGCGCCGCCCTGCGCCCGGCAAGCACGGCGGTCGGACGCAGCATAAAGCGCGCCTTTTCGAGCACCACCTTGGCCTTTGCCTCGTCGCGCACGATCACGTCGCTGAAGATGTGAAGAACGCCCGCGTCCTCGTAGCGCGCCTGTTCAAGCCGCTCTGCGAGGCCGGGCAACTGATCCTCTTCCCGAAGCTCAAACACCGAAGAGCCCAGGCCCGCCGATTCGAGCACCGTCCGGTAGCGGTCGAATATGGCGCGGCGCTTGAGGATTACCTTGCCGTAGGGCACATTGCCCACCACCCTGCGTATCTCCTCGCCGGGCTTTTCGCGGTCGTCATAGACCACCAGCATGCGTCTCACGAAGCGCGCCTCCTTTGCTTCCACCTTCCGCCGTAGAGCACCAAGCCATAAGCCGCCAGCAGGAAGACGCCCAGGCCCATGTGGAGCGTACTCATATCGCGGCTGCTCGACCCGAGCACGCCGCTCAGGTAGCTGAACAAGTCGCTGAACTGAAACTTCTCGCCGAGGAACATCGCCACGCACAGGAGCGCCCCGCCCTCAAACGCCCATACCATGAGCGAAAGCCAGATGAGCGCGGGCGCGCGGCCCTTGACCTGGGCGGACAGGTTTTGATACCAATGATTGAGCTTTTCAAGCCCCGAGAGCATCTTAACCGAGACCGGATGGCGTATGGAGAGCACCAGGAAACGGTTGAAATACCGGTACGTGCTCGGGAACGCCCAGTAAAACGCCGTCGCCGCCAGGACGAACAGCGTGAGCAGCACAAAGATCAACTGCGGCTGGACCCCCCCACCCGCCCACAATCCGAGCATGCCCAGCACCAGCGCCACCGAGTCAAAGTACCGGTCTACCAGCACCGAGGCGATGCCCCCGGAGGGGCTGCCGATCGCCTGGCCGAACCAGTAGGCGCGGAAGATTTCGCCGAGCTTGAAGGGCATGGTCAGCGAGACCAACAGGCACTTGAGCTGAATGCGCAAAAAGCGGGCAAGCATGATCCGGCTCTCCATAAAGATCAGGTACATGCGCAGTGAACGCAGGGCGTAGGAGGTCAGCAAGAGCGCACACGCGGGAAGCAGCCAGATGAGATTCGGCCCCGCGCCCGCCCGAGCCAGCGAAAAAGCGCTCATGACGAGCGGCACGCCGTACAAAAGCACCGCCGCCGCGCCCAGCGCGTTGGCCGCGTGGTATATCAAGCGCCGCGCGCTAAAGCGCTTTTGCATATTCTCCCACCACCTCGGCCGTATACTGATCCCGCACAACCGCCCGGTGGTCGCCCTCCATGAACGCCTTGCGGCCGAACGCGAATTTTCCGAGCAGCCCCAGCACCGTAAGCGCCTGGCTGAACAGCTTGACGTTTGACACCTGATCGTCTTCGCGCCAGCTGATGGGGAAGAAATGCGCTTTGTGGCCGTAGTAGGCGTTCGCGAGCACCATGCAATAGTTGAAGGTCAGGTTGTCGGGGAATTTCTCATAGAAGCGCGAGGCAAGCATTCCCGTTTTGTACAGGTTGAGGCCCGAGCCCAGGTCGTAGACCATCTCGGCGCATACGCAGCTGAACAGGAGGTTGTACACGCGGTTGCCAAAGACCCTGAACTTCGAGTACCCCGGCAGGCTCGATCCCTTCATGAACCGCGCGCCCAGGCAACAATCGTATCGCTCGAAGGACCCGTCCAAGAGCACTGTTTTCAACTCGTCGAGCGTGCCCTGGTCGTCGCCGTGGAGCACCGCGACGCAGTCATAGCCGTTCTTCAGCGCGTAGTCAAAGGCGACCTTGTGGCTGCCGCCCAGGCCGTAGTTGTCGTCGTTTCGAATAAGCGTCACCGGAACCGGCGGCGGGTTTATGGTGAGGTACTTGGCGACTTCTTCCTCGCCGCCGTCGCTTGAGCGGTTGTTGACCACGAGCACATGCGCGATGCGCCCCGTCACAATCGTGGAATTCAGTTGCTTCAGCACCCGCGTGATTTGCGCCTTGCAGTTGTACATCGGAACAAACAACAGGATTCGCGCCATTTTTTCACATCCTCTCGATCAACTGCCGAAGCACGAAGTAGTTCGCCGCCATGGTGAAGGGCGTGACCAGGATCTTGGAGAGGTACTTGTTCACGCCAAATGAGGCGAGCACCCCAAGCGTGTCCAGCCATCCGGCAATTTTCAATACCATCGCCGCCATGATCAGCAGCAAGACCGCCTGATAGGCGATGTAACAGGCGTACTTGACCCACAGGGGCAGGCGGCTCTTGCGCACGTGAAAGGTCTTTTGGGTGGTGGTGAAAAAGACGAACGTCACCGCCGGAACCGCCGAGATGGCCGCCGACCAGTCAAGCGGCACGTGAAAAGCGCCGACCAGCAGCGAGTAGACGGCAAAATCCATCAGCCAGCCGATGCCGCTGATGCCGATGAAGCTAAGGGCGCGCCTTACGGGCGCACGGTTCAGCACGGCCTTTCTCCGCGGCGCGCGTGAATGCGCCACGCGATATAGCCAAACACGGCCAGGTACCCGATCAGGTAGAGGGGGAAATAATACTTGAAGTAGGGCACGGGGGAGGTCATAAACACCAGCGGGAACTTGATGGCGACCAGCGTCAAGGCACCGGCACACGCCCATTTCCTGTGCCGCAGCGCCATGAGCAGGATTGCGATGAAGAGCCCCGCGACCGGAGGGATCAGGTTCCAGAACACGCGGTAGATCGCGGTTGAGCGGTCGGGGTCCGCCTGAGCGCGCCCGTCGATGAACTTGATGAAGGGGCTGCGCAGTGCGGGAAAGGGCGGGTTGACCAGGGGCGATGAAGCCTTGAACGATTGCACGCGCGCCTGGTCCTCGCCGCCGCCGTCCTCAAACAGCGCGTAGGGGCGCGCCGTGCCGTTTACCTCCGGGTTCATGCCGCTCGCCGTCAGGAAGCAGTGCAGCCGCTCCTTCATAAGCGTGTCCGGATACTTGAGGTAGAGCGTCATAAGCGCGCTTCTGAACTGAGTAAAATCAAAGTCCGAGTATCCCTCCCGCTCGAGGTCGTCATAGGTGAAGATGGTGATGAAGGGGTTGCCTTCCTCGAGCGAGCGGATCAGGATGTCTTTGTCGAGCACCCGGTCGATCGCTTGGACCAGTTCGGTTTCGCCTTCGGCCTGTGCACGCTGAACCAGCGGCGCAGCCTGGGCGGTGAAGGCGGTCAGTTCGTAGGAATGGTCCTCGCCTTTAAGCCCAAGGCCGATGAGCTGGGGCGCGTTCAGCGCCAGCGCAAGGGCGAGCGGCAGCAAGACGAGCTTTGCCGCCCACGCCTTGCCGACCTTCTTGCGGTAGAGAAATGCGATGAACGCCGTGCCCAGCGCCAAGTAGTAAATGCCCTCGCTGCGCCAAACGCCCAGCAGGGCGATCAGGACAGAAGTCCCCCACCAGAACCCCGCGCCCACGCGTTCGTCCTTAAGGCGCTCAATCGCCATGACGACAAACAGCAGCTCGAGGTACGCGTAGGGCACGGTTCGGAAGATGTAGTTGTTGTTGTCGATCATCGCCGGGAAGATCAGCGGAATGTACAAAAGCCACGAAAGTTTTCCGATGCGCGCTTCAAGGGCGCTCACGGCGTAGCCGACGATCAGCGATATCATGATGAGCTGGACGATCAAAATGCCCGTGGGAAAGGGCAGGAGCATCATGGAAAAGATATAATAGAGGCTGGTCAGGTAGTGGTGCCAGAACTGAAGGTTCAATCCGCGCGCCGCTTCGAAGATGGTGAATTCATCGCCCCGCCACAGGCCCGGCCAGACGATCAGGAGGCAGGCGAACATCAAAACGAAGTAAAAAGCCGCGTGCAAGAGCATGCGCCGGACCTTCTCTTCGCTTTGCGCGCGCCTGAAAAGCCGCCAGACGCCTTGAAGCGCCATGAAAAGAACGGCGAGGTACCCGAACTTGAGCGCCCAGGTGTAGGCCATAAACGCCAAGCGCCCGACGCCCTTGTACCCGGCCTGCGGTATGAGGGAATAGGTAAACAGAAGGCGGTCGGTGAAAAAGCTCAGGACCCACAGGGCGAGCGCCGCGATCGCCATCGGCCAGTGGATGTACGTCTTCCAAGTGCCGGCGCGCTTGATTTTTTTCATGTGGTAAATCCTCTGATCGTCCAACGATTTCGGGCATCTCCCGCGGGCCCGATTGGGCGCATAGATACGAACAACATTATAGCCAAAAACCGCGCGAATGTAAAGGCGTTCGTACGGCGCGCCCTTCAACGACAAACAGGGGCGCCGCGTCAAGCGACACGCCCCTGTCTATATCAGCCGAAAAACGTTACGCGTCGCCAAGCCGCGTCTTGATGACTTGCGCCGTCACGCGCGCGACCTGCTCGATCATTGCTTCGTCCCTGCCCTCGGTCATCACGCGGATGAGCGGCTCGGTGCCCGACACGCGCGCGACGATCCGGCCGTCCTTGCCCAGCTTCCGCTTGGCCTCGTCGATGGCCTCGCGCACATCGGGATCGGTGTAGAAGTTGAGCTTGCCCTCCGGCGACACCTGCACATTGATCATCGCTTGCGGGTAGCGCGTCATGACCGAGGCCAGTTCGCTCAATTTCTTGCCTTCGCGGCGCATCTGGCTGAGCAACTGGATGGCGGTCAACTGCCCGTCGCCCGTGGTCGCAAAATCGCGGAAGATCACGTGTCCCGATTGCTCGCCGCCGAAATTGTACTCTTCCAGCAGCATTTCCTCGAGCACAAACCGGTCGCCGACCTTGGTGGCGACGAACTTGATCCCGTTGTCTTCGCAAAACTTGACAAAGCCGAGGTTCGTCATGATGGTTCCGACCGCGGCGTCGCGCGCGAGCTTGCCCCGCTTTTTCATGTCGAGCGCGACGACCGCCATGATGAAGTCGCCGTCGATGATGTTGCCGTTTTCGTCCACGCACAGGCACCGGTCCGCGTCGCCGTCAAAGGCCACGCCGCAGTCGAGCTTGTGTTCCACCACGTACGCGCGAAGCGCCTCCATATGGGTCGAGCCGCAATTTCTGTTGATGTTGACGCCGTCGGGCTCCGAGAAGAGGATGTGGCTTGCCGCGCCCAGTTCGTCAAAGAGCTTTTTGGCGGTCGCGCTGGCCGAGCCGTTGGCGCAGTCCACCGCAATGCTAAGGCCGTCCAGAGAGAAGGGCACGGTGGACTTCAGGTGGTCCACGTAGTCCTTGACCGCGCCGGTTTTGTAGGTGACCTTGCCCATGTCGTCGCCCGCCGAGAACACCGGAAGCGCCGCCTTGTCGAGCACGATGGCTTCGATCCGCTCCTCCAGTTCGTCCGGGAGCTTGAATCCGTCGCCGGAAAAAATCTTGATGCCGTTGTACTCGGCCGCGTTGTGCGAAGCCGAAATCATGACGCCCGCATCGGCCTTGTACTTGCCCACGAGGAACGCAACCGCAGGGGTCGGCACGACACCCAGCACCAGCACGTCCGCGCCCACCGAACACAGCCCAGCGGTCAGCGACATGAGCAGCATATCGGAAGAAATGCGCGTGTCCGTGCCCACGACGAAGACCGGGCGCCTGCGGCTTGTGCCCGAGAGCACCATGGCGGCCGCGCGGCCAATGTTCATGGCCAGCTCACACGTCAGCTTGTCGTTGGCGATGCCGCGAACGCCGTCGGTTCCGAACAATCTGCCCATTTAGTTTTCCTCCATTTCGCGGCGCGCGACCTCGCCGCTGTCTTTTAAGATATGGCGCGCGGGCACAACGCCGCGCACAGAGCTTGCCGGGTAGATGATCGAGTGCCGCCCGATGACGGTGCCGGGATTGAGCACGCTGTTGCAGCCAATCTCGACAAAATCGCCCAGCATGGCGCCAAACTTGCGCAGTCCCGTCGCGATGTCCGCATCCGGCAAATGAACGAAAATGTTCTTTTTATCGCTTTTGACGTTTGAGGTGATCGAGCCCGCGCCCATGTGCGCCTTGTATCCGAGCACCGAATCGCCCACGTAATTAAAGTGCGGCGCCTGAACACAGTCAAAGAGGATGGCGTTTTTAATCTCGGTGGAGTTGCCCACCACCGCGCCTTCTCCGATCAAGGCGCTCCCGCGAATGAACGCCGCATGGCGCACCTGTGCGCCGTGCCCGATGATCGTCGGGCCCTCTATATAAGCTGACGGGAATACGTGCGCGTCCCTCGCGATCCACACGCCGTCTTCC
The DNA here is from genome assembly GCA_031551775.1 of Eubacteriales bacterium. Classification (GTDB taxonomy): domain Bacteria; phylum Bacillota; class Clostridia; order Christensenellales; family Aristaeellaceae; genus Anaerozeibacter. The sequence goes on along the minus strand of JAVBND010000034.1, from coordinate 26,800 downwards.
TTCTCTTCGTACTCGTCACGGTTCAGCTTCGCGCCCAGCGCCAGCACGAACCCGCGGATCTCAGGCAATACCGCCCACGGGTAGCGCTTCCCCTCAAACAGTGGCGCCGCGAGCGTATGAGAAAAGTCAAACAGATCTTCCATCCGAGTGTCCTGCACAAAATCCCCCCCTTGCGATCTTATGAGAAAAAGAACCGCCCCAATGCCAAGAAAAAGGCGCTGGCCGCACAATTTGACGGTCATCGCCCGAATTTTTGGTATGCGACGCACATCATTATAACGCATGACCGGCCATTTGGCAATAATCCCCTACCATCGGTCAGGATCTTCGGCATCGGCTCCTATGCCAAAAGCGTGGGGGCATACTGTGCGGCAGGAATAACACTTGATTCTGAATTTCCTGTCTTCTATCGTAAAGAACTTTGAGCAGCCTTTTCTCCCGAAAAGAGCCGGGTTATTCAGCGCGCCCTGAGGGCAGGCTTCAATGCATTTGTTGCAGTTTCCGCATAGGGTAGAGTGCATTTTTTCATCCGGCATCAGCGCCGCATCGGTCAAAACGGCGCTGAGCCAAAGAAGATTGCCGTACTTGGGATTCGTCAGCAAATAATTCTTGCCGATGACGCCAAGCCCCGAAAGCTGGGCGGCGTGTTTCAGGGAAATAAATCCCAATTGCTCTTTCCGGCCGTCTCCCTCCACCCATCTTCCGCCCGCCGCGCTGATGGCTTTTGTTTTGTACCCGTCGGCCTTGATCTGCTTTGCCACTTCCTTGGCCATACCGGTCATTGCGGTAAGCATCGCGTTGCGGCTTGAAGTGTATTCATCGATATCGTTTAAGACTTCCGGCGGGAACGCGGCGCCCAAGACGACGACGGAAAGGCATCCCGGCAGTGCATCGGTGGGCTTGAAACCCTCCGGCGCCGAACCGAAATCTTCGCAAGAGGCGATGCCGACCACATTTGCCCCCGCACGCATGCCGTACTCTTTCACCATCGCGCCGGTCAACGCACGCGCCATTTTTCCGCCCTCCCGTTTACAGAAGCAAATGCCGTTCATCCGCGGATGCATCGGGGGATTCAGCCCTTCTCGCACTTCCCCACCGGAAGGCGCAGGGCCAGGCCTTGGTGCGCGACATCGCGCGGCTCGAAGCGCAGCGCGCGAAACGTAATCTCAACAGTAAAGCCGATGCCGACGGCGGAAACCAGCGTGCCGATGCCCGCCTGTCCGCCCAGCAAGACGCCCACGCCCAGCACGAGCACCAGAATGCAGATGTTGACCAGCCCAATGGGCACGGCGCGCACCCGCTTGCCAACGCCCACCAGCATGGTGTCGCGCGGGCCGCAGCACAGCGCGGCGGACATGTACAGGTACTGCGAAAAGCTCATGATGAATAGGCCTATGAGCATGACGCCGATCCCGGCGAGCAGGCTGTGTTGTTTGGGCACCACCTCGAGCCACAGGAACAGGTCCACGCTCTTGCCCACGAGCACCGCGTCCAGCAGCGTCCCGATGCCGATTTTCTCCTTCAGCGCGAGGTCTACCGCAACGATGATCAGGCTGACGATTACGCTCGCCGTGCCAAAGGAAACCGGAAAGTGCCTTGACACGCCCATGCTGAACACATCCCATGGCGCGAGTCCTATGTTGGCCTGGATGGTCAGATATACGCCAAACCCAAACAGCACCAGGCCCAGTGAAGCCCGTACGATCCTGCGCAGCAAATTCATCGCCCGTCTCCTAAGTATACAAAGTATTCCCATTCTAGCACAACACGGCCCCGCGCGCAATGTATTTAAAAACCCCATTGACAACGTGACCCGCGAGTCATATAATGTGACTGACGGGTCATATCGTGTGGAGGTGGGGACCTTGCCGACGGATACCTTTTTCCGGTTGCACAAAGAGAAGCAGGAGCGTGTGATGCGCGCAGCTGTGGGCGAGTTTGTTGCGCGCGGGTTTGAGAGAGCGAAGGTGGAGGACATCGCTTGCCGCGCCCAGGTGGCCAAGGGCAGCATGTATCAATACTTCAAGGACAAGCGCGAGATCTTCATCTACTGCGCCCAGTGGGGGCTGAAGCTGATCATGGACAAATTGGAAAAGCGCGCGCCCACCGATGGCACGGACGTGTTCGCCTACTTTCGCGATACGGTGAGCAAGGCGGCCGTCATCCGGGAGGAACAGGAGCTGGCGCTGTTTATGCAGGCGATGAGCGGCGAGCACGGGTTGATGGATGAAACCATGCGCGGCATGTACGAAGTGGCGGACGACTATGTACTCAGGCTGATTCGAAGCAGCATCTCAAGGGGCGTGGTACGCGAGGGGCTGGATGAGGAACTGCTGAAGGAATACTTTCTGGGCGTCACCGACCGGTTTGAGCGGCGCTGGATGGCAAAATACATCGATTTTTCCGCCGCGGACCCGGCCGCATGGAATGCCGCCATGGAGCGCGAACTTACCCAGATGCTGGATCTTTTAAAGAATGGAATGGGGTAGTAGAATGTTCATCGAGGCGCAGGGGCTTACAAAGGGCTATGTGACCGGGGACGTGACCGCGCAGGTGCTGCGGGGCGTTGATCTGGGTCTTGAGAAAGGCAAGATCGGCGTGATTCTGGGGCCGTCGGGCAGCGGCAAGTCCACGCTGATGAACATCATCGGCGGCGTGGACCGCGCCGACGCGGGGCGTGTGACGGTGGACAGCGTTGATGTCACGGCGCTTCGCGACCAAGATTTGACCGAGTACCGCCGGGAAAAGGTGGGGTTCGTGTTTCAGTTTTACAACCTGGTGCCCAACCTGACCGTGCAGGAGAACATCGAAGTGGTTCAAAACATCAGCGCAAGCGCGCTGAAGCTTTCGGATGTGCTGGACGCCGTGGGTCTTTCGGACAAGCGCGGCCGGTTCCCGCGCGAGCTGTCGGGCGGCGAACAGCAACGGGTGTCCATCGCGCGCGCGGTGGTGAAGAACCCCGCCCTGCTGCTGTGCGACGAACCCACCGGCGCGCTGGATTATCAAACATCGCGCTCGGTGCTGGCGCTGCTTGAGCGGGTGAACGCGCGCTTTGCCGCGACCATCCTGATGATTACCCACAACAGCGCCATTGCCGCCATGGCGCACACCGTGTTCCGGCTGCGCGACGGCGAGGTCATCGAAACCGTGCGCAATCAAGAGACCGTGCCCGCGGAAAGGATTGAGTGGTAATGGCGCTGAATCGCAGAATTGTGCGCACCTTATTTGAGAACAAGGGCCGCTATATCGGGATCATGATGCTGATCCTGCTGGGCAGCTTCACCTTCGTGCTGGCGCGCGGCGGGTCAAGCAACATGGCGGACATGGTCAACAGGTTTGCTAAGAGCCACCTGCAGGAGGACGTGAGCTTCATGACCGACGCGCCCATAGCGGGCATCGGAGCGCTTGAGGCGCGCTCGGGCGCGGTGATCGACCGGTATCAATACGTGGACATCGCGCTTGAAGACGGCGCGCCGCTCAGGCTCATGACGCCGTGTACAAAGATCAACCTGCCCGCCGTGCGCAAAGGATCGCCTCTCGCCAAGCCCGGCGACGTGCTGCTCGACCCTTATTTCATGGCCATGCACTCAATCAAAATTGGCGACACCTTTGACGCGGGCGGTGAAACGCTCACCGTAACGGGCAGCGTGTCCCTGCCGCACTACACCTATGCGCTCAAGAACATCTACGACGTGATGCCGCCTTCCGGGTTCGGCGTGGGGCTGATCGCAAACGCCGACATGGACGATCGCGTGGGCGCGCAGGCGGTCTATTGCGCCCGCTTCATGAGCCGCACGGGTCTCAACCGGCAAACGGCCAGCCTGCACAAGCTGCTCACCGAGGACGGGCACGCGCTGTCGGACTGGGTGGACGCGATGAACAACAAGCGCATCCGCATGCCCTGGGCGTCGATCACGGGCCTTCAGACCATGTCGATTCCGCTGCCACTGGCCATGTTCCTTTTGTGCTGCCTGATCATCGGCATCCTGATCTGGCGTACGATCCGCGCCGATTCGTCCGTCATCGGTACGCTGTACGCGCTGGGCTACCGGCGGGGCGAGCTGACGCGCCACTACATGGCGCTGCCGGTGCTGCTGGCGCTTCTGAGCGGGTTGCCGGGCGCGCTGCTGGGCTGGGCGTGCGTGCCCCAAGTGGTCAACGCCATGCTGACGAGCTACTACAACGCGCCCATCGGCCCCATCGATCCCGCGCCGCTGAACGCGGCTGTGGCCGCGCTGCTGCCGGCGCTGCTGCTGGGCATTGCCAGCTACCTCGTCACCCGGGGCGAACTGAAAAAGACAGCCGCCCAGCTGATGAAGGGAGGCGCGCAGGACGCGCGGGTGAATCGGCTCGAGCGCATGATTCCGCTGGACCGGCTACGGTTTAAGACGCGGTTTTTATTGCGTACGGGGCTGCGCAGCCTGCCCCGGCTGCTGTTCCTGCTGGTCGGCGTCACGGGCGCGTCGGCGCTCTTGCTGTTCGGCTTCACCATCAACCATTCGATGAACACGCTGCTGGGCGCTGATGCCAACGACGTATACCGCTTCGCCTACGAGTATTCGTTCAAGTCGGTGCGCGCGGGCGATGTCCCGGACGGCGCGGAGCCGTTTGGCGCCATGCGCTGCTATGCGGAAGACCGTGAAAACCTGGAATTTTATGTAACCGGCATCGCCGAAGATTCGGCCAGCGTTTACCTGAAGGACGCGCGGGGCAACGCGCTGGCGCCGGATCAGGTCAACATCACCGAGCCCCTCGCCCGTCGGCTGAACCTCAAGGTGGGCGACGAGCTGCGCTTTGTGAACAAGCTGGACGGCGAGCCGCACAGCCTGACCGTTCAGGGCATCGCCCAGACCTACGCGGGCCAGATGGCGTTCATGCCGCTAAACGCATTCAACGCCATGGCGGGCCTGCCCGAGGGCAGCTATTCCGGGCTGTTCGCAAACCGCCAGTTGCCCATCGCCGAGCGCGAACTGTCCGGCGTGAAGGACCTTTCGAACCTCTCCTCCGCCATGGACGACATCGCCGGCCCCATGATGGCCATGATCCTATTCCTGACCGTCATCTCCGCCCTGATGGGCGCGGTGATCATCTTCCTGGTCACCTCCCTGATGATCGAGGAGAGCAGGCAAACCATCTCGCTGATGAAGGTGTTCGGCTACCGGAAAAAGGAGCTGGGCGCGCTCATCCTGAACAGCGCCACCCCCGTCGTGCTGCTGGGTTTCCTGCTGGGCGTGCCGCTGATGACGCTCTCGGCCAATGCCCTCTACGGGTACTTGGGCGAAATGATCAACCTGGTGCTGCCGATGATCTTAAGCCCTCTTTGGGTGCTCGTCAGCCTGGCAATCATCCTGGGCGTGTACCAAGTGACCAAGCTGCTGTCGAAGAAAAAGCTTAACAGGGTACCCATGAGCGAGGCGCTGAAAGTGGGTGCGGAATAGGCGATGCAAAAGCACAATAAGATGAACGCGCGAACGCGAATCGAGACCGGCGTGATATACATTGTCTTTGCTTTTTACTTGCTGTTCTTGCTCAAGCTGTTGATCTTTTCAAGGGTTTCGCTTACGGATAACGGCCTTGACGCCGCCAGATCGGTCAACCTCATTCCGTTTGCCAGCGTCATGGGGTATGTGCGCGGCGGCAGCGAGGTCATCGAGCGGTTCGCGCTGAGCAATGTGGTCGGCAATATCCTGATCTTCATTCCGCTCGGCGCTTATCTGCCGCTTGTAAAGCGCGGCAAAAGAATCACCAGCCATCTTGTGATCATCTTCACTTGGAGCCTGTTGGTTGAAATCATTCAAGGGGTCTTCGGGATGGGAACCGCCGACATCGACGACATCATCCTGAACTGCCTGGGCGGACTGATCGGCGTTTGGGGATACCGGCTTTTGTTGTTGATTCTTGGAAAAGAGAGCCGCGCGCGCACCGCGATGGCCATCTTCTCTGCGGCGGGGCTGCCGGTTTTATTGTACTATACGTTTGTCATAAAGCTGCGCCTCTGACCCGCCGATAGCCGAAGGGGCAAGCCGCCAGCGTTTTGCCCGCATAAAGTGGGGGCTGTCGCAGGTTGTTCTTGCGCAACAGCCCCCACTTGCGGGGTCAGCCGTCGCCGCGCGTTAAGTTGTCCACGTAATCGCGCAGGCTTTCAAAGGAGTTGATGCTGTCCTCCCGCGCGCTCATCTGGTCCTTCACATAGTCCGGCAGGCGGTTGTAAAACGCGCGCGCGCCGGAATCGTCCTGGATCAGCGCCTGAAGCCCTGAATACTTCTTGCCCATGTTCATCACCTCATGGCTAGTGTGCGCGTCACAGCGGGGCGCTATGCATAAAATGGGCATGACCCGTGGCTATCGCGCGATCAGGACGATGACCAATATGCATGAGAGGGCCGCCACTGCCGCCGAACCCATGCGTTTGAAAGCCAGGCCCTCATCCGAAAGCGATACCGGTTCCCGAAACATCCACCGCGAACCCAAAAACGTCATTTGTTCGGGAAAAAGCCAGGTGGCCCCGGCAAGCGCGAAGAGGATCACGGGCAAAATGAGCATGCTCCATTCGACGCCGGGACCGCTCCACCCGATATAGGCGAGCATCAGGTAGTACGCGCTTGCGCCCGGCCCTTCGCCAATTGCCGCGAGGTCTTCGTCAAATAGGACGGACATGCCGATCCCGGCGGGAAAGCCTTCCTCGTCGTAGAGGTCGTTTCCGCGCAGCGAACCGCGCCAAATGGTGCCATCGTCATAGGTGATTTCGATCCCCGCGTTGTTGGGGTTGCCCCATTCCCCCTCCGGCGCAAGCGTCATGGAAGCCGTGCCCGCATTGGGGCCCAGCACGTAGCCAAACGTGGCGCCGCTCTCGGTTTTCGTAGCGGTGATCCGGTAATCCGCGCTCTCGCAATAAACCCCGTCTGCCTGTTTGCGCAGAAAATGCTCGCCCAGATTTATGCCCTCTTGCGACGCGCAATGGATGTACCACGCCACCAACGCCACAAAGATCACAGATGCGGCGAGCGCCGCGAGCATGATGGGATCGCGCAGGACTTTCTTCACAACATGCACACTCCTTCCAAAATATACACCATGCATTAAGACGAAGTCATTGTGGCCCAGGTTCAAACATTATGGCGCGATTTCAACAACTGTCGCGCCCCCATTGCGTTTCGCCCACCGGACCGCTATAATAGGTAGCGAGGTGAAACAAATGGCAAGCGCATGTCCTTTGATATTGATCGCGGATGACGATCCGGTGGTGCACGAATCGCTCGGGCTGTACCTGGACGCCGAGGGGTTTGGGCACGTTTCGGCCTACGACGGCGCCCAGGCGCTCGAGATGGCCGGGAGCGAGCAGCCCGATCTGATGATTCTCGACCTCATGATGCCCAAGATGCCCGGCGCCGACGTGTGCCGTACCGTCCGCAAGACCAGCAAGCTCCCCATCATCATGCTGACCGCAAAGGGCGAGGAAATCGACCGCATCATCGGCCTTGAACTGGGCGCAGACGACTACATCGTAAAGCCCTTCTCCCCGCGCGAAGTGCTCGCGCGCATCCGCGCGGTGCTCAGGCGCTTTTCGGAGCCTCAAAATGAAGAGGAATCGGCGGTGATCCGTTTCCCGCAGCTTGAGATCAGCCTGTCCAATTATCAGGTCAAGGCGCAGGGGCAGGTGATCGCCTGCACGCCCAAGGAAGTTGAGATCCTGTACATGCTGACCGCAAGCGCCGGACAGGTATTCTCGCGCGAGCAAATCCTAAGCCGCGTATGGGGCTACGACTACTTTGGCGATACGCGCACCGTCGATACCCACATCAAGCGCATCCGCCAGAAGCTGCCGCAGTCGGGCGTGCCGTGGGGACTCAGGACGGTCTACGGCGTGGGCTACAAGTTTGAGGTCGAGCCTACATGAGAAGATCGGTGCTCTTTGCGCGGGTGTTTGGCGTGGTCATCTTTACCATTGCGATCACGGCGGTGTTCACCACCGTCGTGTATACTTATGTCGCGAGGAGCGTCTTTACGCAGATCAAGGAAGACGAACTGCTGCCGCGCGCGCGGGCGCTGGGCGATTTGCTGATTACCTATCAGGGCCGCCTTGAAAGCAACGACTTGCTTGACGCGCTCTCCGAAGCGGTCGGCCTCAACGACGAGGGCGACTTGCTGCTGGGCGCTTACGTGGTGGCGACCGACAATCAGGGCAATGTCATCTTGCACTCAAACCGCATGGACGGGGAATACCTGAGCGTCATGACGAAGGCCGCGAGCGACGTGCTGGAAGTGGGCGAAGTGCGCACCGATCAAATCAAGGCGCTTAGAGGCAGTTCGCTGGTCTGTGTGGGCGCGCCGGTCTATGGGGACGGCGCGGTGCTGGGCGCGGTGCTGCTGCTGGTGCCGCTGTACGAAGCCATGGTCGCCATGGGCAGCCTCAACAGCGCCCTGGCGCTTTCGCTTCTCTTGTCGCTGCCCTTTGTCGCCGCGATGGTGTACTACGTCGTGGGGCGCATCGTCATGCCGCTGAGGCAAATGCGCGATGTCGCGGTCGGCATGGCGGGCGGCAACTTTGAAGCGCGCGCGGACGACAGCCAGCGCGGCGAAGTCGGTCAGCTTGGCCGCTCGCTCAATTACCTCTCGTGCGAGCTCTCGCGCACCATATCCGCCCTGACGCTTGAGCGCAACCGCCTGCAGCGGACGTTCGACGGCTTGCGCGAGGGCATTGTGGCGGTTGACGCGCAGGGCCACGTCACCCACCGAAACCCCGCCGTGACGAATTTGTTCAAGCCGCTTCGCCGGGAGGATACGAGCGAGGAGCACCTGCGCCTCATCCCGGACGAGAGCGTGTGGAAGGATTTTGGGACCGTGGTGACCTCGGGCGAAACCACCCGGCGGATTCTTGACGTGGGGGACAGAAAAATCGCGCTGAGCATCGTGCCGCTCTCGGGCGAGGAACAAATCGCGGGCGCGGTGGGCCTGTTCACCGACGTGACCGAGTCTGAACGGCTTGAGCGCACGCGGCGGGACTATGTGGCCAATGTATCCCACGAAATGCGAACGCCGCTTACCGCCATGCGCGCGCTGCTCGAACCGCTCAGCGAAGGCATGGTGGCCGACGAGCAAACGCGGGGGCGCTACTACAACATCATGCTGCGCGAAACCATGCGGCTTTCGCGCCTGATCGACGATTTGATGGAGCTTTCGCGGCTTCAGTCGGGCACCATCCGCATTGAGCCTCAAAAACTGAACCTCGCCCAATTGCTCGGGGAAATCGCCGGCAAGTACGACCCGATCGCCGAGGACCACGGCCTCAATTTTGAAGTCAAGGTGGATGGGGATTGCCCGCCCGTTCTGGCCAATCCCGACCGCCTGGAACAAATCCTGGTGATCCTGCTCGACAACGCCATGAAGTATACGCCCGAAGGCGGCAGCGTGTTTGTCGAAGCTGCCTTCGATAAATACGAAGTGACGCTGTGCGTCAGAGACACCGGAATCGGCATTGCGCCCGAAGACCAGCCCTACGTATTTGACCGCTTTTACAAGGTGGACAAGGCGCATTCGGGCCTGGGTTCGGGGCTGGGGCTGTCGATCGCGAGCGAGCTTGCGCAGCAGATGGGCGAACGGATCTGGCTGACCAGCTTCCCCGGGCACGGAAGTTCCTTCTGCTTTACGGTCAAGCGGGCGTAGGCCCCGAAAACGACAACGGAGGAAGGGCATCGTGAAACGAGCGATTGTGCTAAGCGGCGGCGGGTCGCGCGGCGCGTATGAGATGGGCGCGTGGCGCACGCTGAACAAGCTCGGCATCAAGTACCAATTGGTCACCGGCACATCCATCGGCGCGATCAACGCCGCGCTGATGGCGCAGGGCGACATCGACCTGGCCGACCGCCTGTGGCGCACGATCACACTGGAAAACGTGATGGAGGGCGGCCTCAACCTGGATTTTGACCTTGAGCGGTACATGAGCCACGGCCCCGAGCTCGTGGCCTTTCTCAAGCGCTATGCGCGAAACCGCGGCGCGGACATCACGCCGCTGATTGAGCTGATCCGGGAAAACATAAATGAAGACAAGGTGCGCGCATCGCCCATCGACATGGGGCTGGTCACGGTGCGCTTTCCGACGCTTGGGCCCGTCGAGGCCATGCTCCGGGACATTCCCGAGGGCCGCCTGAGCGACTATTTGCTGGCGTCCGCGGCGTGCTTCCCGGCCTTTCCCGTCTACCGCATGGACGGCGACGGCTTCATCGACGGCGGCTATTACGACAACATGCCCATCCCGATGGCGCTGCGCGAGGGCGCGGAGGAGATCGTCGCCATCGACCTGTTCGAAAAGAGCGCGCACCCGGAGACCGTCCACCGCCCGTGGATGACCTATATTCGGCCTTCGCAGCCGCTGGGCAGCATATTGCTGTTCGAACGCGATGTGCTCGACCGGAATTTAAAGATGGGCGAAATCGACGCGCTGCGCGCCTACGGCCATGTGCTGGGCGTTCACCATTCCTTTGACGCCGGGAGCGTCAAGCGGCACGGGGGCATCGCGCGCCGCTTTTCGCTGGGCGTCAAGCTGCTGGAGGACCGCATGACCATCCGCCGCGCCTTGACCGGCAAGGTCAGCGGGACGCCGTTTTCGGATGCGCTTATGAAGCTCCTGCCGCCGGGGCGAAAGGCGAGCGACCTTGACGAGATGGTCGTCGCGGCGGAACTCCTGGCCGGTTGGGCGGCGTTTCGTCAGGTGGAAGTGTATGATTTGGACGCGTTCAACAAGCTTCTGTTTGACAAACTGCCGCTTGAGAACGCGAAGACGCTTGCCGTGAGCGCGAGCGAACGGGAGCTCTTGTTGATGGACCACCCGATGCGCGCGGCGGTGCTGGTCGCCAAACTGCGCGCGGGCGCGCTTGACGGCAAGCAGATGCGCCTCGCCGCGCTGCTCGGCGAGGACATGCTGGCGGCGCTATACCTCGATCTGTTCCTGCCGCGATAAGCCCTGCCCGGGACGGTCTTTGCGGCGGTAGAGCTTCCTGTCAAGCGACCATATCCGCTCCGTAAATCCGCCCGGCAGCGTGCCGCTCAGCGCCTGGTACATCTCAAACATACGGGCATCGAGCAAGTCGAGCGTGTGCAGCACCTCCGCCTCGGGGAACATGGGCGGCTTGGGACTGCCGTATTCCGGCAAATCATGGTGCGACAAGATCATGTGCTCGAGCATCAAGAGCGTTTCCGCCCCGACGCCCACCTCGGCGCCCACCCGCGCGATCTCCGCCACGCCCTTGACCAGGTGGCCGATCAGCTGCCCCTCAAGCGTATAGTCGCTGGCCAGGCCCACCTCGTTGGCGTTCATCTCGGTGATTTTGCAAAGGTCGTGCAGGATCACGCCCGCCGCGAGCAGGTCGCTGTCAAGCTCGGTATAGATCTCGCAAATCGCTTTCGCGCCGCGGAGCATCGTGCTCGTGTGATGGAGCAGCCCGCCGCGCTCGGCGTGGTGGAGCTTCTGCGCCGCCGGATAGTAATCGAGCTTCTCGCCGGCCTCGTTCAGGCGCGTACGCACAAGAGAACGCAGCTTCTCATCGGCAATCGCCTCCGCGCGTTCGTACAGCGCCTTTTTCATCTCGTCCGCCGGGCGCGGCGCGCACGGGATCAAAAGCGACATGTCAACGCCGTCCGTCTCCTCCGCCGCCCTCAATTTGTCCACGCGCATCTGCGCGCGGTTGTTGTATTCCTGCATCATGCCGCGCACTTTGACCACCGTGAAGGCCTTGGGCGCGGCGACGGTGCCGTCCCACATCTTGGCGTTCACATCGCCCGACTGATCCGAGAGCGTCAGGTCCAGGTACTTGCCGCCGTTGGTGGACGTGCGCTGCTCGGCGCTCTTGACCAGCAGGAACCCCTCGAATATTTGCCCCTTGATGATGAGCGAAAGCTTTTGTTGCGGTGCGGACTGCATGAAATCCCTCCTATGATAAGAAATCGCGGCGCGAATTGCGCGGCGGGGGTTTTTGTGCTAAAATGGGCTGTCTGTCCATTATTATAGTATATCCGGTTGCCCTTTGGCAATAGACGGAGGAGAACATGAAATATGTAATGATCATCGGCGACGGCATGGCCGACCTGCCCATCAAAGCGCTTCACGGCGTCACGCCGCTTGAATACTTGGCTCCGGATGCTTTTGCCCAAATCGCGGGCGGAGAACTCGGAAGGCTCCTGTCCTGCCCGCCGGAACTGCCCCCGGGCAGCGACACTGCGTTCTTGACCTTGCTCGGAAGCGACACCCCGCGCGTCTACACCGGGAGATCGCCGCTTGAGGCCGCGGGCATGGGCATCGCGCTGAAGAAGGGCGAAATTGCCTTGCGCATGAACCTGGCCGCGATTGAGGACGAGGGGTACCCGGGCGCGAAAATGCGCTCGCACAACGGCGGCGGGATCGACGGGCCTGAGGCGTATGCGCTTACGACCGGCCTCATGGCGGACAGGGCGTTTAAGCGCCTGATGGAGGACTACGGCCTGACCATCTACCCCACCGAGACATTCCGCCACGCGGCGGTGATGAAGTGGGGCGCGATCGATCAATCGTTCGCGCCGCCGCACGACATCGTCGGGCAATGCGTGACCGATTATGCGCCGGACGGAGCGCTCGGGAGCGCGGTCTGGGCGCTGCAGCAGGCGTCATTTGCGTACTTGAACCGCCACCCCATCAACGAAGCGCGCCGGAAAAAGGGATTGCTTCCCGCCAACTCCGCCTGGTTCTGGGGCGCGGGCACCGCGTGCGCGCTCCCGAATTTTGAGGAAAAGTACGGCGTCAAGGGCCTGGTCGTCTCGGCGGTGCCGCTGGTCAAGGGCATCGCGCGCCTGGGCGGGCTTGAAGCGCCCGACTACCCCTTCGCGACGGGGCTGCTCGATACGGGCTATGAGGAAAAGGCTCACACCGCGCTTGAGGCGCTTAAGGGCGGATACGATTTCGTGCTGATTCATTTGGAAGCGCCCGACGAGATGAGCCATGACGGGAACCTTGCGCATAAGCTTGAGGCGATCAGGCGCTTGAACGAGCGGATCGTGGGGCCGGTGCTCAAGGGGCTTGAGGAGATCGGCGAGCACCGTGTGCTCCTGATGCCGGACCACTACACGCTGCTTTCGACCCGCACGCATGACGCGACGCCGGTTCCGTATGCGCTTTATGATAGTCGTAAGCCCGGCACGCCGCGCGCGTTTACCGAGCGCGCGTGTGCCCGTGAGGAAGTGCTGGGGAATGGGGATCAGCTTATGAGGAAGTTGTTCGAGCGGGGGTAGGGACGGGGGATGTGCCCGCTTGAGAGGAGAGGAACGCTCTGCAAAACCCGGCCCTATGGGCCGGGTTTTGCAGAATCGGGGACGCCGCGCCGCCGCGTCACGCCCGTAGCGCTTGGGTCCTGTCGCTTAGGACGATTGTGCGGCGGCGTGGGGGTACGCTGGGCGCTGCCCAGACCCGCCAAAGGACTTTGCCCTTTGGAATCCCATGGGCGCTCACGCGCGGGTGGCGGCGCGCTTAGCCTGCGTTGGCCAGCTGACTGTTCCACATCTTGGCGTATACGCCGTTTTGCCCAAGCAGTTCCTTGTGGCTTCCGGTCTCTACGATCTTGCCGCCGTCGATCACCAAGATGCGGTCCGCGCCCGAAATCGTGCTCAGCCGGTGCGCGATCAGGAAGGTGGTGCGCCCCTTCATCAGCTTGAGCATGGCCTGTTGGATCCTGAGCTCGGTGCGCGTATCGACATTGCTCGTCGCTTCGTCGAGGATCAGAATCGGCGCGTCGTTCAGTATCGCGCGCGCGATGGCGAGCAGCTGCCGCTGCCCGCCGCTTAGGTTGCTGCCGCTCTCGGACAAAAGCGTGTCGTACCCACGCGGGAGCCGCCGGATGAATTCGTCGGCGCTGGCCCGGCGGGCCGCCTCCTCAACCGCCGCGTCGCTTTCTTCGGGATTGCCGTAACGGATGTTCTCGCGAATGGTGCCGGTGAACAGGTACGTATCCTGCAGCACGATCCCAAACGCCTGACGAAGGCTTGCGCGCGTGTAACGCGTGATGTCGCGCCCGTCGATTGTGATCTCGCCGCCGCTTACCTCGTAAAAGCGCGCCAGCAGGTTGACGATGGTGGTCTTGCCCGCGCCGGTCGCTCCGACCAGCGCCAGGGAACTTCCGCGCGGCACGTCAAAGCTGATTTTGTCAAGGACATTGACGCCCGCTCGGTAGGAAAAGGAAACATCTTTGAACGACACGTCGCCCTTTATGTCGCCAAGCGCCTGCGCGTCCTTCGCGTCCCCGGTCTCCTCCGGCGAATCAAATATCTCAAACACGCGCTCCGCGCCCGCCACGGCGGTTTGCAGCGTGTTGTAGAGCGACGCCACTTCGTTGAGCGGGCGCACGAGTTGGCGCGAATAGCTGATGAAAGACGCGATGGTGCCGACCGTCGCGAGTCCCTCAAGCGCCATGCCCGAACCGAGCGCCGCGATCATCATGAGCGATAAATTGCTGATCACATTGGTCAGCGGCATGAGCAGCCCCGACCAAATGAGCGCCATGAGGCTGGCTTTGTAGTAGCGCTGGTTGAGCTCTGAGAATTCATCGACCGACGCCTGCTCGCGGTTGAAGCCGCGGATGAGCGTCAGCCCCGACGCGCTCTCCTCAAGCTGCGCCGTGAGCCTTCCGAGCTCCGCCTGCTGCTTCCTGAAAAGCGGCGCGGTGCGCTTTGTCACCGTGCGCGTGAGCAAAACGGCGAGCCCGGCGGGCAGCGCCATCGCGAGCGTCATGACCGGGCTTAGGATCAGCATCATCACCAAGGAGCCGACCAGCGCCACCACCAAGCTCATGAGCTGGGCGGCGGTCGATGAAATCGTGGAGGAAATGTTGTCGATGTCGTTGGTCAGGCGGCTCATCAAATCGCCGTGCTGGCGCGCGTCAAAGAAAGAGACCGGCAGCTTTTGGAAGTGGTCGAACAGCGCCGTGCGCAAAACGCGGACCGTCCTTTGCGAGATGCCCGCCATGAGGAAGCCCTGCATAAGCGAGCTCACGGCGTCAAGCGCGTAGCACCCGGCCAGAAGGCAGGCGGTCAGCACGAGCGGCCCCGCGTCGGTGAGCGCCAAGCCCAATTGATCGACCGCCCGCCCGATCAGGTAGGGCGCGGCAAGGGATACCACGGTGCTCAGGAGCACGAAGAAGAACACAAAAACCAGGTGCTTGCGCTCGCGCGAGAAATACCCCCACAGCCGCTTGAGCGTCCCCTTCATGTTCTTGGGCTTGACGACCGGTTGAAGGCGCCCGCCGCCGGGTTTGTTGGGCTTTGCGCCGATTACGGGCGGCACATAGCCGCTTTTTTTCTCAGCCAACTACGCCGCCTCCTTTCCGATTTGCGAATGATAGATCTCGCGGTAGAGTTCGCTTGAGCGCATGAGGTGATCGTGCGTGCCCGCCGATACAATGCGCCCGCCGTCGATCACCAATATCTTGTCCGCGCCCATCACGGAAGTAATGCGCTGGGAGATTGTGAGCGTAATCATGCCGCGCGTCTTTTGAGCAAGCGCGCGCCGAATTTCGGCCTCGGTCGTCACGTCCACGGCGCTGGTCGCGTCGTCCAGGATCAAAATTTCAGGCGCCTTGACGAGCGCGCGCGCGATCGACAGGCGCTGCTTTTGCCCGCCGGACAGGTTGACGCCGCCCTGGCCCAACTGGGTGAGGAGCCCCTCGGGAAACCGGCGCACGAAATCCGCCGCTTGGGCCGCCTCAAGCGCCGCCCATAGCGCCTCCTCGCCGGCGTCCGGTTTGCCCCAGCGCAGGTTGTCCTCGATGGTGCCGGTGAAGAGCAGGCTCTGTTGCGGGACCAGCGCGATTTTATCCCGGAGCGCGGCAAGCGGAATATCGCGGATGTCGATGCCCCCGAGCGTGATTCGCCCGCGCGTCACATCGTAAAAGCGGGGAATCAGGTTGACCAATGTGGTCTTGCCTGTGCCGGTCGAACCGATGATGCCGATGGTCTCACCCATGCGCGCCTCAAATGTGATGGCGTCAAGCGCGTCCAGGGAGCTGCCGGTATAAGCAAAGGACACATTCTCAAAGGCAAGTGTCCCGCCCGCTTCCGGTCTTTCTTCACCCGATTGCGGGGCTTCCCCGCCGGACAGCACTTCGCCAATGCGTTTTCCGGAGACGAGCGCCCGCGCGAGCTGGTTGAAGATGCGCGAGAACATGGCCAGAGCGCTCATGATCTGCGTCATGTAATTGATGAAGGCGACGACGGTCCCTTTCTCTTCGCCCGCGAAGCCGCCCAGCACGATCACCGCCGCGATGGCGATGTTGACCACCAGCGACACCGCCGGGCCGAACACCGCGGTTACGCGCATGGCGGCGGCGGACGCGTTTGTCAAGCCTTCGTTCATGCCCTCAAAGCGCTTTTTCTCAAACGCGAAGCGCCCGAACGCCTTGACCACGCGCACGCCCGAGAGGTATTCGCGCACCACCGCGCTCAGCTTGTCGAGCAGCGATTGCACCTTGTAGAAGTAGGGGTAGCCGATCGCGATCGAAAGGGCGATGATCGCCGCCGAGACGGGCACCACGACCGTCAACGCCCCGGCCATCGCATGGGAAAGCTGGTAGGCCATGATGATCGAGCCCACGCACAGAATGGGCGCGCGCAGGAAGATGCGCATGGAGCCGTTGACGAAGTTTTGAACCTGCGTCACGTCGTTGGTCAGCCGCGTGATGATTGAGGCGCGCTCAAGCCTGTCCACATCCTCAAGCGGCATGTGCATAACCTTTTTGTAAAGCATGAGCCGGAGGTCGCGCCCGTAGCGCTGGGAGGCGTTGCTCGAAAACATCGATCGCGCTATGGCGCACAGCATGCCCAGCGCGGTTACGCCGAGCATCCCCAGCGCATAGCGGCCCACGACCGAGATCGACCGCGCGTCCACGCCCTTGTCGATCATGCGCGCCATGAGGGTTGGCTGGTAAAGGTCGCACAGGCACTCGCCCACGAGCGAGAGCACGGCCGCCAGCACGATCGGCCAATAGCGCGCAAGGCATGAAAAGGTCTTCTTCACGCCCGATCGCCTCCTTCGTTTTCCCAGCGCGAGGCGAGGTGCGCGGTTATGCCGCTAAAAAACGCGAGCGCCGCGCGCTTGCGGGTGTCACTGAGCGTTTCAATGTATTCAAGGGAGAGGGCGTCGAGGTGCTGGAGCGCCTCAGCCAGCGCGCCCTGGGCCGCCTTTCCCTTTTCGGTCAAGCGGTAGTAGACCTCTTTTTTGTTGCCGGGCAGCCGGTACCCCTCCGCCAGGCCGTCGGCCTTGAGCCGCCCAAGCGCCTTGCTCGCCCCGCCGCGCGTGATGCCGAGCGCTTCGCTGAGTACCGTGACATTGGGCCGGTCGAGCTTTTCAATCCACAGCAGGAGGTCCTTGCCGCCAAAGGACGGTACGCCCGGCACCGAGCTTGAAATACCCCGGTTGATCCTCTTGCGAAGACATGCGTATTCGTCGATGGCGGCCAGCAGTTTCAAGTCGATTTGCATGAGCGTCCACCTTCCGTATTGTTGACAAGGAAACAATATACGCTCATTTTATTTTTCTGTCAACAGCATTTATCCGAAGAGCGCCAAAGAATGAGACACACCTTCCGGCGTGTCCCCAAAAGCAAACGCGGTTCCTTGTCTCATCAGCGCGCGATGTGTCGTCCGCCCATTCGGTCGTGCTGCTTCATCAGTCCCTTGTAGATGGCCGAGCGGGGCTTGGGCATGGGGATCATGGGCGCAATGTCCGGCGGGTGGACCGCGATTTGGGCATCGCCCGTCTCCGCTTGTGGGTAGGCGGGCGGAGCACTCCTGGGCGGGAACAGGGGCGGGGGCGCATATGTAGGCTTGGCAAAAGCCGGTTTTGCGGGCGCGGCGGGCCGGGGCGGGGGCTGGACGCTTGGCCAGAAACCGGACGGAGCCGGACGCGTCGGGACCGTTTGAGGTGCGGCTCCGGCGCCTTGCGGGCGGATTTGTGCCTGCGCGCGGGCGCGCGAGAGAAGATCGGCTGCCTTGGTCAATTGAATCTCCTCCTTCATGGATCGGTGCTACAGACCACAGTATGCGCGCCCGGCCTTGGGCGTGCGCCCGCCTCTTCGACAACATTCAACATTATTTTCAGAAAAGGTGACTTTTGGCGCTTGTTTTGCTATAATTGTATCGGGAAGCAATCGGAAAGTTAAGATCGGTTCAAATAACTGGTACGGCGGAGTGAAACAGATGGATCAGGCTTTTGCCTATTCGCATTTTATGCAGGCTGTTCTGTTTTTAATTTCAGCCATCACCTCGCTCATCCGGTATTATGCGGTGGTGGACTTGGTCTTGGCGATCTATTCCAAGTGGGCTGGCGTGAAGCAAAAACTCCTCTATGCTTTTATCATTTCGGTTCTGTTTAACACGGTGTGGACTTACGGCATTTACATGGTAGGCGGCATGGCCGACTTTACGCCGCTGATCTACAGCCTTGTGACGGTACCCAACCCGCTGTTCGGCCTCATCTACTATGCCTTGTGGCGCAAGATTTTTAAAATGTCATACGCGAGCGCTCTGCGCATTTCCTACGATATCTACCTGGGCATCGTCATCATCAAAACGCTCTTGTACGCGTTGGGTTTTTTTCTGTTTCCCCAGGTCCCGGGCAAGGGCTACAATTACTTGCTGGACGCCTGTTCACTGACGGTGAGCACTACGGTCATCGTGGCGTCGGTTTGTTTTTTGTGCGGATACCTGCGCAGGCAGACCCGCCCAATCATTTTGATGAAAGAACGTACGGATCAAGGATCCTTGCCGTGGCTTTCCTTCAAAGAAACGGCGGTCTATTTTTGCGCGGTGTTTTTGCCCACCATGATGACCGACAGTCATGAGGTGCAGGACTTTATAACGCTCGCGGTCCTGCTCGAGGTCCTGTTCATCGGGTATCTGGCGCTCGACAACCGCAGCCTAGCGGTGGCCATTGACAGCAAAAACGTACATATCGGCGGACTCACCGACACGGTTGAGAGCTTTGAGGCTGTCCGGCGCGATTTTTATTCGATCCTGTCCGAGTATGGACAGTTCATCGAGCGCGGGGACCTGAAAAACTTGAGGGTCTACCATGAGTCGCTCCTGCGCACAACCGTCGGGGTTGGCGATCAGATGGACCTGATGCAAAAAATGGGCCAGAACCCGGCGCTTATTTCGCTTTTGCTCGCAAAACTTGAATATGCGCGGCAGACGGACGTGACGCTGCGCATTGCGCTCTTGTGCGACGTGACAAACCTCTACATTGACGAGGTCGATATTTGCCATGTGCTGACCAACCTGCTCGACAATGCCATCGAGTCGGCATTTGAAAGCGAGAAGAAAATTGCCCATTGCTCCATTGAAAAGAAGCCGGGCGGGGGTATCCTGATCGTCATCAGCAATACCGTCGCCGAGTCGGTCGAGGCGGGCCCCAACATGGAAACCGGGGTCACAAGCAAGCCCAGCCACATGGGCGACGGCATTGCGCAGGTGCGATCGACGCTTATGCGCTACAGCAACGCCGCCGTGCGTTTCACGCAGTACGACATGGAATTTTCTGTCTTCATCAACATACAACCGGTTTAGCGCGGGAGGACATTGTACGTGGATACGCCTCTTCAATATGCGACCCTGATGCGGATGATTCAATTGATTGTCATCGCCTTGCACATGTTCGTGCATCACTATATCCTTGCGGATTTGTTCGTCAACGTGTTCGGCGAAAAGGCGACCGTTCGGCAAAAGGCGGCGTTTGCCTTGGCCGTGGGCGCGCTGCGCATGGCAAGTTGCGCAATGGCGCTCGCGGCGCTGATTGGGTTTCAAGACTATACGCACACGGAATACACGCTCGCCGCGATCCCTACGCCGGTTTTGCTGCTCTTTGAGTATTATCTGAGCATAAGGATTTTAAAATTGCCGAGGCATCGCTCGGCTTTTATGATGTTTCCCGCATACCTGGCCTCGATTCTGATCTGCTGCCTCATGCATGTGTTTCGGGACGCTTTCTTTTATCATGGTCTGGCGCCGTCCTACAACTACATACTCGAAACGGTGATGCTGCTCTCATATTCAATCCTGCTGTTCATTGTTTACCGGGCGCTGCTCTCGCTCATCCGCCGCAAGCATTTCATGATTCGCCAGCTCGATGGGACGCTCTCAAGATCGCCGCGAAGGCAGGTGTTGATCGCGTTTTCCGAGGCCTGTGTGCTCTACCTGTTCATTCACGCGTTGCCGCTGACGCGGCTGCACGGATGGGGCGCGGAGTACATCATCGCTTCCCTGGCGCTCATCCAGGCGATGATCATCGGCATTCTTCTGGCCAAGCGGCGCGCGTTGCGCCTTGAAGCCCGCAATAAGGCGGTTTACATCGGCATGCTGCAAAACGCCATTGAAAGTTTTCGCGGCGTGAAGCACGACTTTTATAATATTCTCCAATCATACAGCGGCTATATCATGCTTGGGAGCCTTGAGGAACTCAAGGCTTATCACAAGGAATTTGAGGACGCGACGCGCACGGCGGGTGATCGGATGATCCGCATGCCCGAAAATCCTGCGCTTATCAACCTGATCGCGAAGATACACGAACGCGCGGAAGAAAAAAACGTCATGCTGAGCTCCAACATAATCGGCGACGTGCGCGATATGCTCCTGGCTGATGATGTGCTCGTAGACGCGCTTGGCCAATTGCTGACGGGTGCGGTAGACGCCGCCGCGCTCAGCCAGCGCCGCTTCGTTCATGTGTTGGTAGAAAACAAGGACGCTCAGGGCAAGCTGGTCGTCATCAGCCACTCGGCGCCTCCCCCGGCGCATGATGCGAAGAGCTTTGACGAGGGTGACATCCGGGCCGCGCGGCGGATGCTTGCCGACTACAAACGCGCATCCCTTATGTACACCGTCAACAACTGTGAGCGGACCTACTATCTTGAGCTTGAAAGCAATTCTTTATAGGGGATGTTTATCCCGGATGACGATGCCCGCGACGCGCGCGATAAATTCACCGTTGCTCGGGCGACCCCATGAGGAAAACACACTGCCGCCGATCGTCCGGTTGATTGCTTCCGTATCCTGGCGCGTCCAGGCCACTTCGATTGCGTGGCGGATCGAACGCTCGACCTTTGATGGGGTGGTACCAAACCGCTTGGCGACGCTTGGGTAGAGTTCCTTGGTGATCTTCCCGATCAGTTCTTTGTCTTTGATGACCAACTTGACCGCTTCGCGCAAAAAAACATAGCCGCGGATATGCGGCGGGATGCCGATCGTCAGAAACACATCGTCGATTCCGTCGCTGAGCGAGGGCGCGGGCGACATGCTGTCCGCGTCCGGATTGCCTGCCGGGGGTTCGGGAACGGCTTTTTCCTGCCCGATTCCCGCCTGGGCACTGCCCGGCGTGATGTCGCAGTAGCTAAGGATACGCCGGTAAAGCATGTCAAGGTCAAAGGGCTTTATCATGTAGAAGCTCGCGCCCAGTTCGATCGCGCGCGCGATCAGTTCGTCGCGCGCCAGCGCCGACAGGATGATGATGGTCGGATGAATGCCGTCCAGCTGCTGAAGGCGTTCGAGGTAGCCGAATCCGTCACTGTGCGGCATGACGATGTCCAGCAGCACGACGTCCGGCCTGTGCTCGAGCGTCAGCGCCAGCGCTTCGTCGCCGTTGCTCGCCACGCCCACGACCGATATGTGCGGCGCCTTAAGGAAATAGCTGCGTACAGCGGTTCGGATCTGGACGTTGTCATCCACGATCAGCAATTTGGCATTCGTCAATTTTGAGCCCCCTTCTCGACTGGGAGAAACATTCATGAGTATACCATACTTTGCAAATTTTTCAAACGCAAAACGCTTCATTTTCGATTGAAATTGCTTATTATCATGATAACTTTGTGGTCTGTCACATAAAAAGGAGGATCAGGAGGAATCGCCCCGGCTCATTTTTGGGTTTTCTCCAGAATCTGCCCTTGCCAGCTTTTCAGTTTGCGTATATAATGTATAATAAATATGCCCTGGTATAGGACTAGGACAGGGAGGCGACGACCGATGCCCCAAGATCGACGTCCACAAAGCGGGAAAGACCGGCCGCAACTGGACTATTATGAATACAAACGAATGCACGAGGAGCGCATGCGCCGCGCCGTGCCTGAATCTCCAATTGAGAAAGCGGCTCAGGCAAACGAGACGCGGAAGAAGGAAAAGCCCAAGCTGTTTGGCGGGGTCCGCCAGGCTGTCGCCGGATTCGGCGCGCGCTCGTACGATGAAGAGGTCCCGGCGGATGCCGTGGACACGGCAGCGAGGGCAGCGGATGTTCAGGAAAGCGCCGATGTCGCCATAACCCAGGCCGGTGAAACGGCAGGGGTCGCGGACGCAATGGACGGCGCCCAATTGCCCGAAGCCGGGCAGCGGGCGGAGGCGGTTGCGGACGATTATGACGGGGGCGGCGAAGATGCGCGCTTGGACGATGAACCCTCAAGCGACAATCCGTTTTCCGATGCCGTCTTGGGCGTCAAGAAATTCGGCGGCGCGCTTAAGAACTTGGGCGGCGCGCTGAGGCGCAAGTTCCGCAGAGCCGGAGAGGTTGCGTTGGTGGATGCGGCGGACGAACCCGACCTCCCCGTTGCCCCGTTGAAGGGCGACCTTGGCGTATCCCTTCACGAAGGCGAAGTGGTGAGCGCGTCGCTTGACACGGCGGGCGAAGAGGACGCGGCGGAAGTCACGCTTTCGCGCAAGGAGCGCCGCGCCCAGCAGCAGCTTGCCGAAGAGGAATTCGCAACGGACGCCGCGCCGCCAAGGAGCGAGAGCGCCCGTTCGCCCTACGCGCGGCCGGTGGAAGCCGCAGCGGATATTGCCGGCGTCGGTCCTGCTGCGCCTCAGGCGGCGGTCCAGCCCAATGGCGCGGACGAAGAACCAGAGGAAGCGGATGAAGAGGAACGCGAGGAGAGCGGCCGCGGTTGGAAAAAGGCCAAGGCCGAAAAAAACCGCAAGCGCTTCTTCCTGTTTGGGACGCCCAGCGTCAAGTCGGCCAACCAAGACGACGACGGAGAGGATGACGACATCGCGCCGACCGGCGGCAAACGCGGCCTGTTTGGCCACCGCGCGCAGGATCAGTACGATGAGGACGAAGCGGAATACGAAGCGGACGGCGATGTTGTGGCCGATGAAGCCGCCGCTCCCCAGGGCGATTTGACGCTCAAGCTGGCAGACGCGCTTGACGATTCCGACCAGCCCTTGAAGAGGCGCGGTCGCCGCGCCCGGAGCGCGGAGGCGGATGCGCGCGAAGAAAAGGCCGTAGACAGCGAACCCATTTCCGGCGTGGATGAACCCACGCAGTCCTTCAAACCCATCCGCCTAAAGGAAGAGAAGGATGAGCAGCGCACGCGCCGCTTTACGCCGGTGCGCGCCCAGAGCGAAGAAGACGGGCTCGGCGCGGAGGAGGACGAGGAAGAGGACGAGCCTCCCGTCAAAAAGCGCCGCTTGTTTGGCCGCGCCGCGAGGAAGACTGAAGAGGCGGCGGACGAGGGCGAAGCGGACGGGGATGAAGACGACGAAGATTACGAAGATGCGCCCCTGCGCAAGCGCAAGCGCCTGTTTGGCCGTGACGCGCGCCTTGAAGACGATGAGGATTACGAAGACTACGACGAGGATGAGGACGATGAGGACGACCTGCCGATCCGCCGTTACAGCCGAGTCAGGAAGCACGGTTCCGTGCGCGTGTATCAGGATGAGGACCTGGGCGACGAGGACGAATACGACGACGAATATGATGAAGACGACGAATATGACGAAGACGACGAATACGACGAGGACGACGATACGCTGAGTTTTGGCAAGCGCGTGCTGCGCTTCCTCAAGGGACTGCTGATCATCCTGCTGATCTTGCTGATCGCGGTCATGGGGGCGCGCCAGATGGAATCCAACGGCGTGATTTCGCTTGGCTGGCTGCGCAATACCCTGGGCGCGATCGTGCCCCTGGACGGCGTGTTCCCCTCGCCCGAGCCGAGGCTCCCCGTCATGCCGGAAGAAACGCCCCTGCCCGAAGCCACGCAACCGGCCGCCGAAACGCCCACCGAAGCGATCCCCGAAACGCCCCCCGAAACGATCGCTGAGGGTGAAACCGTGCCGGAAGAGTCCCCCGAACCGGAACAAACGGCGAAGCCCTCCATGGGCATCGCGATCGGCGGGGAGAATCCCGCCGCGACCGCACGCGCCGAGTTCGTGGACCCAGACGATCTGGAAGCGGTGGAGTGACACAAAAGGAGATCGTTATGAAGTATGTTGTGGCCCTGGATCAGGGCACCACCAGTTCCCGCGCGGTCGTATTTGACGAGACCGGCGCGCAAGTGTCGGCGCACGGTATTGAGTTTCGCCAGCACTACCCCCAGCCCGGCTGGGTGGAGCACGAAGCGCACGACATTCTGAATACGCAAATCACGTCGCTTCGCGAGGCGGTCAAAAAATCCGGCATTGCGCCAAGCGATATCGTCGCCATCGGCATCACCAATCAGCGCGAAACCACACTTTTGTGGGACAGGAAAACCGGCGAGTGCGTGTACAACGCCATCGTCTGGCAGTGCCGGCGTACCGCGCCGCTCATCGAGCGGCTCAAGCGGGACGGGCTTTCAAACGTCATTCGCGACAGGACCGGACTGATCCCCGACGCTTATTTTTCCGGCACCAAGCTGCAATGGCTCCTGACCAATGTTGAAGGCGCGCGCGAAAGGGCCGAACGCGGGGAACTGTGCTTTGGCACCGTCGATAGTTTCCTCGCCTGGCATCTGACGCGGGAAAAGGTCCACGTGACCGATGCCACCAATGCCGCGCGCACGATGCTGTTCAACCTGCGCGAGCAAGTCTTTGACGACATGCTGCTGCGCGCGCTCGACATCCCGCGCGCCGTGCTGCCCGAAGTGGTTGATTCCTCGCAAGTGATCGGCACGCTCCGCGAGGACATACTGGGCGTACCCATCCCGGTAGCGGCACTCGCGGGCGATCAGCACGCGGCGCTGTTCGGTCAGGGTTGTTTTTCTTCGGGCATGGTCAAAAACACCTACGGAACCGGCTGTTTTATGCTGATGAACACCGGGCGCGCGCCGGTCATTTCGCGCAACAACCTGTTGACCACGTTGGCCTGGCGCATCGATGGAAAACCGACATACGCGCTTGAGGGCAGCGTCTTCATCGGCGGCGCGGTGGTGCAGTGGCTGAGGGACGAAATGAAGCTGATCGAAAGCGCCGCTCAATCGGAAGAAGTTGCGCGCAGCGTCGCAAACAGCGGCGGCGTCTACGTGGTGCCCGCATTCGCGGGTCTTGGCGCGCCGCACTGGGACATGTACGCGCGCGGAACCATCGTGGGGCTGACGCGCGGCGCGGGCCGCGCCCATGTGGTGCGTGCGGCGCTCGAATCGATCGCGTTTCAAACAAACGATGTGCTCAAGGCCATGGCGCTTGACAGCGCGCTGCGCCCAAGCGTCATGCGGGTGGACGGGGGCGCTTCAGCCAATGGGTTCCTGATGCAGTTCCAAGCCGATATCGCGGATCTGTCCGTCGTGCGCCCGCGCGTGATCGAGACAACGGCGCTGGGCGCCGCGATGCTGGCGGGCCGCGCGGTGGGCCTGTGGGACGATGCGTCGCTTGAGCGCGTATGGCAAAGCGCCCAAACCTACACGCCGCAAATGGCAAGCGACACGCGCGAAAAACTGCTCGCTGGCTGGCAAAAGGCAATCACCCGCGCGCACAATTGGGTGGAGGAAACCTGACCTGATCCATGGCGAATGGTTCGAGATTGCGCAATCTCATAATTTCCCCATTGACAATCGAACACAAATAGCGTATAATTCCAAGTGCTGTTTAGCGCCCTCACGTCGCAGCAGTCCTGGAGAGGTATCGAAGTGGTCATAACGGGGCTGACTCGAAATCAGTTTGAGCGAGAGCTCACGTGGGTTCGAATCCCACCCTCTCCGCCACCGGAAAAGCCTTGAAACCATTGGGTTTCGGGGCTTTTTCTTTTTTGCGCCTGACGCCAAAAACCTTGATTTTGGGCCAGTTCTCTCCTGTTTTTGGAGAGAACTGAAAAAGCGAGGAAATAGCCGATTGAAGCAGATAATCAGAGCTTCAAGCCGTTTTGCAGCGCATTGGCCGATGAAACCTTGGAGTTATAGTCCAGATGCGCGTAAATGTTGGCCGTCGTGGAGAAGTCGCTGTGTCCCAGCCACTCCTGTATCTGCTTCATGGGTACGTTGTTCGCCAGCAGCAAACTCGCGCAGCTATGGCGCAAGTCGTGAAAGCGTATTTTCCGAAGCCCATGCTGTTCCAGCAAGATCGGGAATGAGGTGGTCACATACGCGGGCTTCATCCGCTCTCCCAGCTCGTCCACGCAGATGTAGCCAAGATAGTCCTTGCAGTATGAGCGTCCGCACAGCTTCATGTTGTCCTCCTGCTGCGCTTTGATCTCCAGCAGCTTGTCACTGAACGTCGGAACGAGGGGCAGCGTCCGCATACTCGCCTTGTTCTTCGTTGTGTCAGCCGCGATGGTAATGTGCTTCCCGTCGAGGTTGCAGGCGGTGACGGTGTGCCGTATGGTCAGCGAGTTATTGTTAAAGTCAACCGCGTCCCACTTGAGGCCGATCACCTCGCTGCGTCTGAGTCCGTAGAAAGCACCAAGCATAACCGGCAGTTCCAACCGCGTACCTTGTACCGCCTCAAAAAGCTGCGTGATTTCCTCGCTGGCATAGAAGCTGCCGATGAAACGCTCTTTCTTCGGGCGCTCGATCTTGTCGGCGGGGTTGGTCAGTATGAGGTCTGTCTTGACCGCGTATTTCAG
>JAVBND010000088.1:0-23303 GCA_031551775.1 Eubacteriales bacterium | reverse complement strand
CCGCCGCCGCCACCGAACCCGCCGCCGCCAAAGCCGCCGCCCGAGCGCCCACCGCCGGAACGGCCGCCCCCGCCGCCGCCAAAGCCGCCGCCGCCGCCGGAACGGCCGCCGGATGAGGAGCCGCCCCATCCTCCAAAGCCGCCAAACCCGCCGCCCCCGCGCGGAGGTCTCCCGCGCCAATCGTCATCCCGGCGGCTGCCGCGGCTGCGGCCGGGGCTGAACATGCCGCCGAGGAAGCCGCCAAATAGGCTGGGCAAGCATCCGCAACCGCCCCGGCCCGACGCGCCCGAGATGATCGAGATGACCAGCACCACCACGATCAAAGCGATGACAATGTCGGTAAAGCTGAAGCCGCTGCCGGGTTCATCATCGTAGTCGCGCGAGCTGTTTTGGTAATTGTTGCTCTGAGACACGCGCGGCTTTGGCGTCGCGGTCACGACATTGCCCGTCGAGTAGTCACGCAGGCTCAGGTTCGCGTGGTAAATGGTATTGACCTTTTGAAACAGGGCATCGAAAAACTGACGGCTTCCGGTGTCATAATCCTTGGCCGCGAACCACGGCTCGAGGTATTCGTCGGCCAGGTTGCCCATGGCGGAGCTCGTCAGGCTCGATTGAAGGCCGGTACCCTGCATATAGTAATAATCGTCGTCCTGAATCGCAAGCAACACCACGATGCCGTTGTTCTTTTCCGACCCGACCTTCCAGTCGTTTCCCAGCTGATAGACGTAGTCGCTGATCTTCATGGAGCCGGTGGTGCCGACGGTGACGAACACAATCTGCGCGCCCGTCGCCTTGTACAGCGCATCATTGTTGTAGACAATGTGCGCCTCGGTTTCCTCGCTCAAAACGCCCGCGTCGTCGAGCACATAAAAGTCTGCGTTCGGCTTGACAATGGTAATCGCCATAACCGGTATGGCAAGCGCCAATAAAAGAGCCAAGAGCCACGCGATTTTTTTCATGGGCAACTCCTTAACTGAACATCGGCAGCGGGCTGACTCCGGTCAGGCCCGCCAAGAGCCTGGCGGGAAATTTCCCAAGTTCCTGATTGAAATCCTGCGCGTACTCGTTGTACTTGTCATGGCGGATCATGTCGCTCGCCGCCTGAAAATCCCTGTACTGCGAAAGCGCGTAATTTTGATCGGTGCTTGACATCGACGTGTTCTCGATGGCGGTGTACAGGTCCTGCACCGCGCGCTCGCAGGCGATGTTGGCCGCGTTCTTGTCCTGAATGGTCTTGGCTTTTTCCAGCGCGTCCGCCGCATCCTTGGCGGTTTTCACAAGGCTTGCGTCAATCGGGTAGTTGCCCGCGGTGCTCGCGATGTTGTACGCGCTCATCGCGCGCGTTTGAAGCTGCTTGTCAATCGACAAGCCCATCGAATCCGTGGTGCCCTGATAAAACACCGCCTCGTTGTCGCGGCGCAAATTGGAAAGCGCGCGTTCGCTTGAGAAGGAGAGCGAAAAGATCACGCACGCCGCGAACACGATCCACGCGATCATCCGGTTTTCTCCGATTCCTTTCATGGCCTGGTTCCTCCTGAAAAATGGGCCGGGCGCGCGCCCGGCCCGCTTTGACGATTATTGCTTGATCTCAAGCAGCTTTGCGCGCAGCTGGCTCTCGATTAAGGCAAGTTCCGCTTCGGCGGCCTTGCGCTTCTCGCGGCCGTCCTGCTGGATGGTCAACACCTCGTCCATGGTCTTGATGAGGGTTGCGTTGGTCTGCTTGAGCGTATCGATATCCACGATGCCCCGCTCGGATTCCTTCGCGGTCTCGACCGTCGCGGTGTGGAGCGCGTCGGCGTTCTTCTTGAGCAACTCGTTGGTGAGGTCGGTCACCGCGCGCTGCGCCTCCATGGCCGACTGCGTGTGCTGCATGCCAAGCGCCAGCACCATCTGGCTCTTCCACAGCGGGATGGTGTTGACGAGGGAGGACTGAATCTTCTCGGCCATGATCTGGTTGCTGTTTTGAAGCAGCCTGATCTGCGGGGCCATCTGAATTGAGATGTTGCGCGTCAGCTCAAGGTCGTACAGCTTCTTCTCAAACCGGTCGATCTTGGCGGCCAGGTCGTTCGCGGCCTGCGCGTCTTCGGGGAGCTTGCTGGTTTCGGCCTTCTGGCGCGCGGCGAGCAGGTCGTGCGCCTTGACGTCGGCCAGCCTGATCTTGCCCGCCTCAATGTACATCGACAGTTCCTTGAAGTAGGCCAGGTTCTGTTCGTAGAGCTGGTCGAGCGTCGCGATGTCCTTGAGCAGCTGCACCTGATGCCCCTCGAGTCCGTCCACGATCTTGTTGACGTTGACTTCGGCGTGGTCGTAGCGGTTCTTCATGAGCTGGAGCTTGTCCACTGTTTTCTTGAAGAAGCCGAGGAAGCCGCCCTTTTCGCCATCGTCGATGGTGAAGCCGCGCAGCTCGGTCACGAGCCCCGAAATCATGTCGCCCACTTCGCCCAAATCCTTGGTCTGCACGCTCTTGAGCGCCGAATCCGAAAAGCTGGCGATCTGCTGCTGGGCGGACGCGCCATAGGAGAAGACCAGGTTGGTGTCGGTGACATCGATCTTCTTCGCGAAATCGTTGATCATCTGCATCTCCTGCGGCGAAAACGTGGGGCGCACCTCTTCCGGCTTGACCTGCGGTTTTTCCTCCTCCACAGCTTCGGCCACTTTGGTCGCGGTCGCGGTGGTGGTGGGATTGAGCGTCAATGTGATTGAGGGCGCGGCCTCGTCGAGCGGCGCGCTTTGAACTGCCGCCGCGACGGGCGCCACCGGCGCTGCGGGCGCAGTCGGCGCTTCCACATTGATCACCGGCTGGGCGCTTGGCGCCGTTTCCACTTTCAGCGCGGGCTCAGTGGGCGTAATGGGCGTCTCTTCCACGCTCAGCGTGGGGGGCGCCGGGGCGGCGGACGTTTCGACCTCCAGCATGGGCTTGGCCGCTTCATCGGCAATCGCCTTTCTCGCCTCTTCCACCGCCTGATTGGCCAGGTTCAGCACCTGATCCACATTTTCCCCCGATTCCACGTTCAATTTGAGCTCGTCTGACATTGTTTGGTATCCTCCTTCAACGCTTGCTTAATTCCCTCGTCGGTCAGGCCGTCACCGGCCATCATGGTCTCCAGTACCTGTACGTCGCTGGTCATGTCCACTGCGTCGTCGCGGTAGAGGGTGTCCAGCTGTTTTTCAAACGCCGAAGCGATCAGGTCCAAACTGTTCTCCACGCTCTTCATGGCCTTGGTGATGTGTTCGCCGCGCGTATCGACACCCGCCATGACCTGGTATTGCTCAAGGAGCTTGGCGGTCGTGGGCAGGTAGTACTTCATGAACTTGCGCACCTGGCTCGCGCGCGCGGGCTTTTCGGCAACCGCCCCAAGGATCGCCTTGCCGGCCTTGTCCATGCGCGCGAGTTTTTCGGCGATGGCCGAAGCGTGAATCGCCGCGCCCGCCGCGCGGATCTTCTCAAGCTCAGCCCTGCTGTCCTTGAGTTCCCGGTTGATCTCATCATCGCCCGCGTCAAGGTCGGCCTCGACCACCCTGCCCGGGAAGAACTTCCCCGCGACCAAAAATGCGACCACCGACAGCCCCGCCGCCATGAGGATGTGCGAAACCTTGTAAAGCGGCAACGCCAAGCCGTAGAGTATCCACACGAGCGCGGCTATGTAGATGGGAATGGCGGAGCGAATGGTTTTGGTTTTCATTTTGACACCTCTATCTTATCATTGCGATCATTGCGATTCATACTCACCCTTCATTTTAACCCAAAACGCAAAGTAAAGCAACAAGGAATTTGGGCGACGGCAGGTTTTGATGTGTTTTTTACTTTATTTGCGCATGAACGGTTTTCAGCGCGCGCAGATTATGCTAATATAGAATCAACAAACAGGCATAAATGGGAGGTGCTCCATGAAGCGAATTGGAATTCTGACCGCGGGCGGAGACTGTCCGGGCCTCAACGCCTGCATTCGCGGCGTCGCGCGCGCGGCATACGAACTTTTTGACGCGGAGATCGTGGGCATAGCGGACGGGTTTGGCGGCTTGATCGACGGTCAGTACCGCGAGATGTCAAAGCGCGATTTTTCGGGCATCCTGACGCGCGGCGGGACGATTCTCGGAACCTCCCGCACGCCCTACCGCAACATGCGCGTGATCGGAACGGATCAGGTGGACAAGGTCGCGGCCATGAAGGACACCTACAAGTGGCTGAAGCTTGACTGCCTCATAACCCTTGGCGGCAACGGCACGCACAAGACGGCCAACATGCTCAGCGAGGAAGGTCTGAACATCATCGGCCTGCCCAAGACGATCGACAATGACATCTGGATGACCGACGTGACCTTCGGTTTCCACACCGCCGCAGCGACGGCGACCGAGATCATCGACCGGCTGCACACGACCGCCGATAGCCACGGCCGCGTGATCGTGGTGGAGCTCATGGGCAACAAAGCGGGCTGGCTGACGCTTCAAGCGGGCCTTGCCGGCGGCGCGGACGTCGTGCTGATCCCCGAGATTCCCTACGACATGGACAAGGTGGTTCAGGCGGTCGAAGCGCGCGGGCGCAACAAAAAGAGCTTCTCGATCATCGCCGTGGCCGAAGGCGCTCTCTCAAAGGAAGAAGCCTCTCAAAAGCGCAAGGACCGCACAAACGAAAACCCTTACAAGACGGTCGCCCACCGCATTGCCGAGCAGGTCCAGGCGCGAACCGGCTACGAAGCCCGCGCCGTGGTCCCCGGCCACATTCAACGCGGCGGCAGCCCCTGTCCATACGACCGCGTCCTCTCCACACAATTTGGCGTCCACGCGGCCGAACTCATCAAAAAAGGCACCTACGGCGTCACGGTTGCACTCAAAGGCGGCGAAGTGATCCACAATCCGCTGGGGGAAGTCGCGGGCAAGACCAAGCTGGTCCCGCCCGACCATCAGCTGGTAGAAACCGCGCGCGATATCGGGATTGTCATGGGAGAGTGAACGCCTTTAGCCTCATCCCCGCCGACCGCATGCCCTCGACCGGGTTGGCGGGGATGATTGCCCCACCGTCCTTCATGTGGGGCCGGGGGCGGGCGTCGCGGTCGCGCCGCCGACCGGATGCCCTACGCAATGCCGTCGCTTCCCTCACGCCCCCGGCAGGGCAACTCCAAGTAGAATGTGATCATGCGGTTTAAATACTCCGCCCTGACCCGGCAACCCTGCGTGCGGTTGACCAGGTTCCACAGCGTATAAAGCCCAAGTCCTCCGTGGCCGTTTTTTTTTGTGAATCCCTTTTCCATAATGGCATTGACGTCCACATCGCCCGTGGTTGGGTTGGTGATGGACAACAAAAGCTGTGTGCGGCCGGCCGGTTGCAGCGAGAACTGTATGGACTTAATCTCGGTTTGGGCGGCCTCCTCAATGGCGTTGTCAAGCAGATTGCCCACCACGCGGGACAGGTCAAGCTCATCCATGCGGATGTCCAGGGAGTCAGAAGCGATGTTGATGTTGATCATCACGCCGCACCGTTGCGCCAGGTCAGCCTTGATGTGCAGCAGTGACAGGATCACCGGGTGCACCTGGAATTTTGTCCCCAGGTCCAGGTAATCCGATACCAAGCGCGTCTGTTGCATCAGCGATGCGTGGTACTTCGACAAGCCGTCCCAGTCCGACATATCGATGAAGCCCTGATAGACCTGCACCATGTTCGTCAAATCGTGGCGCAAACCGCGCATATCGTCGATGGACCCGACCAACGAGCGAATGTGCAGCGATTGGTTGTGGATGTCCGCGCGCAGGATGGTCCGCCTGTCGCTGTTGTAGCTGACCCAGAATATGAACAGGCACTGTACCACCAGCACAAACAGCACCAACTCCGTCAGTAGAAATTGGCCGGACCGCGCAAGCAGCGTCATCATCAGGCAGTTGCCGGCGTGCAGCAGCGCGGCGATGCCCGTGTAATGCAAAAGCTTGCCGCGTATGTTTACGTTTATCGTGCGCTTCAGTTTATACGCATCAAGCCACACCTTGCGCCGCCGGAACACGCGCACGCACAGCGCGCACGCGGCGGTATTCAAAACCATCATGAACCCATTGGCCAGAAACATCACCGTAAATATGTACCGGACATCGTTCGTGGCAAAGTGGAATGCCGCCGCCTCCGCCATGTAGTAGACCAAAATGTTGGATACCGCCACCGTGTATAGCTTGATCGATGTGGACAAGCTGATCGACCGGTCGATCCCCAGCATAAACACGCACAGCGCGTACAGCAAAGGCAGGAAGTATGGCGGATAGATCACGAACCAGTCCTCATAATGGTACGTGATCGACTCAGGCCGAAGAAAATTGACCAGGAACGTCGGTCCCATCGTCAGCACGCAGAACATGACCGACGTCAGCGCGTACCGAACGACAAGCACCTTCTTGCGATAAAGCGCCGACAGGATCACGCTGATTACGAAAAACGACATCGCGCTGCTCACGAAGCTGTGTAGGATGGTGAATGGGTAGTTGTTGAAAATATTCAGAAACCCGCCGGAATCCAGGTGCTCCTGCAACAACCGCAGACTATCCACTCCATAGAACATACAACCGCTCTCCTCTGTATGCACACGATGTGTTAAAATCTACCGAATGTTCGTTAGATACCGGACCAGAAATGGCCTTCTACCCATACATGAGGGTGCGCGGCAAGGAGCGGCAGGTTATTGGGCCCTTTTTTTATCGGCGGCTAAATGGTTGCGACCATTTGCGTGTGTCGCGCGCATGGATACCCTTCTACAGCATCGTGTGTTCGCGCCGCATCCAGTCGATCGCCAGCCACAGATCGTCGAACCGGAACGGCTTTTTTATCAGGTGTACATGGTCCATCACCTCGAATTTGTCTATTCCATAGCTGCCCGACATGATGATGACCGGGATCCTTGCGTTGGACGCGCGGATATCCATGAGCGCCTCGTATCCGCTCATCACCGGCATCTCAAGATCCATCAGGATCAGGTCAAATTGGCCCTTGCGCGCCTGGAAATGCTCAAGCGCTTCCAGCCCGTTTTGTGCGCGCTCGACTTGCGCGCCTTCACGCACAAGAAATGCCGAGATGCTGCCCAATATGTGGATGTTGTCCTCGGCAACCAGCATGCGAAGCCCTTCGAATCTACCGCTCACTTGACATCACCGCTTTACTATGTTATTGGGTTCATTATACCGTGTCCCGGGCGATTGGGCAAGCCCCGGAACACCATAAGAAGCGTAATCCGCAAGAGCGGACGGGCGCAGCCCATCAACAAAGCGCTCAAAGCAAAGGCCGCGGTTCGCCTTCGCTTCGGCAAATGATGCGCCGCCACCCGTTAAAGAGCGGCGGCGCATGCGTTTGTGTCCCTCCGTCAAAAATGGATTGCGCGGTTACGCCCAATCGTCCTTCGCGTTCTCGATGATCTCGCCGCCCGCGATGAAGCCCATGGTGAAACCGATGCCCAGCGTGCCGCCCGCGCCGCCGTAGGCCGTGCCGGGGCCGCCGCAGCCGGTTGCGTTGCCGCAGCCGTACAGGCGCGCAATCGGTTTTCCTGAGATGTGAAGCACTTGCGCCTTGCCGTTGATGCGCGGCCCGCCGCAGGTACCCAGTGTGCAGGGTACGATCTTGCCCGCGTAGAAGGGGGCCTTTTCAATCTTGCCAAGCGTGCGGTATACATCGTCCGGGCTGTCCTTGGTGTACTGGAAGAACACCCGGTCGAATGGGCTGTCGCCGCGATAGAAATCGTCGTCGTGGCCCTGTTCGACAAAGCGGTTGAACTTCTCAACCTCCATGAGGAAATTTTCCTTGTTGACGCCCATGATGTCCGCCAGTTCCTCCAAAGTGTCGGCGCTCTTGATGTAGGGGAAAACGCCGCGCTCGTCCACTTCGCCCTCAAACGCGCCGTTCATAAAACCGGCGGGGCTGTCCACCTTTTGCTGGTCGCATACGAGGTAGCACGGCACGTTGCTGCGCACGTTTTCACCAAAGGAATTGCTTTGGTAGAACTGCTTGTGCTGGGTGGCGTAGTCGGCCGCTTCATTCATAAAGCGGCGCCCTTCCATGTTCACCACGATGCAGTGGGGGTTGTGGTGCTCGAAGATGATGTTGGCCGGAGCGCCGGTCGCCATCTGCTCCTTGGCTTTTTCCTCGTAGCACAAAATGCCGAACTGCGCGGACATATTGGTCAGATCCGGCCCCATCGGCATGACGGCCTTGAAGGCGGTGCCGTCGTTGGTAGAGGTTGAGCAGGGGTAGGAATCGGGCACGGCAGTGAAGTCGCGCTGCATCTCAAAGTTCCACTCAAAGCCGCCCGGCGCGAACAGCACGGCCTTCTTCGCCTTGATGGCGATCTCCTGGCCGCCCTTTTCACAGATGATGCCCAGCACCTCGGGCACGTCCGCCTCGTCAAAGCGGTAGACGAACTTGGTCATCTTGGTCGATGTCATGATGCGAACGCCTTCGGCCTCGGCAATCTCAAGGTACGCCGCGCGCCACTTGACCGCGTCACGGTTAAAATTCACGTTGTCCTTGCCCGGCCGCCAGTCAACCGAGCGCCCTTCGGTGATGCCGCCCTCCCAGTGCGGATGATAGTCGCCAAGCTCGGGCGACACGCAGTAGCCCAGCTTGTAGGTGCTGTTCATGAACAGGGGATCCATGTACTCGAGCATGGGCGTGGTGTTGTCGATGAAGGCATCGATGACGTCGTCCTTGACGTTGGCCATGCCGCAACCCTTTACGACATACGTGCGCGACTTCTCGCGCGTGTCGCCCGCTTCCCTTGAAAGCGGGTTGTTGGGCAGCCACAATACCGCGCCGGAGAAGCCCGCCGAGCCGCCCGCCACGGAAAAGGCGTCGATCGCGATTACGTCAAGCCCTTCGTGGGCCATGCGGATGGTGCCGTACATGGAGGTGCCGGTGCCGATGGTTACGACGTCCGCCTCGTAGTCCCAGGCGGCAGGTTCGTTGTAAACCTTGCGCCCGGCCGGTTTCTCCTCGGCCAGGCCCGGAATCGCGCCGCTCAGAAGCGTCGCGCCCGCGACGCTCGCCGCGCCAATCGCGGCGTTCTTGATAAATTGCCTGCGTGAAAGCCCCTCAGTGTGTTTTCCCATGATGCCCCTCCTTTTTTTGCGGTTGCTTTTTTCTCCCCCATTGGGTAATATAAGGCGGTAGACTATCGATCGGTTTTTACCGCTTTAATTGACACAAGTTTAACACGACTTGCCGAGGCTGTATATTCACAAGTTGTTGGGGTTCGTTAAGCATTTCTTATCGACGAGGGGCCCGGACGAGGTGTCGATCATGACGGTAAAAAATCTTGAGTGCTTTGTCGAGGTCGCGAAACTGAAGAGTTTCTCGAAGGCCGCCAAGAAGCTCTTCTTAACGCCGCCCGCAGTGACGCAGCAAATCAAGACGCTGGAAGACGAGCTGGGTTTTGATCTGTTTATCCGGAACAACAAAGGGACCCGCCTGACCGAAGCGGGCGAATGCCTGTGCCGGGAGGCCGAGGACATCCTCATGCGGCTCGATCAGGCGGTGACGCGCAGCCGGGTCATTGCCCGCGCCGTGCCGGCGCGCCTGCGCCTGGGGCTCTGGGGCGGCGCCGCGACGCTGATCATTCCGGCCATATGCCGCGCTTTTTCCGGGGAGTATCCCCATGTGGAATTGGAGTTTTTGAATACGGACGGCCTCGATCACGTAAGGCTTCTGATGGAAGAGGTGATCGATGTCATTTTAACCCACGGGGGCATGCGCGCCGTACCGGCGGGGCTTAAGGCGGTTACGCTTTTGAATGAAAGCGCGCAATGCCTGATCCCAAAGTCGAGCGCCCTGGCCGGGCTTAAGCATCTTTCCTTTTCCGACCTGAGAGGGAAGCGGCTGGTGATTCCCGCGCCGGGCCATTCGGTTTTCTACGATAAACTCCGCGCACATGTGGGCACGTACGAGCCGGATATTGAAGTGATCGATGTGGTGGCGCACGAAACCGGCCTGATGCGAATGCTGCTGATGGACGCAGTGGCGCTTTGTCCCGCCGCCATCGCCGATTGCAAGGACAAGTTTGTGTTGCGCCCCTTTGACTGGGCGGAAAAGAGCAGCATTGAATTGGTGATGCGGGACGAGGACCACGCGACGCTTTCGGCCTTCGTCAGCGCCGCCCGGCGCGCGGTCAAGGCGCTTACCTAGCCTCCATGGTGCGTTGCCCCTTATATCGTAGTTTTCTCGAAGAACAGCATGGTTTGGTCAATCGCCTTCACGAACGCTTCCCCCGTGACGCGCCAGCCTTTTCTCTGATAGAAGCGCACGGCATCCGCATTTTCTTGAAACGTCTGCAATCGTATGGTCGCATATTTCCCGAACAGCTCTTTTTCTGCGTGCAATAGCAGCAAACCGCCAAAGCCCCTGCCCTGAAAAGGAACATCAATCATGAGCAAATGCAATAGATCGTCCTTGGCAATCGCGAAGCCGATGGCATCGCCGCCGGATAGCAGCAATGTTGAGCCGCCAAGGTTGTCGTCGATCTCCTTGTCCGACATCCCGCTCCCGATGAACGCGTTGGCGGCTTCCTCGCCCAAGAAGGGAGCGTAGTTGTGCCGGATGACGCGCCTGGCGATGGCCTTCATTGCCTCCGCGTCCTGCGGCGTCGCCTTACGGATCCATGTTTTTTGCCCCATCGTACTCCTCCATACTCAGTCACCTCAAGCCATCATAGGCGTCCTTGAGGACCCGCAAGTCGATCTTTGTCATCGTCATCAGCGCCGCGTTGACGCGCCCCGCCCGGACGGGATCGGCGGAATCGCCCAACCGCTCCATGTCCTGGGGAACGATCTGCCACGACACCCCGTACCGATCCTTCAGCCAGCCGCATGGCTGCGCCTCGCCGCCCTCGGTCAGCCGATCCCAGAACAGGTCGATCTGCGCCTGATCGCGGCAATAGACGACAAAGGAAAGCCCTTCGCTGAAGGTGAACCCGTGCGGATAGGCGCTGTCCGCCGCCATGAATTGCCGGCCCGCGAGCTGGAAATTCGCGAACATGACCGTGCCTTCCGCCGCGCCCGCATCGCTGCCGTAGCGATGGATATCCAGTATATTCGCGTCCTCAAATAGACCGGCATAGAACCGCATCGCTTCCTCGGCCTTGCCGAAAACACCTTCGGTGAACATCAGGTAGGGCGAGATTTTCTGCTTTTGCCCCGAAAGGCTGATCTGCCAGGACACACCGAATCTGTCGGCCAGCCAGCCAAACTTCTTGCTGAACGGATATTCCTGAACCTCCATCAGCACGGCGCCGCCGTCCGAGAGCTTGTCCCAGAGCGCGTTCATCTGCGCCTCGCTTTCACAATCCACAAAGAAGGAAATCGCCGGGGTGGGCTTGAAAACCGGGCCGCCGTTGAGCGCGCCAAATTCCTGTCCGCAAAGGGTGAACCGCACCGTCAGCGGTTTACCGGCGGGGACGTCGGAGGGGAACGGGTTGTTCTCCATGTAGTGGGTCACATAGTCGATGCGGCTGTCTTGAAACGCGGACACATACAGTTCGGCGGCGCTGAGCGCGTCCTGGTCGTACCAGATGCAAGGGGCGATCTTCTGCATGGGTTTTCACTCCGATCCTTCATTTCAATGATCAAATCATTCGCGTCATCCGCCGCGCCGTCTCCCCTTGCTCAGCGAAAACCGATAGCTTTGCTCGATCCAGCCCATCAGTTCCTCATCGATCTCATCCGTGCGCTGCACGACGACATGGTGCGTCCAGCGGTTTGGGTAAGGCTCCACAGATTCGGCGATACGGGGATCAACAAGCTGATGGTCCAGTCCAAAGGTCACGATCATGTACACATCCGGCCAGCCTTTTCTCTTCCGGAAGGGCGGCCATGCCCAGGCAAAGGCGTGGGTGTTGTAGAAACTCACCTGCGTCGCCTTTGCCATGACCGTCACATCCGCAAACCGTTCCAAAATGCGCGTTTCCAGTTCTTCATACAGCGCCAGCGTGCCGGGCGCCTTCGCAAACAGCATCACAATGTCCAAGTTCATAAAGCGCCTCCCTCCGGCCGAAAGCAAGGCCTTCTACTTTCTGCATATCTGCTCAAGGGATTTTCCCTTGGCCAATTCGTCCACCAGCTTGTCCAGCCAGCGCAGTTTTCGCATGACCTCGTCCTCAATTTCCTCCACCCGATACCCGCAGATGACGCCCTTGATGAGGGACGCGTTGGGGTTCATCCGCGGGGCCTGGGCGTAGAATGTCTCCATGTCCGCGCCACCTGTGATCTGCTTTTGCAGGGATTCCTGATCGTATCCGGTGAGCCAGAAGATGACTTCATCCAGCTCGGCCTTTGTCCTGCCCTTTTTCTCGACCTTCTCGATGTACAGCGGATACACGCTGGCAAAGGTCATGGTGTACGCCCTCGGCTTCTTCATTGCGCATAGCCTCCCGTTTTGTTCCCGTTCATCCCAGCGCCGGAGCACCCGCATGGCTCTGAGCGTCACCCATTTGTCCTGATCGTCCTTCGAAAAAGGCACGAGCAGTTTCCCGTTGTTGGCGGTGTTTTCCGCCTCCCAGCGGCCATCTCCGCCCCGCTTGGAGCGCACAATCTCGATGGCCTCACCCATGCGCGCGTCATGGATGCCGAGGCTTGTCAGGATATCCAGAATCTCCAACACGTCGGTTTGGTACATCAGGGGGAAGCCGAACTTAAGCCAGCCGGGCTTGGAAACCTTGCGCAGATCGCGGCTGCGCTTGTAAATGTGGTGGATCAGGAAGTATTCGGCGATGCTCGAAATGGCCGTGCGCACATCCCCTGTGCGCAGATCCTCGGGGATGGCCGCGAGCGCCTTCAATGGCTTGATCACGCCCATAAAGCATGTGTGCTTGCCCCAACAGGCCTCCTTGTTGAAGCGCGGGTCAACCGGGCATTTGTCCTCTCCGTCATGGAGCTGGATGTTGCCGGTGAGCCACCCGATGCCCTTTTGCAGCCTCGGATCGTTCAGATACCCCAAGCGGATCAGACTCCAGACCGCGTTCCCGCACAGGCAGGGGATCACCTCGCCGGCCCTGCCGCCGCCCGTCGTCACGGCGGTCTGCATGGCAAAGCCGCCATCTGCCGTCTGAGCGTTGCGCAACAAGTACTCACACTGTGCCACGATCTGCTCATCGGGCTGTGCGCCCAATTCCGCCAGCACGATGAGCTGCCACACAAGTCCCCAGTACTTGGTGTGGTAGAACCTGCGCATCCCCTCCTCATAGGCGGGGTCACGCTGTTTTGAAAGAATTTCGGGCACGGGGCCGGAGCGCATCATGTCCTGCTTTGCGGCAGCCACGTCCGGATCGGTTTGCGGCTTGTCCAGAATATCCGTCAGCGCATAGTACCGCGCCGATGGATTTTTCGCTTCCAGCAACCAACGGATGGGGTCGGCTTCCATGCCTGCCATGGCAAACGCCTCCTATTGACTTCTCCAATGCATCATGCCAACCAAGCCTGTTTTGCAACCGGAGCCCGTCGGCACATGGCCGCTTCCGATAACCCCGTGACAAACCCGCCCCCAAATGTCGTACGGACTCTGCTTATACCAACATGCCTGCGTCATGGGAAAGCTGCCAAATGACGCCGTACTTGTCTTGAACCATGCCATAGAGTTCGCTCCAAAAGGCTTTATTCAGTTCCATAAGAACCTCGCCGCCTTGGGAGAGTTCAGAAAAAATGCGCCGGATTTCCTCCATATCGTCCGTCCCCAACGTCGGGCTGAGATTGTCACCTTTGCTAAGCGGCATGCTTGAGGGAACGTCACAGAACATGACATTGCATCCAAAAATAGGGACCGTGCTGTATACAACAAGTTCCTTGTCCGCATCAGATACAGGATAAAGCGGGTCGGGCGGCATCTCGCCGTAAGTCATCAGCCCTTGAACCTCGGATTGGAACACTTTGGCGTAAAACTCCACCGCCTCGCGACAATTGCCATCGAAATTGATAAACAGCGAAAATGACTTGCTCATAATTTACCTCCCCAAGTATTCTGTACGGACGAAAACAGTACTTTTCCAGCGGTGCTTCCTCAAGTATACCATACCCATGCAAGACACGCGGGGTTCCTCTTGGCGCCGTCGGTTATGCGGACATCATCATGCGACGAAGCCCTCCAGCATGTCTTTATTCTGGCGCGGCGCTCGTCCCATGGCTTTGTTCATGGCGCATCCGCCTCATACGCGCAATTGATGGCTACGGCTTGGACTTGCCGGTCGCGGCGACTGTAATTCTTTCCAAAACCACCGTCAAGGCGGCGACGCCCACCGGGATGGCGTCCAGGAATGCGCCCATCAGGATCATCCCCGGCGCGTCGTCCAAGTCCGCCAACAGATAGATCATCGGCATCGCGAACAGGGCGTACAGCGCGCAAAACACAATCGCGCCGCGCCGGATCGCCCGCAGGCTTTTGACCGTCAGTGATCCATCCCGATCAATGGCGTTTAGCAGAAGCCAGAAATGGAACAGGGCAAAAAAGTAGCATGCCGCCGCCGCGTATAGCCCGATGAGCACCGGGTAGCGCCAAAAGGCTTGCGCCGGATAAAACTTTACCAGGAAAGTTCCGGCGTTCGGCAGCACAAAGACGCACCCCACCAGCCCGGCGAGGACGAACAAGAGGGCGACGATCCGCAAAATGATTGTGGGCAGCTTGGCTTTCATGCGTTCCTCCTACCAAACAAACGGAATGAGTTTGTATTTTGTCCTGCTTTGATACGCCCGATACCCGTCCAGT
This sequence comes from Eubacteriales bacterium, assembly GCA_031551775.1. Classification (GTDB taxonomy): domain Bacteria; phylum Bacillota; class Clostridia; order Christensenellales; family Aristaeellaceae; genus Anaerozeibacter. The sequence goes on along the minus strand of JAVBND010000088.1, from coordinate 8,596 downwards.
TCGTGCACGAGCATTGCTTCCTCGCCTTTGATGCGGATGGCGAGTATGCAAAATGAGATCAGCGAAATCACCGCGCCCCAGACAGAACCGCAAAAAATCGCGGCGGACAGGAACATCATGAACAGCCCCAGGTACATCGGATGGCGGACGATTCTGTACACACCGCCGGTGATGACCGCCTGCTTTTCCTGCATGCGCACCAGCGGTGAAAGATAGGCGTTCGTGAAAAAAGTCGCGATGAGCAGGATGATCGCTTTCAAAAGCCCGATCCCGCCCAGCGCCTTCAGCCACAGGGGAAACCCGGGCGACCACCCGAACCGTTTATCCAGCGGCAAAACCAGCAGCCACACAAAGAAAACCAGCTTCAGCAGCGCCACAATCGCGACGTCCCAGGCTTTCTCGCCGCCGGTGCCCGTCTTGCGGAACCGTTCCGCCAGCAGGGCGGGGTTCTTCAGATAAAGCCCGATGACCACGATGAAGCACATCGCCAGCACGGAACCGGTAAAGATCAAGCCTTCCGTCCACAGCCAATCGCCGCTGAGCCATTGAAACAGCGCGGCAAACGCGATGTATCCGGCAAACACGGATAGCACTTGCGGTACCGATACTTTTTTCATCAGCCTTGCTCCTTTGCCGCACAGGAATGCTTCGCTTTTTCGGCAACCGCTTTGGCGCGATACCGGGTGATTTCCGCTATGAAATCGTAATCGACGGGCTGATCCAGCGGAAACTGGATGGCGCCTTTCGTGTGTTTGTACGCAGCCAGCTTTTCCGCGAACGGGGCGAGGCTCAGGTCGCCGGGGTAGATGCCCACATGCTTCTTGAAGGCGGCGAAGTGGATGAGGTTTTCGCCTTGCCAGAACGTCGGCATCTGCCACGAGATTTTCTCCACGGCGTCCGGCGCGGATTCACGGATGACCGAGCGGATTTTGTGCAAAACCGGCTGCACATCTTCCGGCTGCTTGGCGATGTAAGCGTCGATATCGCTCACATCTCCACAATAATGATCCTGTCGGGTGTTCTTGAATTCACGACCGCACTTTGGGCATTGCCACATACCGGGTCTCGCCTCCCATCTTCCATCCGTTGCTTCGACGACGTCTTTTATCAGACCGCGCACGCGGAATACGTGATCCATCGCAAATCGCTACGATGGGAAAAACTTATCTTTGCGTCCCTTTGTATGCGGCGGCGCGATAGGCCATGCCCATGTAGGCATCCCCCGCGCGCAGTTCATCGAGCATCTGCTTTAACCGCTTCTCGCGGGTCTCCTGACGCTTACCGCGCGTGATCCACCCGATGTAGTCGTTTTGCTGATAGGGCGGACGGGCGCGGTAATGGTCCCACAGCCCGCCGCCCGTCAAAGCGTGCGCCACGTCGTCGGGGATGTCGTATACCATTCGGGTCATTTTTTCGCTGTTCAACTGGTTTTTCATGTTGATTCCCTCTTCGCGGAGCGAGTGCCGCTACGCGTTCTTTGACCATCGCGCCAGGCTGGGTACCAGCAGGTTTAATTGCTTGCGCGCCGCCGCCTCGCCGATCTTGCGCGCCAGATGCAAAACGCCCATCTCGACCATGTCGGCCACGGTGGCGTTGGGGTCAAGGAATTCACCGCCTTGATAGCAGTAGGTGCAGTAAACGCTGTCGCTGCCGTCCTTTTCCTGGGCGATGAACGCCTTGTGATCCGCGTCAAAGGGCAGACCGCAACTCTGGCAGCGCGGCGGCGGGGTCTGTTCCTCCCCCACCGTCCAGAACTTTCCGTCGATGCCGCACAGCAGCGGATTCACGAGCTGTGGCACCGGCCAGCCGCGCGGCATGCACGCCTCATCGGCAAAGGTCGCCGTCGCTTGCGCCAAAAAGACATCAAAGCCGCCCATTTCGGTGTGCTGGATCACCTCGCACGCAAAGCACAGGGTGCAGTCCTGAATCATGGGCACGCCATCCGCGTCAAATGTCTCAAACAGCGCGGACTTGTCCGCGTCCGCGCCGGACAGGTTGCCGCAGATGCGCACCTTTTCCAGCAGGTCGGCGGAGGGAATGTTGACGCTGAATCGCCGCGTCTTCAGGATGTTTTGTGCGGTTTGGTGCCCGTGAACCACCGAGGTGTAGATCACCGGCGGCTCGGCGGTGACGGTTGCGATCTGCCCGTGAGGCGCGAAGTTGTTCGTTCCATCGCACCGCGTGCCGATGATGGATACCGGCATGACCGGCAAGATGGCGCTGGTTTCAATCTGCTTTTTCATATGAAGCCCTCCCGTCACAATGGTTTTACACTTACCCGATCAGCTCAAACTCATCCGATGTGCGCACAACGGCCTGGCGCTTCGCGTCCAGCAACACGAAGCGGGTGGATAGGCTGGTGACTTCACTGGCGCCGATGTCGCGCAGCGCATCCTGGCCAAGCGATATGTCAAATATACCGCGCTTGCCCGCCAGCACTTGGTTGGGGTAGAAGAGGAGGGCGCGGGTGTTGTTGCCGTTCAGGCAAACCGTGTCGATGCCGATTTCGATGTCCAGTTTGCTGCCATTGACCACGGTGGCGCGGAATGTCGCCGCGTTGCCGTCAATGGGGGGGATGCGCTCAAGGGTCATCGTTATGCCGTCGTGGTCCAGTACGTTCAGGACCGGATAATTGCCGGGGATGGAGTTGCCGGAGGCGGGATCGGTGAACGTCAGGCGGATATCCCCCTCAAACAGCTTCGGGCCAAAATCCGGCAGGCTGGCGCTGATGGTGCATTCGACCTTTTGGGGGGTATCGATGCCGCAGCGAGCCAGATGCTCCTGATCAATGTCCAGCGAACCGTACGCGCGCTTGCCGGAAGGGATCGGCCCCCAATTGTCCATTGACAACCGGCTTTCCACCATGTAGTCGTCGGCGCTTGTGTGTGATACGCCCGGCTTCACCGGATAGCCGGTGTTGTTTTCAATCAGCACGCGCACGCGCAAGCAGTTTGATTGAGCGTCTGCGCGCGCGGACACCACGCTTAAGCCAAGGCCATGGATGTCGAAGCGCTCTTGTACGGCCAGCCCGGCATCCTCAGGAGGCAGCGCGCCCACTTCCGCGCCGAGATCGAAGTCGGTTTTGATGCGCACGGGATTCGAGGTGAGGAGCGGATTGTATTCGTCCGGCCGGGTGAGCGTCACGGTGAACTCCATGTCTTCAATCGCCGTCTGACGCAGCGCGCGCAGGTTTCCGATGCCGATCAACAGCGCAAAATCCTTGGCTTCGCCACTTTTCAGGGGCAGGCCGCCCGAGGAAGTCGCCCTGCTGTCCTCTTCCTCAAGCGATGCGGCGAGCATCAAGCCGTTTACGGACACATCTGAAACGTTGACCTTGAGCAATTCATCGGCTCGGTTTTCAATGCGCAGCCGCAGCCGCGCGTCATAAAATACGTAGGGCGCAAATCCGAGCGCGCTGACTTTGAGCTGCTCAAGATCGATCAAGGTCTTTTCAGCGGCGCTGTCCCGGGGGAAAGACACCTCCTGAACGGAAAAGACCGTGGCGGGCGGCAGCGCGGGTTCGGGGGAGGGCGCGGCTTCGACTTTGTTCACCGGCAATAGATCAGAGCCGGTCTGGTTGCCCTGCAGGTCTGTGACCACCAGCATCAGGTACAGCTCGTCCAGCCCCTCCGCGGCGGGCATCAACCTGAGCGCCACCCCGCTGTCCGGATCATTGCGGTCAATGTCGAAGGAATAGCCGCGGCCCGTGCCGGAAAGCGGCCACTGGTCGAAGGCGGGCAGTATGCCGTCGGCTTCGGCGGGCTTGTAGCGGTTGGTGCTCGCAAAGGAAATGCGGTCAATTTCATTCATTTGGATCTGCCGCTTGCCCAGCACGGCGCTGTCCCCGGCATCCGGAATCATGCCAAGGATGGTGGCCTCGCCGCTTATGAGATCGCATTCCACTTGCAGGTAGGCGCCGATGGCCGTGTTGTCGATGTCGAACAATTCGCCATGGGCGTATTGGCGGAGAAGGGCGCGCACAAGGTAGCGCACGTTCTTTTCGGTGCGGTCGTATTCGCGAAAGCGCACCGCGCCGCCCAACGCACCGGTCTTTTTGTTGAGGCACCACAGCGCGCGCCCGTCGTAGTTGGCGCGCAGCAACCCGTCATCTTCCAGTGTCACGTCGGCAGAGGAATAAATGAATTCATATTGTTCGCCCACGGTGCGCCTGAGTACCTCGTAATGCGCGGAGGCGAAATTTTCCCGTTGCGCGGGCGTGAGCATGAGCGTGAACGCATGGGCGGAGTCGGCGTATTCAAGTACGGGGGCATCGGTCCCGGACCATTTTGTGCGCTGCGCACCCAGCCATACCCGGGCATAGTCGCGTAAAAAGCGCGTGTAGGACGGGCAAAATTCCATCTCAGCGTACAATTGGCCCCAACTGTCCACATAGGACGCCTTGTTGTAAAACGGAAAGTAGATGGACAGGCCGCCGGCCCCGGGCACGTTGGCATCGCTGACCAGCGTCAGGCGCTCAAGCGCCGCGCGCAGCCCGCCCGCTTCCTCGGGAAAGGAGGATTCCAGCCCCTGCGCCAGTTGGTCAAGGTCCACCAGGTCGAGCTCCGCGCCTGCAGAAAAACGGCCAAAGCCGTTGGTATCCAGCCGGGCGTGCACCAAGCGGCTGTATTCGGCTTCCAGTGTGCCCGTCATGCGCGCGCTCAACCGCTCAAGCGCGTCTTCGGCGCCGTCCAATTGAGCCAGGTCCAGGCAGGATAGCGTGAGCGGGGGGGTATACGCCGGAAAATCGGCGTACATCCGCAGGTAGCTGTCCATGTAGCTTTGGACGATGCGCGGGCCGATGGAAGCGCCGTCCTCGCCGTCCTCAATGTCCGCGAGGAACCGATAGTCCCAGCCTTCGCCGGGCTCGACCTCCTGGGACGCGATCAAGTACCGCGCGAAGGGCCGCACCGCGTGGGCGGTTTCGATGGAGCCCATCAGGCAGGCGTCAAATCCAATCCAATCAAGGGGCTGCCCGCTTGCGAACGGGCTGTTTTTAAGCGCCGAGCGCAGTTCGGCCAATGTGAGCATGTCGCCGCCAAAGCGCTCGTCCACGCCGTAGCCCAACAGCGGGCCGGAGCCGTGGTTCCACAGCACCAGCGCATAGGACTCGGCCGGGAATAGGCGCACGGCATCGGTCAAAAAGGCGCTCAGTGTCTCAGGCACGCACATATTTTCCGGCGGGCGCGCATCAACCAGCTTCCACGCGCCGCCCTTGAGCGCCAGCACGCCGTTTTGGGCGCTGCCCAGCAGCTCACACTGCCACCGGTTCGCGCCGCCCGCGTAAGCCACCGCCTGAAGACTCGGGTTTGTGCTGACTGCCTGGGCGATTTCCTCAAGGTCCGACGAAGCCAGCGCGCGGGCGGACTCCAGGTCCGCGCCCACCATGTAGAACAATACCGTCTGTGCGGGTCGGCTGTCAGCCTGAGCCGCCTGCGCGCCGAACGCGCACAGCGCCAGGAGCAACACCGCCAACGCGATGCGCTTCATATTTAACACCCGGCCTTCCACGCCTGCTCGATTGCCGCCAGCAGTTCCTTCATGTCAAGGTCCGCGCTGCTCAGGCAGAAGTAAGCATCGGGGCGGTCCCAGCAGCCGTAGCGGATGCCCGTGGCCTGATCCTCGGCCAGGTACAGGTCGCGGCCGGACACATGCAAGGGCGGGACATCGCAAGGGCGCTTGAGGTGGCTGTTCAGGATGGGCGCCTGGTTCGCGCAGACCAGCGTGAGGCGGGCGTCTCCTTTCCCGTAGGAGAGCGTGGAAAGGAAGGAATCCTGCGGGGCGCCAAGTATATTCATGCGTTCCACTTGCGCGCCCAGGAGAAAATAGCCGGGCAGCAACGTTTCAAAGTTCAGCCCCAACTGAGCGCCAAACGCCTCGGCGGTTGGCACTTGCGCGCCGGCGCGCCCGTCTACGGGCAGCGGGGGCAGCTTGGAGATGTCTATTTGCTGCACGGGGTAGCGGACGGGCAGCGGACGGGCAGCATATAGGCCGATGCCTACGGCTACGGCAATGCACGCGGCTACGGGGATGAAGGCGCGCACAGCGCGGGGCGGCAAAGACCGTCTCGCGGATTCCCGGCGGGCGCCTTCAAGGCGCAGCCGGTCGTTTTCTTTCAAGACTTTTTCGATGGTAGCCTCCACCAGCGCGTCGGGGGCTTTGGCGGCCTTTGGAAGCCGGTTGTTTTCTTGTGCCATGGATTGTCACATCCTTCCAAGGGATTTGCGGATCATGTCCCGCGCGCGGGACAGGCGCTGCTTGACGGCGCTGTCCCGCGCCCTGAGGATGAGCGCCACTTCGCGGATTGAAAGCTCCTGATAATAATGAAGATGGACCGGCTCCTTGTAGATGTCGGGCAGCAGCGACACCGCCCGGAACAGTTGCGCGCGCTGCTCGTCATCCGCCTCGTCGATCACGTCCGCGCCCAGAAAGGACTCGTCCGGGTCCTGATTCAGATGTTCGCCGGTGTAGTAATCCTTTAGGTCCTGGGACTTGAGCAGTTTGTCGTCGTAGGAGGTCATGCGCTTCACCCAGCCGCTGCGAAAGTGGCTGTTGCATATGTTCAGCGTCACGCGGATCAGCCAGGCTTTCAGGTGCGCCTCATTCTTGATGGACGCCGCGTACCGCACCAGCTTGAGGAAAACCTCCTGAAACACGTCGTCCGCGTCGGCTGCCTGGCGTGTTTTGCTCAGCGCGATGGCGTAGACCATGTCACGGTGGCGCTGAATGGCCTCGGTCAGTTGTGCGTTGGTAACCAGTTGTAACACAGTGCACACGCCCTTCGAATTGAAGCTATATGCCCACATTATACCAACATAAACGCGGGTTTTCAAGCGTGCGGGGCAGGGCTTCGCCAGTAACACGCTGAAGAGGCGCTTCAGGTTACAGAAAAAAATAAAAAAAGATTTTTGGGGAAATATGTGACCGGAGGTGCTCGGGCGGCGTGTTGCTGGTGGATGACCCACCGGCAAGGCTGGCCGGAAAGCAAGTGGGAATAGAAAAGGAGCGATGAAAAATGAAGACCGCCATGAGAACGCTGTGCTGCCTGTTGACCCTGTGCCTGCTGCTGGGCGTGACGAGCGCATCGGCCGCCACCAAGCCGAGCCTCGGCGCCGCCCAAACGACCAACCTGACCGCCGCCTCCGCGACCATCTCCGTGGATCTGAAGAATCCCTCAAAGTACAAGATTACCGAGTGCGGCTTTAGCCTCTGGCGCAATGAGAACGGCAAATGCGTGGAGTTCAAATCCGGCAAGGAGAACCCGAACACCACCGGCAGCGCATTCTTAATCTTCTATGACACCGCCAAGTGGTACGGCGCGCTCAAGGCGGATTCGAGCTACGGATTCAGCATCTATGCCAAATCCACCTGCGGCACCATCACCGCGACCGGCAGCTTTAAAACGCCCAAGACCCTGTCGGTTTCGCTCAAGCCGGTGACCAACCTCACCGATACATCCGCCCGCATTGCGGGCGCCATCACCGCCCGCGCCAAGGTCACAACATGCGGATTTGTGATCTGGGACGCCCAGAAGCCTGCCGAAAAATGGGAGAAGTCCGAAACGATCAACTCCGCCTTGACCTCAATTGACATGTGGTACGACACCCAGAAGTGGTACAAAGCCCTGACGCCTGAAACCAAGTACGAGTATGTGCTGTGGGCCGCGACCAGCGCCGGACGGGAATATAGCCCGCAGGGCAGCTTTACCACGGCGAAAAAAAGCGCGGCCACCGTGCTGCGTTCCCCGATGAACGTGGAAATTTGGGCGGACACCTACGCCGATGGCAAGGGGCATGAGAATTCCAACTACGCGGCGCTTGATATGTACAATTCCAAGACCGGCAACAACTGTTCCGCGACGCTGAATCAGCCCATCTTCGCGGTGGCCGCGGGCAGGGTGGTTCAGGCGAACCGCGCCAACGGCGTGGTGATCATCGAGCATACGACCCCGCTGACCACAACGAACGGCGTAACCTATGCCAAGTGGTACTCGAGCTACGGCCACATGGCGAACATCCCGGCGGCCTTCGACAGCTTTCAGAACAAAGCGGTGAACGTGACCGCCGGCGCGCTGCTGGGCACCGCGCACGCCAAAGGGCTGGTGGACGAGAAAGGCAAGCCCAGCGCGGCCTACCACCTGCACTTCCAGATCAACAAGGTAAACCCATGGACCACCGGCGACCCGAAGTCCGCCATCTCACCCTACTTCGTCAAGTTCAACGGCATCGTGCGCTACGGCTCCGGCCCCATCATCGACCGCAAGATCAAGAACAACCTGCCCACCCCCTAAAGGGTCATCCATAGGAAGCGGGCGCAGCCAGCGGGGCCGCGCCCGCCCAGCCCATCGACAAAGGAGCTGTTCCTCATGTTTGAAACAGCTCCCTGTGCTTTAACTGCCCGAAAGGGCCTGGACGGGGTCAATCAACCAGAAGCACTTGCCCCGCGTAGATCAGGTCGATGTCGCCGATGTCGTTGAGTGCGACAAGGCGATCCAATGCCATCCCGTGCGCTTGGGCGATGTCCGTCAGCGTATCGCCCCGGGCGACCGTGTAGGTGGCATGGCCTTCGTTTGGGTCGGATACGGCGGGGATCAACAATG
>JAVBND010000064.1:0-19313 GCA_031551775.1 Eubacteriales bacterium | reverse complement strand
GGTGACCGAATAAAGGACGCGAAAAATCCCGCCGCGCGGGCAAGACCCTTTACCAAAAGCAAACCGCACAAAGAGCGTTCGCGCTCTGTGCGGTGTTTTTGTATCCGGCCACAAAGAACGCGTCCGCCACCCCTTTCCGCCCTCCGGACAAAACCAATCCGGGGTCAGTCCCCAACCACTCCGGGGTCAGTCCCCGGATTGGTCGGCGTACGAGGTCAAATTCCCGAAGATTCGCACGTTTTCCGGGCGCAATTTGGGCGCGCGGGCCGCCTGTGCCGTTGTTCCTGGGATGTGGTCTGACCAATCCGGGGTCAGTCCCCGGATTGGTCGGCGTACGAGGTCAACTTCCCGAAGATTCGCACGTTTTCCGGGCGCAATTTGGGCGCGCAGGTTACCGGTGGCGTTGCTCCTGGGGTGTGATTTGACCAATCCGGGGTCAGTCCCCGGATTGGTCGGCGTACGAGGTCCCGGGGGGGCTGGCGCACAAGCAACATCCCCAAGCTCCGAAAAAAAGGGTCTGTTGCAAATTTTTCTCTTCCGCAACAGACCCTTTTTCATCGGACCGGCTCGCTTCACGCGCGCATCGCCTCGGCAAACCGGTCGATCTTCTCCTGCGCGATCGTATTGGTCGCCTGGGAGGTCTTGGTGATGACGCGCATCATCAGCCTCTCAAAAAGGCCTGCCTTTGACGGCTCAAACGCCCCGCCCAGCATCTCGGTGACCTTGGCGTGCGCGGCGACGTCTTTTGGATAGTTGGCCTCGGCGTAGCCCTTGGCGCCTTCGGGCGCGAGGCCGCTTACGAACAGCCCCAGCACCGCCGCCTTGAGCGCTTCCTGGTGCTTCTGGGCATAGGCCTTGGCTTCCTTGCGCAGCCGCCCCGCGTATACGGAACTGCCGATGATCACCACGTCATACCCGCCCGGTGCGGGCGCGTCGGCGGAGGCGAGGTCGAAGACCTGCGCGCCGTCCATCTTCTTCGCCAACTTCTCGGCGATCGCGCGCGTTGCCCCATGCTTGGTGGCAAACAAAATCAGCGTCTTCATGCTTTCAACCCTTTCGCAATCAAATCAATCCGGCATTCCATGAACATGTCGTCTCCTGAGCGTTTTTTCTACCATCGTCTGGTTGCCAAGCCCGCTTAATTGTAGACTGCGGCTTCTTAGTTGTCAAGCAGAGGATTCCCCGCGCGCGATTTTGGTGCCGCCCATCCGCATGAATATGCCGGGCACGCGGCAGTATCGGCCACCGATCGGCACAAACGCGCCAAAGCCGCTCAACAATTCGTGTCAAGCGGCTTTGCGTTTATCGATCTTTTCTGCCGTCAACGGTTGGTCAGATATCAAGTCCCGCGCGGCCCGGATGCTCGGCAAAGTGGCGCAGGATGACCAGCGGTTCGCTTCGCGAGTGGTTTTCGAATACGACGCCTTCCTCCGACGCCTTGATGGTCACGAAGTACTCGTCGTGCGTCGCCTCACCGTAGCGGATCATGTTGGGCGAGGACAGCTCCATGCCGTTGATAGCGCCAAATCCCTCGACGCAGATCAGGCCGTAGGCCACTTCGTCCTTGAACACCACCTTGTGTCCGGGCAGCACGGTCAGGCGGCGCGCGCCCGCCACATCGCATTTGTAGCAGATCCACTCGTCGATGTAGCCTTCTTTTGCCGTCTCGGCGGGGTCGCCCACCGCGATGGGCAGCATGCGGCGGTTCTTGTAGAAGTACGGGTCCACGTTGATGTCCCAGTCCATGGCTTCGATCAGGTAATCGAAATCGCCTTTCTTGTCCTCGGGACAGTTTTTCCACAAAAGCGCTTCGCCGACCGCGTGATCAAAGTACAGGACCGACTGGTACATGGCGTAGACGTCGGAGGCAAACTGCGGTTCATACGTGCACATGCTGGCCGGCGCGTGCATGACGCCCGGCGGCACGTCCCAGCCGGTGTCCACATCGATGTTGTACGCGCGCGAAAGCGACAAAAGGCGGTTGTCGCCCTTGGCAAAGGCCATGAGCGCGCCCTTGACCTCCGCCTTGGTCACGCCGGGGTTGAAGCCAAAGAAGGTCATGGGATATTCCGCGCCGTAGTTGTTGTACTGGGCGGGAAAGAAGTACATCTCGGGCTTGCCTTTTTCGCCGACCTTGGCGGCGAATTCATCGTTGTGGTGGATGTGGTGGGGCAAGGGTCCCTTGTTGTCAAAGAACTTGGAGTACATCGGCCAGCGCCCGTATTTTTCGTAGAGCGCCTGGCCGATGAATTCGCCCTTGAACGCCTCGACCGCGTCGATCAGCCGCGCCTTTTCGCCGCCCTTGGTGACGATAAAGCTCAGGCCCTCGTTCTCGGGCGTACCCGGCCCGTTGTCGGCGGGGGTGGTGGAGGAGAACCAGCGCTCGTCAATGCCGCCGCGCTCAAGCCCCAGGGCAAAGTAGTCATCGGGATGCAGGCGGAGCCTGCGCCCCGGACGGCAGAAGGAGCGCGGAACCCAGTTGGGAAGCAGGCGCACCACGCCATTGCCTTCGCCAAGTGCTTTTTCTACGATCGACCTCACCATGGTTTAGCCCTCCCGTTCATTCGGTTGTTCATCCTATTTTGCCTCGATCTCGGCCCACAGCGGGGCCAGCGCTTCGTTCACTTTGAGGAACGCGCGGTACTTGCTTTCGTAGATTTCTTTGTACTGGGCGTTTGGCGTAAAGACGCGGTCCACCTTGACCATGGCGCGCGCCGCTTCCTCAAGCCCTGCGTATTCCCCGGCGGCGACGGCGGCGGTCATGGCCGCGCCCAGCGCGCCCAGCTCCTTCACGGCGATGGTCTCAACCGGCAGGCCCAGGATATCGGCGAACATCTGCACCCATTCGGGCGCGTTGACCACGCCGCCCGCGAGGCGAACCGCCCTGGGCGGCTGTTTTTTGCTCTTAAGCAGGCGCGAGATGTGCATCTTATGCCCGAAGATGATGCTTTCGTACACCGCGCGCAGCATATGCGCGCGCGTGTGCGACGGGTTCAGCCCCACAAAGGCCGCGCTGGCGCGCGCGTCGTCGCACCCGCCGTAGAGGTAGGGCAGGAACACGATCCGCTGATCATTGGGCCCTATGCCGCGCACCAGCTCGTTTGCGACTTCGTACAGCCCCTTGCCTTCCTTTTCGGCAAGCTCGGCCAGAAACTGACCGACGAACCACTCCTGGTTGGACGCGGACGTGGGCGAGCATTCCTCCACCAAGTAGTAGCCGGGCAGGCAGTAAAGCGAATTCATCTTGACCGAGCGATCCATGACGGGGGCCCTTGAGATGTACTCGTTGATCGACCATGTGCCCGCGATGGCGGCCAGGTTTTCCTCGTCCGTCACGTTCATGGCGATGGCGCAGGCATCGATGTCAAACAGCCCCGCCGCCACCGGCGTGCCTTCCATGAGGCCGGTTAAGCGGGCGCACGCGCCGGTCACCTTGCCGCAAAACGCCGACGAGTACGTAAGCGGGGGCAGCTTCCCCTTGATGTCTAAAAGAGCGAACAGCTCCAAAATCTCATCGTCATAGCTTGCGGTTTTCAGGTTCACAAGGCCCGATCCGCTCAGGTCCGTGATCTCGCCCCACGCCTCGCCGGTCATGCGGTAGCGCACGTAATCCTTGACGCCAAACACCCACTTGGTCCGCGCGACGGCGTCCGGTTCGTTGTCCATCAGCCATTTGATCAGCGCCACAGGCTGGCACGCCAGGACGCTCTGGCACGTCAGGTCAAACGCGCGCGCGGCGGTTCCGTCCCGGTTCCAACGCTCGACATAGGCATAGGCGCGGCTGTCGGTGCTGACGATGCCGGGGCGGGCGGGCTTTTCGTCCTTCCCCCACAGGTACAGGCCCTTGCCGTGGCCCGAGAACGACACGCCGACGATCGCGGCCGGGGCAACGCCCGACTTCTCGATGGTTTCCCTTACGGCCTCGCAGTTCATCCGCCACAGGATCTCCATGTCGCGCTCGGTGAATCCGGGACCCGGCGCGTCCATCGGCGTCGATCTCTTGCTGGACGCGATCTCGCGCCCACCCACGTCAAACAGAACCGCCTTGATCGCGGTGCCGCCGTTGTCGATTCCCATTACGTATCGTCCCATAATGACCTCCTATTCCGGCACGGCGCGCGGCATATCGGGGTGGTTGGGTCCAAAGTGCTTGAGGATGACCAAGTTCTCAAACTTGCTTTCGTTGACGATCCGGATGCCCCGCTTCGCGGCGGGCTCGGAGACGAAGTATTCATCGGCGCTCTGCTGCCCGAAACGCAGCATGACCGGGGTCTCGGCGTCAAATACGCCAAACTTGCCGTGGCCCTCAACAAAGATGCAACCGTAGGCCGCGCCGTCCGAAATCACGACTTCCTGGCCGGGGTACACCGTCAGTTCCTTCGCGCCAAAGTAGTCGTTGGCGTAGGAGATCCACTTCTCAATGTACTTCTCGCTTTCCATCGCCACGACAGGCGGCCGGAAGTAGTGCTTTTTATAGTTGGGATCGATGTTCTTCTCCCAATCGAGCAAGGAAAAGATGTAGTCGATGTCGTCCTTCTTGTCCTCCGGGCACTCGTCCACCAGGAAATTTCTCGGGTATATTTCGCCTGAGACCACATTTTCCTCGACCGAGTTGACGTCGCTGTTCCATTGCGGCTCATAGGTCAGAAGCGACGCGGGCGCGTGGATCACCCCGGCGGGCGTGTACCAGCCGGTACCCAGCGTCACGCGGTACGCGCGGGAGAGTTCGGTGATGCGGGTGTCGCCCTTGTCGTAATCGCGCAGGCGCTGCTTGACCTCCTCCGGCTTTGTGTCCGGGTCAAAGCCAAAATAGGTGGCGTTCATCTCGCCTAAGTGGTTGTTGAGCTGGGGCGGGAAGTAGTAGGACTCGGGCTTGCCGAGCTTGCCGACATTCGCCGCGTGCTCAAACATCAGGTGGACGTGGTGGAAGAGCGGGTTCTCGTAATCGAAGAACTTTGAATACATCGGCCAGCCGCCGAACCGGTCGATCAGCTCCTGTCCGATCAGCTCCGCGCCGAGCACTTCCTGCGCTTGCTTAAGCGAGAACTTTTCGTCGCTGTGGGGCGATACGGCCACGTAGCTCATGCCCTCGTCGCTCGCGGCGAGGGGGCCGTTTTGCGCCGCGATCACGGAGGAAAACCAGCGCTCCTTCATCGACCCGCGGCCAAGCCCCAGCGCGTAATAATCGTCGGGGTGCAGCTTTAGCCGCCGCCCCGCCTTGCCGAACAGGCGCGGCACGAACACCGGGTTCAGGCGGAATACGCCCTCGCCCGCCTCAAATGTCTTACGGATCAGATTTTCGCTCTCCATGTCAAACACTCCTTCAATTGGGCGCATTCCTTGAAAAAATAATTTTTTACGAAAAGAGCCGCCACGCAAAGCATCGCTTCAAAATGGCGGCTCTCGTCATTCACAATAGGGTTTTGCGATGAACCGCCCTACTTCATGAACTGGTCCACGTTGTCCTTGGTGATCAGCACGAACGGGATCATGACGTCTTCGTGCTCCGTGGTGCCCGCCTTGGCGCACTCAAGCGCCACGTCGAGCGAACCCGCGCCCTGGCCTGCCGCGTCCTGGAACACGGTGCAGTCGAGCCGGCCGTCCTTGAGCGCCTGCAGCGCGTCGGTGATGGCGTCGATGCCGATGACGATGACTTCGTCCTTGCGGCCCGCGGCTTCCACGGCCTCAAGCGCGCCCATGGCCATGTCGTCGTTCTGGCAGATGATGGCGTCCAGGTCCTGATAGGCGGTCAGCCAGTTTTCGGCCAGCGCCATGGCTTCGGCGCGCTTCCAGTTCGCCGTCTGCTCCTGCAAGACTTCGATCTTGGAACCGTTGAACAAATGCTTCTCGATGCCTTCCTTGCGGTAGATCTGGGGCGATACGCCGATCGGGCCCATCATGTAGCAAACCTTGGCGTCTTCTTTAAGCAGGGGCTTGAGGAACTCGGCCTGGATGCGGCCGGCGTCCACGTCGTCCGAGCCGACGTAGCAGGTGGCGCTTTCAGAGTTGTTGGTCAGCGTGTTGCACTCGATGACCGGAATGCCCTTCTCCATGAACATATCGACGATCGGGGCGGAGCCTTCAACGTCAACCGCGTTCAGGATCACGGCGTCGCAGCCTGCGGCCAGCGCGGTTTCGGCCTGCTCAAGCTGCTTGTTGATGTCGCCTTCGGCGTCCTGCATGTTGAGTTCGACTTCGCTGCCAAGCTCCCCGGCGCGCGCGATGATGGCATCGGCGATGTTCTGCACGAACGTGTCGGCGTTCTGCTTCATGAGCGCAACGATCTTGTACGTCTTGGTCTCGGCCACCGCGGTCATCGCGATTGAGGACAGCACCATCAACATAGCGAGCACCAGGGCAATCAGTTTCCTCTTCATGTGGTCTCCTCCTAATGAATCAATTTGTTCGCTTGATCCGGCACCACCGCGTGCCCCGCGTTACTCCTTGCGCTTGCCCCGCATGTCGATCAATACAGCAATCAGAATGATGGCGCCTTTCACGATTTGCTGGTAGAACGAGGATACGTTGAGCAATGTAAGGGCGTTGCTGAGCACGCCGATGATGATAAATCCAAGGATGGTTCCCGTGAGCGTCCCGACGCCGCCCGACATGGAGGTGCCGCCGATGGCCACCGCCGCGATGGCGTCCAGCTCGTAGCCGAGGCCCGCCGTGGGCTGGCCGGAGCTGATGCGCGCTGAGAGGATGACGCCCACGACGCCCGCCATGAGCGCGGAGATCACATAGGCCATCATTTCCACGAACTTGGTCTTGACGCCGGCCAGCTTGGTCGCGTTGCGGTTGCCGCCAAAGGCGTAGATGTGCCGGCCAAAGGTGGTGCGGGCGAGGACCAGCATGGCGATGGCGCACAGCACAAACAGAATGATCACCGGAATCGGAATGCCGAGAAACGACCCCTTGCCGATCGCGAGAAACGCCTTGTTCGAGACCGAGTAGGGCTTGCCGTCCGAGTATACATAGGCGAACCCGCGCCCAATGGTCTGCCCGGCCAGCGTCGCGATAAAGGGCGGAAGCCCGAAGTAGGCGATCATGGTCCCGTTGAAGAACCCGAACAGCACCGATGCCAGGACCGCGACCAGGACCGCGACCCACGCGTCGTACCCTTGCAAAAGGAGGTTGCCCGCGATGACGCTGGTGACCGCGACGAGCGAGCCGACCGAAAGGTCGATGCCGCCGGTTAAGATGACGAACGTGAGGCCGATGGACAAAATGCCGTTCATCGAGACCTGCCTGAGCACGTTGACGATGTTGTCGGGCTTGAGGAACACCGGCCGCGCGATGGAAATCGCGACGATCATGATGACGAGCGCCGCCAGCAGCCCAAACTGCGTAAACGAGCCGGTTGCCTTGCGCGAGGCGCGTTTTGACGTTAATTCAGACATATTAAACCCCTCCCAGCGCCAGCTGCAAAATTTCCTCTTGCGAAGCCTCGCGTCCGTTTGTGAACTCGCCCACGATCTTTCCGCCCGACATCACGAGGATGCGGTCGCTCATGCCGATGAGCTCGGGCATCTCCGATGAGATCATGATGATCGCAATGCCCGATCTGGCTAGGTCCACCATCATGCTGTAGATTTCGGCCTTCGCGCCCACGTCGATGCCGCGCGTCGGCTCGTCCAGGATCAGCACCTTGGGGTTCATCAAGAGGCACTTGGCAAGGACCACTTTTTGCTGGTTGCCGCCCGACAGCGTGCCCGCGATGTCGCGGATGGAGTTCATCTTGACCGTGACCTTGCGCGTGATGCCCTCGACGGTGCACTTTTCCTTCGCGTGGTTCATGAACCCGGCCTTCGTGAACAGCTCCTCGTTCTGAATGGAGACGTTCTCCTTTATATTCCGGCACAGGATCAGCCCCAGCGCCTTGCGGTCCTCGCTCGCCATGGTGATCTGGTGCCGCTTGGCGTCGCGCGGGTGCCTGATGGCGACCTTTTTCCCCTCAAGCGTCACCTCGCCCGCGTCCAGGCGGTCGTACCCGACCAGCGCGCGCATGACCTCGCTGCGCCCCGCGCCCACCAAGCCCGCAAACCCGAGAATCTCACCGGACCGCACGTCAAAATTGATGTCCTCAAACACGCCTTTGCGCAAAAAACCCTTGACCGACAGCAAGACATCGCCCTTGGGCGCGTCACTCACCGGATAGCCGCTTTGAAGCGTGCGGCCTACCATCATGGAGATGATCCTGTCCCGCGTCACGTCTTTCGCGTCCACGCACCCAATCAGTTCGCCGTCGCGCAGCACCGAAATGCGGTCGGCCAGTTCGAGCACCTCCTCCATGCGGTGGGAGATGTAGATGATGCCGACGTTGTTTTGCTTTAAGAGGCGGATGATCCTGAAAAGTTGCTGGGATTCGCTTTCCGAAAGGGACGACGTGGGTTCGTCCATGATGATGACGCGCGCGTTGTAACTAACCGCCTTGATGATCTCCATCATCTGCACCTGTGCGATGGAGAGTTCCCCCATGCGCATGGTGGGGGAAACCTTTTGATCCATGTGGTACTGCTCAAGCAGCGCCTGGGTTTGGCGGTTCTGCTCCTGTTTGTTGACAAAATGCGTCTTGCCCACGCGCACTTCGCGCCCGACGAACACGTTCTCGGCTACGGTCATCGCCTGAATGGGGTTGAGCTCCTGATGGATCATGGAGATGCCCAGCGCCAGCGCGTCGCGCGCGCTCCTGATCTCAACCGCCTTCCCGTCAAACAGGATCTCGCCGCCATCGCCTTTGTAAATGCCCATGATGATTTTCATCAAGGTGGACTTGCCCGCGCCGTTTTCACCCATCAGCGCGTGCACTTCGCCTGCCCTTATGGTCAGATCGACGTCAGAAAGCACCTTCTGGCCGAAAAAGGCCTTGCTTGCGCCCTTGATCTGGAGAATGTCCACGTGTTCCAACACGCCATCCCCCTCTCAGATTATTGTGCTTGCTGAACTGATCTTATCAGAAATACGTTTTTCTGTCAATTGTTTTCTTTAGATTCTGCTCAATTGGCATATTGTCCATATTTACGGCGCAAAAAAATTGTGATATATGCATGCCGCCGTTGCCTCAATCGGTCACACGTAACAATATGCGTTAACCGGTCGAATATTTTCCGGAAAAACCAGAAAAACGTTAAACCGTTATGCCTGAAAAAGAAGCGAAACCGCGGCTTCGCTCCCCTTCGCTACCAATCCACCAGTATCCAGTCCTCCGGGGCATTGGCGGAAGTGGATTTGCGCACCACGAGCCTCGTTTCAAGTTCGATGAGCTTGGGCGGCTCGCCCGCCTTGCCGTTTCGGATGCGCTCGAGCAGCAGCGCCGCCGCCTGGGCGCCCATGTTGTGTTTTTTGATGTGAATGGTGGACAGCGGCGGCTCGGTGACGCTTGCGATGAACACATCGTCATAGCCGATCACGCGCACGTCGCCCGGCACGCGCTTGCCCGCTTCGCCAAGCGCCCTGAGCGCCCCGACCGACATCTGGTCGTTGGCGATGAACACGCCGTCGATGTCTTCCATCTGATGGAGCAATTCGCGCATGGCGATATAGCCGCTGCGGTGGGTGTAATCGCCGTTGGCAATCATGGAATCGTTCACCTGGCGCCCGTCTTCCTCAAGCGCCTGGGTAAAGCCCTTCACCCGGTCCTGCGCGACGCGCGTAAAGATGGGACCGGTGATGTGGCCGATCCGCTTGCAACCCACATCGATCAGGTGCCGCGTGGCCTTGAGCGCCCCCTTGACGGAGTCTGAACACACCGAATCGATGCCGTACTTGGTGAAATCGGTCTCGACGCTCACCATGCGGATTTGCTTGGGCCCGTCGATCATCTTGAGCAGCTTTTTCATTTGTATGGCTTCGACGCTCTCGGGAAAGACCGAGGAGAACACGATGCCGTCCACCCGGCTGTGGACGAGGTGCGTAAAGCCATCGACCACGCGCTGAATGTTGGCGAACTGATCGTTGATGCCGTTGGAGTCAATGATGATCATGTTGTAGCCGTGGCGGTTGAATACCTCGAACATCCCGCGCAGCACGTAAGGATAGAACAGCCCGCAGATATCGGTGACGATCACGCCGATGTTCTTGCTGTTCTTGCTCTTCATGCTCTTGGCGACGGGATCGGGATGGTATCCGAGTTCCTCCACCGCGATTTTCACGCGCTGGGTCAATTCTTCCGATACGTACTTGGTCCCGTTGAGCACATTGGAAACGGTTGAAATCGAAACCCCAGCGCGCTTGGCGACCGCCTTAATGCCGGCCATTTTCATCACTCCCGGAAAACGAAACGTTTTTCTTTGGTAGTGCCACCATTATCAATGCAATGATTGGGTTTGTCAAGCGGAAAAAGTCGTGTATAATCAATCTGGACCGGTAAAAAATTTGATATGGCGCAATCGCGCGTGGGTTTTTTGCGCGCGGCGGGAATTAGATGGATGAAGGCACAGGAAAGCGGGTGAAGGCGTGCGGCGCATCAAGGACGGTCGGGTGTTAGGGCAGCGCGATGAGTGCGAGGCGCTCATCGATCAATATACGGGGTATGTGTACGCCATCGTCTCCCGCATCGCCGGGCGCTTTGCTGCGCGCGAGGACATTGAAGAGTGCGTGGCCGATGTGCTTTGGGCGCTGTGGGAGGGCAAGGCGCGATACGACCCCGAAAAGGGCAGCTTCAAAGCCTATGCCGCGGCCATCGCGCGCAACAAGGCCGTAAAGGTCCGCCAAAAGGCTTGCCGCGCCTCCTTCCTGCCGCTTGACGAGGACCTATTGGAGGTTGACGCCCCGGACCTGCTCGCGGCGCTTGAACAAAACGAGCTGATGGCGCTCGTCAACGACGCCGTCCAATCGCTCGACCCGCCGGACCCAGAGATCTTTACGCGCCGCTACTACTGGGGCGAAGCGCTTTCGGACATCGCCCAGGCGCTGGGCCTCTCCGAGCGCGCGGTGGAGGGCAGGTTGTACCGGGGGCGCAGGCAATTGAAGAACATCTTGGAAGGGAGGGTATGAGGGATGCGTGTCAAGCTGAGCGAGACGGTCTTGGACCGCGAACTGAATATGGACGAAAATCCGCCGGACGCGCCCGCGGCCCGGCGGATTAAAGACATGGCGCTCCTTAAGGCGGGCTTTGAGCCCAAGCGCATACCAAGGCGAATCGGCAAGCGGGCGGCGACGCTGCTCGCCGCCGCGCTCGCCCTGACGCTGGCCTTTGCCGCGGCGCTTGCCGCCACCGACCTGGGCGTCATGATCGCGGACATGTTCCGGGACTATGGCGGGCCGAGGATCGCCCTTGACGCGCTCGGCCTCTACGGCAGCGCCGTCGGCTCGGAGGATAGCGCAAACGGCGTCACGGTGCGCGTCGAGGCGGCTTACGCGTCAGCCGCCGAGACCATGCTCGCGCTCAGTTTTCGCGATGAACAGGGGCGCCTTGGCGAAGACATGAGCTTTTCCCCTACCCTGTCAGCCCGTAATGTCGAGGTAAGCGGCAGTTCCTATTTCACCCCCAAGATGACGGCCGACGGTGAGATGAGCGCATTGGTGTCGTTTTCGACCAACCGTTCGCTCGCGGGCAAGAACGCGCGCCTGACCATTGACGACATCGTGCCGAGCGTCTCCTCTTATCATGAACAAGCCACTTCCCTCACCTTGGAAGAGGCGATCAACGCGCCGCTGCCCCTCGCCATTCCGGGCGTTCCCGAAGCGCGGCTGGTCCATGTCGGCATGGAAGAAGGCGGACTTGTGATTGCGGTGGAATACCCGTCCGACGGCGCGCTGCTGTTTGACGGCGTGTCGCTTAAGCGAAAGGACGGCACGATCCTCGAGTGCGATCAAAATCAAACGTTCTGCTACCTGGGCGATGACGCTCAAACGGACAAATCGGAAAGCGGTTTTTCAAACGCCGACCCGGACGCGCTCAAAGACGCTGAACTGCTTCTCAGTTACCGCCGCAAAGCGCAGGCGCTTCCCGGCACATGGACGCTCGCTTTTAAAATGCCGCGCGGCGCAAGCGAGTACACCGAAGTCCCCATCGGGGAGCGCGTGAACCTTGACGGGCAGATGTTCCTCATTGAAAGCGCTTCCCTTCATCCCGCGTGCGTGATCGTGCGCTACAGCCTGCTTGACGAGGCGCAACCCGAAGAACCTGCGACAACCGGCTCCGTGTTCCGGGAAGGTCCCCGCTCGCCCGAATTTCACTTGCTCGACGGCGCGGGCAATGTTACCGCCGAAAGCGGATCGACGTGGTACATCGGCGAGTCGGACGGACAGACACACTATCAGGCGGTCATCCACTGCCTGACGGAGAAGCAAGATTCCATTGCGCTGAACGTGACGGACGGACGCAGCACAGGCGCAGTGCTGTTCTCGAAGAAACTGATATAGACATGCCAGGAGCTGTTGCGCATGTTTGGAACAGCTCCTGCCCTTGGCTTGCGTTTTACGACAATCGCCCTTCAAGCGCCTTTTCCACCGCCGCATCGGGCTGAAACAGCATGAGGCAAACCTTTCCGCCCGCGCGGTAGGCCATGCATTTTTTTTGAATCTCTGAGCCCGAAACCGTCGCGTTCGCTTCAATCCGGCTGTCGGGGTAGCGCCCCGCCGCTTCCTTGTCGCCGCCTATGAACAGCACGTCCTCAAGCGCCACCTCGAGCATCACCCGGCTATGCCCGCCAAAGACGCGCTCAATGTAGAACTTGCCGCTCGCGATTGTGTACTGATACTCGGCCAGGAGCGTCTTCATCAGCCAGAACGCGCAGAGTCCCGCCAATAGCCATACGCCCAGCTGCCCCCAAACGGCGTTTCCCTTCCTCGCAAAGAAGCTCGCCGCGAGCGCCGCCGCAAACAGGCCCGCCGCGATCGCCACGATCAGCAATATCCCTTCCACCGCGCCAAGTTTCTTGCCCTTCACGTTTTGTGTGATCATGTTTCCTCCGCGCTAACCGGCAACGCCCCGCCCTTCATTTCGTCAATCGCCGCCTGCAAAACCACCGCCGCCGTGTCCGGATTGGTCGAAAAGGCCATGATGGCGATCACCGCGTCCTCAGCCACGTACCCGGCCTGCCTGATGCCCGGCATCATCGAGACCGGAAGCCCGTACACGCCCATCTCGCCGTCCGGCGCGAGGGGCGATCCATCCTCCGCCGTTTCCTTCGACGGCGCGGGCAGCGTCACGGCGCTCAGGTCCGCGCCCGCCACGTCAAGCAAGCCGCGCGCGATGTAATCGTCCAGGCGCATAAACGCGTCCATTTCGTATAGCTGGTCAAACAAGCGCCTCGGCACCACCCATATGTCGCCCTCGCGCGCCTGCATGCGCACGGTGTATACCTGCGCGCCGTATATATCGGTCTGGGCGTCGCCCGAGTATTGGACGGTCAGGAACTGAACCTCTTCAAGCGTCCCGTCATAGGCCTGCCCAACTTTGAGTGCGCGGGCAGCGACTTCGCTCAGCGCTTCGCTCTCCATGTACCCGCCCTGCACCAGCTGAAAATCCACCTTGTGTTCGGCGCTCGCGCGGTATTCGGTCATGGTGTAGATGAGGTCAAACCCGAACCACGCCACCAGCGCGATCAGCAGGTACGCCCACTTGCCGTAGTGCAGGTGGTTCTTGATCTCAGCCCAGGTTATCTTGCTCGTCGGCATCGGCACCCTCCAAATGTGATGAAAAGACGGCGGTGCATTCACACCGCCGCCGCAGTTCGTTTATTCCTTGGGCTTCATGGTCGGGAACAGCAGCACGTCGCGGATGGAAGCCGAGTCGGTCAGCAGCATGACCATCCGGTCGAGGCCAAAGCCCAACCCGCCGGTCGGCGGCAGCCCGTATTCAAGCGCCGTTACAAAGTCCTCATCCACTTCCGCCTTCGCGCCTTGCGCGCGCTTGGCCGCCACTTGCTTTTCAAAGCGCGCCTTCTGATCCATGGGATCGTTGAGCTCGGAAAAGGCGTTTCCGAATTCACAGCCCACGATGAAGAACTCAAACCGGTCGGTCATGGAAGGCTCGCTCGCCTTGCGCTTGGCCAGCGGCGATACTTCGATCGGATATTCATAGATGAAGGTCGGCTGGATCAAGTGCGCCTCCACCGTCTCCTCAAACAGCAGGTTCAGGCATTCGCCGCGCGTAAAGCCTTTTTCCGGCTTGAATCCCGCCGCCGTGCAGGCCGCGCGCGCCTCTTCGTCGCTGCCCCACGCGTAGTAATCGTGCCCCGAATACCGCTTGACCGCCTCTGCCATGGTCATGCGCGCCCAGGGTTGGCCCATATGGATCTCCTGTCCCTGGTAGGTGATCTCGGTGGTTCCGCAAACCTTTTGGGTCACTTCCGTAAACAGCGCTTCGATCAGCTCCATGATGCCTTCGTAATCGGTGTAGGCCTGGTACAGCTCGACCGATGTGAACTCGGGGTTGTGGCGCGTGTCCATGCCCTCGTTCCTGAAGATGCGGCCCACTTCGTATACGCGGTCAAGCCCGCCCACGATCAGGCGCTTCAAATGCAGCTCGGTTTCAATGCGCAGGTACATGTCGATGTCCAGCGCGTTGTGGTGCGTCACGAACGGGCGCGCCGCGGCGCCGATTTCAAGCGTTCCCAAGACCGGCGTATCGACCTCAAGGTACCCGCGCGCGTCAAGGAAATCGCGAATGCCGCGCAGGATCTGGCTGCGCTTGCGGAAGGTATCGCGCACTTCGGGATTGACGATCAGGTCAAGGTACCTCTGGCGGTAGCGCGTGTCTGTGTCCTTTAACCCGTGGAACTTCTCCGGCAGCGGGTGCAGGCACTTGGTCAAGAGCGTGACCTCTAGCACGTGCACGCTGACCTCGCCGGTTCGGGTCTTGAACACAAGGCCGGTTACGCCCAGCACGTCGCCGATGTCGTAGTCCTTGAACGCCTGATAGGCGTCCTCGCCCACATCGTCGCGCTTGACGTAAATCTGGATCTTGCCCTTGGTATCGAGCAGGTGCGCAAAGCTGGCCTTGCCCATGATGCGCCTGCTCATCATGCGCCCCGCGACGGTGACGCGCTCGTTCTCAAGGCCGTCAAATTGTTCTATAACATCTTCCGACCGGTGGGTTTCTTGGAACTTCACCAGTTCATAGGGGTTTTGTCCCGCGTCCTGAAGCGCTCTGAGCTTTTCAAGGCGTATGCGGGTCTGTTCGGACTCGTCCGCTTCGGGGGTATTGGTTAAGATTTCCTCTGCCATGTTATCCACCTTATTTCGCGCGCGATATCTCGAGCACTTTGAGCTTGGTGACGCCGCCGGGCGTGCTTGCCTCTACGATCATGCCCACCTTGCTGCCCATCAGCGCGCGGCCGATCGGCGATTCGGTGGAGATGCGCAGCTTGGCGGGTTCCGCCTCGGTCGCGCCAACCAGCGTATAGGTATCTTCCTCTTCGTATTCAAGGTCAAACACGCGCACGGCGTTGCCGACCCCTGCGATGTCACTGCGCATTTCCGATTCGTCCACGACATCCGCGTTGCGCAGCATTTCCTCGAGCTGACGGATGCGCCCTTCGATGCGGGCCTGTTCGTTTTTCGCCTCGTCATACTCGGCATTTTCGCTCAAATCGCCAAAAGAGCGCGCGGTTTCGATTTCCTTTGCGATTTCCACGCGTTTGACCGTCTTGAGCTCACTCAGCTCTTCATCCAGCTTTCGTTTCCCATCCGGTGTCAGCATTACGCGGTTGAACGAGCCTGCTTCTGTCACCATAATGACCTCCCCGTCCAGCAAATAGAAATACGCCGAGCGCCGTACATAAAGCAGCAACACTGCCCATCAAAGCAGTGTCGCCCGGCTCCCAGACCGGCCTATTGTAGCACGGCGTAGCGCGCTTTGTCAAGAGCGAAACAAGGAAGAAGCACGGCGGGATGATTTCAAACGGAGGAGCCGCAGCCCCTCCGCCATCTCCCGGGATTTGAATCGCCCGCGCTTTTTTTGCTCACGAAAGCGTCGCCAGCATGACCGCTTTGATCGTGTGCATGCGGTTTTCCGCTTCGTCAAAGACGACCGACGCGTCCGACTCGAAAACTTCGTCGGTGACCTCCATCTCCTTGAGGCCGAATTTTTCGTGGATTTGCAGCCCCACTGCGGTCTTGAGGTCGTGGAACGAGGGCAGGCAGTGCATGAAGATCGCGCCCGGCCCGGCGTTTTTCATCGCTTCCGCGTTCACCTGATAGGGCGCCAGCTGACGGATCCGGCTTTCCCAAATTTCCTCCGGCTCGCCCATCGAGACCCAGATGTCGGTATAGATGACGTCCGCGCCCCTGGTCCCTTCGTCCACGTCGCTCGTGAGCCTCACGCTGCCGCCGCTTTCCTCAGCCAGCGCCCTGGCTTTTTCCACCAGGTCTTCGGCCGGAAAGAGCGACTCGGGCGCGCACGCGGTAAAGTGTAGGCCCATCTTGGCTGAGGCGATCATAAGCGAATTGCCCATGTTGTTGCGCGCGTCGCCCATGTAGGTCAGCTTCACGCCCTTGAGGCGGTTCAGCTTCTCCTCAATCGTCAGAAGATCCGCCAACATCTGCGTGGGATGGAACTGGTCGGTCAGGCCGTTCCAGACCGGCACCCCGGCGTGCTTGGCCAGCTCTTCGACCGTTTGCTGATGAAAGCCGCGGTACTCAATCCCGTCGTACATCCTGCCCAGCACCCGCGCGGTATCGGGGATGGACTCCTTCTTGCCCATTTGGCTTGAGAGCGGGTCCAAAAAGGTGACGCCCAGCCCCAAGTCCATGCCCGCCACTTCAAAGGCGCAGCGCGTGCGCGTGGAGGTCTTTTCAAACAGCAGCACCACGTTCTTGCCGATCAGATGCCGGTGGGGCGTGCCCGCTTTTTTGAAAGCCTTGAGCTTTTTCGAAAGATCCAGCAAGGTCCGAATTTCCTCCGGGGTATAATCAAGCAGCGTCAAAAGGCTGCGGCCCTTAAGCTCCATGTCGCTCCCTCATTTCTCGAACGTTTTGCATAACTATACCACAAATTCAGCAGTTATGCAATGAAATTTGGTGTAAAATAAATTATTATACAATTCGTGCTTCTAATCCTCGCGCGGCTCCACATCCCAGTTGCGCACCGCGGCGCTGTCTTTGAGCGGCTCGGTAAGCGCCTGCCCGACGATCCACTTGTTCAGCATCGCGCGCACGCCGGTTTGTCGTTTCCAACTTTGGTGCAGCCGGTCCCACACGATGCCCACGTACCCGTAAATGCTGCCCGCCGTGGCTTCGTCTAGTGTCAGCACGCTTTCCTTCATATTGTTCAGCCAGCCGATCGTTACGCTGTCCCGGAAGCACACGAGTTCCAGGTTGAGCTTCTCAAACGCGACGCGCGGCACCAGCGCCACTTCAAAATCCGGCTTTTCCGCCATCGCCTTGAGCAACCGCCGGACTTGCGCGGCCAGCACGCTTCGGGAAACGAACGCCCGGCGGTTCAGGATTTCGCCCATCACCTCGTGCATGCGCCGCTCCTTGGAAAGCCCGTCGCGCACATCCTCACGGCACAGGATGATCTTGTGCGGACCGGGCGCGAAGGCGGCATGCTCACGGAAGATGTAGCGGGGCAGAGCGGGCGGCGCGTCCTTGCCCGCGACCGCTTGAAACTCGTCCCATGTGGCGATGCCGATGCCCGGCACGCGCGTGAGCGCGAAGAAGCTGCCCTCCGGCGCCCGCGCCCCGGGGTCCGTCCAGCGCGGAAGCGGGCCTTCATGCCACAGCTTCTCATTTTCGGCGTTGCCAAGCGGATTTTGAAAAAACGCGTACTGGCTGCTGGTGCGGCTGATGGCGGCGTATTCGTCGCACAGCGCCGCGTCCTTGCGCGTCTCGCGCGCCTCGGTGTACAGCCCCACGTACAGGCTGTCCTCAACGCCATTGTCTTCCTCCGCGCGCCCGCTCCAAAATCCCGGGATGCTGCCCACAAAGCGGATGTCGCGCGGAAGTCCTCCATCGTAGTACAAGCTCCTGATGTAGCCGTTCAGGTGCGCGGTCAGCCAATAGCCCGCGAATTTTGAACTATCCGCCAGGGAATACCCTTTGCGGTTGATCATGCGCAGGCGCGCGCCGCGATGAACCGCCTTCTTGAGCTTGGCGATGAAGATGAGGACAAACGGCAAGTTCTGAATGAACCACTCCCACTTGCCCTGGCACAGCACCGTCACGGTTTGTCCGGGCGGCAGCACCAGCAGGTAATCCATCATCGACAGGACTGCCTTGCGAAACCCCTTCTTGCCCAGGTACACCGCGTGTTCCACCACGTATTCGCCGCTGACCTTGGCGGCGGGCGCTTGCACCTGACCCACCAGGGCGGGAAGCGGCGTGCCCGTAAGCCATAGGACCAGCGAAGCCATGTCATCGCAACCGTTGTAGGGCGCGTAATGCTCGCGCAGCGCGCCCCTTTCGTCAAGGCTGAGCAGCGCCGCGGCCACTTCGCGCACGGCAACGCTGCGCCCGGTCAGCGCGCGGCTGCCCTTGCGCCACTTGTTGATGATGGACGCGTCTACCCCCGAGGCGCGCGAAAGCGCAGCCGCCGAGAGGTTTAAGGCGTCCAGCGCGAAATCAATTCGGTTTTTTAAAAAAATATTTTTCGTCTCCTCGCTCATGCCAACAGCTTATCACAAATTGTTTTGATTGTAAACGCCGAGTTTTCTATGTGTCTATAGATTGTGTAACATGATTAAAATTTGATTGGCCCGATCAGGCCAATGACCGGAAATATTGACTCTAAATTAGCTTTATGATAATATTGTATCATGTATTGGTAAAAAAACCAAGTATAAAATCCGGGAGAGAAAAAGGCGGGCGCACGGAGCGGCGACGCGGGTTCGGCGCCCCGAAAGCATCCGGCAGGCGAAGGAGAGAAGGAGGATAAGTCCATGCAGAAACGGTGGATCGTCGTTCTGGGCCTGGTCGTCATCCTATGCGCGCTGGGGATCTCGGCTTCGGCAACGGATGTAATGGTTGCGACAATCGACGGGATGGAGTATTCCAGCCTGGAAGCCGCGGTGGCGGCGGTGAAGGACGGCGAGACCATTGAGATGTTAATGAACGTGGCGCTCGGCGAGGCGGCCGATCTCTCTAAGCCAGGCGCGGCGTACACGCTCGACTTGAAAGGCTATACCCTTTCAAACGCCGGTTCGGTTGACGCTCTCCTGTACATCCCATCCGGCGCGGTGAGCGTTCAAAACGGCAGCGTGATCAATGCGGGCGGATATGCGATTTACAATGCCGGAGGGACCCTGACGCTCGACGGCCTGGCCTGCAAAGCCACACGCGCAGACGGCATAGCCATCTACAACGCGAGTGGCGTGACGAATATCCGCTCGGGCAACTATGAAGGTGGCGACGATGCGGTATGTGCT
>JAVBND010000030.1:0-93356 GCA_031551775.1 Eubacteriales bacterium | reverse complement strand
GTAGAAGGTGGTCACATCGTCGTTGTCGATGCCCCAGGTCTGCATCTCGTCGATCAGCGCCTTCATCTCTTTGACCGTGAGGTTGGTTCTGGTGACCGGCGACAAATAGCGCCCACCAGCCTCATTTGCGGCCTGCAGCGTGTTGAGCATCCGGTTTACGTCGCTCAGGCATCCGTCAAGGGGCGTGCCCTGATAGTTTTCATTGCCGATCAAGAGCGCCCGATACACGGTTTCGCCGTCGCTTTCGGCCAAAGCGGCAGGGCCGAAACACAAAAGCATCGCGGCCACTGCCAAAAAAAGCAACACCTTGAATGATTTCATTGACATGATCCTCCGTTGGATAGCCTTGCGCGATGGTCCGCCCGAACCGCCGCGTTCACAACATTTATTGTAACACAGAGTATATCACAATTCCAGCACGGATTTTGTGCGTGCGCGTGCGGCTGGCCGAATTTAACATGAATGCCTTGCAGCACCATGACGGTTTTGCTATCATGTTGGATAGATTATTGTGAGATCGAGGGATGAATTTATGGCAGAACTTACGATGGACAAACTGGTTGCGCTGTGTAAAAATCGCGGGTTCATCTTCGCCGGATCGGAAATTTATGGCGGCCTTGCGAACACTTGGGACTATGGCCCGCTCGGCGTGGAGTTCAAAAACAACGTAAAACGTGCCTGGTGGCGCAAATTTGTGCAAGAAAGTCCCTACAATACCGGGCTTGACTGTGCAATCCTGATGAACCGCAATGTGTGGGTCGCATCCGGCCACGTGGGCGGATTCAACGATCCACTGATGGACTGCCGCGCCTGCAAAGCGCGCTTTCGCGCCGACCAGCTGATTGAAAATTTTACCAGCCAGAGGGGCGAAACCATTCAGGCTGATGGTTGGACGAATCAAAAGATGGAGGAGTTCATTGCCCAGGAAGGCATTCCCTGCCCGACCTGCGGCAAGAAGGATTTTACCCCCATCCGCCAGTTCAACATGATGTTCAAAACCTTCCAGGGCGTCAACCAGGACTCGGCCGCCGAAATCTTCTTGCGCCCGGAAACCGCGCAGGGCATCTTCGTCAACTTCAAAAACTCCATGCGCGCTTCCCGCACAAAGCTGCCTGCGGGCATCGCGCAGATCGGCAAGTCCTTCCGCAACGAAATCACACCCGGCAATTTTATCTTCCGCGTGCGTGAGTTCGAGCAAATGGAACTCGAGTTTTTCATGAAACCCGGCGAGGACCTTGAGTGGTTCGAATACTGGCGCGCCTTCTGCCGCGATTGGCTCTTGAACCTTGGCATCAAGGAGGAAAGTCTGCGTCTTCGCGATCACGACCCGGAGGAACTGGCTTTCTATTCGAAAGCGACCACCGATTTCGAGTTCCTTTTCCCGTTTGGCTGGGGCGAATTGTGGGGCATTGCCGACCGTACCGACTACGACCTCAAGCAGCATCAGGAGCATTCGGGCGATTCGATGGAGTACCTTGACCCCGTCACCAATGAAAAATACATCCCCTACTGCGTCGAGCCGTCATTGGGCGTAGACCGCATGGTGCTGGCCTTCCTGTGCAACGCCTATGAGGAGCAAGAACTCGAAGGCGGCGACACGCGCGTGGTGCTCCACCTGCATCCGGCGCTCGCGCCGTACAAGGCGACAGTCCTGCCGCTTCAAAAGAAACTCGGCGACAAGGCGAAGGAAGTCTACGCGGATCTTGCCCGCAAGTTCTCCGTGGACTATGACGAAACCGGCTCCATCGGCAAGCGCTACCGCCGCGCGGACGAGGCAGGCACGCCGTATTCAATCACCGTCGATTTTGACACGCTTGAGACCGGCAAGGTCACCGTGCGCGATCGCGACACCATGACCCAGGACTTGGTCGATATCGCGGACCTGACTTCGTACATTGAAGCGAGAATTGATTTCTAACCAAAAATCAGGAAACCAATCGCCAAACGAGCCGTCTCTTAATCGAGGCGGCTTTTGTTTTGCGCTTTGGGGACAACCGTTTTTCGCCGCGCGCCATCATGACCGTGGAAACAACCGGGACCGCCCCACCCAAACGTGTGAGACGGCCCCTTGACCGGCGTTTCCTATTTATACCCGCTTCTTTCTCGCGCTAACGGTATTTAAGACCATGACGAGGACCAGCACGCCGCCCCAGATCAGCGGGATCAGGAAGGGGTTGACCTCGCGGAAGCGGTTGAGGCCAGAGGACAGCATCTGCAAAAAGCAAATCGCCAGCACAACGCCCGAAAGCTTGCCGCGCCCGCCGCTTGGGTTCACGCCGCCCAGCACCACGATCAGCACGCATTGCAGCGTATACACCGTGCCGTAGTCCGCGCGCGCCGAGTTGTAGTTTGCCAGCATGACCAGCCCGCCCAGCGCGGCGCAAACGCCCGACAGCAGGTATGTCTCAACCAGCAACCTGCCATTCTTAAGCCCCGAAAACTTCGCCGCGCGCGCGCTCGTTCCCAGCATATAGATCCTCGGTCCAAATGTCGTGCGCGTCAGAAGGAACCCGATCACCGCCGCTACGGCAATAAAAATCAGCGTCGGCACCGGGAAAAACCCAACCTTCCCGGCCACCGCTTCGGCATACATCGCGGGCAGCTTCGATACCGCCTTGCCTTCCGTCAGCACGATGCCAAGCCCGGTGAAAAGCTGATATGTACCGAGCGTTGCAAGGATCGGCGGGATGTGGATCTTGCTGATCAAAAAGCCGTTCATCGCGCCGCTCAACGCGCCCAACGCCATGCCCGCCAAAAAAATCAAGACAATCGTCCAAGGCGAAATGGTTCCCGAATCGCCGCCCAAAGCCTTGAGCAAAAGCCCCATTGAAATCGAAACAAAGTTCGCGATCCCCACCACCGACAGGTCGATGCCGCCCGTGATCATGCACAGCATGACGCCCAAGCTCATCAGCCCAAACTCGGGAAACTGCGCCATCATCGTCTGGAACGAAACCGGCGTAAAGAACTTGCCGAACTTGGTAGCCGCCATAAACGCAAGCCACGCGAGCATCAGAAGCACCAGACGGCTGAAATGTACGTCGCGGCCATAAGCTTTTTTCAATGCGTTCATCTTGCCGCCTCCTTCGCCGTGTTCTTTCCAACCGTCTTGCCCGCAATGCGCTTAACCTGCCACGCGCTGACGCCGGTCCCGATGATGATCAGAATGCCCAGCGAGAAGTCCTGCCAGAAGGTCGGAATGCCGAGCAGGATCATGGAGTTTTGCACGATCACAATCAGCGCCGTGCCCAGCATGCACCCGGTAAGCGAACCCGCGCCGCCCGTGATCGCCGTGCCGCCCAGCACAACGCCCGCGATGACCATCATCTCCATGCCGAGCATGTTGGTCGGATGGCACTGTGTCATCATTGAGGTACGGATGAGACCCGCGAGGCTTGAGATCATGCCCACGGCTACGTACAGAAAGAACTTGATCTTTTTAACCGGGAAGCCCGCGCGGTGCGCGCTCACCTCATTGCCGCCGATCGCGTACAGCCCGCGCCCGTAAATCGTATGCCGAAGCACAAACCAAGAAATCGCGAGGATGATCAGCAAAATAACCATCGCGACCGGCATGCGGCTCGACAGGCCCGATTGCGCGTTCTG
The DNA here is from genome assembly GCA_031551775.1 of Eubacteriales bacterium. Classification (GTDB taxonomy): domain Bacteria; phylum Bacillota; class Clostridia; order Christensenellales; family Aristaeellaceae; genus Anaerozeibacter. Next base: position 89,750 of record JAVBND010000030.1, on the reverse strand, counting down.
CGCCACGAACAGAGCGGATTTGCCAAACCCCGACATGCCCACCGGGATGACCGCGAGCTGCTTGGAGTTGAGCGCGCCCTGCATAAAGCCTTTAAAGATCGACGATGTGCCGAGCGTTACGATCATCGCGTTCAGGTTAAAGTGTGAAATCAAAAGCCCGTTTACCGCGCCGAGGGCCGCGCCGAACAACAGCACCATCACAATCGGCAGCCAGATGCCGCCCTGGTAATTGAAGTCGAGCAGCCATTGCGTGGTGGCGTAAATGCTCAGCGACGCAAGCGCCGGAAACGATACGTCAATACCGCCTGAGATCAGCACGAGAAACGTACCAATGGCAAACAGTCCGGGCACGATCAACGCGCTTAAAATATCCACCAGGTTGTTTGGCGTAAAGAACTGACCGCTTCTCAGGTCAATGGCCAGCGCCAACAGGAGCACGACGAGGGAAATGTATGTCTCGTTGCGCCGAAGCAGCTTCTTGATCGACATTGCGCTTCCCTCCCTTACATCATGAGCGCGGACAGTTCGCGCTCGTCTGTTTGCTTGGCATATCGTTCGGCAACCACTCGCCCCGACTTCATGACCAGCACGCGCGAGCAATTCTCCGCCACTTCCGGCAGGTCGTCGGAAATGATGATGATTGCCATGCCCGCCTCGGCAAGTTTTCTGAGAATCGAGTGAATGTCGTGCTTGGAGCCTATGTCAACGCCGACCGTCGGGCCGTTTAAGATCAGCACGTCCGGCGCGCAGGACAGCCATTTGGCGAGCACTACGCGTTGTTGGTTGCCGCCCGACAGCGTTTGGCACGCGTTGCCGGGGTCGGGCGTCGCAATTGACAGTTCCCTCACCCATCGCGCAATCTCGCCCTCGCGCGCGCGCCGATCGACAATCGCCAGTGCGCCCGCCAGCTCGCCAAGCTTTGAAACCACGATGTTCTCCCCGATCGAGCGCGGCAGGAACAAGCCCTCGCTCAATCGGTCTTCGGGCACATAGCCGATCTTGGACGCTATCGCGTCGCTCGGGCTTCTCAGGTTGACACGCTTCCCGTTCACCAGGATCTCCCCGCTGTCCGCTGCGCGCGCGCCAAACAGCGCAAGCGCAAGCTCGCCGCGCCCGCTGTCAAGAAGGCCGGTGATGCCAAGGATCTCCCCCTTATCAAGCGTAAACGAAACATCCGCAAAATGCCCGCCCATCGAGAGATTCTTGGCTTCGAGCACCGCTTCGCCCGGCGCGACAGTCGGCGTAAACAGCGCTTTTTCAAACTCGCGCCCGGTCATATAGTAAGTGAATTTTTTTTCATCCAGTTCCTTTGTCGAGCCGCTCACCACTGTCTCCCCGTTTCTCAAGATGGTGAACCGCTCGGAAATTTCAAACACTTCATCCAGTTTGTGGCTGACAAACAATATTGCAATGCCCTGCGCCTTAAGGCTCAGGATGATCTTGAAAAGCGCCGCCACTTCTTTCTTGGTCAAGGCTGTCGTCGGCTCGTCCATGATGATGAGCTTCGCGCCGAACATCAGCGCGCGGCTGATTGCGACCAACTGCTTCTCCGCTACGGAAAGATCGCCCAGGCGCGCGTCAAGGTCCACCTCAAAGTTGATCTTGCCGACCGCTTCCTTCGCGATTGCCCGAAGGCGTTTCCAGCTCACCAGCTTGCGCCCGGCGGCAAGCTCGGTATTGAACGCCAGGTTTTCCATCACGGTGAGGTTGGGAAATATTGAAAAATCCTGATAGATGACCTGGATGCCCAGGTTGATCGCTTCGATTGGGCTGATGTGGGTATAGCGCTTTGGGCCAAACTCAATGTGTCCTCCGTCCGGCGTATAGACGCCGGAAATGATCTTGATCAAGGTGGATTTGCCGCAACCGTTCTCTCCGGCCAGGCAATGTATTTCCCCGGGCGCGATTTCAAGGTTCACACCCTTGAGCGCGTGTACGCCCGCAAAGGATTTTTGAATGTCCACCGCTTTGAGCAGACTTTCCACGTTAACCGTCTCCTTGCCTAGAAAATCGACCGCACTGAAACGACACTGGGGAGCCGATGAGCGCATCAGCCCCCCATGATTGGTCTTGCGGCAATCGGTTACAATACCCGGCCTTAGCGTTTAAAAACCGAACGAATCCACGTTCTCGGCGGTGATGACGATCCAGCCCTGGCCTTCGAGCACCTTGTCGCTGTCGGCCTTGAACTCAAGCGCCTTGTAGCCGTCAACTTCGAGGTCGAGCGGCGTGGTGATCTCTTCGCCCCTGAGCATCTTGACAGCCAGCGAGCACATGGCCTTGCCAGCCAGCGCCGGATCCCACAGCGTCAGGTACTGCACAGCGCCGCTCTTGAGCAGCGCCGCGTTGTCGGCCGGCATGCCGGTTCCCGCGGTAAACACCTTGCCCTCAAGGCCAAGCTCTTCAATGGCGCGGGCAATGCCGGGCGCATCGTAGGAGCTGGTGCCCATGATGCCCTTGAGATCGGGGTACTTCTTGAACATTTCCTTGGCCTTGTTGTAGGCCACGTCGCCATTGTCCTCAGACTCAATGCGCGGCTCGGCCTCAAGCAGCTTCATATTGGGGTAGGCTTCGCCCGCGTGCTTCACGCCGCCGTCCGCCCACTCGTTGTGGGACGCGTTGGTCACGTGCGCGACCATCGTGGTATAGACGCCTTCTTGGCCCATGGCGGCAGCCAGATTGTCCATGATGAACGCACCGTACATTTCGTTGTTGAAAGCTTCGATGTCGTAATCCACATTGGTCAGCGACGCGCCTTCGTGCGCAATCACGATGATGCCGGCGTCGCGCGCCTGCTTGAGGACGGGCTCAAGTGAAGCCGGATCGACCGGCACGACGCAGATGGCGTCCACGCCTTCGGCGACCAGGTCCTGAATGAGCTGATACTGGAGCGTCGCGTCGATCTGGGCGGTGCCGCGCTGGTAGACATTCAGGCCCGATTCCTTGGCGTATTCTTCAACGCCCACGTTCATGCGCACAAACCAGGGGTTTGAGGCGTCCTTGGGAACCACAACGATCTCGAAGTCTTCGGCGAACGCGGCCGACGCCATCAAAAGCGCCATCGTGAGGACCAGTAGCACGGACAGGATTTTCTTCATTTGCAGAGCCTCCGTTTCAAGATATATTGGCACCGCGCAAGGCGGAAACACCCCGCTAAATACACACAAAACGAAACACGTTTGGGCGCTTGGTCGGAAACGAACCGATTCTCGAAGGCGAAATTCTCTAATATTTCGCATTTATTATACATGAAAAAGATTTGTCCTGTCAATGAAAAAACGCTTGAAGGGCAGAAAATATTATCAGCCGGCAAAAAAGGGGCAGTCTTTCTCGTCCGTTTCCGGCCGTTCGCACAGGCAAGCGCCCCGCACCTATCGCTGCGCTAATTTTCCTATTTTGCGGGGCAGAACTTGCAATATGCGCAATTTCAACGTATAATGAATAATGTGGAAAGTTATGTGAAAAGTCGCCAGATCGTAACAGGGCGCGAACAGCCACGCGCACCGCGCCGTTTGATCAACAATTACAGTTGGAGGAACTATGGGTACGAACTCCAAGAAGCATTCACGGGGCTTTGGCCGGTTGCTGAATAAGATGAACTTAAAACTGCGGCCCAAACTCATCCTTATATTTCTCGTGGTCAAAGTCATACCCATCATTCTGCTCACGGTGATCGCGCTCAATCAAATCTCCCTGCTCGGCGATATCCTGCGCGACATCGCTGTGGAGGATTCAGCGAAAGCGCTGAACGACAGGGCGATTGAGAACATTGAGCGCATGTCTACTGACTTGGCCCGGTCGGTCGCCGATTTTCTCTATCAACGCGACAGCGACATTCAAACGCTTGCCGCTATACCGCCGTCAGATGAAGCCTACCGCATGTTTTCCAATGCGAATCGCCGCGGCGTGATGAGAAACGGCGAATGGGTCGTATCCCCCGACGGCATGTCGTGGGTTGAAAAAGACGCCCATGTTTATGAGGAGCCAAACGGAACATCCTCAAATGAAGAAAACAACGATGAAATCAACGGCAGCGGCTTCCATTACCGGACGCCCGAATATTATCAGCGCGAGAACATCCCCCTCTATGACGAAGTCGTGTTCATCGATGTAAACGGGAATGAGCTGTATAAGTACGTTTCCCCCGACTCACCCAAGTCGAACTATCCGCTCAATCCAGAAAAGGTCAATATATCCGACAAGAACAACACCTATGTCAAGGCGGAAGATTACTTTGACGAACTGAAGAAACTTCGGCCCGGAGAAATATACGTGTCGGACGTAGTGGGCGCGTACACGCCGTCCACGTTTATCGGCATGTACACGATGGACGCGATGGGTGTAAAGAAAATCAACGACACTTTGAAGGGGCTCGCGGCTGAGCCGGGCAATGAAAACTTGATTTCCACGCTCGAGGGACAGGTGGAAGCATTAAAGGGCACGCCCGATTTGAGCGATGTCATTGCCAATTTGAAAAACGGGGAACAAAGCGCGGCGCTGTCAAAACTGATCCCTGAGCTTGAGGCGATCATCGCGAATTTCAGCCCGGAAAAGCAAGCATACGCGGGAAAGGAAAACCCCAACGGCCAGCGCTTTGAAGGCATCGTGCGCTGGGCGACGCCCGTGACCGGAGAGGACGATAGGACGATCATCGGGTATGCCAGCTTTGCGCTCAACCACGACCACATCATGGAGTTTGTCGATCACGTGACGCCCATGGACGAACGGTATACCGCGCTTCCGAGCGCATACGAGGGCAACTACGCCTTTATCTGGGACTACAAATGCAGAAGCATCTGTCACCCGCGCCACCATTCCATTGTCGGCTTTGATCCGCAAACCGGCGATCCTGAGATCCCGTGGCTTGAAACATCCACCTATGAGGCATGGCGCAAGAGCGGCGTCAGCAAATGGACGGATTTTGTCCGTGATTTGCCCACGTTCCATGAGCAGTCGCGCACCAAGAAGCCCGCCGCCGAGCTTACCAAGGCCGGGCTGGTTGGCCTTGACGGCAGATATCTCGACAACGCGCCCCAATGCACCGGCTGGATGGATTTGACGAAGAGCGGCGGATCGGGTTCGTTCTGGATTTTGTGGAGCGGCCTGTATAAACTGACGACCGCCGCGGCAATTCCGTACTATACCGGACAATATGCGCCCGAGAACCAAAACGGCTCCATGCGCGGCTTTGCCTTTGTTACAATCGGCGCGGGCATCGAGGATTTCACCGCCCCCGCGCAGGCCACCAAGGAAAAGCTCACCGGCGCCATCAACACCACGTTAAGCGCCAGCACGGTGCGTCTTGCCGGTACGAGCGCGTTGTTGATCATCATCGTCATCCTGGTCGCGATTTTGTTGTCGTCGTACTTGACCAACAACATCAATGTGATCATCAACGGCATATCGCGTTTCCGCTCCGGCGAGCGGCAATTCCGTCTGCGTTCTGAGGTCAAGGACGAATTCGGGACACTTGCCGATTCTTTTGATGAAATGGCCGACAGCATTGTGGGCAGCGTCAGCGATCCGCTTTCCATCATAGACATGGATCGAAAGATTATTTATATGAACGAACATGCGCTGAAGCTCACGGGAAGCGTGCTCGAAGAGGTTATCGGCACATTCTATGACAAAACAAGCGTTTACGTTTCGGGATCCAAATATGATCCCATCGCGGCCCTTAAGGAGGGCAGAGAAGCTGAAGTCTTGCACAAGGAAGAGAATGGGCGTTATTACAAGGGCGTTGCGCACTACCTGCTTGACCAGAACGGCGGAAAAATCGGATATATCATCATGACAAGCGATGTCACCGAAATTGAGGACGCCCGGCACAAGGCCGAACAGGCCAATCAGGCCAAGAGCAGTTTCCTGTCCAATATGAGCCATGAGATACGCACGCCCATGAACGCGATTATCGGCATGACCTCCATAGGTACCGCCGCAACCGAGATTGAAAAGAAAGATTACGCGCTCATGAAAATTCACGGCGCGTCAACGCACTTGCTCGGGATTATCAACGACATCCTGGACATGTCAAAGATTGAAGCCAATAAGTTCGCCTTGTCGGCTACTGAGTTCGTCTTTGAAAAAATGTTCCAGCGCGTCGTGGATGTCATCAATTTCCGCGTGGATGAAAAGCACCAGAAACTGACCGTCTTCATCGATCCTGCCATACCGCGCGTGCTGATCGGAGACGAACTCAGGCTGGCTCAAGTGATTACAAATTTGCTCACCAACGCGGTCAAATTTACGCCAGTCGCCGGTTCAATTCATCTGGACGCAAAACTCTCAAGCGAGCACGACGGAACTTGCACGCTCTTGATTTCAGTCAGCGATACCGGGATAGGCATCAGCGCCGAGCAGCAAAGCCGTCTATTCACAGCCTTTGAACAGGCGGAAGTCAGCACCTCGCGCAAGTACGGCGGCACAGGGTTGGGCCTCGTCATATCCAAAAACATCGTCGAAATGATGGGTGGCGAAATTGCGCTGAGTTCTGATTTGGAGAAAGGCTCTACTTTCTATTTTACCGTATGCCTTGCGCGTGGAAACGACGAACAAAAAAGGCGCCTGAGCCCGGAACTCAACATAAGCAACATACGCATGCTTGCGGTTGACGACGACCCCGATGTCTTGGTGTTTTTCAAAGAGACCGCGGCGAAGTTTGGCATTGCCTGCGACACAGCTTCAAGCGGCGAGGAAGCGATTTCTCTGATCGAGAAAAGCGGGAAGTACAATTTCTATTTTGTCGATTGGTCCATGCCCCAGATGGACGGCATGGAGCTTGCACGCAGAATACACGCAAACGGCGAAAAAGATACCGTCATCATCATGATATCCGCAACCGATTGGAATGTGATTCAAAACGAAGCGCGTTCGGTCGGTGTCAACGCGTTCATTCCCAAACCCTTATTTGCCGCGGCCATTGTGGATGCAATCAACGAATGTCTGGGTTCACCCGACGGCAGACGCGCAAATGAAAAAAGCGGACTCCAAGCAAACTTTGAAGGACACACGATTCTCTTGGCGGAAGACGTGGAAATCAACCGTGAAATCGTCCTTGAGCTTTTAAGGCCCGTGCATGTTGAAATAGATTGTGCGATCAACGGAGCCGAGGCGGTGGCTATGTTTTCGGCCAATCCGGAAAAATACAGCATGATTTTTATGGACGTGCAAATGCCCGAGATGGACGGCTTTACCGCAACGAGAACCATCCGGGAATCCGGGCTTCCGCGCGCCCTCACGATTCCTATCGTAGCCATGACCGCCAATGTCTTCAAGGAAGATATTGAAAAATGTCTGGAATCGGGCATGAATGAGCACATTGGAAAACCGCTGAATCTGGAAGAGGTTATCGCCGCGCTCGGCAAGTATTTACAACCGTAACGGGGCAGGGCGCTCACGGTTCCGGCGCAACAGAAGCGGCCGCCCTTCGAGCCTTCGCGCGGCGGCCGCTTAAGCAAAATTGGGAGGAACACAAAATGTGCGGGCGGTATGGCATTGAGGTTGAAGAAGATGCCGGGGAAATCCGGCGGATCATCTCCGAGATCAACCTGCGGTATGGCGGTACCGAGCGGCATGCGCAGATGAAAACGGGAGAGGTCTTCCCCACCGACGCCGTACCTGTGCTTGCCGCATCCGGTCCCGAGATCATGAAGTGGGGATTCCCAAGCGTGGGGCCCGGCAAGGCGATCATCAATGCCAGGAGTGAAACGGCCTTTGATCGCCCCATGTTCAAAAACGCTGCGGGAAACCGCCGGATCGCTGTGCCGACCACGGGATTTTATGAATGGTCTCGCGAAAACGGAAAGCCGAAAGACAAATTTCTGTTCAGGCTCCAGGGCGAAAAGATGTTATATCTGGCGGGCTTGTGTGCGGAATTTGGTCTACCAAGGGAGAAAGAAACCCGCTTCGTCATCCTGACCACTTCCGCCAACGACAGCATGGCGCCCTACCATGACCGGATGCCGGTCTGTCTCTCAGCGGATGAACTCGATACCTGGCTTCAGGACAGCGCCGCCGCGAAAAGCATCCCGCACCGCGAGATGCCGGCGTTGATCGCGCTCAAGATTCCCAAGGCTACAGAAACCTTTGTGCAAACGTCATTTTTCTAGGGCAACACCGCACAGGTAGCGGATGTGATGATGGGATGATTTTTCGTCCAGGTGGCCCTGCAAAAACCGCAGGACTAGCAGCGCTAATTCAAGTGTTTTTGCCGGGCTGCCTGGGTGGAAAAGCAGCCCGTCAGCGCGTTCGCTACCTGCGCGGCGTTGCCCTAACCCAATGAACCGCTGGCCTTTATTTCACTCTTCAAACCCATTTTGTCCGCAAAATACGCCGCGGCAGCCGATAAAAGCGCGACCAGGGCGGGCAGCAGCATGGCCGCCTCAGCCGAATACCGGGTCGTCACAGAACCCATGATGAGCGGCATGATCATGCGCGAGAGGCACATGGTAAACAAAACCGCCGAGGTACACAAAGATGTCCTGTCCTCATTCCCCCGCGCGGCTTCGCCCAGAAGTATGGGAATGGCGTGTCCGCTTGCGAGTCCCGCCAATGCGGTTGCGACCATCATGCCAACCGCGCTGCCCGAGACAATGCCCAACACCTGCACCAAGGCGCCAATCACGACGCCGCCGATGTATATCTTCATGGGCTTGAGGGGCAAAAGCGGCGCGAGAAAGCGGCTGACCGTAATCGATATCCAGAAAATCGACAGGGCGACTGAACCGAGCTGCGCTGCGCCGAACCTGAGCGCCATGTACCGGACCAGCCAGTTCCCAAGGCCCATTTGCGACGCGGAGTAGAATACGCCCGCAAACAAAAGCAAAATGTTGCGCCTGTTTTTGAGGTATCCCAACAGCATCGGGACTGAAAGCTTGTTTTCCCGCACGGCGCTCACCACATGGACCTTTTTGTAGCTGGCAAGGCCCAGCGCCGCCGAGAACACGACCAGCACACCCACGACAGAAGCGGCAATAAAGTACGACGCGCGCCAGTTGGCAAGCGCAATCACGCTGGCCACCATGAGCGGCGTGAGCAGGCCGCCAATGCCATACAAACCGTGCAGGAGGCCCAGGTACCGCGCGCTGTTTTCCCGGTGCAAATCAACCAGGTAGGAATTTGTGATGCTGTCCGTCAAGCCGCCGCCCGCGCCCAAGAGCGCGCACGATATGACCAGAACCGCCATGCTGCCCGTAAGGCCCGTCACAAACAACATCAGGCATTGAAGCGCGCCGCTAAAAATCATCAGCCATACCTTGGGCGCGCGCCCCTGCAAAAGCGGCGCTGCCAAAAGCGCCACCATTCCGCCAAACCCAATCATGGTGTTCATGATGCCCTGCGACGCGCCGGTAAGCGAAAAATCATCGATGATCGAGTTCATGGTGGTACCGATCATGGTATTGCTGAGCGCGTAGGCAAACAAACTCATGAGCACAGAGGCCGTCAGCACGTTGATTGCCCGCTTAACTTTCACCGAGTGCATGGATCCTTCCTCCCAATCAAGGCCGCGCCCGTTCCGGCGCGGCCCAATGATGACAGTTTGAAGCCGGAGGCGCTATTGGCGCACGGACTTCGAGCGATTGTACAAGATCAGCAGCAGCACCACGATTACGCCGTTAAGAATATTGCGCAGCGGTTGTGCCAGCGCCAGCGTGGTCAGCGCGTTTGAAAGCACCGTCATCAAGAGCGCGCCCGCGATGGTGCCCGCAAAAGTGCCGACGCCTCCGTTGAACGAGGTCCCGCCCACGATGACCGCGACCAGCGAAGTAAAGGCGTAATCGTCAAAAATCTGGCAGCGCGCCGTGTTCATATACGCCGCGCCAAGCATGCCCGCAAAGGCCGACAGCATCCCTGAAAACACATAGGTCAAAATGACAACGCGGTTGACGCGCACGCCGGTCAGGCGCGCGGCCACGCGGTTGTTGCCCACCATGTACATCTGCTTGCCAAAGCGTGAGCGGTTGAGGATATAGAAGACCAGCGGAAAGATGATCGCCGCGTAGAACACGATGTAGGGCACCACGCCGCCAATGCGCGTCGTCACCGACTTGATGAATGCGCTCGACGCGTATCCGCTGGGGCTGCCCTGCGTGAACACGTATTGAAGGCGCGTCACGACGTTTGAAATTGCCATGGTGACGATCATGGGGGGCAGGCCAATCTTGACCACGCAAAAGCCGTTCATCAGGCCGATTGCCGCGCCCATGGCGAGCGCCATGACCAGCACCTCAAGAAAATGCCCGTCCTGGCCGTTCATCGTATAGCTGGTCAGAATGGCCGCGGCGCTCATCACCGCGCCCACGCCGAAGTCTACGCCGCCCGAGATCAGGACCATCGTCTGCCCAGCGGCCGAAATGGCCAAAAGCGTCGTCATCAGAATGATCGAACCGATGGCAACGGTGTTAAACCCCTTGGGGTTGATCGCAATGGTGAAAGCAAACAACAATACCGACAGGATGAGCGCCATGCGCGCGGGACTGTCCTTGACAAAACGTTTGACTTGGCCGCCAAAGCTCATGCCGGATTGATCCACGCTATTTTGCATATTTTTCACCTCGCTTGAACTGTTTGGCCAAGCCCTGCTTGAGTGTTTCGCGTTGCGCCCGCGCGGTGACGATGGTCATGAACAGGCCCAGCAGCAAAATCACATCGGAGACCATGTTCTGCCAGTAGGAGGTGACCGCAAAGCCCGGGATGACCTTGGGCAGGAGCGTGAAGAGGTAGTAAACGGTGTTTTGGATGGTGACGAAGAAGCCCGCGCCGAACACCGCGCACGACATGGACCCCCAACCGCCAAAGCCCATACCGCCAAGGATACAGGCCGAGAGCGATCTGAGGCCGTAATCCTCCGCCTGCAGCGGGTTGCCCGACGCGGTCATGAGCGTTAAGCAAATGCCAGCGATGCCCACGATGACGCCCTTGATGATGAATGCGCGCATTTGCACCTTGACCGGGCTGATGCCCGCCGCAAAGGCATTGCGCGGACTCCCGCCCACGGCGTAGATGTGCTTCCCGAACCGGGTTCGCTTGATGTAGAGCCACAGTCCAAACACCGCGAGAATGACGATGAGCGCCATGGGAATGAAGCCCCAGATCAGCGTTTGGTAAGGCTTCCAGAAAGCTTTGGGTACCGAACCTTGCGGAATCGGCATGATGATGACGTTGATGCCCTTGATGATGTAAGTCATGGCGTAGCCGACCAAGAGCGGCGGAAGCCTCAAAACCGAACAGCCGAACCCGCTCATCAGCGACGCCACAACCGCCGCCGCAATCCCGCAGAGCCAGCCGACCTGAACCGGCACGCCGAAGGTCTGCGGCACCATGATCGTCACCACGTTGACCAGCGCGATTTGAATGCCGATCGACATATCGAGCGTGCCGGAGATGAGCAGCAGGCTTTGCGCCATGGTCACAAGGATAAAGGGCGCGTTTGACATGATGAGGGTGCCGAGCGATCCGGGTCTGAAGAAGGCTAGGGCGCTACCCGACGCCATGCCCTGAATGACCGCGTTGAGCGCAATGGCAATCGCAAAGAGCACAAACCCGGTAAACGCGGGCGTCTTGCGGAACCTTGAGAAGGAATTTCTGAGGTTCTCCATCTTCACACCCCTTCCTTTTGTGCGCGTTCCGTCAAGCCCATCATGCATGCGACCAGGCGCTCGGCGTTCTTTTGCTCGCCCGCAAGCATGCCGGAAACCTTGCCCTCATAAAACACGTAGATGCGGTCGGCGATGGCAAGCAACTCGTCGGTGTCCGAGGCCGACATGACGACGGTCATGCCGCAAGATGCGCATTCCTTGAGGATCTCGTGAATCTCCAGGCGCGAATGAATGTCCACACCCTTGGTCGGATCGTCGAGCAATAAGAGGCGCGGATTCATGGCAATCCACCGCGCGACAACCATTTTTTGCTGGTTTCCGCCGGAGAGTGAATTGGCCGGATCTTTCAATTGACCGGCCTTGATCGCGTATTTTTCAATCGCGTTTTTCGCAAAATTTTTGACGGTCCGCGCCTTGAGGAAGGAAAAGGACTTGCCCTTGGCGGCATTGCCCGCAAAGATGTTTTCGGCGATTGTGCGCTCGGGGAATATGGCTTCGCGGTTGCGCTCACCGGAGATGAAGCCGATGCCGCTCCTGACGCCGTCTGCGGGGGTCTTGAAACGGCGCTCTTCGTCGAGGAAGCGGATCGTGCCGCTTTCGGCCTGGGTCTCGCCCAGCACCGCGCGAATGAACTCGCCTTGCCCCTGGCCTTCCAGCCCGCCAATCCCGACGATCTCGCCCGCGTAGGCCTTGAAGGAAATGTCCTTGACCTTGGGCTCGATCTCAAGGTTTTTTACATCGAGCACGAGCTTCTGCCCTGACAAATCGTGTTCTTCTTCCCCTGTTTTTTCCGAATCGACCTCGGGGCGCTTGCCGGTCATGTAGAATACGATATCGCCGAGCGTCAATTCGCCTATGGATCTGGAGGCCACCGTCTCTCCGCTGCGCATGATGGTGGCGCTGTCGCATATTTCAAAAATCTCCTTCATGCGGTGCGTGACATACACCATGGCCACGCCCTCTTCGCGCAATTCGCGCAGCACCTTGAAGAGAATCTTGATTTCGTCGTGATGGAGCGCCGCCGTCACCTCGTCAAGCAGCAGCAGCTTGGGCCTCAGGGCAACCGCTTTGGCGACCTCAAGCATACTTTGGGATGAGGGCATGAGCGTGTTGACGTAATCATTCAGGTCGCAGTCGATCCCAAAACGGGCGAGCAAACGCGTTACCTCGTCGCGCGCCTTCTTTCGGTCCACCAGGCCAAGCCCCTTCATCGGCTCATTGCCCAGCAGGATGTTGTCGATCACGCTCATCGTCGGAACCAAGCTCAGGTCCTGAAACGCCGTAGCAATTCCGTATTTTCTGGAATCGTCGCCGGAGCGGATATGAATGGATTTCCCGTTCAGCAGCACCTCGCCGCCATTGGGTTTGACCAGGCCCGCCAATACCTTGACCATGGTTGATTTGCCCGAACCGTTGCTGCCGAGCAATGCGGTGATCTTGCCCGGCTCAATTGTGAGCGACGCGTTCTTCAGCGCCACAACAGCATCGAAGCGCTTGTCAATTGAGCGCATTTCAAACAAGGGAGCACACCTCCAACAAAGAGCTTTGGCAATCGAACTTGTAAAAGGGCCTGGCCGGCGTGTATATCCGCCGGCCAGGCGGTCAGTTGTTCCTTGGACCCCTGTTTTCGCTGTGGTTAGTTGAAGTACTGCTCCGCGACCTCGTCAACGGTCAACCAGTAGCTGATCGCGTCTCCTGCCGCCATGCCTTCGGCCATGGTACGATAGTCTTCCTGATTTTCGTAGGTGTACCAGATCTTGGAGGGCAGGTAGATGCTGTGGTAGAGCTCGTTGCCATTTTCATAGACGTTGTCCTTGAGCGTCTTGCCCATGAGTTGGTTGATGCCGAAGTTGAGCGCGCTGCCGCCGACGCCCGGGGGATTGGAAACCACGATGTAGGGCAGGACTTCCGATTCGGCGTTGATCTTGAGCATCTTCTGCATGTACTCGCCCGTGTCGCCGAAGCCGACGAACTTGGGAAGAGCCGCGCCGGACGCGTCGTAAGCGGCCAGAACCGCTTCGCCGCCCTGGGAAGTCAGCACGCCGTCGAACTCGATGCCCGAGTTCAGGATTTCTGTCATGACCTGCTGGCAGAGGGTATTGTCCCAGTTGTGGTTGTAGTAGCCCACGACGTCGAGGCCCTGTTCCTCAATGGCCTTGTCAAAGCCCGCCTGGCGGAAGGTGTTGGCCGCATTGCCGTCGATGGCGTTGATCATGACCACCTTGGCGCCCTTGCCCAGCACTTCGCCCGCGTAGGACGCGGTCTTGTATCCAAGGTAGTACTGGTCGGTGCAGATGTTGAGGATTTCAACGTCCTCCGAAAGGTATTCGCAGTCGCAGTTGATGTAGATGATGCCCGCATCCTGCGCCTTCTCAATGACCGGATCAAGGCCCGTGGCCGCAACCGGGTTCACCAAAATGATGTCGTAACCTTCGTTGATGGAGTTCTGGATCTGCTGGATTTCCGTGGCCGCGTCCCAGTTGGATACGAACGACGCATAGGTGATGTCGTAGCCGTAGTCCTTGGCGGCGGCGGCGGCATCCTGGATATCCTGCTCGTAGCGCACGCGGTAGGCGTTGCCCTCAATGACCGCGTTGTGAGAGGCGAGCTTCAGCGATTCAGCCGAAGCGGTGCCCATCACCAGCAACATGAGCGCCAACAGAACCAGTAGGACCTTCTTCATGTGTTTTCCTCCTTAACGATTTTTTCTATCGATCAAAGCTGTCGCTTCGATTTTAAAAGCTTTGCGCATATTATAACACCCCACCGTACAAATTACAACAGATTCACGATCTATCGCCATTCTTTTTGCATATTCCGTCAATTTCGGTGTGAAATATATTAAATATGCATATTGGCGACCGAGTCGCTACACGGTTTCAATCAGGTGGGTGAAGTACTTGCGCGCCAGGCGGATCTGATCTTCAATGTAGTCGTTAAAGCCGAGCACCACACCATCGTGAAACGGCATGTGGCAGAACTCGAAGTTGATGAACCCCTGGTAGCCGATGTCCTTGAGCGCCTTGATGAACATGGGATAGTTGGTCAAAACCGGCTGGTGCTGGGCGTCAAAGGAGATCATCTCCACCGTGCCGTCATCCAACTCCCTGAACTCGGCGTTGGCGTGGGAGAGCACCTGCAATTCGCCCACATCGTGCGTCGCCTTCCAGATATATTCGTCCGACTGTACCGTCTCGTTCCAGCCAAGGCACGGCGCGTCAAAGCAGCACTTAAAGTACGGCGAATCGACAAGGCGCACAAATTCGAGCATGTCCTTGTATGTCTCGATGATCGGCTCATGGTTCTGAAGCGCCAGCACGACGCCCGCCTCCTCAGCCCATTTCACGCACTCGCGGAAGGAAGCCAGGATGGTTTGTACTTGCTGGTAGCGAAGCGCGCCGTAGTATTCGGGCTTGCGGGTCACCTCATAGGTGGCGATGCCGTCGCGGGTGACCACGCCGCGCCAGGCCGCAAACAGCCGAAGCACCGGCGCGCCGAGTTCCTTGGCGATACGGATTTGCTCTCGCACCATGAGCAGCTCATTCTCGACGAGTTCCGGGATCGGCATCGCGAAGTTGTTGTTGGCGGCCACCGCGCAAATCGGCAACCCCTTGCCGGCCGCGTATTCGCGGATCTCGCGGCACCGCTCGCTGTCAAGATCGAGCGGGGAGCCATGTGGGCGCTTGAGGTCGATTTCCACGCCCTCATAACCGTACTTGGCGGCGATGTCGATGAATTCCTCCACCGTCAGCGCCGGCCGGTCCTTGAACCACACGCCGGAACAGGAAATCGAGTACAGACCAACTTTCATAACCTGTGCCCTCCTTGAATTTGCTATGATTTAAGCGCGCCCCCGCGCGCATCCTAGACGCCTTCCAAAAAACGGTCCATGACCAACTGGCGAAACTCGGGTGAAAGCGAAACAAAGTAGGCGGTAAAGCCGGTGACGCGCACCACGAGGTCCTTGTGCAGGTCTGGGTTTTGATTGGCTTCGCGGATGGTTTCGGCGTTCAATACGTTGATGTTGATCAGCGTGCCGCCAAGTTTGAAATGGGTGCGGATGATGTTCAATACGCGCTCTACGCCGCCCTCCTCCGCGCTCATCTTGGGGTCAAACTCAAGCTGCAAGGGCGCCGTCGCGCCGTACCCCGGCGACACCCGGGCGATGCCAGCCGCCTGCGCCGTCACCGCGCCGTCCTTGCGGAAGCCCGGGTTGGGATTGGCGCCGTGGGAGATGGGGGCTCCGGCAAAGCGGCCGTTCGGCGTCGCGCCGACTTGCTTGCCAAACATGATGGTGTTTGACCAGGAGAACCAGCCCGGCACCAAGCGCCGTCCCTCGGGCATCGCCTGCTCGTGGACGAGCCGGGAAAACACGTCCGTGATTTTCCTCGCCCATTTGTCGCCGAGCGACGCGCCCTGGCAGTAGCGCTCGGACGCAAGCAGCATCCGGCGCGTCCGCTCGTCATTTTCAAAGTTGTTCCCAAGCGCATCTGCCAACGCGTCCCAGGTCAGAACACCTTCGCGCTCAACGCGCTGCTCGATGGCCGCGAACGAGTCCGCCGCCACCGCCAATCCCGCGCCGTCCAGGCCGATGGTTTTGAGCCGCGGGCACTCGGTGATGTCCAGTCCCTTTTCGATGGTATCGCGCATCATCAGGTTGATGATCAGCTCGGGCATTTGCGCGCTTTGGTGCGCAAGGTGAAAATTGATTCCCGCAGCCACCGTTTCTACCGCGATCTTGAGATGCCTTTCGTAGATCTCCATCAGCCGTTTGGTTGATCTTTCGCCCTCTTCCATCATCTCCCAGAACGCAACCTCAAACACCTTTGAGACGTTGATCTTGACGCAGTCGTGCATCGGGAATTCATCGCCGGGTACCGCCATCCAGTTGCATCCCACGGCAATTCGCCTTCGCGCCGTTTGCTTGTCCGCGCCGTTTTTCATATACCCTTCGACGAGACTTTTATCCCCGCAAAAGCGCGGCCAGCCGTTGCGGTCCGAGAACAGGTAGCCCACGGCTTTCACGAGAAACGCCTCATCCACGTTGTCGTGCACGCGCACCGTCAGGTTGGCGGAGGCATTGAGCATGTGCGCCGCGTCCAGGATCAGGTAGCTTAAACGGTTGGTCTGATCGCGGTCGTCTGCGTCCACGCCCGATATCTGGTAGTAATGGGTTTCAACCAGCAAAAGATTCGCCAGGATGAATGCCGCCAGGCCGTCGTCAAGCCGCCCTTCCTGAACGTCTCGTTCGTAATAGGGCAGGAGCAGCACATCAATCTGGCAACCCGCGCCGTCTCGGTCGTAGATGCGGGTGCAAGTATTGTACCAGGCGATCCATTGACACGCTTCAAGGAAGGTTCTCGGCGCCCCGCCGATCACCTGCTCGTTGGCCGCGAGCATCATTTGAAGCGTGCGCCGTATCTCTGGGCGCGTCTCATCAAGCAGCATGAGCTTGATTTTTTCGATGTGGCGCGCGATCAGGCGCTTGATGGCAAGGACTGAGGTCCTCTCCGCGTCATAGAATTCATCTTTGCCGGGATTGAGCGCGCGATAGCGTTCAATCTTCTCAAGGAACCCGTCAAAACCGAGCGCAAGCCCGATGGAAAAGTCCGGCGCGCAGTGGGTATCCGAGCCAATGCCTGAGACGATGCCGTATTTTTCCTGCAAGGGTTTGAGCGCGTCAAAGGGGTAATGCTCCTCGTCCCACGTGCCAAAACGCTGGCGGTATTCGGTCAGCATCTTGCACCAGCGCCCGCACAAAATCTCGTATTCGTCCACATAGACCGGGTGCGCGTCCACAAGGCGCGCAAAGTTTTCCGCGCACATCGCGGCGCCGAATATCCCGCCGCGCTCGTCGGTGAGGGGCGTAAACGTGAAATCCTCCGGCACGGGGATGGTGCCGTAGTCGTCCGCGTCCGTATAACCCTGCTGCGCGCGCTTGAGAAGCGTATGCTCAATCTTTTTCTCGCGCAGGGCCGCCATGCGGTCCTGATAGGTGATCCCGTTCATGTCAAGGCTCCTTCCCGCCCGTTGACCATGACGCGCTTAAGCTTTGACAGCGCCGCTGCGCGCAGTTCCTCCAACAATTCTTTATCCGGCGTCTCAAAGCGCCGCTGGCCGATCCCCATCGCCTTGGCCTTGTCCGCGCCCAACGGGTGATAGGCAAGCAATTCATAGTATAAAAGCGTGCCAAGCTCCAAGGCAAAATTGGCAATTGCCGCAATTTCACCGGGCGTGGCATTGATCCCCGGGATCACCGGCGTGCGCAGGATGATCGGCTTTTTAAGGTGAGAAGCCAAGCGAAAGTTCTCAAGCGCCCTTTCGTTGCCCATGCCGGTCACTTCCTTGTGCCGCTTGCTATCGATGAGCTTGACGTCGCCCATCAAGAGATCGATCTTCTCAAGCACCGGCCTCGCGACATCCTCCGGGAAGCACAGGTTCGACTCCACCGCAACCTTGATACCCCGCGCGTGGCACTTCTCGATGAGTTCAAGCGCGAACGCCCTTTGCAAGAGCGGCTCGCCGCCCGACAGCGTCACACCGCCGTCCTCCCAGTAAAACGGCGCGTCCTCCATGATTTCTGTGAGCACGTCCTCCACCGTCACATCGCGCCCGACGGTTTCGCGCGCGCCGGTGTAGCAGCCTTCCCCGCACTTCCCGCAGCCGATGCACTTTTCGGGATAGGAGAGCGTTTCCACGTCCATCGAGATGCTTTCCGGGTTGTGGCACCAAGGGCAGCGAAGCTGACAGCCCTTGAAGAACACCGTGGTGCGCAAGCCCGGCCCGTCGTGGTAGCTGCTACGCTGGATGCTGACGATGCGCCCCGTCATCATCCGATGCGCCACGCGCGCGTGGCGACCAGCTCCGCCTTGCCCGACTCCGCAGAACGCACGCCCGCGTCCAGAATCGCCAGCACGTCGAGGTTCTCGCAAAGGTCAAGGAACGCCGGAAGCGGTTCGCCCGTCTTCACATGATGGACGAAGGCCGTCGTGATATTGGTCAGGTGCTTGAGGGGCGCAAGCACCGGCAGCAGCTCGGTCTTGCCTCGAAAGTCGCGCACCGAGATCTGCGCCCCGCCCCCGGCCTCCGTGCACTCGGCCATGGCTTCGGTGCCAAAGAGCGTGGGCGCGGGGCGCGCGCCGCCGATGGGCGTCGTCCAAGATCCTTCAAGCACGGCCATGGCGTCCGGGTAGCGCACGATCATCGCGGCATTGTCGTCGGCGTCGCCCCACTGGCTCATGGAGTTAAGCCGCATGCCGGTCACGGCCACGGCCTTTTGCCGGACCAGGAAATTGCAGGCCATTGCGCCGTAGCAGCAAAAATCAAGCATCGCGCCGCCGCCGATTGACGCCGTATGCCACCAGGTTTGCGCCTTTTGAACGCCCGTGGTTAAGTCGCTCGTCTCTTCTACCTTGGGGTGCCTGACCCCGCGCCCGAGCGGGCCGGGGTGCCCGACCAACTGGTGAAGCCTGACCAGTTTTCCGATCCTTCCCGACGCGATCAGTTCCTTGTACTGCCCCATCACGGGCTGCCATGCAAGCGGCCAGTTGACCATCAGCCTAGCGCCCGTCTCCTCCGCCACGCGCGCCATCTTGAGCCCGTCCGAATAGGAAACCGCCATCGGCTTTTCCACCGATACCGCGATGCCCCGCTCGGCGCAGCTCTTGAACACCGCGACGTGCAGGGGCGTCTCGGTGGCGACAATCGCAAGATCGGGCGCAGCGGCGTCAAGCATTTGAATACAGTCGTCAAAGAATTTTACGCCCAAACGCCCGGTTACATATTCAAGGTTCCAACCCCGCGTGAAGGGCACCTTCCCGGGAAATTCCTCGCGCAAGGGCTCCGTGTCCGCGATGCCAGCGAGGGTGACGTCCGGGTTCTCCAGGCACTCGCGCGCCAAGTACAACACGTGCATGTGCGCCGCGCCGATCAGGACCACCTTGATCTTATCCATATATATCCCCTCCGCACCGCGCCGTCAAACAAGCTCGTCCGCGCGCACCTCGCGCCCTTCGCGGGCCGCGCGGTAGAACGCGTCGATGATCATGGATACATTCAGCGTCTCCTCCGGGAGCACCGGAAGCGGCGCGCCATGTTGAAGGTGATCGGCCAATTCTTCCATCAGGTAGTAGTGACCCGAGAAATCGCGCCCCTTGTACTTGCCCTCTGAAAACACGCGCGGCACGATGTCGGCCTGATAGCGGTTAAACGTCGAATAGAGCTTCATATCGGGCAACGCGAGGCCCGCCTTGCTCCCGGCGAAGCGCATTTGGTATTCGTCGGGCAGGTTGACCGCCCAGCTCGTCTTAAAATTCATTTGACAGCCGCCCTCAAGGCGCATCGACCCGGCGGCAAATTCCTCCACCTCGAACTCCTCCGGCCTGTAGGGGCGCGCGTTGTCAACGCCCGCAGGCGCGCCCGATTCCTTAAGGGAGGTCGCGATGTTCTCCTCGGTATTGCCGAAATACGCCGCGCTCGAACCCGATATCGCTATCATTTTCGGCCCGCCCATCACCCACAGCGCCGCGTCAATCAGATGCACGCCCAAGTCGCACAGGCACCCGCCGCCGTTTGCGTCCATGCGGTGGAAGGTGCCCCACTTGGGGATTCCCCGACGGCGCAGGACGGAAAACTCGGCAAAGTACACATGCCCCAGTTCCCCCTCGCGCGCCATCTCGCGCGCAAAGCGGTATTCGTCGTTGTACCTGAGCGTCTGGCACGCCAGGAGCACCTTGCCTTTTGCCTTGGCCAGGTCAAACAAATTCAGCGTGTCGCGGTACGTCAGCGCCAGCGGTTTCTCGCATGCCACATGACAACCGCTTTCAAGCGCCAGCGCCGCCATCGCGCAATGGGACGCGTTGGGCGTCGTCACCGATACCAGGTCGGGCTTGAGCTCTGAAAGCATCTTTTGGGCATCGGTGTACCAGCTCTGAATGCCGTGCCGCTTGGCGGTGCCCTCGGCGGACACCGGGTTCATGTCGCATACGCCCACGATTTCCGCCCGGCCATGAAGGCTCTTGTACGCGGGGATGTGCGCGGCATTGGTGATCATGCCCGCGCCGATGATGGCCACCTTCAAACGACTTTCCTGCATTTTGAGGTCCTCCTTACCAATTTTCCTCAATGGGAGCGCCGGTTTCAAGGTTCAACACGCCCTGCCTGACGCGCTCATAAAAGCTTTCGCGAATATCGAACTCGCTTTCTCCGTTGACCTCAACCAGGAGCCGGCGCGCGGTATACGGATAAAGCGAGAGCGTGTCGTCCCGTTTGAGCGGATCCTTGTAGCGGTAGGTGATCGTCATAAGCGCGTCCCCCGAAGGGCGCGCACCCTTTATGTACGCGCCGTCGGCGCTGGCGGAAGTCAGGAGCCGGTAAAACGCCTGGAACGCGGCAATATCCACCGTCTGCCCATTCAGCGCGGCGCGCTGCTCCGCGTTTGAGGCGCGCGCATAGTCAATCTCGTAGTTCTTGCCCTCAAAGGCCACCGTGACGCCCGAAACGTCGAGCAGCAACGGCGAGAGGAAGAAGCGCAGCATCAGTTTTTCATACTTTACGTTTGCGAACGCAGGCGCATCGATCAGGTAGACCACGTTCTTGCCTGAAATATGCGCAAGCATCCCCCCCTCGGTTTCTAGCAATTTAAGCTCTGCGCGCGTGCCGTCGCTCAGCGTAAAGCGCGCGGTAAAATCGGGCGACGCAAAACCGTATCCCAAGTACCGCTCATCGGTCAGATTGTAATCCAAGACTTCCCTTGCACGAATGTCAAGGAGCGAACCCAGGATTTCAATGCCGTAGGTCTGGTCGAGCTCGTAGCGCCCCTCGCCCGCCACCAGATGCGTCACAGCGCCAAAAGACACGGCCTCGCGCTTGGTCTCCTCGTCCGCGCCGGTCACCGCATAAATCTCTATCGGGCGGTCGAGTTTTTTTCCTTCAAACGTCACGTCGCGGATTGCCGACAAGGGGCTTGAAACCGTGAGGCGCGGCGTCACATCGCGGCTTATGTAGGCTGTCTTCTTCACGAGAAACCCTTCGGCGAGCGCGGCTTCGGCCAGATAAACCGGGGCCTTGCCGTTTGCGCGCATGTAGTAATTGCCCGAAACCAAGTCCTTCGCCCCAAACGCAAGCGCCAGTGTATCACCGAGAGCGTACTCAATCTCGCAGGTGGCAAGCGGCGCGTCAAGCCCGTAAAGCCCGTCATCCCCCGGCTTTTCGTTGACCAATCGAAGCGCCGTCACCGCACCGGCGCGGGTCATGAACTGGACAAATCCATCAAGGTCCACATATTCTGATGGGATATCGTCCACCACATAGCCATCGTCGGTTCGAACCACTTCAAACCCGCCCTCGGCGTTTTGAACGGCGATGCGGTTGATTTCATTGGGCGTAAAAGATGAGAGTGTCACTTCGCCGCTCTTAACCGCGACATCCTGCGAAATCAGGAAGCAGAACACGCCCACGAGCACGGCCAGCGCAAGGCTTGCCGCGACGACGCCCTTCACAAGCGCGCGCATCTACTTGTACCTCCTGATCAGGAATACCCCGACCCCGATCAGCAAAATCAGGCCGGGAACCACGCCCGCAAGCAAGACGCCCAGCGTGTTCGCCTGCCCGGTGGTCATCCCAAGCGCCGCCTTGCTAAGCGACTTGCTCTCAATCCAGATGTCGCCTTCGCGCTTGAAAAGTTCCGCGAAGAGGTTCAGCGTGTACTCCATATTGCTGAGCGATGTATTGCCGATCACGGTTGGCGCAAAGGCTTCAGTCGAGGACGACACGAGCAGGTTCGAGCGCTTCTCGGTCACGCCGCTCGTTCCATAAATGCGTACGCTCGAAAGTGTAAGCGCGGGCATCGGGCCATGGACGGTCGCCTGGGACGCGGTAAAGTTGTCGCTCGCGTCGCTCGGCCTAACGCCCGAGGTATCGGAAAAAGAAAGCAATTCCTCCACATGGCGGTTGTCGCGTACCGTGAAGACAAGCGAAAGCGGCTTGGCAAGCGGGGCCAGGAAGGGCGTGCCCGCGTTTTTGAGCTTGCCGGGCCGGTCAGATTCCGCATAGGCCGTGACGGGGTAGTACGGCTGGTGATTGTACGTCCGGTCAGAGCGCGTCTCAAACACCGCCCCGTCACCCGCCCCCACGCCCCACTCGCGAAGAAAGGCTTCAAGGTTGGGCATGCTGCCCTGTGCGACCGACGCGGTATAGAACAAGGTCTTGCCGTAATCGCCGCCGTTGTACAGGTAGCCGTCCAGCTTTTTAAGAACATCTTCGGACAGATCGACCGCGGGCGCAAAGAGCATAAGGCCGTCATAGGCATCAAGTTCCCCCGACAGCATGTTCACGCTTTCGACATGATAGTTGTTGTCCTGAAGAAGGGTGATAAACGCGGCCATGTCACTCACGCCGTTGCCCAAGAGCGTGCCAAGGCGCACCATGCCCTCCGCCGTGACGCTTTGAATCGCGGAGGTGAGCGCCGTTTCCGCGCGCGAGGACTCAATGACGAGTCCCCCCGCCGCGCTCGAATGGGTGTAATTGAAGAGGTTCGCCAGGAGCACCTGCTTGACCTTGTCCCCGGCAGTCACCAGTATGTTGCCTTCGGCAAGCGACAGGTCGGCGAATTTCGCCGCGATGGAAGGGTCCTTGGCGTAATCGACGTAGTGCAGTTTAACGCGCGTGGAATTGAGCGGGTATTGGTCGAGGATGCTTCTCGCCTGGATCAGGTACGCGTTTGCGTCAAAACTCTCCTTCGTCGCAAGCACGTAGATGACGATATCGCCCTCAAGCGAGGCAAGCAGCTTCTTCGTCTCTTGGCCCACTCGATAGGCTTCGTTGGCGTTCAGGTCAACAAAGAGCGGATAACGGCTCGACAATACCAGCGTGATGGCGTTAAAGACCAATACAATCGCAATCACGAGCGCAATCAGCGCCGCGAACAGCGCATTCATTTTCAGGGCATCGCGCCTGTTCTTCATCACAACGCCCTCCTTCAGCGCCAGCGCCGCTGCTCGAGCGACGCGGCCGTCAGGAACAGGAAAAGAAGCGCAAAGCTCACAAAAAACAGCGCGTTCGACAGATCGATGATTCCGTAGGTAAAGGGATCATAGCGGTTGTTAAAGGACAGGTTGCGAAAGGCGGTCTGCAATACCGGACTTTCAACCACATAGGCCAGCGCGTCCACCAGCATCAGGAACAGCGACGCCACAAAGCCCAGCACCGCCGCGATGACCTGGCTCTCGGTGAGTCCCGACAGGAACAGCCCCACCGCGATCAACGCCGCGCCGAGCAGGAACAGCCCGACAAAATGCCCGGTCACCACCGGCCATTCGACGGAGGCGTACATTTCGGCAATCCCCGCGTCGATCAGCGTGAATGAGATGGACACCGAATACACCGTAAGCGCGGCCAAGTACTTGCCCAGCACAATGCCCGCGCGCGCGACCGGGGCGGTCATCAGCAATTGATCGGTTTTTTGGCGCTTGTCCTCGCTCAAAAGCCGCATCGTCAGAACCGGCACCAAGATGAGCACAACCGGAAACAGCATGGAAAACAGCGTGGAGAAATCAGCCGTGCCGCGGTAAAGGTTGTAGGTAAAGAAATAATAGTTGGTGAAGAACGCCATGGCGGCAATCAGTACGTAGCCCAGCGGCGAGAGAAAATAGGCGCGAAACTCGCGTTTGAAAATCGCCCTCATATTTCACCCTCCCCCGCGTTTTGACCGCCCGCAACCAGGCGTAAAAACACGTCCTCAAGCGTCGCCTCACCGCCGCCGGCTTTGATGAGCGGCAGCTTGGCCGCACAGAGCGCGTAGAACACTTCCGCGCGGATGTCGCCGCCCGCCTCGCCCGCAACGCGCGCGTCAAACGCGCCTTCCTCGCGCGCGGGAAGCGCCGTGACGGTGAGCGCAAGGGATTCAAGCGCGCGCCTGACGTCCGCTTCACCGCCCCTGACCCGGATCGTCATCGTGTGGCGCGCCGGCTTAACCAGGTCGCCCGGCGCGCCGTCTGCAATGATCCGGCCTCCGTTCAGCACCAGTACCCGCTGGCATATGGTTTGAATTTCACTGAGAATGTGTGAGGATACGATGACGGTGGCGTCCTTCCCCGCGCTCCTGATGAGGTTTCGGATTTCAATGATCTGCGACGGATCGAGCCCCACGGTCGGCTCGTCCAGGATCAGCAACTTCGGACAGCCAATCAGCGCCTGAGCAAAACCCACGCGCTGGCGGTAGCCCTTGGACAGATTGCGGATCATGCGCCCGCGTATGTGCTCAATGCCCACGCGGCTTGACAGTTCGTCAAGGTGTTCACGGCGCGCGCGGCGCTCACGCGTGAAACCCTTGAGGTCGCACACGAACCCCAGGTATTCATCAACGCGCATTTCGTTGTAAAACGCCAATTGTTCGGGCAGGTATCCGGTCACGCGGCGCGCGCCAACGGGGTCTTTCATGATGTCGTGCCCGTCGATTTTGACCGTTCCGGAGCTTGGGCTGATATAGCCGGTCAGGATGTTCATGGTGGTGGATTTTCCGGCGCCGTTGAGGCCCAGGAGTCCCACAATTTCACTTCTTCCGACCGTAAAATTCAAATCCCTGAGCACGGCCTTGTCGCCGTACCGCTTTTCCAAAGCGCTCACTTCAACCAATGCGGTTCTCCTTTTGCCACGCGGCGCTTGAACTTTTTTATATCTGTTTCAAAACGGGAACAGTTCCTTTTGCCTTACGGCGTCCGGCTGCGCGCCGTATTCCGAGCGTTCCAGCGCCTCTGCGTACTTGATCGTTTCACCCTTTTCGCCGTATTTTTGAATGAGGTCACTGCGGAAACGCTCGGCGTAATTCCGGCTCCACGCTTCGAACCGGGTTCTTTTGAGCCATTCGAAGCGCGCTTCATCGCTCTTGGGTACCTCTTCGCTTTCATGGGCGACCCACGGCAGCCACTCGTACATTTGCGATGTGTACAGGTGGTACATCCGCATCTTGCGCTGCATCTCGCCGTCGATGTCAAACACCAGGTCGGGCGCAAAGGGAATCGGTTTTTTGAAACCGTCCTGCATGTGGAAGATGGCGGGCATGTAGCGCAAAACTTTCGTCAGGGGGCAGATGTTGGGCACCTGGATCAGGTAGGAGCAATCCTGCACGAGCGTCGCGGTGTTCCGGTGGTCCGGATGGTAGTCCCAGGGCCGGTGCGTGATGACGACATCGGGCGCAAACTCGCGGATCGCGCGAATCATCGCCTTGCGCTCGGGGATCCCGGCCGTCAGTTCCCCGTCGTTAAAATCCAGCATTTCGTATTCCAAGCCCGCAAAGGAGGCGACCGCGTCCGCTTCCCCGCGTCGGCGCGCGGCCATCGCCCCGCCCATCTCTTTGTGATGGCCGGAACAGCCGTTGGTCGCGGTCAGGAAGCGCACCCTATGCCCCAAATCCAAGAGCTTGAGCATAATCCCGGCGACCGATTCGCAGTCATCCGGATGCGCGCCGACCACCATGTACTTGAACATCGCTCCCGCCCCCCCGTTTTTTCTTATAGTAACACAAGCCATTTACATTTGTCAATGCACCGTCTTATTTGTGATTGCATTTTGCTGCATTGTGCGATATACTTAAACATATTGGTGCTTTACGTCAAGGATATCATCTCAAAAGGAGTGGTGGGTTTTATGAAAAAGTTTAGGGCCTGCGTGGTAGGCATCGGCTTTATCGGAGCGGCGCACATCGAAGCCCTGAAGCGGCTTCCCAACGTCGAAGTGGTGGCGCTTGCCACGCGTTCGAACTTCGAAAAGAAGGCGCAGGACCTGGGCGTGTCGCGCGGTTATCAGGACTACAGGGAGATGATTCTTCGCGAGAAACCCGATGTGGTGCACATCGCGACCCCAAACAACCTGCACTACGAAGAAGCGATGTTCGCCATGGAGCACGGCGCTCACGTGGTTCTTGAAAAGCCGCTGACGGTAACGGTCGAAGAAGCGAGGAAGCTGGTCGAATACGCGAATGCGCGGGGCATCGTCAACGGCGTCAACTTCAACTGCCGTTTCTACCCGATGCTGATGCAGCTCAAGCGCATGATTCACAAAGGCGATATCGGCGACATCTTTACCGTAAACGGCGTCTACCAGCAGGATTGGCTGCTCTACGACACCGATTACAACTGGCGGCTGGAATCCGATCTGTCGGGCCCCTCCCGCGTATTCGCCGACATCGGTTCGCATTGGATCGACATGGCCGAGGCAGCGACCGGCCTGCGCGTGACCGAAGTCCTGGCGGATTTTGCCACGTTCCACAAAAAGCGCAGGAAGCCCCTCAAACCAATCGATACTTTTTCCGGCATGGCGCTAAAGCCTGAGGACTATTTGGAGGTCCCGGTCGATACCGAGGACTATGCCACGGTCCTCTTCCACTTTGACAATGGCGCGCACGGCTCGGTGACGGTTTCCCAGGTGCTAGCCGGTCGCAAGAACCAATTCCAGCTCGCGGTCGGGGGCAGCCGCGCTTCGCTCTACTTCGACAGCGAAGACTCAAACGCCCTCTTTTTCGGCAAGCGCGACGGCTACAACAGCCAAATCGTAAAAGACCCCTCCATCATGGACGATGTGGCCGCCGCCCTATCAAGCTATCCCGGCGGGCACGTTGAAGGATTCCCCGACACATTCAAGCAAACCTTCAAAGCCATCTACAGGGCCATTGAAGACGGCGACACGGGAGAACATGACTTCGCGCGGTTCGAGGACGGCTTGCGCGACATGCAGATACTTGAAGCGGTTGTTCAAAGCGCGCGGGAAAAGCGCTGGATCGAAGTCGCGCCAATGCAGAATTCATGATAGGAGAAAACGCCATATGAAAATCGCCACATTGGCCGACTGGTTCGGCGTAGGTCTGATCGAAGGCATTCGGGAAAGCGAAAAATGCGGGGCCGTGGGCGTGCAGGTGTACGCGGCGGGCGAACTTCTGCCCAAGGACGTGACGAAGGAAAAGCTCGAACTCCTGAAATCGACACTTTCGCAATGCCATCAGGAAGTGACCGCGCTTTGCGGAGAACTCGGCGGATTCGGCTTTGAGATTGAGGCGGACAACCCGGCCAAGATCGAGTATTTAAAGGCAGTGGTGGACCTGGCGTGCCTGCTCGGCAGCCATGTGGTAACCACGCACATCGGCGTGGTGCCGCGCGACGCATCCGACCCTCAGTACCAGGTGATGCGCGCCGCCATGCGCGAAATCGGCGCTTACGCGGCCGGGCGAAGCGTTACCATCGCCATTGAGACTGGCCCGGAGACGGTCGGCGCCCTCTCGGCGTTTGTGGACGACTGCGGGCCGGGCGTCGGCATCAACTATGACCCCGCGAACCTGCACATGCTGACCGGCGTCGATCCGGTCGATGGCGTTTATGAAGCCGCGGGACGCATCGTGCACACCCACGCCAAGGACGGCGTCTGCTATGAACCGGTCAATGCGGCCGATCACTACCACAAGTTTGCCGTGGGGGGGCTTGAATGGTCGCAGCGCCAGCCGACCTGCCGCGAAGTGCCGCTGGGCGAAGGCGGCATCGATTGGAACCGCTACCTCAAGGCGCTCCGGGACGTGGGTTACGACGGTTACCTGACCATTGAGCGGGAAGTCAAGAACGGCGCGGAGGACATCCGCATGGCGGTCCGGTTCCTTGAAAAGGAACTGAAAAAGCTCGGAAGCGAAGGGTAAGGAGGGCGATCGTATGATGAAGCTGGGCTTGGTTTCGGCGATACTGCCGCAGGACACGTTTGAACAGGTCATCGATTACGCGAAAGATGTCGGCTTTGCCTGCGTCGAAGTGTGCTGCTGGCCGCGCGGCAAGGCCGCGCGCCGCTACGCGGGCATCACCCACATCGACATCAACGAGGCGGACGATCAAAAGCTTCTGTATTGCCGCGATTACGCGGCTGAGCGTGGCATTGAGATATCCTCGCTCGGTTACTATCCCAACCCCCTGACCGCCGACACCGAAGAGCGCGAAGTCGCAGGCATCCACATTCGCCGCCTCATCGAGGCCTCAAGCAAGATGGGCGTCAACATGGTCACCACCTTCATCGGCCGCGACAAGGACAAGACCATCGAAGAAAACTTCGACCTGTTCGAGGAGGTCTGGACGCCGATCATCCGCTACGCCGAAAAAATGGGGGGCAGGATCGCGATTGAAAACTGCCCCATGCTCTACACCAAGAACGAGTGGCCCGGCGGCAACAACCTGGCGTCAACGCCCTACGCCTGGCGCGAGATGTTCAAGCGCATCCCCTCCGATTGCCTGGGCCTCAATTACGATCCCTCGCACCCCTACCTGCAATTCGCCGACTACATTGCCCCGGTCTACGAGTTCAAGGAAAAGCTCTTCCACATCCATTTCAAGGACATCAAGATTTACAAGGACAAGCTCGACACACACGGCGCGTTTTCCTATCCGGCGCTGTGGCATTCGCCCAAGCTCCCGGGCCTGGGCGGAGTGGACTTCGGCGCGTTTGTCTCGGCGCTCAACGACGTGCGCTACGCGGGCCACGCGTGCATCGAAGTCGAGGACAAGGCGTATGAGGCGTCGAGCGAAGACGTCAAGCGCGGGATTGAGCAAAGCTACCGCTTCATGCGGCAATTCATTTAGGAGGACGCATGCAAGGCCAATTTGAGAAAAAAGTATTTGAGGACAATTGCGCGCTTGGCGAAGCCGTTGCGCGGGAGATACGCGCGCTGATTCAAAAAAAGCCGGACGCGCTGATATCGATCGCGGCGGGCACCAGCTCCATCCCAGCCTTTGACGCCATCCTCGAAATGATCGACGCGGGCGAACTGGACCTATCCCGTGCGCGCTTCATGGCCATGGACGAATGGCTTGACGTACCGATGGACTTCGAGGGCTCCATGTGCGATTTTTTGTTTCGGCACTTCCTCGCGCGCGCCGGGTTCGGCGAAACCTTTTTGTTCGACGGCATGAAGGACCCCGCGGGCGAATGTGCGCGCGCCGAGGCGTTTCTCGGCGGCAAAAAACTCGACTACATCCTCTTCGGCATCGGCATGAACGGACACATCGCGCTCAACGAACCGGGATGCAGCGTCGATTCGGGGCTTAGGGCGGTTGACGTCGCACCCACCACAGCCAGCGTTGGGCAAAAGTACTTCGGGCCCGGTGGCGCAAAACTTTCGCGCGGGATCACCATCGGCGTGAGGCACGCACTTGAAGCAGGCAAGGTGGCGCTTACCGCCAATTCATCCGAGAAGCGCGACATTGTGAAAAAGGCATTTGAATCCGAGCCCACAAACCAACTGCCCGCGTCGCTGCTCAAACTGCGCGGGGACGTGGCACTGCTGCTGACGAAAGCCTGCGCGTTCTGAATCCGGCTCATCGAAAATCTTTTGCCCCGGCAAAACCTTTTCGATGAGGGGGAAACGGGGGTAAATGGCTGAAAATCCTGCGGGATTTTCCGGGCGCAATTTGGACGGGTATGGATTTTGAGTCGGGGAGGCGGTAAAGCCTCCCCTTTGTCAAAATCCCATTCACCCTCGCGGTTCACGCCCGCGAGGGCGTCGCTTTCGGGGCTTGTTGACGGGCTGATTGATCAATTCCCTTACCTGTTCACCCACAGCTTTGATGGATTTTCGACCTTGGCCGCGAACGGCAGCGCGATTTTCCGACCCTCGCTCGCCGATTGGTAGGCCGCGTAGATCATCTCGAGCACGGCCCGGCCATCCTCGCCCGTGACCAACGGCTGCTTGCCCGTGCGCACGCAATCGATGAAGTGCCCGAGTTCAAGCGGATAGCCCTGGTTGTAGGCCTCCTCGAAAATCGGGAACGTCCATCCGGTGGTTGCGCCCGCCTTTTCGCTGGCGTAGTCATATCCTTTCGCGCTGTAAATCAATGACGAATTGCCTTGGAACAGGTCGGCGTAGGCCACGCCGCCGATTCCGTACACCTCAATCTTGTCCTCCATGCCGCCCTGCTTGACCCAGCTGTCCTCCGCATGGCAGATCACCTTGCCGCGCGCGGTCTCAAACTCCACCTGGGTGATGGCGTGATCCTCGGCATCGGTGTCGTGGAAAACTTTCGCGAAATTGGCGTATACATTGACCGGCTTCGCGCCCTTCAGCATCCACCTGAACCAGGCCAGCGCGTGGCAGCCCATGTCCATCATCACCCCGCCGCCCGATTGATCGCTCTCGTAAAACCAGCGGCTGTGCGGGCCGGAGTGCTTTTCGCATTGTTTGAGCATGTAGACCTCGCCCACCGCGCCGCTTTCGACGATCGCGCGCACGCGCTCGTACTTGGGCGCGAAGCACAGTTCCTCCGCGTACATGAGCAGCTTGCCCGCATCCTTTACCGCCCCAATCATCTCGTCCGCTTCTTCAAGCGTCAGGCACAGCGGCTTTTCAACGATCACGTGCTTGCCGGACCCCGCCGCCTTCATGCACGCCGCATGATGCAGGTGGTTCGGGAGGCAGATGTCCACGACATCGAACCGCGCCTCGGCAAACAGGGCGTCCAGATTGTCGTAACTCGCGCAAATGCCGTGCTTCTCGGCAAACGCGCGCGCCTTTTGGGCATCGCGCGCGTAGACTGCCACCACCTCGGCGTCCGGTACAAAGCGCTGATAGCTCTCCAAATGAATCTGAGCAATAAACCCCGCGCCCAGCAGCGCGATGCGCGTTTTTTCCATGTCCGTATCCCCCTTGCGGATTTTTATACAGTATAGCATAGCGCCGCGCCCGCATCAACCTTTTTTCACTCATTTAATTCCCCAACTCTTTCAAATATATGCGAATCATCACAAATTCAGTTGACTTCGGAAGGCCAAAGCACTATAATTTATCCAATTGATCGTTTTGAATATGCAACCGCAGGAGGGGACGGCATGGCCTACAAGTACCTGTTCGAGCCCATCGAAATTGGGTCCATCACCGTGGCAAACCGCATCTTTCACGCCGCGACCGACGCCGGTTCCTCTCACATAAACGGCGAGGTATCCAGGCGCGACATTTACCACTACACGCAAATCGCCAAGGGCGGCGCCGGCCTCATCATCACCGGAGCGACCACGCCCGATCAGCCGACCGGCAAGCCAACCGTCAACTGCACAGCCGCCGACAGCGACGAGGACATCCCGGGCCTCGCCCGCTTCGCCTGGGCCATGCACCAATACGGGAGCAAATGCATGGTTCAGCTCCAGCACCCGGGTCGGCAGGCTTCCATGCCGCGCTATCCGGTCTATTCGGCGAGCGATATCGTCATGCGCATGCCCTGGTCGCAAAGCCATGAAATCCTCTACGAGAACGAAGAAGCGCGGGGCAAGGCAGTCAAGCAGATGGACATCGAATCGGTGATCAGCCTGGTCGGCCTGTTCTCCGACGCCGCATGGCGGGTCAAGCAGGCGGGTTTTGACGGGGTAGAACTTCACGCCGCGCACGGCTACCTGATCTCCCAGTTCATGAGTCCCTACCTCAACCGCCGCGCCGACCGCTACGGCGGCAGTTTTGAAAACCGTATGCGCTTTGTCATGGAGATCGTCTCCTCCATCAAACGCAAGTGCGGGCGCGCCTTCCCCGTCCTCGTGCGCTACTCGGCGGACGAGTGGATCGAAGGCGGGCGGGATCTTCATGAAAGCGTCCTCGTCGCCAAGGCGCTTGAGGAAGCGGGCGTCTCGGCCATTGACCTTTCGCAGTGCACGCAGGAAAGCCCCGGCTCGGGCTTCTCCCCCATGTACTACCCCGAAGGCTGGACCATGTACGCTTCCCAAGAGGTCAAGAAGCACGTCAAGGTGCCGGTCTTAAACGCGCACGTGCTGCGCGATCCAGTCCACTTGGAAGGGCTTTTAAAGGATGGCAAGACCGACATGGTGGGTCTGTCGCGCCAACTTCTTGCCGACCCGTATTGGCCGCTGAAGGCGCGCTACGGGCGTGAAGAGGACATCCGAAGGTGCATCTCCTGTCTGACGGGCTGTTGGCAGGAAGCGCATATGGCCAAGCGCGAGATCGGCTGCGCGATCAACCCGGCGTGCGGTGATGAAGATTTCGCCAATATGAAAAAGTGCCCCGATCCCGTCAGCCTCGCCATCGTTGGCGGCGGTCCCGCCGGAATGGAAGCGGCGCGCCACGCGGCGCTTCGCGGCCACAAGGTCACATTGTTTGAAAAGACCGGCGAACTTGGCGGCGCGGCGCTCGGCTGTTGCCTGGTTCCGGGCAAGGAGAAGATGAAGTGGTACCTCGACTGGATTCGCGCGCAGGTGAAGAAGGATGCGCGCATCGAAATTCGCCTGAACCACGCGCCCACCGTCCAAGAACTCAAAGGTTTTGACGCCGTGCTCGCCGCAACCGGCGCGCGCTCATACGTGCCCGAAATGCTCGGCGGATCAGGGCGCGTTGTGCCGTTTGAGCAGGTGCTCAGCTGCCCCAAGGTCAACTGCCCCCACAACCCGGGCGGCCGGCAAATGGCCAAGCTCGGGCAAAGCGTGCTCATCTACGGCGATCATTACGCAGCCGCCGATACCGCGCAGTTCCTGGCCTCCATCGGAAAGAAGGTGACCATTGTCACGCGCAATCCGACCTTTGCCGCCGATGTCGAGGTCATCCACATGTACGTCCTTAAAAAGCGCTTCCGGCAAGAAGAAGCCGAGGCGCTCGACGGCAAGAAGTTCAAGCATCCGGTCGATGTCGTGACAGGGACGAGCGTGCTTGAAGTGGGCGACGGGTACGCGGTTTTGCAAAACAGCGCCCTTGAAATCACGCACATTCAGGTAGACGATGTGGTGACCTGTCACACACAGCCCGACACCGAGCTTGTTCGCGCGCTTGCCGCGGAGGGGATAAACGCCGCTTGCGCGGGCGACGCGCTCCAAGTGAAAAACCTCCACCACGCCGTCAAGACAGGCGCGACATTCGGCAAGAACGTCGCGCGCGGCGCGTTGTTCAATCCCAACTTCGCGCCGGTGGGTGAAGTGCCGCTTGAAATCGAGGCGCAGTTACTCGGCGCCAAAAACTGCTGAAAGGAAAAAGTCATGCGGGATATTGAACGCATTTTAATCGAATCCACCAAGCCGCCCGTTCCAAGGCGCAAGGACATGCGCATCGGGGCAATCGGCGCGGGCTTCATCATGGCGGACTGCCACCTTGAAGCCTATAAAAACGCGGGGCTCAACCCCGTCGCCATCGCCTCGCGCACCGAAGCAAACGCGCGCCGCGTGGCGCAGCGGCACGGGATCGGGACTGTCTATCCCACATGGCGGGAACTGGTACGGGATGAGACGATTGAAATCCTCGA
Source organism: Eubacteriales bacterium (assembly GCA_031551775.1). Lineage (GTDB taxonomy): Bacteria > Bacillota > Clostridia > Christensenellales > Aristaeellaceae > Anaerozeibacter. The sequence continues at coordinate 55,906 of JAVBND010000030.1, read as the reverse complement.
CGTTGCCTTTCCGCCCGATCTGCAACTTGAAATCGTCCGCGAGGCGGTCAAGAATCCGTCCATCAAGGGCATCCTCTGCCAGAAGCCGCTCGCCATGTCGCTTGATAACGCGCGCGCGATTGAGCGGGCGGGGCGCGAAAACGGGGTCAAAATCGCGGTCAATTCCAACATGCGTTATGATCAGTCCATGCGCGCGCTCAAGCGCCTGATCACAGAAGGTCTGCTCGGCGAGAACGTGCTCTTTACCATCGAAATGCGCGCCATACCGCACTGGCAGGATTTCCTCGCCGGGTACGACAAGCTCGAAATCTTCGGCATGGGCATCCACCACGTCGATATCTTCCGCTACCTGTACGGGGATCCCGAGAAGGTGACCGCCCTGGCCCGCACCGACCCGCGCACAAAGTTTCGCCACACGGACGGCATCACGCAGTATACCTTCCAGTATTCAAACGGCTTCATGGCGACCAGCCTTGACGACGTGTGGGCATGGCCGAACGAGCCGTGCGAAAAGGACATCTACATCAAGTTCCGCGCGGAGGGCACGCGGGGCATGGCGGACGGTTATATCGGCTGGCCCGGGTATCCCGCGCGAACGCCCAGCCGCCTGCGCTTTACCTCTTCCCTCTGCCCGGGCGGATGGATCGAGCCGAAATGGGATGCCGTCTGGTTCCCGGACGCCTTTGAAGGGACGATGACCAGCCTCATGGTCGCCGTGGAAAACGATGCGCAGCCCGAGATATCAGCTTCGGACAACCTCACAACCATCGGCTGCGTGGAAGCGCTCTATCAATCAATCGCCCGGGAGAAAACCATTTACCTCAAAGAAATCATGGAAAGAAAGGACGGGATCAAATGATCAGCGTCGGCATCTTTACCGGTTACTACCCATGCACACTCGATGAGACCATCCTGCGCATCAAGCAAGGCGGTTTTTCCTGCGTTCAGCTCGATGTGTCGTTCAAGGACCTGGACGCGGCCAAGGAACCCCTCACACGTGACAAAGCGCGCATGATTTCAGCCAAATTCCGGGACGCCAACCTGCCCATCGTCGCGGTGTCGGGCTATACCAATTTTATCCACCCGGACCCCGCAAAGCGCAAGGCGAACATCGACTACCTCAAGATGATGCTGCGCTACGCGCGCGACCTCGGCTGCCCCTACGTGGTCAGCGAGACGGGCACGTACAACGAGGCAAGCGACTGGGTGTTCGACCCGCGCAACCATACCGAAAAGGTCTATGCAGAAACGATCGGGATCATCCGCGAACTTACCAGCTACGCCGAGGATTGGGGCAGTATGTTCCTGGTCGAAAACTACGTCAACAACGTGATCGGCTCGATTGAGCAGGTGGAGAGGATGTTTGGCGATGTCTCGTCATACGCGCTCGGGCTCCTATGCGACCCGACCAACTACTTTGACGAAAGCAATATATCGGACGTGGACGGCACGCTGGGCAGCATCTTTGCGCGCCTGTCGGACAGAATGCTCGTCGCCCACGCCAAGGATATCAAGCTTGCCGAGGATGCGGGCGAAAAGCACGCCGACATCGATGCCGACGCCTCGCACTCGTTCCGCGGCAGCGGCGCGGTGGAACTTCCCGCAGCGGGGCTGGGCGTGCTGAACTACAACCTGTACGCAAAGCTGCTTGGCGTAACGCATCCGAATATGCCGCTCATCATCGAGCACCTGGACGAAGGCGACATCCCGCGCGCCAAGAAGTTCATCGACGACACGCTCAAGCGCCAAAACGTTTAGGCTTGACTTCCTCTCGTTGCTGCGCATGAATATATGCAATCATTCATTTTCCAAAGGAGATGTACGCATGGCTTATCTGGGCGCGCAGATCAAAAAATTGGGGTTTGGACTGATGCGGCTGCCGATGCTTGGCGATCAAGTCGATATCGAGCAAACCAAGCGGATGGTCGATCTGTTTCTCGCAAAAGGCTTCACGTATTTTGATACCGCGTACGGCTACCTGGACGGCAAGTCCGAAGAGGCGGCAAAGCGCGCGCTGGTTGATCGTTACCCGCGCGAAAGCTTTCAGCTGGCTACAAAGCTCCCCGCCTGGGCGGGCGCCAGGACCAAGCGGGAAGCGGAGGATATGTTCTGGACTTCGCTTGAGCGCACCGGCGCGGGCTACTTTGACTATTACCTTTTGCACAACCTGGGCGACAACAGGACAGACGCGTTTGACCGGTTTGACATCTGGAATTTTCTCAAAGCGCGCAAGGAAGAAGGACTCATAAAACACCTGGGCTTTTCTTTTCACGACAAGGCCGAAGTGCTCGATCAATTGCTGAGCGCGCACCCGGATATGGAATTTGTGCAGCTTCAGATCAATTACGCCGATTGGGAAAGCCCAAGCATCGAATCCCGCTTGTGTTACGAGACATCACTCAAGCACGGTAAGCCGGTCATCATCATGGAACCGGTCAAGGGCGGGGCGCTGGCGACGCCTCCAAAATCGGTGGCGGATATTTTCCGCGCGGCTGATCCCAAGCGCTCCTGTGCTTCCTGGGCGATCCGGTTTGCCGCGTCGCTTGAGGGCGTAATCACGGTGCTCAGCGGCATGTCCGACGCCTCCCAAATGCAGGATAACCTCTTAACCATGGACGCCTTCGCGCCGCTCACGCGCGATGAGCGCGCCGTACTCGCCCATGCGCAGCGGGAACTCGGCGCAATCCAGTGCATCCCCTGCACGCGTTGCCAATACTGCGCGGCAAATTGTCCGCAAGGCGTTGCCATCCCCGGTATTTTTCAGGCGATGAACAACAAGTATGTCTATAAAAATCTCGCCGGCGCCATCGGCGACTACAACTGGGAAACGCGCGACGGCGGCATTGCCGCCAAGTGCATTGCCTGCGGCCAGTGTGAAGCCGTTTGCCCCCAGCACATCAAAATCATCGAAATACTTCAAGAAGCTGCCGAGCTGTTCGATAAAAAGTTGTGAGGCGGACGGAAGCAATCCTAATTCTCCCGGCATAGGCCATCGGTGAATCGGGTGTATTGACGAGACCGCGCACCCGTTTTCCGATCCATTCAGTCGCCAAGCAAAACAAAGGGGCGCCCCATCAGTGGAACGCCCCTTTGCAACCATCCGTCAAAAGGCCGATGCACGCCGCTTTGGCGCAAGCGCGGCGTTATTTCCCTTCGTTCGGCTTCAGGTACCGCGACAGGACGTGCATCACCTCGCGCATTTCGATCGGCTTGCCCAAATGCCCGTTCATTCCGGCATCCAGGCATTTTTCTACGTCTTCCTTAAAAACATTCGCAGTCATGGCAATGATGGGAACCGTCTTCGCACGAGGCGCATCGAGCGACCGTATCATACGGGTGGCTTCAAGGCCGTCTACCTCGGGCATTTGCATGTCCATGAGAATCAAGTCATACCGCTCGGGGTTGGCCGCAAACATTTCGACCGCTTCCTTGCCGTTGTAGGCCGTATCCATCGCGATATGCGTCGGTTCCAGTAGCGCCACGATGATCTCAAGGTTGATTTCGATGTCGTCAACAATCAAAACAACCCTTCCGCTGAAATCGCCGCCTTGACCGTCCGTCTCGGCGATCGCGGACCCACCGGTCCCTTCGGCTTTGGCGGCCTTGTCGCGCGCGTGCGCAATCCCGAAGGTTGCGGTAAAGGAAAAGCGGGAACCTTTCCCCGTTTCGGATTTGACCCAGATGTCACCGTCCATCATTTCCAGTATGCGCTTTGAGATGGCCAAGCCCAGGCCGCTGCCGCCGTATCTTCGCGATGTACCGGCCTGCGCTTGCTGAAATATGCGAAACAGTTTGCTCTGTTCCTGTTTCGACATGCCGATTCCTGAATCCTCCACGCTCATCAGCAAGACGCACTTGTCCTCCTCCAAGCGCACGCATTTTGCCGTGAACGCGATGCGTCCGCCTTCCGGGGTAAATTTCGTCGCGTTGGACAATATATTCGTAATAACCTGGGCCAAACGCTGATCGTCGCCGAACAATTTATCCGGAATTCCGGGATCGATCTCAAGCGCGAAATGCTGCCCTTTTTCATCAATCTTCTGCATGATCACGCTCATTACCCGCTCAAGCATCCGCTGGAAACTAAATTCAATGAGCGACAGTTCCATCTTGCCCGACTCTATCTTGGATATATCGAGTATGTCGTTGATCACGCCCAGGAGATGCGCCGAAGCGCTTTCGATCTTTTCAAACGCGTAATCCTTGCGCTCGGGATCGGTCTCGCGCTTTCCGATTGAGGTCATACCGATGATCGCGTTCATGGGCGTTCGGATCTCATGGCTCATGTTGGACAGGAAATCACTCTTGGCCTTGCTGGCCGCCAAGGCTTCCTCACGCGAGCGTTTGAGGGCGGTCACGTCGTGCAGCATGAGCATGATACCGTTGCTCTCCAGGTTTTCGTCCTTCATGGGAACCAGGACGCCAGCAAAGTCCTCTTCTTCACCGCCGCGCGTAAAGCAAAACGACATGTCAAAGCTCAGCGGATCATTGGTCGCAATCACACACTCAATCTGCTTAAGCAACCGCACCAGCGCCGCGTCGTCTAAAAAGCCGGACAAAGCCTCCGGCAAAGTTCGGCCAAGCACTTCCGTCGCGCTCTTAAATCCAGCTTTGGCGACAAAGTATTCCGTGCAAAACTCAATCCGCCCCGTTTGACTTAAAAACAAAATAATGCTCGGGGAATTGGCGAGCAAAAGCGCAAGGTATCGTTCGCGCTCACGCTGAATAAACGTGCTGGCCTTTTGCTGGTTCAGCACCGTCGTGTAAGCGATTTTTTCCTGCGCTATCGAATTGATAAGATGGCTATTCTCTCGGCGCAGCTTGCGGTTTTCCTTTTCAAGCGCGTTTAGCCGAACTTCGACATCCATCACGTTCTCGTCCATTTGCGGCAATTCACCTTCTCGCGCGTAAGCGCCTTTTCTGTTACAGCACGCACGCGCAGAACGTATAGTTGTGAAAACGATTGTGGAGTTTCCCGTCTTGGCCGCGCATGGGGCAAATTTCGCCGCCCGAATATCCCATCATAAAGGGCTTGCCGCTTCCCGAAAGTTTTTCCTCAATCAGCGAAAGCTCGCGTTCCTGATTCGGCGAGAGCATGATGTAGCGCGTCACGCACGGCAGAAGCAAAGTGGCCTGCCTGTCTTTGAGCGCCTCGATCCTCTCAAGCCCCTCCTCTGCGGACTCAAAAATCCCCTCCGCATCGATGCTGCCCACGGCAAAGGAGGTGCCCTCGGGCATTGCGCCGCCGGTCAGCACGGATCCGTCCTCAAACAGCGTATAAAAGCCCAACGCGACCGGTTCTTCCTGATCGCGGTAGTACACCATGAGCGGAGTCGTGGTAATGTTTTCTTTTGTGATCACAAGGCCGATGTTGGCCAGGTAGTCAAGTATCGGCATGCCATTGACACCGCGCAGCACCGCGCCTTCACTGCTGGTGATCACCGCCCGGTTGTTGGCGATATTGCGTTCCGGAATAGAGGAAACGATGAAGGTAGGCTGAACCGGTCCATTCAGGAACATCATCGCCAGCCCTGCCGCAAGCGTTTTTCCATTGCAAATTGTCTGCACGGTCTCATAATTAAAATCGATGCTGTTTGTAATGGATCCCCATATCGGGATGCCATGGCAGGCTCCGTCCATGGCCGCGACGACTTCATAACCGGCGACATCCCGGATGTAGGGCATAAACGAAAAAATTACGCCCGGATCGCCACCGACTTTTCCGCGCACTTCACCGTATAAGCGGCCGATCTCCTTTTCGTAATTGTCGTGGTTGATGCTACCCGTCATGCCAACCTCAAAGGAAACCTCATCGCTGGTGAGCACGGTAAGGGTGAGGTCGTACAAGCCGTAGCCGTGTTCGTCCTCGCTCGCCATGGATGTCATGCCAATCACGTTGAAAGGCAACGCCTCGCAAAGCGCTTTGACCATGCCGCTTTCGACAAAATCAATATGGCAGAAAATCAAACCGCCGGAGTGCTTCTTGAGCGCCGCTAAATCAATTTGGCGTTTGATGTCGTCGATTGCCTCGTCAATTTCATCGATTTCCGACGTGCGCGCCGTGTACATTGTGATCATGGCGATACCCCCGCTTTTCCCTATCTTGATGCATGTTTCTTTAGGCAGACTTAAACCAAGTATATCACATTAAGCAATTGCTTACAATATTGAAATAAACTGAATAAAGACAAAACAAAAAATAAACGAAAAAGGATAAAATCCGGTTTCCTTCTTGTATGCCGCTTCAAGAGAACCCCTCCGAATTTTGCGGAGGGGTTCCCTTATCAATCATGCGAGTTAGCCAAAGGCAATCGAGAAACTACTTCACCATTTCGTCCAGGTTGACAATCGCGTCCACGGCGACCGATTCGATCGAACTGAGCGTGGTGGTGATGTCGCTCTTCAGCCAACCAAACAGGTAGGTCAAAAGCACAATGCACAAAAGGATGATGATAAAGCTGCCAATTGAGGCAAAGAAATCTATGAACCCCGACAGCGCCCGAAACCACGCGCGACGCCTTGTCAGTTCGCTCTTTGTCATGTATTTCGCCATGCCCCTCACCTCCCCATGCCTTCACATTGTACCACGGTGATTGTGTCATTGCAAATCATTTGACGTTGATTTTGCCCGTGAAGTTCACAAATAATCGCGCCACGCGCCCGTGGCTGTTGCGTGCAATGCACCCTTTTGCTCAAGGCCCTTGAATCCGCACTGCCGGAGCGCTTCGTACGCCACCACGGCAACCGCATTCGACAAGTTGAGCGAGCGCGTGTCTTCAATCATCGGAATGCGCAGCAACGCGTCCGGGTACGCCATCAGCATGTCCTCGGGCAAGCCCTTGGTTTCGCAGCCAAATACCAGAAAGTCATCTTCGCGGTACTGGACATCGCAGTAATTGCGTGTCGCCTTGGTGGTCAGAAAGAACATGCGCGCATCGGGGCAGGCAGACCTGAACGCGCGCCAATCCTCGTGAACGCGGTAAGTTACGAGGTGCCAGTAGTCAAGTCCCGCGCGCTTTAAATAACGGTCTGAAATCTCAAAGCCCAGCGGCTTAATCAGGTGAAGCCGCGCGCCCGTCGCGGCGCAGGTACGCGCGATGTTGCCGGTGTTTTGCGGAATCTCGGGGTTGACCAGCACGATGTTCAAGGCGTTCCCTCCAGTACGTACTTCCTGATCGTTCGCCCCACGCCCGATTCGGTGTTTTTCGGCGCGATGGTCCAGGCGACCCGCTTGAGCTCGTCCACCGCGTTGCCCATCGCAACCGGGTATCCCGCCGCTTCAAGCATCGTGATGTCGTTGGTGTAATCGCCAAAGGCCATGACCTGGTCCTTTAAAAGACCGAAGTGTTCCCGAAGAAAGGTAAGCGCGCGGCCTTTGCCCGCGCCCGGCATCATGATTTCAAGGCTCTCGTCATCCGAGCTCGTAAGGCTCAAGCCCAGCGGTTCAAAAACCTCTTTGAGCCGCGCAAGGCGCTTGGGGTCGCGGTTGAACAGCACAAATTTCATCGCCCTGTCAAGCCCTTCGCCAAAGGCCCGGTCTCGGTCGCGTATCACGCAAATGTCGCTCGCCTTTTGAAATTCACGCCCCGCGCGAAGCACGCCGCGGTTAAGGCCGCGGTTCTCGTCCTCGTAGCCGTTCAGGTTCATCTGGTACATGATGCCCGGCGCGTAGACAACGAAAAAAACGCCGTCATCCATGACGACTTCAAATACCTTCTCGGCCATTTCCCGCAAGAAGCAATCCAGCATGATGATCGGGCCGTTTGGCGACGCATCCACGCGCGCGCCGTTTGCCGATATGATGGGGCTCGTGAGCCCAATCAGTTCACTCGCCGCGCGCAGCGATTCAAATGCCCTCCCGCTCGCGAGCACCGTCTTAATCCCCCGCGCTTCACAGTCGCGAAGCGCCCTGATGTTTTCATCGGACACGGCTTTTACGCCGTCGAGCAGCGTGCCGTCCATGTCCATCGCGATCAGTTTAATGTCCATTTCATTCCTTTTCGCCCCATGGGGGCTGTGACGCTATTTTGACGCCCTCGACCGTCATCGACGCGCACCAGAGCATGATTTGGCCCTGCCCCTGCGCCTTGTTGAACGCCCGGTCGCCGTATTTGTCGTCGCCCAGGATGGGATGGCCGATCTTGGAAAGCTGCACGCGGATTTGATGCGTGCGCCCGGTCAGGAGTTCCACCCGAAGGCGCGACACCGCCCCCGCCTGACGCACCACGCGATAGCGAAGGCGCGCGGTCAGAGCGCCCGGCCTCGGCGCGTCGCAGGCGCGCACCAATGCATCCTCCTGATCCTTGATCAGATAGTGCGTAAGCGCCCCTTCGTGTTGGTCGGGACAACCCCGCACCACGCAATCGTATTCCTTTTGAACCGCGTGTTCCCGAAACGCGCTGAGCAGCCGCGCTTCGGCCGGCTCCGTAAGCGCCAGCACCATCACGCCGCCGGTGCCCGCGTCGAGCCTGTGCACCAGGCGCGCCAAAGGATAGCGCGCCCGGACGCGGGAAAGCAGCGTGTCTTCCCCGATTCCCTCCGCGTCCGCGTCAACCGGCAAGCGCGCTTCTTTTTGAACCGCGACGAAGCCGTCCCCCTCGTAGAGCACATATGCCTCGCCGGTCAGGTATTGATCCTTGACATAGAGCGCCACGCGATCGCCGCCGCGGACCTGCGCCTTGCCGTCCGCGCGAATACCGTTTATCCGCGCGTCTTTTTTCCTGAGCGCCGCCGTGAGCGCATGAGAGGGCAGCATCGGATAGGCGCGCGCGAGATACCGCGCAATCGGCATGGGGCTTACACCCTTTGGAATAACGTGTTCTCTCACGCGCGCCTCCGAGATCTTATAATTTGACGATCCAGCCGAACGGGTCGCTGACACGCCCCCACTGGATGCCGGTCAAGGTATCGTACATTTTCTGCGTGATGGGGCCGATCTCGCCGCCGCTGAGTTTGATGACCTTGCCCGCCCAATTGAGCTCGCCCACCGGTGAGACCACCGCCGCGGTGCCTGTGCCAAACGCCTCACCGAGCGTCCCGGCCGCGCTGGCATCGTAGATTTCCTGAATGGACACGCGGCGCTCTTCGGTCTCGTAGCCCATGTGAGAAGCCAGCTTCAGGATCGAGTCGCGCGTGATGCCGGCCAGTATCGAGCCGTTGAGTTCGGGCGTGACGATCTTGCCGTCAAGGACGAACATCATGTTCATCGCGCCAACTTCTTCCACGTACTTCCGCTCCACGCCGTCGAGCCAAAGCACCTGCGCGTAGCCCTTCTCATGGGCCGCTTCGCCCGCCTTGAGCGACGCGGCGTAGTTGCCCGCGGTCTTGGCGAAACCAAACCCGCCGCGCACGGCGCGCACATAATGGTCCTCGACGTAGATGCCTACCGGCTTTAAGCCGCTGGCGTAGTACGCGCCCACGGGCGAGAGGATGATGAAGAAGGTGTAGGTGTTCGACGCGCGAACGCCTACGAAGGGATCGGTGGCAATGATGAATGGGCGGATGTACAGCGAGGTATCCGGCGCTTTGGGCACCCAGTCCTTTTCAACCTCAAGCAGCTTTAAGAGGCCCGCCATCGCGACTTCTTCGTCGAAAGCCGGAATCGACAGCCGCTCGGCGGAGACGTTCAGGCGGCGGAAATTGTCCTTGGGACGGAACAATTGCACAGCGCCGTCCTCCCGGCGGTAGCACTTGAGACCTTCAAAGATGGTCTGGCCGTAATGCAGCACCATCGAAGACGGGTCCATCGCGACCGGCCCGTAAGGCTCAACCTTGGCGTCATGCCAGCCCGCTTCGCGCGAAAACTGCATGGTGAACATGTAATCGGTAAAAATCTTGCCGAACCCGAGTTTTGTCTCGTCGGTCGGTTTTTGCTTGAGTGTGGCGGCCTTTACAAATCCGATTTCCATCTGTTTTTCCTCCATAATCTATTCCTCGCGCCAGGGCAGGTAGACTTCATCAAACCCAATGGGCTCGACGCGCCCGTCCAGTGCTTGAACGAGTTCCTGTGTCAAAACCGCATGATCGCGCGTCTTCACAATCGCGGTAAGGGTTACCGTCTCCATGAATGCCTTGTCCTCGACGATGACCGGCTTGTCCTTCAGGAAGTGGGTCACGCGGTCGATGAGCGGATACTCAACATCGATCAGATAACGCGTCGTGGGGTGCATGACCCCGACCCCCGAAGCGTTAAGCGCCGCCGCCGCGCCCTGCGCGTAGGCGCGCGCAAGTCCGCCTGCGCCCAGCAGTATTCCTCCGAAGTAACGGGCAACGACGACGATCGCATTGGTCACGCCGCGCGCCTTCATCACTTCAATGATCGGCATGCCCGCCGTGCCGCCCGGTTCGCCATCGTCGCTGTAGCGCATGACGCCCATATTGACGCCGACGATGTAGGCGTAGCACCTGTGGCTGGCGTCTTTGTGGCGGGCACGGATTTCCCCGAGGAATGATAGCGCCTCTTCCTCGGATTCGGCTGGCGCGCCGTAACCGATAAAGCGGGACTTGTTGATGATAAACTCACTTTCGCCCCGCTGCATCAATGTCTTGTAGGGCACTAGGCTCACGCCTTAAGCACCAGCCGCACGTACTTTTTCTTGCCCGCGCGAAGGAGCAAGCCCTCGCCCGCAAGCCGGTCCTCGCCAACGCGCGCATCCACGTCCTCCACCTTTTCATCATCCATGTAGAGCGTCGTGCGCCTCGCCTCGCCGTTGGATTTGACGAGCCCGCCCAGAACCGCCAGCACGCACACGCGCCCGTCCGCTTCGAACTGCTCGCGCGACAACTCGACCGTCGGTATATTGCCCGACGCGCCGCCGCCGCCAAAGAGCGCCTCGGCGGCTTCCTTCGCCTTTTGCGCTTCCTGCGCGCCGTGGATGAGGGAGGTCACTTCATAGGCCAGCACGCGCTTGGCTTCGTTGATTTCGCTGCCGGGAAGCGCTCCCAAGCGCCTGACTTCCTCAATCGGCAGGAAGGTGAGCAGCGCCAAGCATTTTTCCACATCGGCGTCGTCGATGTTGCGCCAGTACTGGTAGAACTCGTATGGCGTGGTGCGACTCGGGTCAAGCCACAGCGCGCCCTTCTCGGTCTTGCCCATCTTGCGCCCGTCGTGGGTGAGCAGGAGCTTAAAAGTCAGCGCAAAGGCGGGCTTTCGCTCCTTACGGCGGATGAGGTCGGCGCCCGAGAGCATGTTGCTCCACTGGTCGTCGCCGCCGGTTTGCATCACGCAGCCGTAGCGGTTGAACAGCTCCAGGAAATCATAGCTCTGCATGAGCATGTAGTTGAACTCAAGGAAAGTCAGACCCTTTTCAAGGCGCTGCTTGTAGCAATCGGCACTCAGCATACGGTTGACCGAAAACAGCGCGCCCACATCGCGCAGGAAATCGACATAGTTCAGGGTTCTGAGCCAATCGGCGTTGTTGGCAATGACGGCCGCGTTTTTCTTCGATTCGTCGAAATCCAGGAACCGCTTCATCTGCTCCTTGATCGCGGCGACGTTTTGGTCAATGGTCTCAACCGTCATCATCTTGCGCATGTCGCTCTTTCCCGAAGGGTCGCCGATCATCGCGGTGCCGCCGCCCATCAGGGCGATGGGGCGGTGCCCGGCCTTTTGCAGGTGCGACATGGCCATGATCGGGATGTAGTGGCCGATGTGCAGGCTGTCGGCGGTCGGATCAAAGCCGGTGTAGAAGGTGATCGGTTCGCCCGATTTGAACGCCGCTTCAAGTTCCTCTTCGTAGGTAATCTGTGCGACGAAACCGCGTTCACGCAAAATGTCGAGCGCGCTCTTCATTATCATCAATCCTCTTTCATCTTTTCTTGAATGAGTGCCCCCAAGGCTTTCATGCCCGCGTCGATCTGATCGACCGGGGTGTTTGAGAAGTTCAGCCTCAGCGTGTTGAGGCGCCCTCCGTCCACATAAAAGTGGGTGCCGGGCACATAGGCGACGTTTCTTTCAACCGCTTCCCTGAGCAGCGCCGCCGCGTCAAGTGTCCCGGGAAGCTCAACCCACAGGAACAGACCGCCTTCGGGCGACGTATGCCGGGTGCCGGCAGGGAAATACCTGAATCCTTCGAGCATCTTGCCAAGCTGCCTGCGGTAGCTTGCGCATATCGACTTGAGGTGCCCCTCCATCAGTCCCGCGCGCAGGTACTGATCGACAATCGCCTGATTTAAAAGCGGCGAATGCACGTCCACCGACTGCTTGGAAATGGTCATCTTGCGCAAGAGCCCCGGAAAATCCACCACCGCGTAGCCCACGCGAAGGCCCGGTGAAATCACCTTGGAAAACGATCCCAAGTATACTACGAAGCCGCTTGTGTCAAACGCCTTGATCGCGGGTAGCGCTTCGCCCGAAAAACGAACGTCCCGGTAGGGGTCGTCTTCGGCGATGATCACGCCGTACCTGCCCGCAAGGTCCGCCAAAGCCTTTCGCCGCTCAAGCGGCAGCGTGTCGCCGGTCGGATTCTGGAAGGTCGGGATGATGTACATGAGCTTGGGACGGTGCGCCTTTATGGCTTCCTCGCAAGCTTCTGTGATCACCCCCTTTTCGTCGCGCTCAAGCGCGACCAGCTTTACGCCGTAGGTGTTGAAGGCTTGAAGCGCGCCAAGAAAGGTCGGGCTCTCGACGAGCACGGTATCGCCCTCGTCACAGGTGGCCTTGATCAGCAGGTCAAGCGCCTGCTGCGAGCCCTGAGTGGGCAATATCCGCGCGGCGTCGGTTTCAAAGCCCGCGCTTTGCACAAACCCGGCAATGCTCTCCCTGAGCGGATGGAACCCCTCGGTCGCGCCGTATTGGAGAAGCCGCGTGCCATACTCCGCAAGCGCCCTTTGCGCCATGTTGCCGATCACGTCCGGCTCAAGCGCCGAATCGGCGGGATTTCCGCCCGCGAAGGAGATCATGCCGGGCTTTCCGAGCAAGGCAAAAATCTCGCGGATGGCGCTGCCGGTCAACGGGCGCAAATGGTGTGAGATCATATTGTCGGTGAACTGCATTTCGGTCCCTCCTTACCCAATAAAAAACGCCTTCCTCACCGTATGGGAGGAAGGCGGCAAAACCGCGGTACCACTTCCGTTCGCCGCATGGTAAGCACTGATGACCGAACGGGTCAGTGATTGCCTTTACGGCCTCGTGCGCGCGATCACGGGCGCGAACCGGGCAGGACTATTGCGCGCAATGCGCCTCGCCCTCCCTGCTCCGGGCTGTATTCGTCTGGTCACGGCAACCCCCTTTCACCAACCGGGGGTTCTCTGATGCCGGAGAACCAAATTACTCTTGCCCCTCATCGCAATTTCTGACTAGCATACCACACGCGCGCGCGGTTGTCAATCGGCATGTGTTAATAATTGCCCCGGACACAGGATCGGACACAAGATCAAGATCGCATCTATCCTTCGAGCGCCGCATGGGTATGGCGCTCGTGAAGAAGCGGATTCTCGGTCATGGTGCGAAGGTCCAGCATCGCCGCGATCTCCTCCGGCGCAATATTGGCTTTTTGTTTCACAAGCGTATACACCGATACGCCCGTGGACAGTGATTCCTTGGCGATGGCCGCCGCCTGCGCATAGCCGAGCACCGGGCACAGCGCCGTGATGATGCCCGCCGAATGCTGAACAAGGTCCAGGCAACGCGCGCGGTCAACCGTTATGCCCGATACGCAATTGGCCTCAAAAGTATCAATCGCGTGGCTCATGATCTCAATGGACTCAAACAGGCAATGAAGCATCACGGGCTCAAAAGCGTTGAGTTCAAGCTGCCCGCCCTCAGAGGCCATGGTGATGGTCACGTCGTTGCCAATGACTTTGAACGCGGTCTGGTTTACCACTTCGGGGATGACCGGGTTGATCTTGCCCGGCATGATGGACGAGCCGTTTTGGCGCGCGGGCAGGGCGATTTCTCCAATGCCGGTGCGAGGGCCGGACGACAGCAGCCTGAGGTCGCTCGCGATCTTGGACAGGTTGATCGCGCACGTCTTGAGCACGCCGGATACGGCGGTAAAACCGTCTGTGTTCTGGGTTAAGTCGATCATGTCCCGTGCCCTTTCAAGGGGGATGCCGGAAATCTCCGTGAGAATGGGAATGACGCGCCTGAGGTATACGGGATCTGCGTTGAGCGCCGTGCCTATGGCCGTGCCGCCGAGGTTGATCACGCACATGGATTCACGCGCGGATTCGATGCGGTGCTGATCGCGCGCGAGAACCGATTCAAACGCTTGAAAGCTCTGTCCAAGCCTGACCGGCACGGCGTCTTCAAGCTGCGTGCGGCCCATCTTGACGACATCGTCAAACTCTTGCGACTTGGCCTTGAGCGTTTCTCTGAGCTTCTTAAGCGACAAAAGCAGTTCACCGGTCAGTTGATAGGCGCTCATGCGCCCGGCCGTGGGGTATACATCGTTGGTGGACTGGCCAAGGTTGACGTGGTCGTTCGGGTGACAATGCCGGTAATCGCCCTTCTCAAATCCCATCCGTTCAAGCGCCCGGTTGGCGATCACTTCATTGGCGTTCATGTTGGCCGAGGTTCCCGCGCCGCCCTGAATGCAATCGACAATAAATTCATCCTGAAGTTTGCCCGAGAGGATATCGTCACAGGCGTCAGCAATGGCGCTTGCGACTTCCTTCGTCAGTTCACCCGCTTCCAGGTTGGCAAGCGCGGCGGCCTTCTTGATGCGCACGATGTTTTCGATCAACACCTTGTGCATCGCCCTGCCCGTGATCGGAAAATTCTCCTTCGCCCGGAGCGATTGCACGCCGTAATATGCTTCGCAAGGTACTTGCATGCTTCCTACGGAATCCTTCTCAATACGCATCATCATACTACACCTCACAGTCATCATAGCTTGTCGTTTTCAACGCGTCAATATGATGCGGCAATTTCGTTTTTTTGAAGGAATTCATGCACATTGCGTTACAATTAAATGATTTCATGCACAAAAACATTGCTTTCGTAAAATTCGTTTCAGGTAGCTGGAAATTGTTTCCATTTTTCTGTAAATTTGGTAAAATAATCCATATTGACAGGGATGGCTTGAGGGAGGGAACGCTCGTGCACAACCTGGACGCGACCGACTATCAACTGATCGCCCTCTTGCAGGAAAATGGACGCTGCTCCATCAAGCAAATGGCTGAGAAAGTGTTTATGTCACCGCCCGCGGTGGCGGCGCGTTTGGCGCGCCTTGAAAAGTACGGCGTCATCACGGGCTACCAGCCGGTGCTCAACTTGAGCCAGTTTGACTACCCCATTCTCGCCTTCATCAGTCTGCAAGTCCCGCCATCCGACAAACCCCAATTCTATCCATATATAGAGTCGGTTCCAAACGTGCTGGAATGCAACTGCGTAACCGGCGATTACTCCATGCTCATCAAGGTATGCTTTCACAGTACAATGGAACTTGATACCTTCATCGGCGAACTTCAACGCTTTGGCAAAACCTACACGCAGATCGTGTTTTCAACGCCCGTGCCCGTGCGCGGCCCGCGCCTGGCGCCGCCGCCTGCGCACAAATAAATCATCACCTTCGCCATGGCTTTCGGTCAGTTTATTCTGACGATAGTATACGCCACCATCGCGCAAATTCAAAAAAGGGGGAATCCATCCATGAGAAAACTGCTTTCCATTCTGTTGCTCGCCGCGCTCGTCCTGAGCATTCCGACCGCCGCCTTTGCGGCCATATCCGGTGATCCCCTCAAGACGTACGGCACTCCGTTTCTCATCACCAACGCCGGCCAGGGCCCCGGCGGCAAAATGGCGCGCCTTTTGACCGGCCAGACCAAGACGGTTGAATTGGACACCGACTTTTTCTATCTCTCCGAGCCCGTCGAGGAAGACCTCAAGGCCAAGGAATACACGGCGCTGATTTGCGTCATCGGATCGACCGACAAGGGCCTGGGCGCGAGCGGCATCACCATTGAGGACGAAATCGCCCGCCTCGAGAAGATGGTCGCCACCGCCAAGGAAATCGAGCTGCCGATCATCGCGGTCCTTCTTGAGAAGGACAAGCGCTCAGACATCAAGACCAACGCCAACGAGCGCTGCATCGATGTAATCTGCCCCGCGGCCGAGTGGATGATCGTGGTCAAGGACGGCAATTCCGACGGCCGCTTTGACAAGCTGAAGGAAGAACTGGGCATTCCGCTGACCATCATCGATAACTCGATTGACTTTACCGAGCTTGCCAAGCAGGCGTTCGTCAAGTAGTACCCAAGATATGTAGTTGGAGGAACACCCGATGTATCTAGATACCACGATTATCCTGATCGCCATGGCTGCGGCCTTTGTGCTCAGCAGTATTTTTCTCAAATCCACTGAGATTTCCATGGTTGTCACCGCCGTGGTCGGCATGGTGTTCGGCGTTGTTCACGGATGGCAGGGCCCCATGGACGGCGTGCGCATTCTGGTGGAAGGCCTGTTCACGAATCTCGACTTGGCGCTCCTGTTTGTTACCGCATCGCTGTTTGTCAATGTGTATTCCAACAGCGGTTCGCTCACCGCAGTTACGCGAAAGCTGGTCGGACAATTCAACAGCAAGTGGATCCTGATGACCTTTATGGCCATCTTCATGCTGATCCCCGGCGCCATTACCGGCGCAGGTAGCGTCTCGGTGTTCGTCATGGGGTCACTCGTCGCCACCGTCGTCGGCTACATGGGTTTATCCCCCAAGAAGACCGCGGCCTTCGTGTTCGTCTTCGCCATCCTGTCGGCCGCCGCGCCACCCATCAACTTGTGGACGATGCTGATGACCGCGCAGGCCAACATGCCCTACGTCGGCTTCAATTGGCTGCTGCTCATCCCCATCCTGATCGTAGGCGCGTTCACCATCTTCTTCCTTGGCTTTGGCAGCAAGCGCGAGTCCAAGGAAAAGATTCTGGCGGAACTGCCTGAAGCGCCCGCCAACATGAACATCGCGCGCATCCTGCTGCCTGTTCTGACCATGATCGCTCTGCTCATGGCGTCGCTGCTCATCCCGTTTTCGATCCCGGTGCTCGGCATGCCGCTGATCTTCGTGCTCTCAACTGTCGTTGCCATCCTCTGTAACCCCAAGAAGACCTCCTTTAAAGAATACGTCAAGGTAGCTTCGGGCACGATGGAGCAGGTGTTTCCGTTGCTGGCCACCGTCATTTCGGTGGGCGTCATGCAAAACGTCATGGCCGCCGTCGGCGTCAAGGGCCTGATCGGCATCACGTTCGTCACCTTGCCCATGGTCTGGATCTACGGCGCCATCTTGCTCGTCGCCCCGTTCAGCCAGGCGTGCATGAGCTACGGCAGCGCCATCGTCATCGCGACGCCGCTCATCTTCATGTTTAACACGCACGGTTTCAACACCACGGTCGTCGCGGCGGCACTGAGCCTCATGTTCCCCATCGGCGACTGCCTGCCCCCCAGCCGCATCGTCGGCCGCATCACCTGCGAAACCGTCGGCTACGAGGGCAGCTACGTATCGTTCCTCAAGCAGGTCTTGGTGCCTTGCCTGCTGCTGGGCGCGTTGGCGCTGGTGATGTTGATCTTCCCGGGCAAGTTCGCGTTCTTGATTTAAGGAGGGGTGCACATGGTTATGATGGAGCAAATTATCCATTACATCTACTTCGGCCTGGCGGCCATCGTCGGATTGTTCCTTGTGGTGCACCTGTTCAAGCGCGAGAAACGCAAGAACCTGGTGTACGACATCGTGTATGCTTATTGCATCATTCCCTTCCTTCTTAGGATTTTATGGATCAAATGATGAAGGAGGAATGAAGAGATGACTGAAACGAAGCAGAATTTTTATACCAAGAACCCAGTGGCGGCAAAGCTGATCGTATTGGCGCTCATGCTGGTACTCGCGGCGCTCGCCGGTATGCAGTTTTATGAACTCAGACATTATCAGGAGACCTTTGTCGCGAGCGAAGCCTTGACGGAAGTCAAGCAGTTAAGCGACTACCTGCCCAGCCTCAAGGGTACCTACATGGATACGCCGGTGTACATCTTTGACTCGGGCGTTCCGGGCGGGAGCGTGCTGTACGCGGCCAACCCCCATCCGTATGAGCCAGCTTCGATCATGTCGGCCTACATCTTGATGGAAAACATCAAGGTGGAAAAAGGCAAGGTGTTCGTCGTTCCCCAGTGCAACCGCTCTGCCTCTACGACCGGCGCGCTGGGCAACGCTTACCCTATGTTCTTCAACGTCGAAACCGAATGGGGATCCCCCCGGTTTAAGATCGGTGACCGCAACACCAATCCCCTCGACCAGTGGCCGGACCCTTTCACCTATGTGAACTACCCCTCCGGTCAGAACTTGGCCTATCAGGACATTCGCAACTTCAACCGCACCTTCCCCGGCCGCGCGGACGGCACGCTCACAGAGCGCGGTTCCTACGCGCTGATGGAGTTGATCCGCCAGGAAAACATCGACCTGTCGATCGACGTGCACGAAGCTTCCATCATGTATCCGGTCGTTGGAACCTATGTCGCCCACGACGATTCGCTTGACATCGCCATGATGGCATCGATGATGCTGACCGCGACCAGCTTTGATATGAAGTGCGAAGCCTCACCCAAGAGCCTCAAGGGCTTGAGCCACCGCGAGTGGGGCGACTACTCAGACACCCTGGCCATCCTCATGGAGACGCCCGAGCCCTTCATCGACCGTGTGGTTGGGCCCATGACGGTCGAGCTGATGACCGAGGGCAAGGACGAATTCCTGCAGACCGCCGCCGACCACAAGTTGACGTTCGTGCCCTATGATTCCGGGGAAGGCTATCCCATGTGGTACCGCGTCGGCCGTCACCTCTCGGGCGCGCTCGAAGTGGTCAAGCAGACCGCCGCGTTCTACCCGGAGAAGGAAGTCATCTGTTCCTGGCCAACCTATGAAGAGCTTAAAGAATACGATTGCGGCTACTTCCTGCACGACCCGGCGACCGCCGATCCCGAGCTGGTTCAGCACATCTAATCCAAGTTCCCATTATGGACGGCGTCCATAAAAGATATAGGAGGGTTACGAGATGAACAGGAAATCCAAGGTCATCGCCATCGTCCTGACCGTGATCATGTTGCTCGCGAGCTGCGCTAGCGCCTTTGCGTGCACGATCGTCATGGTCGGCAAGGACGCAACCACGGACGGTTCCACCATCACCACCCACAACGACGACTCCTCTAGCGCCGACTTCCGCCTGTGGGTTATCCCCAGCATGGAAGGCGGAGAGGGCAAGACCCGCGACATCGTCATTGATTCGCACAACTACGGCGATTACGGCAAGTACCCGGAAGTCAAGGATTACGGCAACGGTATGCTGGCCGCCACCATGGACCAGCCGGAAGACACCAACGCCTACTTCCATTCGCGCTACTCCTTCATCAACGATAAAGGCGTCGCGATGGGCGAATCCACCTTCAACATCGACACCAATACCGAATATGGCAAGAAGGTGTACGACCTCATTTATGGAAGCAACGACGGCCTGATCGACTGCTGGAACGCGCAGGATATCGCGCTTGAGCGCGCCTCGACAGCCCGCGAAGCCGTTGAGATCATGGGCGCCCTGACCGAAGAATACGACTGGCGTGATCCCGGCGAAACCATGAACGTCGTCGACGGCAACGAGGCGTGGATCGCCGAGTTCTACGGCCGCAAACTCTGGTGCGCGGTCAGGATTCCGAGCGACGCCTTCTTCGTCGCCGCCAACCGTGCCCGCATCGACGATTTCAAGTTTGACGATCCAGAAAACTACATCTGCTCCGCCAACTTCAAGTCCTTCGCGATTGAGAACGGTCTGTGGGAAGAGGGCTCGGAAAAGTTCTCCCCCGCCGAAATCTACGCGCCCAACGACGCCGCCTACTCCACCCGCCGCGAATGGCGCGCGCTTGACCTGGTTGCCCCGAGTCTGGGACTTGACCCCGAAGCCAAGCGCTTCCCGCTGTGGGTTATCCCCGAGAAGAAGCTCTCCGTACAGGACGTGTTTGAAATCAAGGGTGACTACTACCAGGGCACCGATTACGACGTGTCGCTCGCGCCCGAAGCCGGCCCGTTTGGCAACGTCCTCGAATTCAACCACATCGAGCGCACGATCAACCTGTTCCGCACCTGCTACGTGATGATCGCCAACGTCAAAGCGGACCTTCCCGACGAGATGAAGTGCCTTGTGTGGTACGGCTACGGCGCGCCCGACAGCACCTACCTCACGCCCCTCTGGCCCTCCATGACCCGCATCCCCGAACTCTACACCATAGGCAACCGCTATGAAGAGTTCAACCGCGACAGCGGATGGTGGACCAACAGCTACGTGCAGCAGATCGCGACCATGAACTACATGAGCGCCATTCAGGAAATCCATGCCGCGCGCAAAGACAAGATGGATCTGCAGTACGAAATCGTCCCCAAGCTCCAGGAAGCCGGTGCGAAACTGATCGCCGAAGGCAAAGTCGATGAAGCCAAGGAACTCATCACCGCCTATGCCTTCAGCAACGCGGTAGAGTGGCACGAGGACTGGCTCGAGCTCGGTGACGACCTGATGGGCACCTACATGTGGACCCGCAAAGACATGGGCGGCAAAGGCGCCACTTGGCCGGACTACTGGAAAGACCTGATGAAGAGCGCGCCGCGCAATCCCGGCCCGGCGGGCGCCGCGCCTGTGACCTGATTGACTCAAAGCCAAGTACTCAAGGATTTCCAGGCGCCGTTGGCGCCTGGAAATCCTCCGTTTGTAGGGGGCAGCGATGAAACTTGTGATCGCTCTTTTTGCCTTGATACTGACAGCAGGTGCTGTGGAGCGCGCACTTCACGCACGAAACCTTAAGCGCATCAAAATCCGCGTGCTGGTAAACGGCACGCGCGGAAAGACCAGCGTCACGCGCCTGATGGCCGCGGTGCTCAGGGAAGCGGGCCTCACAACATACGCCAAATGCACCGGCAGCCTTGCGGCGGTCATCCTGCCAACAGGTGAGGAAGAAACGCTCGCGAGGCGGCGCGGCGTTCGCCTTACCGAGCAACTTCCCTTCATAAGGCGCGCGGTCCGCGGCGACGCGGATGCCGTCGTGGTGGAATGCATGGCGGTCAGGCCCGAGTCGCAGCGGATCATGGCGCAGCTGGCTTCCCCCACACAGGTGGTTTTGACAAACGCGCGGGTGGATCATATGGATGAGATTGGCCGGACCGAGAAGGAAACGCTCAGCGTGCTCAAATTGTCCATCCCCAGAAATTGCACAGTGGTCTGCGCCGAACCCGGGCTATCCGCCTATGTCGAAAATGTGATTGCGCCGGACGAAGGGCCCATAGGCGAAGCATACAAAGCGCTGTTCCCCTATCCGGTTTTTGACGACAACATTCGCCTTGTGCTTGCCGCCGCAAGCCAACTGGGCATCGGGCGGGACATTGCACTTCGCGGCATGCTCAAAGCCAGGTGCGACCTGGGCATGGCGGGGCCGTTCATCATCGGCGATTGCGTTGTGGTCAACGCCTTTGCCGCAAACGACCTTGAATCGAGCGCGGCGCTGCTCAGCCAGAGCGAACAAGCGCTGGGGATGACCAGGGCTCCATTGCGCGTGGTGTTCAACAACCGCGCTGACCGCGAGTACCGCCTTCACGCGTTGCTTCCCCTGGTGCTCACGCAAAAGCAGCGCATCCGGGAGATTGTCGTGATTGGCGACCATGCTGATAAAGCCGCCCGCTTCTTTGCACGGAAAACCGGATTGAAAGCGACTGTCGCCGCGCCGCACGATCTTCTCAGGCACCCGGGTACAGTGCTGTTGATGGGCAATGTCAAAGGTGCCGGCGCGGAGTTCTTGGCATACTTAGAGCAGCAAAAGGGGGATATGAAATGCAGCAAGCAGCAATCGGTTTGAGCGTGATCCTCGGATTCCTGAGCACTGAGCTGCTTGGCCTCGGTACAGGCGGACTGGTCAGCGCCGGTTATCTGGCCCTGTTTGCCGACCAGCCGTACCGCCTTGTTTCAACGCTGTTTCTTTCGCTGGTCGTATACCTTTTGACCCGTCTGCTCAGCCGCTTCATCATCATATACGGTTCCCGTCGTTTCATGGTCACCATGCTGCTCAGTTTAATCGGAACCTGGACAATCGGCAAGATGTTCTATTACTTGAGCGCCATCCCGCAGGATTTTCGGATCATCGGCTATATCGTCCCCGGCCTCGTCGCAAATGATATGCTCAAGCAAGGTGTGGCCAAGACGTTTGCCATGGTGCTTGTGATCACGTTTATCGTGCGCGCGGTGCTGATGCTGGGGGTGTTTGGATGAAGCGCGCGTTCAGCCCGGGGAAAATCGCACTCCCCTACCTGATCGCGGCGGCGTCAGTATTGATTGCCGGAACCCAACTAAGCGCCCATTTTCACGTGCAGGAGAAGTCCTCCCATGCCTTGGTTCAATTGGCCGCCGCGCACAGGATGGCGCAGGCCGAGGAGGCGCTGTTTGATTGCGTACGGCAAGAGGAGATCGAAATCCTTTATGAGGACATCAACCAGACCGGGCTGATCGGCCCGGAGTTTACCCCTCTCACAACGACGCTTGGACACATCGAAGCCAAGCGCTCAGCCCTCAACCCCAATTTTGCCGCCCTTCTGGTCAAGTATTTTGATGAAGCGGGCCTTAAAGCGGGCGACCAAGTGGCCGTCGGCGCCAGCGGCTCGTTTCCGGGTCTTGCCTTGGCCACGCTGGCAGCCGCCAATGAAATGAAGCTTGACGTGCGCGTAATCGCCTCCTATGGCGCTTCCATGTACGGAGCGACGCGCCCTGAGCTCCCCCTCCCCAAGATGTTTCGCGTCCTGCGCGAGCGGGGCTTAGCCGAATATCAACTGCTCGCCACGTCGCCCGGCGGCAACGACGACCATGGCGAAAGCGCGCTCTATGACGATGCCCGGGACATCATCCGCGCCCTGGCGATGGACGAAGGCGTGGAATTCATCGATCTTCCAACGCTAGAAGAGAGCATCGCGCGCCGCCTTGAACTCTTTGGTCCAAACATCAAGTGCTTTGTCAACGTGGGCGGCGCCAGCGCCAACAGCGGTTCCAGCAGCTATACGCTGGCCTTCCCAAACGGCCTGGTGACCAATCCGCCCGCCATTCCAACCACGCCCAACCGCGGACTGATGTACGAGTACGCCGCCCGGGGCGTGCCGGTCATCAACATGCTCAACGTGAGCCAGCTGTGCATTGACAACGGACTGCCGGTTGACCCGTCTCCTTTGCCCAGCCCCGGTCAAGGCGGCGTCTACCTTGAAACGCGCTACCACAAGGGAATCTTGTTTGTCTCCGTTTTGTTGGCGTTTGTTACGCTCGCGCTTGGGCGGCGGCGCTTTCGCTGACAATTCTCCCATTTCGATTGCACCAAAACGGCGGCCGACCGGAATCCATCCGGACGACCGCCGCTTTCTCAACAGACTCTAAACCAGCATTGTGAAATTGTACTTTTGGGCGTAGCCGATGTGCAGGGATGTGTGCACCGGCTTGCCCGTCGTTTCATCAAACACGACCGCCTTGCTCGACAAGAGCACGCTGCCCGGCTTCACGCCCAGCAATTCCGCCGTGGGCTTGTCCGCCGTGACCAGCCGAATCTCGCGCATACCCAGCTGCGTAATCAGGCGCAGGTCTTTTTCATGCTCCTGAAGCATTCGGTAGAGCGACGCGTGGTTCAAATCCGCGTCCAGCAAGTACGCAAAGTGCAGCGGAAAATACGTGGTTTCGATGACGACCGGTTGATCATCCGCGTAGCGCACGCGCTTGATGCACACGACCGCCGAGCCCGCCGGAAGCTCCAAGCCCTTCAAAACCTCCAGCGGCGGATCTTTTATAACCTCGGCGAGCAGCACGCGCGTCGCTACCTGCATTCCGTTCGCCTGGCAAATCTCGGAAAAACCTACCGCGCCGGACTTAAAGGTGCGCCGAAAACTGCGCGGCAGCAAAAACGTGCCCTTGCCCTGCTTGCGCTCGAGTACCTTCTCCTCCACCAGTTCCGAAACCGCCCTTCGGATTGTGATGATGCTGACACCGTAGGTTTCAGTCAATTCCTTTTCAGACGGAATACGGCAGCCGGGCCGCAATTCCCCGCTTTGAATCTTACGCAGGAGGTCCTCCTTGACCTGCGCGTAGAAGGGGACTGCGCTCTCAATATTGACCATGCCGTATCCTCCCAACTGCACACGATATACTGTCCCGCAAGAGAGAATATACAATGTTCTATAACATTATATCATAAGATTATGAGAATGAACAGCATGCATAATGTATTTTCGGTTTTTTAATAATCAAACTTCCACATATAGCGCCTGAGCTGCATGGGGTGCTTGCGCTCGACGGATAGCTTCTCCACATACATGCGAAACAGCGGAGACGTAATCAGCGGCGCAATGTACTCCACGATCCCCGCGTCTACATCGTCAAGCCCAAATTCCGCCGCGTCCAGAATCACAAGCCGGTTTGAAAACTGCTTGAGGAATTTGAGCGCGCGCTCGTCGAGTTCCCGGGCACTGCCGAGGTTCATGAAGATTACGCTCGGCAATTCAGGCACAGTCGATTCAAAAATACCGTGGAAGTATTCCGAGCTGTTGACCGGAATGGCGTTCAGCTGCTGCATCTCCATCAAGTGGCAGTATGCCGCGCCATAGCCCGCGCCATACATCGCGCCGCAGGAGAAGATGTGGAACAGCTTTTCATCTTTGTAATCGAGCGCGAAGCGGATGGCGCGGGTCAGGTTCCGCTGGCGCACAGCCTCATAGCGCTCATTGAGCGAGTCAAGCGCTTCTATGGTTGCGCCATACTTCCCGAAGGTGTCAAACTGATTGAGGATCTCGGCGGCAATGCGCACGGACATCGCCTGGCTGTGCATCGCGCAGGTCCAGTTTTCAGAATGCGTGTAGACGACGAATCCGTCGGCGGTCTCGGCCATCAGCGTGGTCGGACCGCCGGTGATGGCAATGGTGTACGCGCCCGCCGCCTTGGCAGCGGTGAGCGCCTCAACCGATTCCGCCGTTGCCTTCATGGAGGTGACGATGACGACGGAGTTCCGGTTCACCGTTCTGGGCATCGAATGCACAAATTCGTTGCTGTTGACGTGCCCCGTCGCAAGCCCCAGCGCGTTCTGATTTTCAAGCAGCATGAATCCGCAGCACTGGGACGCCCAGGAACCGCCGCAGGCTACAAAGTACACGGAGCGCAGTTTGCCGTTCTTGTCGATGTATTCTTTGCACTTTTGAATCAGGTTGACGATCTCTTTTTGCACGGTAATCTTCCTTTCTCAGCCCACAAGTTCATAAGAACCGTTTTGGGTCTTTCGCACCTTCACGCCGTAGAGCGTTTCCGCCGCGTCGGGACTGATCTTGCGCGCAATCACATCGGCCAGGACCTTCTCGCCGGCGCGCTTCTTCGGATCGCCGACACCGCCCGCGCCCGGCGTAAACACGCGAATGATGTCCCCCTTCTTAAGCGGATATCCGGTCGTCTTGGCGGACAGGCGCTTGATTTCGCCGGTCTCGGCGCTGATGTGGAAGAACGCGCCCGGCTCGCCGTCCAGGCCGCCCTCCATGCCCCATGGCCGGAAGCGCTGCCGGTCGCCAAAGCAGTTGCACTTTACGTCGTCGCCCACGATTTGATATTCGCGCCAAATCCCGCACCCGCCGCGATATTCGCCCGCGCCGCATGAATCGGTGCGCAGCTTGTAGGTCTTGAGGCGCACGGCGGGGAACTCGGTCTCAGTTGCCTCGATGGGCATGTTTGAGGTGTTGGTCAGGTAGACCTGCACGCCGCTCAGGCCGTCGTGGATGTGGCTTGCGCCCGCGCCGCCGGCAATCGACTCATGGAAGATGAAGTATTGGTCGCGGCCGTTTCCGCTCGTCTTGCCAAAGAAGATCGCGCTCGTGCACGCGCCGTTCGAAGCCGCCAGCGCGCGCTCCGGCAAAATGGGGTTCAAGGCCCCAAAGATCGCGTCCGGCAAGCGCTGCGCCGCATCGATGGTGAGGCCCACGGCGTGCGGCTCGGTGGGGTTCACCAGGCAGCCCTTGGGCGCGATGATCCGAATGGGCTTTACGATGCCCCAATTGGTGGGCATGTCCGGGTTGACCAGCGCCTTCATGCAAAACAGCACACAGCCGACCATCATCGGATAGGGAATGTTGATGGGCGCTTCCACCTCACTGTGCGTACCGGTGAAATCGATGGTCATGTCCTCGCCCGCGACGGTGATTGCGACGTTGATGTTGATGGGGTCGGGGTAGCGCTCGCCGCAACCGTCCACATAGTCCACATATTCGTACGTGCCGTCCGGGATCTTGGCAATCGCCGCCTTCATCAGGCGCTCGGTGTAGTTAAGCATCTCATCCATGCAAACAAGCAGCGTATCCCGATACTTTTCATACGCCGCCATAAGCTTCTGGCAGCCGATCAGGTTGGCTGAAATCTGCGCGGTCAAATCGCCCCGGCGCTCATCGGGCGTGCGCGTGTTGTTCAAAAGGAGTTTCATCACGTCGTCGTTGAGTTGGCCGTCCTTCACAATTTTGATGACCGGAATGCGAATGCCCTCCTGGAAGGTGCTGTCGGCGTCGCCGGATGTCGAACCGGGCACCTTGCCTCCGATGTCGGAGTGGTGCGCGGTGTTGCCGACCCAACCGATCAGCATGCCGTCCACAAACGCGGGCGCAAGCACCGAGATATCCGGCATGTGGTTGCCGCCGCCGTTGTAGGGATCGTTGACGATGAACATGTCGCCCGGATGGATGTTAGAAAGCGCGTACTGCGCGCGCACGCTCCTCGCGCCGTAGAGCAGCGCGGCGAGCAGCGCGGGCAAGGAGGATTCAACTTGCACCACGACGTTGCCGTCCGGGTCCATGATGGCGGTGGTGTTGTCGCGGCGTTCCTTGATGTTGGTGGAAAAGGCGCTCTTGATGATGACGGTGTTGGTTTCATCGGCAATGGACATCAGGAGATTTCGAACCACCTCGACGGTTACGGGATCGGCTCTTTTTATAGACATTATGGATTCACCTCACCATGCACAACTTTGAGATTGAAGAAACCATCCGCATGAACCGTCCACTCCGGCGGGATGACGATGGTGGTGTCCATCTGCTCAATGATCGCCGGACCCGCCAGCACAGCGCCCGGAACGAAGTCTTCACGGCGGTAGATGCCGGTATCGATGTAGTCCTTCCGCCCCTGGAACAGCACGTTGCGCCTGGCAAATGGTTGAGGAGATGGCGCGTCGGGATCGAGCGGATGCTCACGCAGGCTCGGTTTTTCAATGGTGCCGACGGCGGACACGCGGAAGGAAACCAGCTTGATCCGGCCTTCGTCGTTGCGGTAGCCGTATGCGCGCTTATGGAGCGCGTGGAAGTCCTCGACAGCCTGCGCAAGTGCCGCGGGATCGAGTTTTCTGTCCTTGAGCGGTACGGTGATCTCGTAGTTCTGGCGGTCGTAACGCATGTCGAGCGCCCATTCAAAGTCCCTCAAGTCTTGGGCAACGCCTTCCTTGGTCAGCATTTGATCGCCTTCGAGCTCAAGATCGCGGAACAATCCTTCGGCCATTACGAGGTTTTCCCCGCTCGCATCCATGATCTTGGTCCGGCTGAAGTCAAAGCGGGTATCGGCGAGCAGCAAGCCGAGACTGCACAGCGTGCCGGGTGACGGCGGAATCAAAACGCTTGTGATGCCCATCTCCTGCGCAACTTCGCAGGCATGCAGCGGACCCGCGCCGCCAAAGGCCATCAAACTGAATTCGCGCACGTCGTAGCCCTTCTCTACGGAGACCAATCGGATCGCGCGGACCATGTTGGCGTTGACGACTGAGATGATGCCGTTCGCCGCGTCTTCGATGCCAAGGCCCGACTTGTCCGCCAGCTCGCGCGTGATGGCCGCTTTGGCATTGTCCAGGTATACTTCCATGCGCCCGCCGAGTATTTTTTCCCGGTTGAGCTTGCCGAGCAAAATGTTCGCGTCGGTCACGGTGGGACGCACGCCGCCTCGGCCGTAACAGGCCGGGCCGGGCGTAGCGCCCGCCGATTCAGGACCGACCTTCATGATTCCGCCCTCGTCTATCCTGGCAATCGAGCCGCCGCCCGCGCCGATGGTGATGATGTTGATCATCGGGATTCGGGCGGGATAGCCTTCCACAAGCCGTTCGTTGGAAACCTGGGCCTGATGGTTCTCGATCAGGGATATGTCCGCGCTGGTCCCGCCCATGTCAAAGGTGATGACCTTGTCGCACCCCGACTGCCGGCCGATGTACGCGGCGGCGATGACGCCCGCGGACGGACCGGAAACCGCGGTCTTGATCGGGCATTCGATCGTTTCCTTGATGGATATGATCGATCCGTTGGATTGCGTGACATAGGGCTCGACGGTTACGCCGATCTTCTTGACCGAGCTTTGGAAGTTGTCAACGTAGCTTTTCATGACGGGACCGAGGTACGCGTTCAGGATCGTGGTGCTCGTGCGGGAATACTCACGAAATTCCGGCACCAGTTCACTTGAAATCGAGGTGTACACCCCGGGGTATTCCTCTTCAATGATTTCCTTGATGCGCTTTTCATGCGCGGGGTTTATAAAGGAGAAGAGCGTTGAGACCGCGATGGAATTGACGCCGTTTTCTTGAAACAGGCGCACAACCTTGCGCACTTCATTTTCGTCAAGCGGGGTAAGCACGCTGCCGTCGTGGCCGATGCGCTCCGGTACATCGCGGTTCATGCCGTTTACGAGCAACGGTTCGGGCTTCTGCCCCAGCGTGTCATACATAAAGGGGCGCTTCTGGATTCCGATTTCCATGATGTCGGGGAAGCCTTCCGTCGTAATCAGGCCCACGCGCGCGCCCTTCTTTTCAATCAGCGCGTTTGTCGAAACCGTGGTTCCGTGGGCGAGATAGGTGACATCCGCCGTGGTCGCGCCCTCCATTTTGAGGACTTCCAAAATGCCGCGCACAATGGCGATGGAAGAATCCTGGTTGGTCGAGCTGTGCTTGAAATGGAACAGCTTGCCTGTCTCCTGCCTGAAAACCGAAAAATCCGTGAATGTCCCGCCGACGTCCACGCCGATCATGTAACCCATTGACATCAACCTCCCTATTCGCCCATGACCTGAACCGTATATTTTCTGGGCTTAAGCCCGTCAAACTCGACAAAATAGACGTCCTGCGCGTGGCCGCCGGCCACATGCCCGTCGGTAATCGGCAGTACGCAGTGGTTGCCCGACAGCATGGATTTGAGGTGCCCCGGCGAATTGCCGCTCGCGGTGCCGTAGCTGGGCAGCATGTGCGTATGAACGTATGGGTAATCGGCGGGAACCAGCCTCTCAAGCGTCAGCTCGATGTCTTTTTCAACGCAGGGCAGGCTTTCGTTGATCATGATGCCGGTGGTCGTATGCAGGCTGATGACGAACACCACACCGTTTTGCACGCCCGAATCCGCCACGTCCTGATTGACCTGCTTTGTGATCTTGACCATCTCAAATTCTTCCCGGCTCATCAACTGGTGTACATAGGATTTAATCGTCATAATCGCGCGCCTCCATTCCCAGGAACACTTTCGCGTTGCCGCCCAGGATCTTATCCAGCACGTCCCCCCGGACGCCCAATTTTTCAAGCCCCGCCTTGGCGCGCACCTGGCGAAAGCGCGGCAGGTTCGACCCGTACATCACCTTGTCCATTAGGTTGTTCTGAAGCCAGCCCGGCGCCATGTTCTTCATGAAGATCTGCTCGTAGTAGTTGGCCGGGCTGTCCATGTACACCGTAGATGTATCGGTATACACATTCGGGTATTTGAGCAGCATCATACAAGTCTCGTCCACCCACGGCCAACCCAGGTGCGCAAGGCAGAAGCGCAACGCCGGATACCCCATCGCCACATCCTCATAGAGAATGGGGCGGCCGTACTTCGAGGGCGAATCCGGCTCCCAGCTAAAGCCCGCGTGAAACATCACCGGAAGGCCGCGCGATGCGCACATGGCGTAAAGCGGCTCAAGGCGCATGTCGTCCGGGTACATTTGAAGGTGTGAAAGGTTGAGCTTGAGCCCCATAAGCTTCAAATCGTCAAACGCGCGCGCGAGCTTTTCCCCCGCGTCCTCCATTCTCGGATCGACGCTGGCAAAGCCAATGAACCGGTCCGGCACGGCGTCCATGATCGCGCGGATTTCTTCGTTGCTGACGATCGGTTCACCCATCGACTGCGAATAGTCCTCGGCAAGGATCACGGCCTTGTCAAGCCCCGCGTGATCCATCACGGCCATCACCTGCTCCATCGGGACGGGCGATGATTTATACAGGCCAAAGTTTTGCTTCCTGAAAGCGACGCGCCGGGCATCGCTGCAAATCTCGCCGAACATCACGGGATGCGCATGTACGTCAATGATCAATTTCGTATCTCCTTTTAAACGATTCCTCGTCTTCCTTCATCGGGTAGGGCTCAAATATGGATACGATTTGGGACGATTTCTCCGCGCCCAGCCGCATGCACGCTGAAACGGGGCAACCCGCGATGATTCCGCTCATAAAGCCCGCGCCGAACGAGTCGCCCGCGCCTACGGTGTTGACGAGGGTGGCGGCGGGGATTGCGTCCTGGCGGTAGAAGTTCTCTCCGTCACACGCAAGCGAACCCTTTTCGCCAAAGGTCGCGATGAGCGCCTTGGCGCCCAGCTTCGCGCCGCTTCTGAGCAACTCGCGCACTTGGGCGGTCTCCTCCTCAAAGGAAAAAATGCCGTAATCGATATTTCTCAGAATGTGCCGGACGTCTGGGTGTTCATGGCGCTTTGAAAAATCAAAGTATACCTGCGTCCCCTGCCGCCTCATGTCCGCCAGCAGATCGACCACCGGCCATGAAAGATCGGTGTGAACAAAGTCCTGTGCGCGGATGAAATCCATGTCCGCGCCCGATGGCTGATATGAAACCATGACGCCCTTATCGGCCTTGTGGTGCACGCGGTCCTTGCCGTTTAGCAGCATCTGAATCTCGGCGGTTTGGCCGCCTTTCACCACCGTGATGTGGCTGATGTCCACGTTTCTGCGCTTACAGGCGTCGATCAGCAGCCTGCCGTTATCGTCGTCGCCCACTGCCGTCACGACCGACGGCGCAAGGTCAATCATATCCATCAGGTTAAACATCAGGTCGATGCCGTTGCCCGTCGGATAGCGTAAATCCAGGTTTTTGTATACGTCAATGCAGGTAAAACCCACCGCTGCAAATTTCGTCATCGTTTTCGCTCCGTTGTCGTAGCGCTTTTCGAAAAGGCGGGGCGCCCCGGGGACCCGCGGCGCGGATTCGGGGCAGCCCCAAAGGGGTTGATAAAGAATTATTGGAAGGACGCGATGATGTCCTGCTTGGCGTTGTAGTCCGTCATATACGCCTCAAGGTTGTCCATGGTGACGAGCTGGCCGGGAACAAACACTTCGGTCTCGGTAAGCGCCTCACCCTTGGCGGCCGCCACCGCCAGCTGGAACGCCTTGCGGCCGATTTCAAAGGCGTCCTGCGCGACGAAGGAATAGGTCGCGCCGCCGTTTCGCATATCCTCGACGAACACGTCGTTGTAGTCGAAGCCGCCCAGCACCACAAAGTCATTCCTGCTATAGGTCGCGGCCGCTGAGATCAGGCCGAGCATCGGCGACATGTTGGTGGTGAAATACACATCGACAGTGCCTTCCATATTCTTCTGGATCAGGTCATCGGCGAGAGGGCCGCCCTTGTCCACGGAAGTATCGGGCATGTCATAGGTGCCAATCACTTCAATTTCGGGATAAGCCGCGATCGCGTCCAGGAAACCGGCTTGGCGTTCGCGCGAAGTGGACTGAATGGTCGCGGTGATGACGTAGACCTTGCCCTTCGCTGAACCGTACTTTTCCGTCAAGTACTCGGCGGTCGATTCGGCGCACATCTGCCCCATTTCAAAGTTGCCCGCGGTCACAAATGCCAGGCTGTCCGCCGGAATCTGAATGTCCACGGTGACCGTCGGAACCTTGTTGTCGTACATGTTCTGAACCGTCTGAGCGATGCCGTCGGCGTCGCAGGTCCACACGAGGAACGCATCGGCGCTGTCCGCCGCGAGGCAGTCGTCGATATAGTCGCATTGCGCCTGCACATTCTGGTTGCCGTCGAAGAACATGATGTCTACGCCCTGCTGCTGGGCCTCATAATAATAGGCCGCGCGGAGGTTGACACCGGAGACGCCGAGCAGGTTGCGGTGCACGCACGCGATGGTGAGCTTGTCGCCCGCCTCAGCAAACGCTGCGCAGGATGCCGTTACCAGGATGAGCGCCAGGACGATGGACAGGATCTTTTTCATGAGTATTCTTCCCTCCGTTTTTTATTTAAGCGCGTGGGCGCCTAA
The DNA here is from genome assembly GCA_031551775.1 of Eubacteriales bacterium. Taxonomy (GTDB): domain Bacteria; phylum Bacillota; class Clostridia; order Christensenellales; family Aristaeellaceae; genus Anaerozeibacter. The sequence goes on along the minus strand of JAVBND010000030.1, from coordinate 23,632 downwards.
TACCATTGAAAACTACGCGGCCGCCTTCGCCTTGGGCGCCTTGCGGGCAAAGGAGATCGAATCGCGGCTGTTGAAAGAAATCGCGATGATGAGGATCACGCCGCGGATGATCTGCTGCCAGTAGCTGTTGACGTCCATGATGTTGAAGCCGATGGACAGCGAGGTGAGGAACAGGCAACCCAGGACCGTCCCAAACATGTAGCCCTTGCCGCCGCCCATGGCCGTACCGCCCAGGCAGCACGCCGTGATCGCGTCCATGCCGTAGGTCGCGCCGATGTCGGGCTGCGCCGAGCCCATGCGAAACGCCACCAGTACGCCCGCCACCATGGCGACCGCCGCGTTGAGGGTGTAAATGATGCGCTTGACGCGGTTGACATTGACGCCGGAAAGGCGCGCGCACTCGCTGTTGCCGCCGACCGCGTAGACGTGGCGGCCAAACTTGGTCTTGCTCAGGATGATCCAGAATACCCCAAGCAGCACCGCCATCACGATGACCGAGTACGGGATCGTGCCGATCGTACCCCGCCCGATCTGGGTCGCGATCGCGGGAAGGTTGGATACCGGAAAACCGCGCGAGAAGGTCAGCACCGCGCCCTTGGCAATTTCCTGCATCGCCAGCGTCACAATGAACGGCGGCAGGTTGAGCTTGGTGATAACCAGGCCGTTGGTATAGCCAAAGGCGGACGTTACCAGCATGCCGACGATGAGCGCCAGCACGAACGGCAGCTTGGGAGCTATCTCGAGCGTCGCGCTTGAATGACCGGTGGTCAGCGCGCAGGTTACAATCGCGCCCAGGCACGCCAGCGAACCGATGGACAAGTCGAGCAGCCCGGCGGCCAGCGTAAAGGTGATGGGAATGCCGATGAGAATCGTGATCGCCGTCTGTCGCATGACGTTGATCATGTTGCTCGATGAAAAGAACGCCTTGCTGTTGAGCGCCAGCAGGACATACAGAATAATCAGCGCGATAACGATACCGGTCTGCGGCCATTTGATGATCTTAGTCAAAACCGAAGAATGCCCGATGCTCGTGTTTTCTTTATTCCCCATCCGTAAGTCCTCCTTGTCGATCCGTATGGCCGAACGAATATTGCAACACTTTTTCCCGCGTAGCCTCGGCGGCGTCCAGCATGGCCATTTGGCGGCCTTCGTACATCACCAGCACGCGGTCGGCCATGCCCAGCACTTCCGGAAGCTCTGAGGAAATCAGTATGATCGCCTTGCCCTCGCGCGCCAGTTCCACGATCAAGCGGTGTATTTCTTCCTTTGAACCAACGTCGATGCCGCGCGTCGGCTCGTCCAAAATCAGAACATCGACGTCGCGCGCCAGCCACTTGGCCAGCACCACCTTTTGCTGATTGCCTCCGGAGAGGCTGTTTGCCGGGTTGTCCACCGAGGGCGTCTTAATCCGGAAACGCTCCTTCTGTGCATTGCACAGCGCCTTTTCTCGCCTTTTATCGACAAACCCCGCGGCGCTGCACAGCGAATCAAGATTCACAAGCGCGATGTTGTCCGAAATCTTCGCCCTGAGATCGAGCGCCAGCAACTTGCGGTCCTCCGGAATGTAGGCGATCTTGCGTTCGATCGCGTCCTTGGGGCTTGAAATATCAAGCTTCTTGCCGTGGAGGTACACTTCGCCCTCATCCGGCTTCATCGCGCCGAAGATCGACATCGCGACCTCCGTGCGTCCGGCGCCGACAAGGCCCGAAAAACCGAGAATTTCCCCGGCGCTGACATCAAAGCTGACATTCTCAAAGACGCCCTGCTTGCTAAGCCCCCTGACGCGCATCACCACATCGCCGATCGGAACAGTCTGCTTGGGATACAGGTTTTGAATGTTTCGGCCGACCATGTAGGAAATCAGCTTGGCCTGATCGACCTCTTCAATGGGGTATTCGCCCACGAAGGTCCCATCGCGCATGACCGTCACATAATCGCCCTTGGCAAACACCTCTTCCATGCGATGGGAGATGTAGATCACGGTGCGTCCTTCCGCAGTCAGGCGGTCGATGATCTTAAACAGCGCATCTACTTCCTTCTTGGTCAGCGAAGAAGTCGGCTCATCCATCACGATGATTTTCGCGTCCGAAGCAATCGCCTTCGCGATTTCAAGCATTTGCTGCTGGGCAATGCTGAGCTCGCGCACCTCCATGCGGGCGTCGATTTGAAGGTCGTACCGGTCGAGCAATTCCTGCGCCCGGGCCAGGGAATCGCGGATCCGGACGAATCCCAGGTTTTTGGTCCATTCCTTCCCCAGGTTCATATTGGCCTCGACCGTCATCGTCGGCACAAGGTTGAGTTCCTGATAGATCATCGCGACGCCATGATTGAGTGAATCCTGCGGGCGTTCAATATGGACTTCTCTGCCGTTTATCAGGACCCGGCCCGCGTCCTTGCCGATCGCTCCGGCCAGCACTTTCATGAGCGTCGATTTTCCCGCGCCGTTCTCACCCATCAAAACGTTCACCTTGCCCGCATAGGCGTTAAAGCTCACGTCCCTGAGCGCGTGCACGCCGCCAAAGCTTTTGAAAATGTTGAGCATCTGCAATGTCTTTTCTGTTGCCACCCGTCCCCCTCCTTCTGTGCCGTTCATATCCGCGTCAGCGCCTTACATCCACGCACCAATCCGTTCGGCGGTTTGACGGACGGCGGCCCCGGGAAGCAGTACATAGCGCCGGTTGTCCAGCGTGATAACCGTGCGGTCCAAATACCCCGCGTCCGCGATGCCCCGGCAGATTTCCTCCATCGGCAGCACGCCGTCGCCGAAGGCGAGATGCGAAAGCGGACCATCCGACAGATGCACAGTGTGAATCCGACCGTTTTCTTTAAGAAGCGCCCTGAGCGCGTCCGGACAGCGCGCGGCAAGACTCACATCCAGCGCGATTGTGATATTGCCAACCTCGTTTATCAGCGCGCCAAGCTGTTCAAGGGACCCCAAATGCACAGCCGTACAGTTGAGAAGCGATACCGCTATCCCGCGCCGCATCGCGTATCGCCCGAGCGTGCGCCACGTCCTGGAAGCGGCTCCAATCGCTTCGCGCAGCGGCCTGTCCCGAAGGCCGTAGCCCGGATGGAATGTCATCTGGCCGATCCCCATCGCGCAGCCGAGGTCAATCGCGTGTTTGTAATAGCGGACCGTATAGCCGCGCAGATCCTCGTCTGGGCTTGCGGGATTGAGCGGATACGCGCCGCCCTCCGGGAAAAATGAAACAATCTCAAACCCCGCGCCGCGCACGCGCCCGGCAAGTCGCTCCGCCTGGGTCTGCGTGAGGTAACCCGGATGGAACTGGGAAACATGCCCCCACAATTGCAATCGGTTAAAGCCCGCGTCCCCGAGCGTTTCAAGCGCAAAATCGAGCGTGTTGCGCGCAAAAACATTGGTGGAAACCGCAAAATCCGTCTGTTTCATTTTCAATCAACGCCCCAATTGATGAGCGCGTCCACCGATTGTTCAAGCGCCTCATGCGCTCGGGCGGCGTAGCGGCCGTCGTTGATTTCAAGCGTAAACACCCCGCCATACCCCCTTTTCACAAGCTCCTGATGGTAATCTTCCAAAGGCAAAACCCCGTCGCCAAACGCCAGGTGACACGATGGATCGCCGTCCATGATGTGAACGTGCAAGAGCTTTTCACCGAGCGCATCCGTGTAATCGGCGACCTTCTCGCCGAAAAGGCTCATTTGCCCCAGATCCAGCACCGCGCCCAGCGCCGGGTGCCCAATGCGCCGCACTGTGTCCGAAACAGCGGCGCAGTTGGTCAGGAGGTTTGAACTCTCGCGCGTCAGATGTTCCAGAATCAGCTTTACGCCGTATGATTGGGCCGCGTCCGCAAGCTGCGCAAGGCATTCATCCGACCACGCGCGGCTCTTTGTGAACGGTACATCCAGAAGTCCCCAGCCCGGCGAAATCAGCATCAACGGCGATTCGATCTCAGATGCAATCTCAAGGTTCTTAAGCCCGTAGCGCACGCTCTCGCGGCGAACCCGTTTATCCACCGACGCAAAGTTGTACGGGTATGCCAGGAGTTCCGGCGTATATGCGGCGATGCGCACGCCGCGCCTATTGAGCTTCGCCTTGAATGTCCGAACGGCCTCCTCGGTGGCCGTATGCGGATTGAAATGTTGCGCGCCGCCCCACAGGTCGATCTTGCTCAATCCCAGCCGCTCAAGGCTGCCCAGGAAATACTCAAACGAATACGCCGCATAGGCGTTGTTCATCACCGCAAAGCGCTCCGTCAATGTCTTCTGATCCATCGCCTGCCCCTTACGCCCAAACCAGCGCGCCGAGCGGCACGCGCGCTACCGCCAGCTGATGCGGAAAAACGCATGTCTCTTCCATGTTCCAGCCTGTTTCGTACAGGCATACGACCATCCCGCCGGCATACGCCAAATCGCTATAACCCGCCTGATCCGACAGGCACAGGCCGTTTGAGAAATGCTTGCCGCCGTCCGTGCTTCGGCGCAGCACCAAGTTTTTGCGCGCGTCGTCGCTCCATGGATAACGGGCAAGCCCCGCCTCGCGCTTTACCTTCCAGTCCGGATCGGGGTTGGCGCAGTTGCAAAACAACAGGCAATCCCCGTCCGTTTCATCTTTAACGCCCAGCATGGACGCATGGCAAATCGGATCGGGCAAATCGGCGCGGAACGTGACATCTCGCCATGGCTCGATCCCTGCGCGGCTTCGTGCAAACGCCCGCGCGCGTGCCTCATTGTCGTGGCGTACGGTCGCAATCACATCGCCGTTTTCAAGTTCCGCCACCGCGCCCTCATTCGGATTGATGATCGCCTCACCCGATTGAAGCACCTGACCGATTTTAAGCGTTTCAAAACAATCGTCGGTATAGATGTTTGCGAAAGCGGACGGCTTGTGGCTGTCGCCGCCCACCGTAAACCACGTTGGAATCAGGATGCGCCCGCTCTTAAGCACGACGCAATGACCGGAGCCGATGCCCAGCGCGTTCCACGGGTACTCAGAATCCGCGCGCCAGATCATGCGCGTCAAATCGCGCGGTGCGCTCCAGCTCTCGCCGTCTGCGCTTGACCGGTACCACAACTGGCGGTACTGCACATTCCACAGGCAATGGTACCTGCCCCCGGCGTATGCCATCATCAAGTTGTGCAACATGCCATTCGCCCCGCCATCGGCAAGCGCGATGCGCCGGGACCAGCTTGCTCCTGCGTCACGACTGACCCGGCAAAAGAGCGTCTGCCGCTTCTCGCCCTGGATTTTCTGACCTTCATAATAGGCAATCAGCCTGTTGTCCGCGCCTCGGATGACGCCAGGACGGCGGTAATACCGATACGCCGGATCGCCGCCATCTTCCAGCAAAAATTGTTCGATCGGCCCTGAATGATCCCCGACACAAGTGGACATTCCGTCGCCTCCGTCAAAGGTTCTCACATAACATTATAAATCATCCTGTTTCTATAATATTATATGATATTATATTATGTCTGTCAACTTTAAACCATGCGTACATCCAAAAACCGTCAATAAGCCCAATGTTTTCTCTTGTTTTTTCGCACATCTTCCATTCGCTCAGAGTGTATTTATTGAACCGCTACGATGGATGGGTATGATAAAGCCGATTGGCGTAGCTGCGCTACGCCAATCGGAGGTTCGGCATCGGTAAACAATACCGGTGATGATTCTTGGCCTTCCGCCCGGAATTGTCCGACAAATCACCACCTGTTCATTTTTCACTTACCCTACGGGCAATTCTTTGGCCCGCTTGAGCGCCTTATCGTATATATCGATCAAGTCGTCGCACCAACGGTCAAACGCCGCATCTTCTTGTCTGAGATTGGGCGTTGCCAATATCTTTTTGAGTGCGCGCTCCACACCCTTTCGAAAGGTGACTGTCGCGCGGTAATCGGGAACCATACGCTTGATCTTGGCGTTGTCATATACGACCGAATGGCGCTTGTCTCCATTGAGCCCACCGCCCAGTTCCGGCTTAAGCGCAACCAGGACATCGGTCGGGATATAATAGGGTTTAAACTCGACGCCCAGCGCATCGGCCACCGTTTGCGCCATCTGGTTCCAGGTCAGCGATTCGTCGGTGGTAATGTGGAAGGCTTCGCCGACGGCATGGGGATTGCCCAGGACGCCCGCAAGACCCTTGGCAAAATCCTCATTGAATGTGATGGTCCAAAGCGACGCGCCGTCGCCCGGCATGATGACCGGCTTGCCCTCGATCATGCGCTTGATAACCGGCCAGCTTCCGTTATCGGCCTCAAGGCAAAACGGGATGGCGTTTTCCGAGTAGGTGTGGCTGGGTCTTATAATGGTCACAGGGAAGTTCTGGTTGCTAAGCGCCCGGGCAAGCACCTTTTCGCATTCGATCTTGTCAAGCGCGTATTGCCAATAGGGGTTGTTGATCAACATGCCTTCGGTCATGAAGGGCTGCGGCGGCGGCGTCTGATAGATGCAGGCGGAGGAAATGTAGACGTACTGGCGCGTCTTTCCGCCAAAAAGCCTTACGTCCCGCTCGACCTGATCGGGCGTGTAGCCGTTGAACTCAACCACCGCATCAAATTTCATGTCCTTTAACAGTTCGCAGGCACTGGCTTCATCCGAAATATCGCCCTTGATCACATGTACGTTTTCGGGAATCACCGTTTCTCTTGTGCCGCGGTTAAACAGGTACAATTCCCAGTCCGCATCTTTTGCTACGGCGGCCGTGACTGCCGCGCTGATGGTACCCGTTCCCCCAATAAACAATGCTTTCATGCAAACATAAAGCCGCCTCACCGCGCATCGCGGGCGGCTCTTTCCTCCTTTATATCTACATCCGTTTGTCCGGCATCTTACCAGCGCTCAGGGTGCAGGTGCGTGCTTTCCGCAGTCAACTGCATGAATTCGATGAAGTTCCCATCGGGATCGGCAAGCCACCCCGTATAGGAATTGCATGGCGCGAGGATGGGCTTTTCAAGCGGATCGGCCGCTTCAAGTGACTTAACCGGGCCATCGTAGAGCGCCAGCCCCTTTGATTTGAGTGCCGCCATCAGCGCCATCATGTCGTCCACCATGATCGCCAGGTGCTTAAACCCGGCATCGCCGTACTGGTTCACCCGAGGTTCCGGAAACAGCTCAAGGTACTGGCCCGCCGCGACTTCGACGTACTGAAGCCAAGGCGCCCCGTCCTCATGGTCGATGGCAAAACATTTCTTAAAGCCCAGCTTGCCGCAATAGAACGCCAACGCCCGGTCAAGATCGCTTGTCCCAAACGCTACATGGCCGATGGAAAACTTCACGCCCGTTCCCCCTCACTTATTTCTCTTTTCAAAGAACTTCGCGCTCTGCGCGTCCAGAATGATCGCGATCAGAATCAACGCACCCTTGACAATCAACTGGAAGTTTGAGTCCACGTTGATCAGATTCAGGGCATTGTTGATGACGCCCACGATCATGCACCCGAGAATGGTGCCGCCGATCTTGGCATTGCCGCCGCTCATCGCGGTGCCGCCGATGACCACAGCCGCAATGGCGTCCATCTCCATACCCTGCCCGGCGACCGGCTGTGCCGAAGCCGCACGCCCGGTCATCATCAACGCGCTCATGAAGGCACACAGCCCCATGCACACGTATACGCCGTAGCGGGTCAGCGATGTGTTGATGCCCGACACCCGGGCCGCATCGAAATTGCCACCCATGGCGATGGCGTGACGGCCGAAGATGGACTTGTTGATCACGACGTACATCAGGATGTACACCACAACCATCGTAATCACAAGCTTTGGAACGCCCAGCACATTGCCCTGCGCGAACGCGGTGATGTAACCCGCGATCGACGAAACCGGAGTGGTATTGCTGGCAATGTAGCAAATGCCTTTGAAGATTGACATCGTCGCCAGCGTCACAATGAAAGGCGGCAGGCGGAAGGCATTGATGAAGAAAGCGTTCACAAGCCCGCAGATCACCGCGCAGGCCACACCCGCCAGAATCACAACGGCGAAGGGCATGCCTTCAGCCTTTGAAATCATGGCCATAAACACGCCGTTCATGCCGATCTGCGTACCGACAGACAGATCGATATTGCCCGATCCCAGCACCAGCGTAAAGCCCGCCGCCAGCACTGCGCTGGCCGCGATCTGCCTGAGCACATTCAGGATGTTTTGAGGATAAAGAAAAATGGGCTGAATGATGGATACTACGATGCACAAAACCGCCAGGATAAAAAACACCCTGTACCGAACCACAAATTCAAGGCTGAGCGCATCCCCCAGCCGCCTCTTTTTGTCCGTCACGCGCTAGCACCTCATTTTATCGTACATTGAAGAAAAACCGGTCACTCATCCGAACGCGTTAAGCATGATTGTCTCTTGCGAAGCCTCCGCTCGGTCGCAAGTGAAAACCAACTTGCCCTCCCTGACCACCGCGATCCTGTCGCTCATGCCGAGGACCTCCGGCAACTCAGAGGACACCATAATAACCGCCACGCCCGATTGGACCAGGCCGCTGATCGTCTTGTGTATCTCCGCCTTTGAACCTACATCAATGCCCCGGGTCGGCTCGTCCAGGATGATGATGCGCGGATTGGTCAGCAAGCACCGCCCGATCAGAACCTTTTGCTGATTGCCGCCGCTGAGGGACGAGATCAGGTTGTTCAAGTGCCCCGCCTTGATGTTGATGCGCTTGACCATCTCGCCCGAGTCCCGGATCTCGCGCCGCTCATCAACCAAAAAGAACCGCTTAAGGATTTCCCGAAGATAGGCCAGGGATAGATTCTTCCTGACCGATAAGGCATATATCGCGCCCAGGCGCAACCGATCCTCGGTCACCATACCGATGCCGCGCCGAATGGCTTGCGCCGGTGAATGAATGTTCACCCGCTTGCCGTCTATATAAATCTCGCCTGAGGACAACTTGTCGATGCCAAATATCGCCCGCATGATCTCGGTTCGCCCCGAGCCCATGAGCCCGCTGAAGCCCAATATCTCACCCTTGCGCAGCGTAAAAGAGACATTTTCAAACACGCCGGGGATCGTAAGGCCCTTGACCTCAAGCACCGTCTCGCCGATCTCGGCTGCCTGTTTGGGGAACATATCGGTCAGTTCCCGCCCCACGATCAGGCGGATCAATTGACTGGGCGATATTGCGCCGGTATCGTAGGTCCCAATAAACCGCCCGTCGCGCAGCACCGTAATCCGGTCGCAAATTTCAAATATTTCTTCCGTCTTGTGTGAAATAAAGATTACCGTCACGCCGTCTTTTGCGAGGCCGCGGATGATCTTGTATAAAAGCCTAATTTCCGTACTGGTCAGCGCAGAGGTGGGCTCGTCCATAATGATGAGGTCGGATTGATAGGAAACCGCGCGCGCGATCTCAACGAGCTGCATGTTCGCAACCGACAGCTTTGATACCGTCGTTCGCGCGTTCAATTCTATACCCAGTTTGTCAAGAAGCTGCTGCGCGCTCGCGGTGCGCCCAGCTTTATCGAGCAGCCCGAACTTCAGGAACTTCTTCTCGCGGCCCAGCCAGATATTCTCCGCAACCGTAAGCGAATGCACCAGGCTGATCTCCTGATGGATCATCGAAATGCCGGCGGATAGCGCCTGATGGGGATTTAAAAAGCGAACCGGCTGGCCTTTGAAGATGATTTCCCCCGAATCCCTCGTGTAAATACCCTGGAATATCTTGAGTAGCGTGGATTTTCCCGCTCCATTTTCGCCGATCAACGCATGGACTTCGCCTTTCCTGATCTCGATTTGAACATCGTCAAGCGCGACAATGCTCTGAAACCGCTTGCTGATTCCACTTGCGCGTAGGAGCGTCTCGCCGCTTTGCATATTCTTCTCCTTGCGTCTCTCTTGATAAGACCCTCCACAGGGCGGGGCCGTCCGAAGCGCCGCCCTGTGAATAGGCCCAAAGGGAGATCCGTCAATTGGCAGGATGAATGGGGGGCTAGAATTCGGTCACAACGCCTACGTTTTCCGGCGTGACCATGAACGCGCAGCCCTTGCCCGAATAGACCTGGAAAGTGTCATAAGTCTTTCCAAGCGCCAGATTGTATACGATGTCGCACACATTGGCGGCGGATTTTTCCATGTCCATGTAGACCGTGCCGTCGAGTTCGCCCTTGCGAACATAGTTGATGCCGTCCTCAGTGCCATCAATGGCAAGCACGATGAACGCATCGTGGTTCCTTCCAATGGTATTGAGCACGTTGATGGTACCCACCGCCAGGCAATCGGCGGCGCAGATGATGCCGTTCATATCGGGATAAGCCTGGAGCCAGTCTTCGGTCAACTGCATAGCTTCCTGCGTGCTCCATGTAGGCGCATTCTGGCGGGCAACCACCTTCACGCGGTCGCTCTCCTCACCCCACACGGACGAGACGCGCTCCCAGAACCCAACCCAGCGCTGAAGCTGCGCCGTGTTCTTTTGCGATCCTTCGATGTATCCCAGTACCAGGTTCTCATCGGGATGGTCGGTCAGCCACTGGTTTACGTAGTCGCCCTGCATCCTGCCAAGTTCGAGCTCTTCCCACTCGAGGATCTGGACGTTCTGTTTTTCGGAATTGATCAGGTACCCGGCATCACAAACCGGAATGCCCGCCGCGACCACCGATTCGAGCGCCGGCACGGCGCCTTCGGAATCCACCGGGAAGATGATCATGACGTCAGGGTTGCGCATCAGCAATGAATCGATGTCCGCGAGTTGCTTTTCCATATTGTCTTCCGCGTTGGTCCAAATCACTTCAACCGCGGGATCAGAACACTCCGCCCAGCCGTTCAGCAACAGGTCCTTCATTCTGACAAAGTTTTCGTCTTGCTTGCACATTGACATTGCAACCAGGATAGGGTCCTTGCCCGCCGCTTGGGCAAACGCAGTCGAACACGATGCCATCACCAGCATCACAGCCAGGATCAGTGCCAATTTCTTCATTACGGTTCTCCTCCTACGTTTTATTGCATTTGGGTTTTCCCAAACCATAAATTCCGTTCATGAAAAAAGCTGCGTTCCTCTTCCTTGCAACGGAATCATAACACAGCGCAGAATTGAATGTCAATATATTTCTGTAATTTTCTTTTATTTTCTGAAATTTGTGCCAGTCATTTCATAGCTTGTTGCACGAGACGCCCTCGCCCTCTCCCGTTATTTGACTGCGGGAGAAGGCGGCAAGACGGTCGATCCGCGCACGATCAATTCCGTATCCAGCAGAATTTGTTGCGGCTCGGTCTGCGCGCCCAAAATTTTCTCGATCAACTGCTCGCAGGCGATATAACCGATCTGGTGGCAGGGCTGGCTAAGCGTAGTAATCGGCGGATCTATCATGCGGGAGATGATGGTGTTGTCAAAACCCGAAATCGCAATATCATCCGGCACGCGCAGTGAACATTGCTTGGTGGCGTTGATCGCCGCCGCAGCAAAAAAGTCGGAAGCCGCAAAGATGGCGTCAGGCCGCTCGGCGCAGCTTAAGATCTGCGTCGTCGCCGAGAATGCCTGATTATAAGACGCAGCGCGCACATTGATGATCCACGCTTCGTTGAGTTCAAGTCCGCCATTGAGGATCGCCTCACGGAAACCTTCTTCCCGCTTCTTGACATGGAATACCTTGCCGCCAGTATCGTAGGGGCAAGCGATGAAGGCCAAGCGCTTGCGACCCGTGCTGATCAGGTAAGACGCCATGATGTACGCGGCCAGTTTATCGTCAATGGCGACCCGAGAAACCGGTGTATCATCGTAATAATCGCAACACTGCACAAGATCAATCATCTTGTTGAGTTTAATAACCTCTTCCCGGGGCAGGCTGCTGCGAAGCAAAATCACACCGCTTGCCTGAACCGATTTACACATGGACACCACCTGCTCCGCCGTGGTGAAATCGCACATTTCGCGGCTAAGGATCACAAAATAGTTGTGCCGATGGGCGCTTGACTGGATACCTTCAATGATGTCGCCAAAAAACGTATCGCCCAATACCGGCAAAGCCACCACAATTTTCGCACTCGGCAACTGGACTTCGCCCTTTTTGGCAGGCTGCAAGGGATATCCAACCGCCTTCGCAGCCTCCATCACCAGCCGGTAGGTCTCCGACTTCACCTCATACTTGTGGTTGAATACGCGCGAAACTGTTGCGGAAGACACACCCGCTTTCTTTGCTATGTCCGCAATCCTCGCCTTACTCATACGTTCCTCCCCAATACCTTTACCGTACAATGATATATCATATCCCCGGTGGAAATCAAGCCTTGCGTCCTTATTTTACAGCAATCACAGCAAGCATGTCAATTGTTTCAGAAATTGTTTGACATTTTCAGAAATGTGCTGTATCCTTGATTCAAACCACGGCTTCGACTCATTTGAGGCCGTTATTTTACGGAGGAGGTAGCACCATGCCCATCATTGATCCGAAAAAATGTTGCCAGGTAGCCATCGTCGTACGCGACATGGACAAAGCCGCAAAGGCATACGCCGAATTGTTCGGCGTTGAGGTCCCGCCCTACAGTTCGATCCCGGAACCGGAAGTCGCCCATGTCGTCTTCGAAGGCATTGAGACGCCCACCAGGTGCCGTTTGTGTTGTTTTGATATGGGCCAGCTCGTGTTTGAATTGATCGAGGTTGACGAGCACAATTCCTGCTACAAGGAAATTCTGGGAGACAAAGAGACCGCCTTTCACCACGTCGGCTTCATGATAGACGACATGGACAAAGCGCTTGATTTCTTTGAAAAAAAAGGCTGCGCCTTGCGCCAGACCGGCCAGTACCCCGGCGGAAGGTATGCAGTGCCGGACTCCGCGGACAAATACGGCGTATACTTCAACATCAAACACGACCCCAAAGCTTAGACAGCGCCGCGCAGAAGGCAGATGTGGTGAAGCGTTGATTTTTTCGTGCAGGTGCACTTGCAATACCTGCGGCGTAGCAGCGCTACACCGTGTTTATGCAAGTGCGCACTCGGACAAAAAATCAAAATTCAGCCAGCAACCGAATGAATCAGCGCGTTCACTACCTGTGCGGCGTTGCCCTAGAACAAACGCTCAGGGTACAAGCCCTCCGCCTCAAAGGACAGGATGGCTGCTTTTACGCGCGGCAGGTCGGCTTGATACGTCACACCATACCAACGCGCGTTGGTCTTAAGCACTTCGACGGACGCGGCGCCTTCCCGGACCAATTGGTTGGGCACGAGCGGCAGATAATATTCACACGCAAGCGGGTTGACCGCCAGGTTTTCCTGAAGCCAGGTTTCAAAACGCGCCTCAATCTCCCCGATGATCGAGGGGCCAAACGCCCACAGGTTCATCGACACGATCGTGTCTCCCGATAAAAACGTCCAGTTTTCGCCGCCGTCTTCGGTGTAACGCGCGCCGCCTTCGCAAGGCTCTATGTGTGTGCGTTCGACAATGCCCGAAAGCCGGCCGTCCTTCACGCTACACACGCCGCGCGCTACATATCCATGCTCCGTGAGTGTGTTTTCAATATGATAGCCGACCATCGCGTGTTCGCTGGCCGCGTGCGGCGTCATCAAAAAACGCGCGGCGGATTTAAAGGCATCCCTTCCATAAAAATCGTCGGCGTTGATTACCGCGAAAGGCCCATTGATATACCGCTTGGCGCTGAGCACGGCATGCGCGGTGCCCCACGGCTTCTCACGCCCATCGGGAACCCGGAAACCTGAGGGCAACTGATCAAGTTTCTGGTGGGCGTAATGAACCGGAACGCGGTTCATTACGCGCGCGCCGATCGTCTCGTGAAAGACCGCTTCATGCTCGGGCTTTACCACAAAAACCACTTCGCCAAACCCGGCGGCGATTGCGTCATAAACGGAAAAATCAATGATGAAGTGGCCGGCGTCATCTACGCACGATACCTGCTTGAATCCGCCGAAGCGGCTGCCCAAGCCTGCTGCCATGATGACCAAAATCGGCTTAGCCAAATTGTGAACATCCTTTCGTATCGTATTGTTTGAAAGTGTAAGCAATTTGCCGAGAAATGTCAAGTTTGGTCACGTTTCTTTACTTAAGGCAACACCGCACAGGTAGCGGATGTGATGATGGGATGATTTTTCGTCCAGGTGGTCGTGCAAAAACCGCAGGACCAGCAGCGCTAATTCAAGTGTTTTTGCAGGGCTGCCTGGGTGGAAAAGCAGCCCGTCAGCGCGTTCGCTACCTGTGCGGTGTTGCCTTAACTTCCCCAACAATCAGATCCTCTTTAAACGCATACCGGGCGCAAGACGCAATCGATCGCGCACAGCATTGCGCGCAAATCTTCTTTGAAAACGCCTGCGTGTCCCGGCAGCGACAGGATCAGGGCGTTCCCGAGCGTCGCGCAGGCGGCCTGCTCATCACCCGAGAGCAGGCAATCGCAGGTGTCAATCACTGCATCGAGCGTCGCCTCCCTCACCGAAGCGCACGCGACGTCGAGCGTCAACACCAACACGGAGCGAAGTTCGTCGATATGCCGCAAAAGCGCCGCTTCGATGAGCGGCTGTTCATCGGGCACCAGCGCCCACCCAGCCACGTCGCATCCCGCCTTGCGCAGCATCGCCACAGCCACGCCGCCGACGTTTTCAAGTCCATTTTCCGCCTGTCCCCGGCCACTGACCAGGATTATGGAAGCATTGATAGCGATCACCCCGTCATGCATTGATGGGTTGCCCCATACAATATATGCTGCCCAAGCAGATGAAATGACGAAGTCCCGCGCCATTGCCCGCAAGGGCAAAGCGTGATATACTGTGGAAAACATAATGCCTGCCCGGCTACCCCGACGAGCGTCCCGATCCCAAACCCCGGAAAGAGGGATATGTGTACCGGGTATGACGGTTGAGCGCGCCAAGCCTTCGCCCGGCGGTTTTCACCGCCGGGCGATTTCATCACTCGCCATTGATGTTGTGCCGCCGCGGGTTGAGCGCATCTTTGAGCGCCTCGCCCACCAGGTTAAAACCCATGACCGTTATAAAGATCAGCGCGCCCGGCGGCGCCCACAGCCAGGGGCGTTTGCCGAGGTTGACGACGCTCCTTGCCGATTGAATGAGGCTGCCCCATGTGGGCGTGACCAGATCGACGCCCAATCCCAGAAACGAAAGCGCCGTCTCGGTCAGAATGACCCCCGCGAACCCCATCACACCGCAGACGACGACCACGTGCGTGACGCCCGGCAGGATGTGGTAAACAACCCGCCTCAAACCCGGGATGCCCAGCACCTCGCATGCATCCATGTAGGTTTGCCCTCTGATCAATAACACTTCGGCGCGCACGAGGCGCGCCATGCGCGGCCAGCCGAGTCCTCCGAGCACCGCGATCAGCAAGAACACCTTCCAATTGTTCGCGCCGACGCGCTTGACGAATGCGGCCAACGCGCCCATCTTGCCCGGGTCCGGCGCGCCCAAAACCGCGATCACGGTGATGGCCACCAGCATGAACGGCAGCGCCATCAGCACTTCGCAAAGGCTCATCAGCGCCTCGTCCAAATAGCCGCCGCAGTATCCCGCCAACGCGCCAATCAGCACGCCCAGGAACACCTCAAGCGCCACGGCGCTCAACGCGATCAAGAGCGATATGCGCCCCGCGTAAAACACGCGCGTGAGCACATCCCGGCCGTTCTCGTCGGTGCCCAGCAAATGTTCCATCGAAGGCGCTTCGTACTTCTCCCCCATCCGGTTGTTGTTGTAATGATAGGGAGAGACCGCAGGCACCAATATGCACAAAAAGACGATTGCGGCAAGCGTCAAAAGGGCCGCCATCCCCAGCTTGTTTTTCAGAAATCTGTGTCCGGCGCGGCGCGCGGGCGAAAGCGGTTTTTCATTCATCATATGCTTATTTATACATCTTCCGGTAGTGAATGCGCGGATCCGCTACGACGTACAGAGCGTCGGACAGCAGCATTCCCGCCATCAGCAAAACGATGTTCATCAAATTGATTGCCATGACCAGCGGATAATCGCGCGCAAGGATGGCGTCTACCGCCACCTTCCCCAGACCTGGCCAGCCAAACACGCTCTCGGTGATCACCGCGCCGCTCACAAGGCTCGGCAGTTCAAAACCGAGCAACGTCACGATGGGGATCATCGCGCTTCGAAACGCGTGACGGTAGATCACAACGCATTCGCTGAGCCCTTTGGACCGCGCGGTCGTGATGTGATCCTGGTCAAGCACTTCCAGCATGGCGTTTCGCGTGTAGCGCATGTACATGACCAAGCCCGATGTCGCCAGAACCGTGCCCGGCAGGATCATGTGCCATAAGATGTTGAGCGCCCTTTCATGGAACGGCGCGCCGGTTAGCGCCTGATCCATCATGCCAAACATCGGGAACCACTTGTGGTCAAAGGCCAAAAGCTTAATCAGCACCAGCGCGAGGAAAAACGGCGGCATCGAAAGGCCGACAATTGAGGCAGCGCCGAGCGCCTTATCCCCGAGGCCGTTTGGCCGGACGGCGGAAAAAACACCCGCCGGGATCCCGATCAAGAGCGACAGGATGAGCGCAAACAGCGAAAGCGCGACGGTCGGCCATATATACGTTTTGATTACCGCTGCGACAGGCTGTTGATACAGCGTCGAATAGCCCAAGTTCCCGCGCGCAAGCTCCCTGAGCCAGTGGACAAACTGCGTCCAAAGCGGCTGGTCAAGCCCCATCCCGGCGCGGATCTGCTCCTTCATTTCCGGCGTCATCTGCGGGTTTATCATGCCGCTCACCGGGTCGCCGGGCGCGAGGTGGATGAGGAAAAACACCGCCACTAAGGCGATCGAGAGCGTCAGCGCCATCTTGAACACACGGCGCGTCAAAGTGCGCAGCATGGTTCACCCTCCCCACCCAAGCATCCGCTGCCCGACCGCAATGCGGTCGGGCAGCAAGCGGATTACAAATCGATGTCGAATATCGAGCGTGTCCAAGGGTAGAACGGGCTTATCCGGTCAAGCCCCGTGACGTTGGGCGCCGAGGCCCACATCTCGTCGCGCGTCGCGCCAAAGAGCATGGGCAGCGTGTCGTTGATGAGTACGGCCCACTCTGCGTAGATGGCGGCGCGCTTTTCCTGATCGAACTCCTGACGCGCCTTAAGCATGAGGGCGTCACTTTTTTCATTGATGTAGCCGCCCGCGTTGTAGCCGCCTTTCGCCTCATAGGCCGCCTTGCTCAAGACCTCCGTCATGTCCGGATCACCCGACATGCGCGCGCCCTGCGTCCACATGTCAAACTTGTCAAACGCGCGCTCGTCGTACACCTGTGCCATAATCGTATTGAAGTCGCCGCTTATGACGCTCAGCCCCACGCCGATCTCAGACCATTGCTCGCTGAGCAGCGCCGCCAGGTTCACCGTCCAGTCCGATTCAGGGTAAATATAGAGCGTCAGCTCAAGCTCCACGCCATCCTTGTCACGGACGCCGTCGCCGTCAGTGTCGCTCCAGCCCGCGCCTTCCAGCAATCCGCACGCCGTTTCGGGGTCAAACGCGTAAGCGTCAAGCGCCGCATCATCCTTGGGATACGCCCAGAATTCCGGATAGATGGTGGTCAGGCAAGGCTTGGCAAATCCGTCAAACTGATTGTCAATGAACGCCTGTCGGTCAAAACCCATCATCAGCGCCTTGCGCACGTTTACGTCGTTCAACTTGGGCGATTGACAATTGAGCATGATCGAATTGTATCCCAGGCTCAAGAAGGTAAGTACGTTCATGTCCAAGCCCGCCAGTGTGTCATAAGTGTCCTGATCGGGCATGACTTCTATCAGGTCGCACTCCCCGCCGATCAGCGCCATGGTCTGTGTCTCACTCGGGATCATCAGGAAGGCGACGCCGTCAAGCTTTGGTTTCTGCCCAAACCACTTGGGATTTTGCTCCAGTATGGCCGACTGACCGGGCGTGTACGACGAAAGCGTGAAGGGACCGCTGCCCACGGGCGCGGCGTTTAGCGCCTTAAACGCTTGGTAATCCTCCGCCGCCCCATAGACTTCCTCGCACAAAATGCCGTACACGGCGAACTCGTTGAGCTTGCCGACGTAGGGCACCGACAGGTCAAAGGCAATCGTCTGATCGTCTATCACGCGGATGCCCGCGAAGTCCTCCGCCTCCGCGTTCTTGTAGGCCGCATAGCCGACCATGTCGGCCACCGACTGCGCGTAGGGCCCGTCATAATCGGGATGGGCCATCATTTGATAGGTGAATTTGACATCGGACGCGGTCAACGCGTCGCCGTTTGAGAACAGCAGTCCTTCTTTTAGGTGAAACGTATACGTCAAGTGATCTTCGGACAGTTCATAACCATCGGCTACGGTGTTTTCATTAAATATGATGTTGTTTTCAGGATCCGCCGCGCATAGCGTCGAAAACAGAAGCCCCGCAACATAGCCGTCGTACACATCCGCGCACAAGGCCGGATTGAATACGCCGCCAAGCGTTTGCGTCGCAAAGCGCAGCACCTTTCCCTCCGCCGCCGCGGGCGGTACGACCGCCGCCAACAAAAACAGCACAGCAAGCGACATGGATAGCATTTTTTTCATGAGATACATGCCCCCTTCCCCCCAAATCAGGCATCATGTGCCTACATGTACAAATATACCCGAAACGCGCGGCAATTGCAATCGCCTGGAGGAAAAAAATGACATTATTTTGTCGTTTTGTGCTTTTTGTAGTAACCGTATATTGAATTATTCCAGATGTAAATTATTCATTTTTTCGAAAGCTGTGCCTTGAACATCGGTTATGGCTGTGATATAGTAGTGACATTATTTTTATGCTAAGGTAAATTAAGGAGGGGATTCTATGTGGGAGCAGTTGGTTGACGGCATTGCCATGGTAAACGGTAAGATCAACGGCGTTGTTTGGGGCGTCCCATTTCTGATCCTGATCATCGGTACCGGCATTCTCATGACGGTCAGGACCGGATTTTTTCAGGTCATCCGCGCCAAGCTCGTCACCAGCCGCACATTCCTTGCGATTTTCCGCAAGGGCGAAGTGACGAAATCCAAGGACCACAAGGCCATTTCGCAGTTTCAGGCGCTCTCGACCGCACTGGCCGCGACCATCGGCACCGGCAACATCGCGGGCGTAGCCACGGCGGTTGCGATCGGCGGCCCGGGCGCGGTATTCTGGATGTGGATCAGCGCGTTCTTTGGCATGATGACCAAGTTCTCGGAAGCCACACTCGCCGTTTACTATCGCAAGCGCAACGACAAGGGCGAATGGTCGGGCGGCGCGATGTACTACCTTGACGAGGGCCTTAAGGGCCGCAAGATCATGGGCAAACTCGGCAAACCCCTCGCCATCCTCTTCGCGGTGTTCTGCGCGCTGGCCGCGTTTGGCATAGGCAACATGACGCAGGTCAACTCGATTGCTTCCTCCATGCAAACCTCCTTCAGCGTCCCGCCGCTTGCAACCGGCGTTGTGCTGGCCATCATCGCGGCGCTGGTCGTCATCAAGGGCATCAAGGCCATCGGCAGCGTGACCGAGAAAATGGTGCCGTTCATGGCGCTTTTCTACATCATCGGCACCTCCATCATCTTCATCATGAACTTCAAGCAAATCCCCTACGTATTCTCCTCCATCTTCCGCGATGCGTTCAAGTTCCAATCCATCGCGGGCGGCGTGGGCGGTGTGGTCATGATGCGCGCGGCCACCATGGGCTTCAAGCGCGGCGTGTTCTCAAACGAAGCGGGCCTTGGCTCCTCGGCCATGGCGCACGCCTCTGCCGACGTGCGCGAGCCGGTTCAGCAGGGCATGTGGGGCATCTTCGAAGTATTCGTCGATACGATCGTGGTGTGCACCCTGACCGCATTCACCATCCTCTCGGCGACCACCGGCGCGTTGCCGGTCTCGGACGCGCTTAAGAACATCACCAGCGATGTACAATACGTGCAGATCGCCGACGCGTCCGCCGACGTTTACGCAGGGCGCGAAGTACCGCTGATCGACGCCGAATACAACCAGACGCTCAAGGAAAATGTGACCGCCGACGCGGCGGGCGCCATCACGGGCGAGGCATACGGCAAGCAGGTCGTCCTCGGCGGCCTGACCGATCAAGCGACCGGCGAAGGCGATTTCATCTACACCAACGTCATGACCATGCAAGGCATTGCCCAAAAAGACGAGGCGGGCAACCCATTGCTCGACGAAGCGGGCAATCCGGTGATCGAATCGGTTGTATTTAAGAAGGTTGAAGGCGTACCGCTTGTCACCTATGCCTTCTCGCAGCGCTTCGGGAGCTTCGCGGGCCAACTCCTTGCCATCGCCGTGCTGCTGTTCGCCTTCTCGACGGTCCTTGGCTGGGCGTTCTACGGCAGCAAGGCCACAGAGTACCTGTTCGGCACCAAGGTCACGCTGGTCTACAAGGTTGTATTCGTTGCCTTCATCGTGGTAGGCTCGACGATCAGCCTGGATCTTGCTTGGGACATCGCCGATACGCTCAACGGCCTCATGGCGCTCCCGAACCTGATCGGCGTCCTGGCGCTATCCGGCGTCGTAGTCAGGATCACGCGCAACTACACAAAGCGCAAGATCACCAAGGAGGACCCGAACCTCGAGCCCATGCTATCGGCTTACTCCGATATTCAAGCAATCCAGGCGAAGGAGCTCAAGGAAGAGGACGCCTGATTCCAATCCAATCTAAAACAAAACGCAGGGGGCGTCATAAAAATCAGTCAAGGAATGAACGGGCATAGGAAAAAGGCTCCGTGAAAGCGAGGCCAAAGACCATCAACAAACCCGCATCGCAGAGGCGATGCGGGTTTGTTGATGGTCTGAACGGCGGTCTCGCATTCGCGCGGCTCCAATCCGGTTCTGCTGGTTGAGCGTGGTTCGCGGCACAAAAAAACCACAGAAACCCTATTGACAATACGGTTCGATATGTGTAGAATGCAGATGTGGTGATTCTATGCCCGTAGAATCGGCGCCGATTCTATTTGGAGCGGAACATCCGGGAAGGAGCGCTCTTTCCATGGAAACCAAGATCTATGATTCGGACATCAAGCTGATGAATGTGCTGTGGGCGGAGGGGCCGCTGTCTGCGCAGCAGTTGGCCGTGAAGCTCACGCAGCAGATCGGCTGGGGCAAGACAACCACGTACACCATGATTAAGAAGTGCATAGACAAGGGTCTTGTTGAACGGATCGAGCCGGGCTTCATCTGCCGGGCGCTGGTCAGCCGCGAGGAAGTGAGGCAAGCCGAGGCCACTGAGTTGATCGACAAGCTGTTCGATGGTTCGCCCGATCTGCTGGTGGCCTCACTGCTGAGCCGAAAGAAGCTGAACGCCGGTCAAATCGAGAAACTGCGCAACCTCGTGAACGACTTGAAATGAGGCGTGAGCAATGAACATCATGCAAATGAGTTTACAAGCCGCCGTCATCATCGTGGCCGTTGTGGTGATCCGCGCGCTGGGCATGGGCAAGCTGCCGAAGTGGAGCTTCCAGTTGCTGTGGGGCGTGGCGCTCATGCGGTTGCTGGTGCCTCTGCGCATCGAATCGCCCGTGAGCGTTTACGGCGCAGTGAGGCAGGTGGAACAGGTTTGGTCAAATGCCCCCGCGCCCACCACAACGCAAACCGGCTCGGGTGCTGCCAAAACGATGATGCAACAGGCGGGCGAGGCGCTGACGGCGACGCCGCCCAATGCGGCGCATACCTCACCCTGGCTGATCGTCTGGATTGTCGGAGCCGCGCTGATGCTCGGATACTTTGTGTTCACGCACGTGCGCTGCCGCAAGGTCTACCGTACCGCGCGGTTGGTTTCCGACACGCGCGTTTCTCAGCTGCCGCATTCCAGGCCGCTGCACATCCGGGCCTCCCGGCGCATCGAAGCGCCGCTCACCTACGGGGTGCTGCGCCCGGTGATCCTGCTGCCGGAACGATTGCTGGCACAGGGCAAGGAAGTGGAGTACGTCATCGCCCACGAACTGGCGCACGTCCGGCATTGGGACATCCTCAAGCGGTGGGTGCTGACCATCTGCCTGTGCGTTCACTGGTTCAACCCGCTGGTGTGGGTCATGTACGTCCTCGCGGGCCGCGACATCGAGCTGTGCTGCGACGAGACGGTACTGCGCAAATACGGCGCGCAAAAGCGGGCGCGGTACGCCTCGCTGCTCATCGACATGGAAGAAGCACGCACAGCGCTGACGCCGCTGGCGAGTCATTTCAACAAGACTGCGATTGAGGAAAGGATCGTGGCAATCATGAAGCACAAGAGAGTATCTTTCTTTGGCGTTATTTTGGCGCTGGTGTTGGTGGTGTTTGCCGCAACGGCGCTGGCGACCAATGCGGTGACGAACACCGTGGCAATAGATGAAGCTACTTCCCCTGCCACCACTTGGGGCGGCCTGTATGATAATGAACCTCAAAGCGATCATGCGCGATTTGCGCCTTACGCTAAATATGGCCTGACATACAACGCGTCAAACGGGCGGCTTTATTACGACGGGGAACTGGTGCGCTATTTTGATGATATGTACCCCATCGGCGGGCCTGGCGACAATGCCTATGTCGGTGTCAGTGCCACCTACGAGGACGGAACCGTGGACGTGTACGGTGTGCGGGATCTGACACCCATTGACAACGGGGATGGCTCTGTTGACCCATCGGGCGTGTTGCTTGGGCTGCGGCGAGGCTCCAAGGCCGAGTTTGATGGCACTACCAAAGCCATTAAAGAGATGCGCAATTCCAGTTCCCCGCCAACAACGTTCGCGCCTGATTCGGGCGGCGGCGGAAGAACCTTGGCCGAGGTTTTCGCTGAATACACCCCCTATGGGCTCCAATATGTGCAGTCGGAGGATCGGCTGTACTTGAATGGACAGCGCGTGCGCACATTTTGCGACTTTCTGAAAGCGAACAGCGGCAAGATCGATAGCAGCACATATGACGGTCCGGTTTTCTCGAAATCCCACTCGGACGGCGACATCGACGTGTACGCCCTGCGCGATGCCAGCGGACAACTCATGGGGCTGCGCGTGGCCAGCAAGGCCGAGTTCGACCAACGTGTTCGCGAGACGACCCATGATGATCCGGTGCAAGAACACATCCGTTCCAGCGACGATCCAACCTACGATGATGGCATCGTATGGTGGACATCCGAGGAATACGAGAAGTGGCTTGACGAGGAACGCGTGAATCTGCAAAACGTGATCGGTTCGCGTGGTTATACAGGCGGCGACGGCTGGTTCACCTGGACACAGGAGAAGGTAGACGAGACAGTCGCCATGTATGAGGAAATTCTCGACCAGCTACGACGGGGCGTTCCGGTGCCAAAGAGCGTGAACGGTCAAACGGATATTTCTGTGATGGCGGCTCCCACGGGCGATGATTCGGTCGGCGTGGGCAACGCCATCGTGCAAGAGGATCTTCCCACGGCGACTGCAGTACCAAGCAACGGGGATTTCATCATCGACACCACCAACGCGGCAGAAAACATTCCTACAGCGACCGCCGCACCCAACAACGGGGATTTCATCATCAATACCGTCACCGCGCACGATGTCGCGGCGGTTCCAGCCCCGTCCAGCGGCATCTCCTATTCCGCTGTATTCAGCTCGGCAGATGGCAGCAACATTGAGCTGGGCAGCTTCGACAGCTACGTAGCGCGTTACGAGGCGGTCAAAGCATTCTGCGACGCGCAGGTCAAGGCCGGGCAATTGGGCCAAGGAGATGCCGACCGCATCATCGGCCAGTTCGACTAACATCAGTGCGCCGATGTGGGTTTGTTGATGGTCAGAGG
>JAVBND010000118.1:0-3256 GCA_031551775.1 Eubacteriales bacterium | reverse complement strand
CTGTTGTATGAGGTCGGTTTCCTTAAACTTCGGCTTGTCCGCGTCCTTTTTCAATCGTCCGAGCAGGTAACGGATGGTCCGGTCCTGATTCTCGCGGCCGATGAAGATGTAAGCGTGTTCCTTGCCCTGCGCAAACGCTGCAATTTCCTCCGGGTCCATGTCCTGAAACGTTTGCCCGAAAATCTGCGCTTCCATGACGCCTGCCATTTCCCGGGGCGTGACCGAAACGGGTTCGGACAGCGCGACACAAGGGATGAGCAGCAACGCGAGCGAGAGCGCAATCAAAATGTGTTTCATCTAAACATCGCCTCCGTCCAAAATATACAAATTGGACGGAGGCGATCTAAGAACAGTTCCCATAATGTTCCGGTTACTCGAGCTCGGTCAGTACCCCTTTGTCCATTTCGTGCACCGTGTCGCACAGCCGGTCGATGTCGAGCGGGTTGTGGCTGGCGAGCAAAATCGTCCGGCCCTCTTCGCGCAGTTCGAGGAAGAGCCTGCGCATCTGCTTGACGCCGTCGTTGTCCAGGCCGTTCATCGGCTCGTCGAGGATCAGCAGCTCGGCTTCCTCCATGATGGCCTGCGCGATGCCAAGCCGCTGTCGCATGCCCAGGCTGTACTTCGATACCCACTTGCGGCTCTCGGGATCAAGCCCCACCCGCTTCATGGACGCGCGGATTTCATCAGGCCCGATCTTGCGCTTGATATCCGCCAGGAACTTGAGGTTGTGGTAGCCCGAATAATTGGGCAGGAACCCCGGCGTCTCGATGATCGCGCCCAGGCTTGGCGGCATTTCGATGTCGCGGCCCAGCTTCTTGCCGTTTATGCGGATGCTGCCCTGATCGACGGGCGTAAGGCCCGCGACGCACTTGAGCAGCACCGTCTTGCCCGAGCCGTTGCGCCCGACCAGCCCGTGGATCATGGCGCGTTCAAATTTCGCCGAGACCCCCGAGAGCACCTCTTCCTTGCCAAATGACTTGGATACCGATTTCAGCACGATCATAGCGTGATCTCCCTTCGCTTGGACAGATGAACGCACAACAATACCAGCGCGACGGTCAGCGCCCCGAGCACGGCGAAGGCGTACCAGATCGGCGGGCGGCCCATTTCGTCGCCATAGTCGAGCGCCGTCAGGCGCGAAAGCGTCACGGGCGAAAAATAGTACACGGGCTCGGAAAAGAATTCTTCGACGACCGAGTCGAACAAAAGCGGCGCGGCGGCGACCATGAAGCCAAGCCGGTTGCCCAGCGTGATGTTGACCGCGTACTGCGTGAGCGCCAGCACGGAAAACGCCAGAAAGTGCAGCGCCAGGCCCAGGCCCATGCCTTGAAGGGGCGTAAATACGTCCACCAGCCACGGGTCGTAGTCGAGCATGGTGTCGTAGATTTCGTACAGCCCGTCCTTGACCAGCGCCGTGACGCCGGGCGACCATGCGCCCGTCCAATCGGTCCAGGGAAGCTGAAAGAGCAGTTGAACCAATGAAAACGCCGCCACATAGAGAAAACTCATGCCTACGACATAGGCGACCTGCCCGCGCCCCCACGCGCCGCGCCCGGTTCTCGTGATGATGTAGCGCTGCGTCTCGTCGAGGAACGGCGCGTCAAAGAGCAGCATCAAAAGGCCCAGTCCCGCCATCATGGTGACTTGGGAATCGGTGAGGAGGTAGGTCATGATGCCCGCCCAGCCCAGCGTCAGGTGCTCGGTCTGAAGCATCAGGCGAATGGGCGCGAACTGGTTTTCGACGTATAAAAGGGTGAGGATCGCGACCGCCCACGCGCGCGGCGTCGAGGCCAGGCGCCTCAAATCATGGCGGCAGCATGCCCAGGTTTCTTTACGCATACCTCAGCCTCCTTCGCGCGCGCCAGCAAAAGACCAGCGCCAGAGTGGCGGTCAGCGCGAGAAACACCCCCGCGCCCGCCGCAAGGGTCATTTCGGGCGACAGGCCGACGGCGCCCGCTTCGAGCAACGTGACGTTGAGGAACGCGGGCATGGCCACGGCGTACCCCAATTCCTGCAGCAGCCGGTGCGTGACCAGCGGAACGACAAGCGTCAGCGACAGGTTCGGGTAAAACGCGGAAAAGGTCAGCGCGGTCATCGCCCAAAACCCGCCCGCGAAAAACGCCAGCAGCAGCCGCGCCCCATAGTAGCTCAGGTACGCCCCCGCGCCGCCGCCCAGCAGCAGCGTTTCAAGGCCGGAAATGTCACCGAGGAAGGGCTCGACGGAAAAATCAGGCGGGAATTTTAGGTTCAAAAACAAGATAAACGAGAGCATGCCGAGCGATTGCATCAGGCCGCCCGAGAGAAACGCGGTGAGCGTCTTTGAGAAAAGGTAGCGCCGCTTGCCCGAGCGAAGGACGACCTCCGGCACGAAAACCGATTGCCAATCGGCACAAAACCCGGTGCCAAAGGGCAGCGCCGCAAGCAAGGGCATGACGGGCGCGACATAGCCCAGGGAGGAGCTTAAAAAGAACCCCATCAACGCGTCGCCCTCGGCATCGCGCAGGAGGTAGGATATGCTGTTGAGTTGCAAAAGCAGCGCGGCGGCCACCGCGATCCACAAGTATAAGCCCAGCGCGCGGCGCCGGTCAAGCGATAACAAGCGTACATTCCCCCTTGCTTATAGAATGGCTTTATTATCCCATAGTCCATACAGGCAAAGAAAGGCGTTTGCGTAAAGCTTTTGCGCTTTCAATGTCTTGGCTGCGCGTGTATAATGTAAGGCAAAATGGCACGGAGGAAAACGAAATGCGCATACTGGTGCTCAACGGGCCCAATCTCAACATGCTGGGGATACGCGAGCGGGCGCTCTACGGCAGTGAAAACTACGCAGCGCTGTGCGCGCTGGTTGAGGAAACGGCGCGGAAGGAGGGCGTTGAAGTCAACATCTTCCAGTCCAATCACGAGGGCGCGCTGGTCGATAAAATTCAGGAGGCATACGGCGCGTTTGACGCCATCGTCATCAACCCCGCCGCCTACACCCATACCAGCGTCGCCTTGCTCGACGCGCTCAAGGCGGTTGATTTGCCTGCCATTGAAGTGCACATCACCGACGTCGGTCGGCGCGAGGATTTCCGGAAAGTATCCTATGTCCGGCAGGCGTGCGTCGATACCATCTGCGGCATGGGCTTTGAAGGCTACGCGGAGGCGATCAGGCGCCTTCACAGGAGGCACGAAGCGAACAATGTCTAGGGCAACGCCGCACAGGTAGCGAACGCGCTGACGGGCTGCTTTTCCACCCAGGCAGCCCTGCAAAAAC
>JAVBND010000010.1:0-82259 GCA_031551775.1 Eubacteriales bacterium | reverse complement strand
GCAATCGCGCCGCGGTGCATGAGCGCCCTCTTGTAGCGCGCCATGTTGTTCGGACCGCTGATGACTTCGATCAGCTTGTTGGTCTTTCGCTGAAGCGCGCGGGCTTTTGAGAAATCGCCTGCCTTGAAAGCGTCGTAAATGGCCACAAAGTGCTCCGGGATCACGTTGGAGTTGCCGGATATCGTGCCGTCGCCGCCCGCGCACAGCGTCATAAAGAACAGGTTGTCCGGTCCCGCCAATACCGAGAAGCGGTTGTCCCGGATGTTCATGAACTTCATCAGGCGCGGCATATCGGGATAGGAATACTTGATGCCGACAACATTGGGCGCGGCTTCGGCAACCCTGGCCGCGAGGGCGGGCGTAATGTCGTTGACCGCCAGTTGCGGAATGCCGTACAGGTAAACCGGGAATTCCGGGGAGACGCTTCTTGCTACCGAAGTGAAGTGCCCCAGCAGTTCCTCATCGTCAAGCTTAAAATAGTAGGGCGTGACCACGCCGATGCCGTCTGCGCCCGCGCTTTGCGCGTGCCGGGCCAGCTCAATGGTTTCCTTTGTTGTGGGCGCGCCCACCATGGAAAACACCTGAACACGGCCCTTGGCGGCTTTCACGGTCACCTCAAGCACCTTTTTGCGTTCCTCGGTTGACAGGTACGCCATCTCGCCGGTGGAGCCGTTGGGGTAGAGCCCGTGCACGCCTTTTTCAATCAGATATTCGCACAATGTCTCAAGCGATGCGTAATCGATCGCCTGGCCCTCGGTCATGGGCGCTGAAATCGGAGTGTTGACGCCAAACATTTTCTTCATAATCGGTCGGTTCCTCCTTGATGCTGTCTCGATATAACGCGAACGAAACCGCATGTGTAATGAAAATATTATATTGGCTGACGGATGCGCTGTCAATCTCGTGCGCTATGCATATAATTCAGTTATAGAATTAACCAATCGCGAAAATGCGATATGGGCGCACAAGGCACGCGTTGTGTGCTATAATGAAATGGGTCAATATTCGGGAAATTGTGATGTTGCGATGGAATATTGATGAAAATTTGTCAATATCACTGAAAAAGGACGGAGAAAGCGCCGTTAAACCTGTAAAGCGGGGCGATTTAAGGAAGGGGATTTGGAATGGATATATTCCAATTACGCTATTTCATATCGGCTGCGGCGCTGGGCAATTTTTCATTGGCCGCCGCTGAGAACAACATCTCTCAATCCTCTTTTTCCAAAAACATCCAGCAGCTCGAATCGGAGCTTGGGGTAGAGCTGTTTTCCCGCAAGCGCCGCCTTATCGAGTTGACCAAGGCGGGTCAATGTTTTTTAAGCCACGCCTATTCGATTATGAGCGCGTACAACCAAATGCGCGGCGACATGGCCCGCTTCGTCATGAAGGATCAAACGGTGATTTCGCTCGGCGCGATTCCGGTGCTGCCGCAATACCACATTACCGAGTCGATCATCGAGTTCCGCGCGCTTCGAAGCCAGGTTGCCTTCAGCATTATGGAGGCGGAAAGCGCACAAGTGCTCAACTCCTTGCGCAGGATGGACATCGATTTTGCCGTCACGCGCACCGATTTTCTCGATCCCGCCCTCTACAATATGATTCCGCTGGTCGAGGACCGCCTGATTGCGCTGATGAGCGAGACGAACCCCTTGGCACAGCGCGAGCGCATAGAACTGAACATGCTGAAAAATGAGCGGCTCATTCTCGCCACCACACAGTCGGACCTTCACACAATTTGCGTCAATGCCTGCCAAAAGGCGGGTTTTACGCCGAGCATCGGCTACGAGGTCAGCGGCAAGCCCGACATCACCATCGACATTGTGCGCCGGGGACAGGCGATATGCTTGTCGATGGAAAAGGTCATGTCGCATTATCCGCTTGAAGGCTGCCGCATCGTGCCGCTGGCGGAGGATATCCGTTCGACCACCGCGCTGGTCTGGCTCAAGTCGGTTGATTTGAGTCCTTCGTGCCGGATGTTCAAGGATTTCATGATGGTACACATGCATCCCTAGGTAAGCGCTGATCAATTCGATCACTGTCTGGCGGCTGCTTTTCCGCCCATGCGAACTTGCAGAAACACTCGCGGTAGCGCTGCTACAGCTTCGGTTTCTGCAAGTCCACCTGGACGAAAAAATCAACTCGCCAGCCAGCAACCGAATGAATCAGCGCTTACCTAGATGGCGCCATTTAAAAAAGCGAATGAATGCACCTTGACATATGTCCTTGATGGGACTATTGTATGCTTTGGACGACCGAGCAATCAAGGAGGGGCGAACCCAATGAATCAGGAAAACGTGATTGATAAACTCACGGCCTTTGATACCGCGTCCATCACCAACGTGGTCGCGAGCTACCCCGGAGACGAGGAGGGCTGCCTGGGCCTGTACAATCCCTGGACGGTAGACTGGTATACCGATCAGCGCATACGCTGCATGTTCCCACAGCTCGGCCCGCGCGCGGGATACGCCGTCACGGTGCGCTACGGCATGCCCGATGTTAATTATTCGCGCCTTGACTTTGGCGATGTGCTCAGGGCCATTGAGCGTTCGCCCAAGCCTGTCATCGTGGTGATGGAGCAGGCCTTGCCCGAGAAGATCAAGATGAAGAACGGCCTTTCGGGCGGCAATATGACCACGGCGATGAAGAGGGTGGGCTGCGTGGGCGTGGTCAGCGACGGCCCTTCGCGCGACATGCAGGAAATCCGGGAAATGGATTTTCAGTACCTGCTCACCGGCGTCTGTCCGGGTCACGGAGACTTTCAGATCGACGCGATCAACATACCGGTAAGCGTATGCGGCATGGATGTCGCGCCCGGAGAAATCGTCCACATGGATGAAAACGGGGCGTGCAAGTTTCCGGCGGACCGCGCGGGAGAGGTGCTGGCGCTGGTGGAAAAACTGTCGGCCAAGGAAACGGTTCATATGAAGCAAATGCGGGAAAGCCGGTCGGTGGACGAGTTGGTTGATATTTTCACCCACAAGAAAAAGCGCACGATGTAAAGAAATGTGCCGCCCGGTCAGAGGAGCGACAGGACCACGGCGTTTTGCACGTCCATGCCTTTTTCGCTCAGGCGCAGGCGGTCCTTCTCCACTTCAATCAGGCGAAGCGCCTTTAAGCGCCCGATTGCTTCTTCGCGGCAGGCCACCAGATTGAGGTCGATGCCCTGCGCCATGCGGGTTCCAAGCATGATGGCTTCCTCGCGCGCGGCCTCGGGGGTGATGATTTCGCGGCTGGTTTCGCGCGTGCCCGCGAGGTATTGGTTCAGGTCCTCCGTGTTGCCGAACCGCGCGCCCTTCATCAGCGAGTGCGCGGCCAGTCCCAGGCCCAGGTAGTCGCCGCGCGTCCAGTATACCGTGTTGTGGCGCGATTGGTAACCGGGCTTGGCGTAATTTGAAATTTCATAGCGTTCGTAGCCGCGGCGCGCGAGCATCCGCGCTGCGGCGTGCTGCATGGTGAGGACCGTATCCTCGTCCGGCACCGTCAGTTCGCCCGCGCTTACCGCCCTTTCAAGCGGCGTGCCCTCTTCCAGGATCAGGCTGTAGCAGGACAGATGCTCGGGACACAGCGCCATGGCCGCCTTTAGCGTCTCCACCCAGTCGGCCATCGTCTGGCCGGGCAGCGCGTAGATCAGGTCCAGGCTCAGGTTCTTAAAGCCTGCCTGCCGCGCCCATTCGACCGACTGGACGACGTCGTCTTGGGTGTGGATGCGCCCGATGGTCTGAAGCAGTCCCGGAGATTTCGCCTGCATGCCCATCGACAGGCGGTTGACGCCCGATGATGTGTAGTCGCGCAATTTCTGATACGTCAGCGTACCGGGATTGGCTTCAAGCGTGATTTCGCAGTCCTCCTGAACCTGAAAAAGCGCCCGCGACATGGCCAGAATGTGCATGATGGCATCCGGCGGCAGAATCGATGGCGTGCCGCCGCCGATGTAGATGGTGTGAAGGGGCAGCCTGCCGTAGCGGCGGGCCGCCCCGTGAAATTCGTCCTCCAGCGCGCAAAGATAACGCGCCCAGTCGCCTTCGCGTCCGGCAAAGGATGCAAAGTCGCAATAGGCGCATTTTTTTATGCAGAACGGAATATGAACGTAGAGTGAAACGGCGTTCATCAGTCCATCTTGAGAACCGCCATGAACGCCTCGCTCGGCACTTCCACCGAACCCACCTGGCGCATGCGCTTCTTGCCTTCCTTTTGCTTTTCAAGCAGCTTCTTCTTGCGCGTGATGTCGCCGCCGTAGCACTTGGCAAGCACATCCTTGCGCATCGCCTTGACCGTCTCGCGCGCGATGACCTTGCCGCCGATGGCGGCCTGAATCGGGATTTCGAACATCTGGCGCGGAATGGCGTCCTTGAGCTTTTCGGCAATCGAGCGCCCGCGCGCGTAGGCGCGGTCGCGGTGTACGATGATCGACAACGCGTCGCAGGTGTCGCCGTTGAGCAACAGGTCAAGCTTGACCAGGTCGCTCTTGACGTAGCCCTTGAGTTCGTAGTCAAATGACGCGTATCCGCGCGTGCGGCTCTTGAGCTGGTCGAAAAAGTCGTAGATCACTTCGTTGAGCGGCAGGTCGTAATTGAGCAGCACGCGCCCGCCCTCGATGTACTTCATATCGCGGAAAGTGCCGCGCTTGTCCTGGCACAGTTCCATGATCGCGCCCACGTAGTCCTGGGGCGTGATGACCTGCGCGTCTACATAGGGCTCCTCCATCCACGCGATCTCCTGAACGGAGGGCAGGTTCGTGGGGTTGTCGATCGATATCTTGGTTCCGTCGGTTTTGATCACGTGGTAGACCACGCTCGGCGCGGTGGTCACCAGATCGAGATCGAACTCGCGCTCAAGGCGCTGCTGGATGATCTCCATGTGGAGTAGCCCGAGAAACCCGCATCGGAACCCATAACCCAGCGCCACCGAGGTTTCCGGTTCAAAGGAGAGCGCGGCGTCGTTGAGGCGCAGTTTTTCAAGCGCCCCCTTGAGCGCTTCATAATCCGCTCCGTCCGCGGAATAGATGCCGCAGTAAACCATCGGCAGCACCTTTTTGTAGCCGGGCAAGGGAGAGGACGCGGGGCGCTCGGCAAGCGTTATGGTGTCGCCGACCCGGATGTCGGCGATGTCCTTGATGGATGCCGCGATGTAGCCGACGTCGCCCGCCGCGAGCGTCTTCGTCTCGTGGTATCCGCCGGGCGTGAACGCACCGACTTCGGTCACGTCGAATTCGCGCCCGCTCGCCATCATGCGCATGCGGTCGCCAACCTTGATCGTGCCTTGAGAGATCCTGACCGAGCTGATCGCGCCGCGGTAGTTGTCGTAGTAGGAGTCAAAAATCAGCGCTTGGAGCGGGGAAGATGGATCGCCCTTGGGCGGCGGAACGCGCGTAACGACCTGTTCAAGCACGTCTTCGATCCCGATGCCTTGCTTGGCCGAGACCAAGGGGCACCCTTCCGTATCCAGGCCGATTTCGTCCTCGATCTCCTTCCTGACCACGTCCGGCTGAGCGCTTGGCAGGTCGATCTTGTTGATCACCGGAAGGATTTCAAGGTCGTGGTCGAGCGCCATGTAGACGTTGGCCAGCGTTTGCGCCTCAATGCCCTGGCTGGCGTCCACCACCAGCACCGCGCCTTCGCACGCGGCGAGCGCCCGGCTGACCTCGTAGGTGAAGTCCACATGGCCGGGCGTGTCGATCAGGTTGAGCTCGTATTGCCTGCCGTCACGCGCCGTATAGGGCATGCGCACGGGTTTTGATTTGATGGTGATGCCCCTCTCGCGCTCAAGCTCCATCGAGTCGAGCACCTGCTCGGTCATGTCGCGCGTCGCCATCACACCGGTCTTTTCAAGCAGCCGGTCGGCAAGGGTAGACTTTCCGTGGTCGATGTGCGCGATGATGCAAAAATTCCGGATGTATTCTTGATTCAAGGGGCCACGCTCCTTCTGGGGATCAAACGGTTGGCTTTCAGGGTTTATGATACTTCAATTATAAGAAGATTGCAAGGCGGGGGCAACGGCGCGGCGATTAAAATTTGCGCGCGCGCAACAAAAAGAGGGGCGTTTGGCGCCCAGGCGGCGGTGGAATCAACCGTTAAAAAGGTGTTGACAAATGATTCGGCATGGCGTTATAATAAATTTACAGGATGTCAAAACGTTTTGATAGAGGGTATGACCATGGCGAGAGCGGTGACGATCAAAGAAGTGGCGGACAGGGCCGATGTGGCGGTTTCAACCGTATCGCGCGTGCTGAACAACAAAAACAGGGTCAGCGACGTGACGCGCCAGAGGGTGCGCGCGGCCATTGATGAACTGGGATTTGTGCGCAATACCTTTGCCGCTTCGATGAAGACCGGCATCACCCGCTTCATTGTAGTCATCGTACCCGACATCATCAATGAGTTTTTTACCGCCGTGATTCAGGGCGTGGAAGCTGCGGCCAGCGTTCGCGGATACTACACGCTGGTATACGCTTCGGGCGAGTCGCGCTCCAAGGAAATCGAGATGCTGGGCGGTGAGTTCGGACACATCGTGGATGGCGTCATCCTGATTCCCTCAACCGCCAATTCCTCGTTTTATAAAAACCATGACAAGCCGACGGTTGTCGTGGACCGCGATATGCCGGGCAACGATTTGTACACGGTGGTGGTGGACAATTACCGGGGTTCGCGCATGCTGATGGAGGAACTCATCGCCTGCGGGCATACGAAGATCGGCGTGGTTACGGGCCCCAATGTGTTCAACATCGGCATCGAACGCCTGAGCGGATACCTGGACGCGCTCAGCGAAAACAGGATTCCCTTTCGCGATGAGTACATTCAAAGCGGAACCTGGTATCAGGAAGACGGATACAAAATGATGAAGGCGCTCCTGGAATTGCCCGACCCGCCCACGGCGGTTTTCGCGACCAACAACCTCTTGTGCATGGGCGCCATGGAAGCGGCGCTCGACAAGCGCCTGGCGATCGGGAAGGACATTTCAATCGTCGGTTTTGACGATTTTCAATTTGCGAAGTACGTGGGGGAGGGGATTACGACCGTGCGTCGGCCCACCAGTGAAATGGGCAGCATCGGCGCCCAAATCTTGGTTGACCTGATCGAAAAAAAGGACGCGCCCCTTATGCAAACCAAGCTGGTGATGCCCGTGGAATTGATTCGCCGGGGTTCTGTCGCCACCCTGAGGTGAGGGGAATGCACATTTTTTTCATAAAAAATAAAATCGTTTCGACAAATGAGATTATTAAATCAAAACAGTATCGCGGGAGTGAAGGTGAATATCATAGATATCGGATCAAATGTCCAGCATATCGCCGAAAATAGAGGAAAGAGAGGGAGGGAAATATAGAAAAAGAATAAAAACGATATGATGGACAATGCTGTATTGCCCCGGTTCACCCACAGCGCATGAGCCGGGCAAAGGATCAACGATCAAAAACATAGGAGGAGGCAGGGTTATGAAGAAGGTTGTCGGTTTGGTGCTGGTGCTGGTTTTGGCGTTTGGCTGTGTGACGGCTTTTGCCGCCGGTGACAAGAAAGTTTTTGGTTTCTCCAACTGGAGCCGCGCGTTTGAATTCTATGTGGACATCGAAAAGGGCATGCAGGAAGCCGCGGACGCGGCGGGCGCCGAAGTGATCATCGTTGACGCGAACGGGGATTTGAACGCGCAGACCTCCCAGCTTGAGGACTTTATCGCGCGCGGGGTTGACGGCATCATCATTTGCCCCATCGACTCCCAGGCGTCGGGCTCCGAAGTGGAGATGGTCAACGAGGCGGGCATTCCCATCATCACCCTGGACATCGAGTGCACGGGCGGCGGCGAAATCCTCAGCCACATCGCGTCTGACAACTACATGGGCGGGCAGCTCGCGGCCGAGTTCATCGGCGAGGCGCTGGGCGGAAAAGGGCAGGTCGCGGTGCTTGACAACAACACCATCACCTCGCTCATCGAGCGCGAGAACGGCTTCATCGACACCATGAAGGCGAAGTATCCGGACATCGAAATCGTTTCAACGCAGAGCGGTGAATCCACGCGCGAAAAGGGCATGGAGGTTACGGAAAACTGGCTGGCCAACTACCCTGATCTCAAGGCCATCTTCGGCACCAACGACATGATGGGCCTTGGCGCGGTGCAATCCATCGAAGCGGCCGGCGCGGACGTGATCGTGGTGGGCTTTGACGCGACGAAGGAAGCGGTGAGCGTAATCGCGGAAGGTGGCGCGATGAAGGCGAGCATTGCC
This sequence comes from Eubacteriales bacterium, assembly GCA_031551775.1. Classification (GTDB taxonomy): domain Bacteria; phylum Bacillota; class Clostridia; order Christensenellales; family Aristaeellaceae; genus Anaerozeibacter. Next base: position 74,047 of record JAVBND010000010.1, on the reverse strand, counting down.
CAGCAGCCCAAGCTGCTTGGACAAATCGGGCTTGAGACGATCCTGAGCATCACCAATGGGGAAACGGTTGACGCCAAGGTCGGCGTAGAGGTGATCACGGTTTCCAAGGACAACGTGGAAGATTTCATGTAAACGATCGCGGTGGCGGGGGGCGAGCCTTCGGGCGTCGCCCCCCCGCGAAGGACGGCGATAGAAAGGCGGATGCCGATGGGCGCGACGGAGGAGAAAGGCATCCTCGAGTTTCGGGGGATTACCAAGACATTTCCCGGTGTGGTGGCGCTTGACCGGGTGTCCTTTGGCGTGGCGCAGGGCGAAGTACACGGCCTTGTGGGCGAGAACGGCGCGGGCAAGTCCACGCTCATCAAAATCCTTTGCGGCGTGTATGGCGCCGATGAAGGGGAGATGCGCATCGATGGCAAGGCGGTTCACATCACAAATGCCCAAGGCGCCAGCGCGCACGGCATACAGGTGATGCATCAGGAGATCAGCGTGCTGCCCAACATGACCGTGGCGGAGAACCTGCTGGCGCAGCGCATGCCGACCAAGCGCCGGTTTTTTGTCGATGATCAAGAGATGAACCGCTTGGCGCGGGAAATGCTTGAGCGGGTGGGCCTTGAAGGCATAGATCCGAAAAGAAAAATTGGCGAACTCAGTTTGGCGGCGCAGCAGATGGTGCATCTGGCGCGCATTGCCGCGACCAATCCCAAGGTGGTGCTGCTGGACGAACCCACGGCGTCGCTGACGATGAACGAGGCCGAGCGGCTTTTTGAGGTCATTGGCCGCTTCAGGCAAGCGGGTGTCGCGGTGATCTACATTTCACACTACCTTGAAGAGGTGCTCAGGGTGTGCGACCGCGTGACCGTGCTGCGCGACGGCTGCTACATTACCACCTATGACGCCCGGCAGGCGCGCAAGGAACAAGTCGTCATGTCCATGATCGGCAAGCCGCTCAAGCGCAGCCGCCGGACGAGCCAGGCGCGCGATTCGGTCGTGCTTGCGCTTGACGATGTGACCTGTGTCCAGGGCGCCAGCCATGTATCGCTGAAACTGCGCGAGCAGGAAGTGCTGGGACTGTACGGGCTTAACGGCGCGGGCAAGACCGAGACGCTGCGCGCCATCATGGGGCTTGACAAGTTGCTTGAGGGCAGGATTGAGCTTGGGCGGCGCGACATTACCGGGAAGCCGATTGCGCAAATTGCCGGGCAGGGCATCGCGTTTGTGCCGGAAGACCGGCGCAGGCAAGGGTTGGTGCTCGAGCAAAGCGTGCTTGAGAACGGCGCGATGGGGCACGAAGCCAAGTACAGGCGGCGCGGGTTTGTAAGCATGCGCCTTGAGGCGGAAGATGTAAAACGCGCGACCCAGGCGATGCGCGTCAAGACGCCCTCGCTCCTGACGAAGGTGGCGTCGCTTAGCGGGGGCAATCAGCAAAAGGTGATCCTCGCGCGCTCAATTTCGAAGGGTGCTCGCGTGTTCTTGCTCGACGAACCGACGGTGGGCATTGACGTGGGTGCGCGGGAAGAGATTTACCAAATGATTGACCGGATCGTGCGAGAGGGCGCGTCGGTCGTGCTGGCCTCGTCGGATATGACGGAGATTTTGGACAATTGCGACCGGATCGCGGTCATCGCGAACGGGCGCATTGCCAAGGTGTTGGATCGGGAAGAGGCGACGGAGGAGGAGTTGCTCCTCCACGCGATGGGGGAATGAGCATGGGCAAGAGCAAGGGTGTACTAAAAAAAATCCTGGGGTTTCGTGAATTTGGCGTATTGATGGCGCTTTTGATCTTGACTGCGGTATTCGCGCTCTCTTCGCCTACGTTCTTGACCGGTAAGAATCTGATGAACATTACGCGCCAGGTATCGGTGAACGCCCTGATCGCCATCGGCATGACCTTTGTGATCATCACGGGCGGCATTGACCTGTCGGTGGGTTCGGTCGTGGCGCTTTCCGGCATCATTACGGCAAGCGCGATGGTGGACTTTCAGTTGCCTGTTGCTGTGGCGGTTGTGATCGGCGTCATCATCGGCGCGCTGACCGGCCTCGTCAATGGCGCGCTCATCACCTTCCTCAACATGCCGCCCTTCATCACCACGATGGGTACCATGACCATCCTCAGGGGCTTGGGTTACATCTACACGCGCGGCTATCCGATTTACAACGTTCCCAAGGCGTTCAAACAAATCGGCCAGGGCTACCTGGGCGCATTGCCCATTCCCACGGTCATACTGATCGCGGTCGCCATCGTGGCCTACGTCATTTTGCGCAAGACCGTCTTTGGCCGGCACATCTACGCCATCGGCGGGAACCGGGAAGCCGCCAAATTGACCGGCATTCGGGTCAAGCCGGTGAACCTCGTGGTGTACGTCATCAGCGGCACGGTGTGCGGGATCGCGGCGGTGGTTCAGGCGGCGCGCATCGGGTCGGGTCTGCCCACGGTCGGGCAGGGCTACGAGCTCGACGCGATCGCCGCAGTGATCATCGGCGGCGCGGCCATGACGGGCGGTTCGGGGACCGTCGTCGGCACCATATTGGGCGCGGTGATCCTGGGCGTTTTGAGCAACGGCCTGAGCCTGCTCGAGGTGGACTCCTACGTCATGCAAGTGATCTCGGGCTTGGTTGTCATCGTCGCGGTGCTGATCGATGGATTGCGCGTGATGACGGCCAAGCGGGCGCAAATCGAAGCGGCGCGGCAAGCGTTGAAGAACGAACGCCGGGATGGCTAGAAAAGGAGCGGGCATGGATATATTCGAGAAGATCTGCCGGGCCGCCGAAAGCAAGCGCGGCGAGGTGGCGGAGCTGTTGAAACGGTTGGCCGGATGCGACACGACCGATTACCATGAGGCAAACGGACAGGCCAAACTCCTCGAGTACCTGGACGGCATGGACTGCGAGATTGCCAAGATCTATCCCGACGAAGAAAAACTCATCGGCTATCCTGAGTACAATACCGGCCACAGCTACGAGGGGCGGTACAATGTGGTGGCCCGGTTTAAGGGGAGCGGCGACGGGCGCTCGCTCATCGCTCATGCGCATATGGACACGGTATTTCCGGCCTCGCCCGACCAATGGCGCACCGATCCTTTTGTGCCGGTTGAGAAAGACGGGAAAATCTACGCGCTGGGCGCGGTAGACGACAAAGGCGGCATGTCGGCCATGCTGGTAGCGATGAAGCTGCTTAAGCAGCTGGGCGTCAGGCTCAAGGGGGATGTGCTGTTTGAAAGCGTGGTGGATGAGGAGGCTGGCGGCGGAAACGGTACGCTGGCCGTCATTGACGCCGGTTTTACCGCAGATGCCGCGCTGGTGGCCGAACCCACCCGACTCAATCCCATGTCGGCGCAGATTGGTTCCTACGCCGTCAAGGTGACGGTTGCGGGCAAGAGCGCGCACGCCAACACAAAAAGCTTGGGCGTCAGCGCGTTTGAAAAGGCGTTGCCGCTCATCAACCGCCTGAGGGAGCTTGAGCGCCAATGGCAAACGCGGACATTCCCACTGCTCGGCGCGCCGGTGGTTTCGGTTTTGCGGGTTGAAACCGGCGACGGTTCAATTACCTTGCCGTCCAGGTGCGAACTGCTCATCAACTTCACCTACCTGCCCGACGGATACGATTATGCGGGCGAACTCAAGCGCGTCATCGCCGAATGCGAAAAGGCCGATCCGTGGTTTGACGAGCACCCCATGAAGGTCGCGCTCCATCACGATTGCGGTCCCTGCTATACCGACCCCAATACCCCTTGGCCCGCGGTCGCGGCCGAGTGCGCCGGGCGCGTGTTGGGAGAGGATGTCCGGGTGGGCGGCCTGCCCACGGGCGCGGACGCGCGCCTGTTCGTCAATGTCGCGAAGATCCCGTGCGTGATCATGGGTCCGGGCGACATGACCATGGCGCACAATCCGAACGAGTACGTCGAAATCGACCAGCTCGTCAAGGCGGTCGCGATTTACGCGGCGACTTTTTGCCGCTGGTGCGGCTTTGAAGAGCCGCCCGAAGGCGCGGTATCCCCGCTTTTGGGCACATTATGAGGGCTAAGAACCCTGCGGAGGAATGGTATGGATAAAAAGCTGTCGGTGTTGTTTATCGGAGAATCCTGGTTTATCGAACTGACCGAACGCAAGGGCGTGGACTACTTTACGATGAGCCGCTATGAGGAATGCAGCCAATGGGTGGGCGACGCGCTGCGCGGCGCGGATATGGCGTTTACCCACTTGCCCTGCCATCAGATTGAGCACAGCTTTCCCGCGACGCTTGAAGAACTCATGGCGTACGACGTGGTGATGATCAGCGACGTGGGCGCGAATACATTCCTTTTGCCTGCGATTACCCTCTACGGCGGACAGCGCACGCCCAACAAGCTTGAGATGCTCAGGGAATTTGTCGCTTCCGGCAAAGGCCTAATGATGATCGGCGGCTATATGACATTTGCGGGCATTGAAGGCAAGGCGCGCTATCACGGTACGGTGATCGAAGAGGCGCTGCCGGTGACGATTTCGGGTGTGGATGACCGGGTGGAGGTACCTCAGGGGTTCACGCCTGAGATCACAGACGCGGCGCACCCCATCTTTGAAGGCATCGAATCGCCCATTCCGCACATGCTGGGTTACAACCGCGTCACGTCCAAGCCGGGCGCGCGGGTGCTGATGAGGCGCGGCGACGACCCGATCCTGTCGGTATGGGAATTCGGAGAGGGCCGGACCATGGCCTACGCCTGCGATTGCTCGCCGCATTGGGCGTCGCCGGAACTGTGCCAGTGGACGCATTACCAGCGGCTCTGGCAAAACATCACGCGATGGCTGGCAAAAGCGTAACGGGGCAAAATAAAACGGGGCCGCCGCGGAAGGAAAAATCCGCGTCGGCCCCATTGCGTCTAAGAATGCGGCGTATTGGGTTAGATGAGCTTCCTTGAGACATCGCTCACCACGTCGTCAAGCACCGCAACCACCAGCGGCTGGCCCTTGCCCGCGCGCAGTTCGAGCTTGATCCATTCGGAATTGATCGTGGTGAAGGTGCCCGAGTGCTGATGGGCGATCAGGTCCACCGGGTCGGTCACGCATAGCGCCTGGACGATTTCGCTTCCGTTGGCGCCGTTTTTCTGGAAGGTGATCGCCCTTAAGCCCTTGCCGCCGCGCGCCTGCGGATCAAAATCCACCAGCAGGCAGCGCTTGAAGCAGCCGCGTTCGGTCGCGATCACCGCTTCGCCCTCCGCGTCGTGCTGAAACGCCGAAACGACGCGGTCGCCCGGGGAAAGCGTGATGCCTTTGACGCCCGCGGTCGCGCGGCCGGTCACCGGCGCTTCGTCAAGCTTGAAGCAAATCGCCATGCCTTGGCGCGTCACCAGCAGCATTTCCTCCTGGCTTCCCTCTAAAAACGCAGATACCACCTCGTCGCCTGTCTTGAGGTTGATGGCCCCAAAGCGCGCCTTGCGCACGTTGTATTCCATGAGAGACGACCGCTTGATGAGCCCCAGCGCCGTCACGCAGGTGAGGTTCCCTTCGTACTTCTCATCGGTCAGGCGGATGAGGCTCAAGAGCTTTTCGTCCTTCTCAAACCCCGGCAGCACGCCCGGAAGCGGCAGCCCCCGGTCCTTGGGGCGCGCGTCCGGAAGTTGTGCGGCGGTCAACGGGTAGCACATGCCCTTGTTCGTGATGAACAGGAGCCTGTCGTCCGTCATCGCCTTGAACAGGTACAGCGGCGGCTCAAGCGCCTCACCCGACTGCGTAAAGCGGTCAAAGGCGCGGCTTGTGATGCGCTTGAGGAAGCCCGCGCGCGTGACCAGCACCCAGGTTTCTTCGGCGATGGGCTTTTCTTCTTCAATCACGATGGGCGTTTCGCACTTGTCCTCAATCGCCGTGCGGCGGGGGTCCGCATACTTTGAGCGGATTTCGCCGAGCTCTACCTTGATGACGCCCATCAGCTTTTTCTCGTTTTTGAGGATCGATTCCAGTTTGTCGATCAGCTTCATGAGGTCCGCGTGTTCGTTTCTGAGCGAGAGAATCTCAAGGCCCGTCAGGCGCTGCAGGCGCATGTCGAGGATGGCCTGCGCCTGAATCTCGGTCAAGCTGAAGCGCGCCATCAGTTTCTCGCGCGCCTCGCGCGGCGTCTTGCTGGCGCGGATTAAGCGGATCACTTCGTCCAGGTTATCGACCGCGACGATCAGCCCTTCTAGGATGTGCGCCCGGGCGCGGGCTTGCTCAAGCTCGTACTTCGTGCGGCGCGTGACCACGTCCTTTTGGTGGCGGATGTAGTGCGCGATCATCTCCTTGAGGCCCATCTGAACCGGCTTGCCGCCCGCAATGGCCACGATGTTGACGCCGTAGGTCACCTGCAGGTCCGAATATTTGTACAGGACGGCAAGCGTCTTCTCGGGGTCCACGTCGCGTTTGAGCTCAATCACGGCGCGCATGCCGGTGCGGTCGGACTCGTCGCGGATGTCGTAGATGCCGCCGAGCAGCGTCTTCTTCTCCTCCGACAGCCTGAGAATTTTTTCAAGCATCTGCGCCTTGTTGACCTGGTAGGGCACTTCCGTGACGACCAGAAGCGTCCGTCCGGCGCTGCCCTGCTCGATCTCGACCTTGGCCCGCACTTGCAGCTTTGCGCGCCCGGTCTCGTAGGCGACCTTAAGCTCCTCATCCCGGATCAGCACGCCGCCGGTCGGGAAATCGGGCGCGGGGATGTAGCGCATGAGTTCGCCGGTCGTAATGTCGGGGTTGTCGATCTGCGCGATTACGCCGTCAATGGCTTCGCCCAGGTTGTGCGGCGGAATGTTGGTCGCAAGGCCCACCGCGATGCCGCTGGCGCCGTTGACCAGCAGGTTCGGGTACCTGCCCGGCAACATGTCGGGTTCCTTTTGCGTATCGTCAAAGTTCAGGTGAAAGCCCACCGTGTCCTTGTCGATGTCGCGCAACAGCTCAAGCGCGAGGCTTGTCATGCGCGCCTCGGTGTACCGCATGGCGGCGGGGCTGTCCCCGTCGATCGAGCCGAAATTGCCGTGGCCGTCCACCAGCATCCCGCGCATCACAAAGGGCTGCGCCATGCGCGCCAGCGCGTCGTAAACCGAAGTATCGCCGTGCGGGTGGTACTTGCCCAGGCAATCGCCCACAATGCGCGCGCACTTTCTGTGCGGCTTGTCGGGCGTCAGGCCCAACTCCTGCATGGTGAAGAGGATGCGCCGCTGGACCGGCTTGAGTCCGTCCTCAACGCGCGGAAGCGCGCGCTCCAATATGACGTATTCGCTGTAGGGCATCATGGATTCGTGCATGACCTCTTCCATGGGCTTTTGCACGATCACTTCGCCGACCGGCGGTACGGGCGGCGCGGTCTTTTTACTGGCCATCCTCATTGCCTCCCAGCGTTACGCGTTCGATGAATGCGTCTTCTTTGTTGAAATTGGCGTGCAGCGTGATGTATTCGCGCCTGGGATCGACCTTGTCGCCCATGAGCACGGTCACCATGAGCTCGGCTTCGGTCGCGTCCTCGATGGTCACCTGCATGAGCTTTCGGCGCTCCGGGCTCATCGTGGTCTCCCACAATTGCTCCGGGTTCATCTCGCCCAGGCCCTTGTAGCGCTGGAGCGTGTAGCCGCGCCCGAGTTCGCGGGTCGCGCGTTCGAGCTCTCGGTCGTCGTAGCAGTAGAGCGTTTTCGTTCCCTTGGCGCACTTGTACAAAGGCGGCATGCCGATGTAGACGTGGCCGGACACCACCAGCTCGCGCATGTAGCGGTAGAAGAAGGTTAAGAGGATCGCGCGGATGTGCGCGCCGTCCTGATCGGCGTCGGCCAGAATGATCACGCGGTCGTACTTGAGATGGCTTAGGTCAAAGTCCTCGCCGATGCCGGTCCCGAGCGCCGTGATGATCGAGCGGAATTCCTCGTTCGCGAGCACCTGATCGAGCCGTTTCTTCTCGGCATTGAGGGGCTTGCCGCGCAGGGGCAGAATCGCCTGGAAGCGCCGGTCGCGGCCTTGCTTGGCGCTGCCGCCGGCCGAGTCGCCCTCGACGATGAACAGCTCGTTCTTCGAAGCGTCGCGACCGGTACAACTACTCAGCTTTCCCACCAGGGGCGCGGCTTCAAGCTGGTTTTTTTGCCGCGCCACGTCGCGCGCCTTGCGCGCGGCTTCGCGGACCTTGGCCGCCGCTACCGCCTTTTCAATGATCTTTTGCGCCTGATCCTGGTGCTTGAGGTCTTCGAGAAACAACGACAATTGCTCGGCCGCAATCATCTCGACGGCTGGCCGCACTTCGGTGTTGCCGAGCCGCCCCTTGGTTTGGCCCTCAAATTGCGGCTTTTGAACGCTGGCCGCGATCACACAGGTCATGCCCTCGCGAAAGTCGTCGCCCGAGAGGTTGTTGTCCTTTTCCTTGAGCGCGCCCACCTTGCGCGCGTAGTCGTTGAACACCTTGGTGAGCGCCGCTTTAAACCCGGTCTCGTGGGTGCCGCCCTCGGCGGTTGGGATGTTGTTGACGAAGGAGAACATGTTCTCGGTATACGAATCGGTGTACTGAATCGCAGCGCGCAGGAACACACCCTCGCGCTTGCCCTCAAAGAGGATGGGGTCGCCGACGGGGTTTTTGTCCGCAGTCAGGTAGGAAACAAAGTCCTTAAGCCCGCCTTCGTAGCAATATTCGCGGGTCCTTTTGTCTTGATCTTTCACCCGCTCGTCGGTGAATTTAAAGGTGATGCCGCGGTTGAGGTAGGCCAGTTCCCGGACGCGGCGGCGCACCTGTTCGCCGTTGAACTCGGTCTCTTCAAACACGCGCGGGTCGGGCATGAACTGCACCTGCGTGCCGCGCTTGCGGGTATTGCCGAGCTTTTCAAGCGGCATGACCGGATGTCCGGACAAAATCTTATGGGTCTTGGGGTCTTCTTTGGATTCAAAGCGCATCTGGTAGTGGCTGAAATCGCGGTACACATCGACCACGAGCCAGCTCGAGAGCGCATTGACCACCGACGCGCCCACGCCGTGCAGTCCCCCTGAATAGGCGTAATTCTTGTTGTCGAACTTGCCGCCCGCATGCAGCTGCGTATAGACCACCTCGACCGCCGAGATGCCCAATTGCGGGTGGATGTCAACCGGGATGCCGCGCCCGTTGTCGCTCACCTCACAGGAGCCGTCCTTCTTGAGCGTGACGGTGACTTCGGTGGCAAAGCCGTTCGCGGCTTCGTCAATCGCGTTATCGACGATCTCCCAAATCAAGTGGTGAAGCCCGCGCGAACCGGTTGAGCCAATGTACATGCCCGGCCTCATCCTGACCGCGTCGAGCCCTTCGAGTATTGTGATGTCGCTTGCCGTATAGGTACTGGCCATAAAAGAACCCCCAACCTTCTATAAACAGTTTATTTTACCACAAACGCTGTTAAAAATGCAAATTCATAGAAAATAGGGGCGAAGCGCCCCGTGACCGCGGGTTAGACCATCCATGCCGGGCAATGGATTTCGGTCAATACAACTTACGATAATATGATAATATGAATATTTTATGAACAATAGATTGGGGCACTTGACGCAGGCTTCAGCGTGTATTATGATCGGTACAAGCAAAGTTCGTGTGTTCTTTCAAAAACGATGAGAGAGATGTCTATGCAATACAGTTCCAAATGCGACATGATTGTCAACGATATATTGTCAAAGGTGGTCAACCGCGTCTATCCCGCCGGGCAGCAGCTTCCGATTGAGGCCGATCTGTGCGAGGAGTACAACGCCAGCCGCGTGACCATACGTGAAAGTTTGAAAAAACTGCAGGCCATGGGGGTCGTTTCAATTAAGCAGGGCAAGGGATCCTACGTCAAGGAAGTCGGGCTGGGGTACTTCATGAAGCCCATGTTCAACCTGATCAACTTTGATGCGTTTGACGTAACTTCCATCTATGACGCCCGGCTATACATCGAAATCGGCACCTGTCGCCTGGCGGCGCTGAACCGCACGGCAGAGGACCTTGAAGCGCTTGAGAGCCGCCTCAACGCCATCGGTCACTACGTTGGAATTGAGGGGGAAGAGGGCATCCGTCAACTGCGCGAGGCGGACAAGGCGTTCCACATCCAGGTTGCCTCCGCTGCCCACAATGAGATATTGAAGGCGGTTGTCGTCAATATGGAGACCATCTCCGACGCGTGCGCCAAGCGCCTGCACATTGAATCCACCCAGGTGGCCGACGTCTACGGCGAGCACTTCCGGATTTATGAGGCCATTCTTGCCGGTGATCCGGAAGCGGCCGAGAAAGCGATCGCCGAGCATACCGCCAATTCGAAAAAATGTTTGGATGAAAACGCCCATTTCTAGGCGCAAACAGCAAGGCTGCGGTTGGGTGGACGGCACCGATTTTTTGCCCTTAAAGGTATGATGATATTACTTACTTTGTCTTGAAAAGACAGCGCAGGCATCCCGCCTGCCTTGCGGCCCAAGCGTAATCCACATGCTTTGGCGTGTGAGAATAAAAAAGGAGAAAAAACCATGAAGAAGATGTGCCTGATCTGCCTGACCCTGTTGCTTGTTTTGACGAGCTTTTCCCCGGCACTTGCCCAGGAAACCGTCAGCGAGGAAGCCTACTACTACATTGCTCCGCTGGCAAATCTGGAGTATTGGCTCGCGCACCGAGCGGGACTCGAAGACGCATGCGCCGAACTGGGCGTGACCGCGAAATTCGTCGGCGACGATGGCCTGGACGTAGACGCCATGTGCGCGGTGATCGCAACGGCGCTCAACGATCCGAATTGTTCGGGCATCGTCATGCAGGCCAACTTTGCCGACGCCTATGAGCCCTTCGTCAAGCAAGCCAAGGAAGCGGGCATCCCGGTTTGCTTTCAGACCGTCGATGGCGTGGAAGGCTCGGAACGCCTGTGCTACTTGGGCACCGACTTTGTTCAGTATGGCCGCGTCATGATGCAGCAGGCGGCTGAGGCCGCCGGCGGCAAGGGCAATGTGATTGTCTCCAACGGCCTGTCGGCCGGTTCCAAGGCGGTCGAAGATGTCATGGCCGGCATCCGCGCCGAGGTGCAAAACTGGCCGGACATGAAGATCGTCTCCGAGGTTGACGACCAGTCCGACGCGGCTGTGGCGGCCACCAAGATCGGCGCCGCGCTGCTGGCCAACGAGGGTGTCAGCGTGGTCATCGGCGGCCAGTCCACCTCCGCGATCGGCGCGGTCACGGCCATCAAGGAAGCCGGCCTGTCCGGACAGGTCAAGGTCGTCTCCATCGACCGCGACAGCGCGACCCTTGAATACATCAAGAGCGGCGATATCTATGCAACCGTCGCAGGCAAGCAATATACCGAGGTATACTATGGCGTGAAGCTGTGCTACGATTACAACCACGGCGCCAAGAACGCCTTCTCCGAAGATGACGCGGCGGCGGATCTGGTCATCGCGCCCTCGTTCATCGACACCGGCTCGCTGATCATCAACGCCGAAAACGTCGATAAATTCCTCTCCTTCTCCTACGCCAACCGCTGACGCTTACCGGCGTTATCGCTGCCGTTTCCCGCAGGCGTTTCTTTAGGTAAGCACTGATCAATTCGATCACGATCTAGATTCTGCTTTTCCGCCCATGCACGCCTGCAGAAACACTCGACGTAGCGCTGCTACGCCGCAGGTATTGCAAGCGCGCCTGGACGAAAAATCAAAACCCATCTCGCAACCGAATGAATCAGCGCTTACTTAGGGTAACGCCCGCGGTTGAAGAAACAAGCAAGGGGGACTGCGATTTGGATGACTGCGTACTGCGCCTAACAGGCATCACCAAGGAATTTCCCGGTGTAAAAGCGCTGGACGGAATGCATTTTGACCTCAAGCGCGGCGAGATTCACGCCCTGCTGGGCGAAAACGGCGCCGGCAAATCGACGCTGATGAAGGTGCTGTCGGGCATCTATACGCCTGACGCGGGCGAGATCGTGCTGGACGGCGCGAAGGTGCACCCTCACAGTCCCATTGACGCCGAAAAGCTGGGCGTCAGCATCGTGCATCAGGAACTGGCGGTGTTCGGGACTTCGACGGTTGGCGAAAATGTCTTTGTCAACCACGCGCCCAAGACACGCCTGGGCACCATTGATTACAAGAAAATGTATCGCACAGTGCGCGAGCTGCTCGACCGGTATGGCTTTACCGATGTCGATGAGAGACGCATGATGCGTTTTCTCAGCATCGGTCGGCAGCAGATCGTGGAGATCCTGCGCGCCGTGAAGAAAAAAGCCAAGATCCTCATCCTCGACGAGCCGACCTCGGCGCTGACGGAAAAAGAGACCGATGTTTTGATGGACATCATGCAGACGCTCAACCGGCAGGGCGTATCCATCATCTATATTTCTCACCGCCTGGAAGAGGTGTTCCGCGTCTGTGACCGCGCCACGATTATGCGCGACGGTTGCTACGTGACGACGCTTGAGGTCAAAGAAACCTCAAAGGACGAGCTGGTTCGCTACATGGTCGGGCGCGACGTGGTCTACAAGTACGGCGCCGGAACCAGCCCCATCGGCGGGGAACTGCTCAGCGTTAAGGGGCTGTCGGTAAAACACCATCTCACGGACATCTCCTTTGCGCTCAACAGCGGCGAGGTGCTGGGCCTGGCGGGACTTGAGGGCGCGGGGCGCACCGAGCTGCTGGAAGCGATCTTTGGCGTTCATCCGTTGAGCGCCGGACAGATATACCTTGATGGCGCGCGGGTATGCTTCACTTCGCCAAGCGCGGCCAAGGCGGCGGGGCTTGCGTACATCACCAAGGACCGCAAGAGCAAGGGCCTGTTTTTGCGCATGTCGATTCGCGACAACATGCTCGCCGCCAACGTCGATCGCTTTACCCGCCGCGGCTTTATGCGGTTTCGCGCCGCGGCCGCGGATTCAGAGGAATACAAAAAGCGCTTCCAGATCAAGACGCCCGACGTGGGCAAAAAAGTGCGCCAGCTATCCGGCGGCAATCAGCAAAAGGTGCTGATGTCGATGTGGGTGAGCCGCCATCCGCGCATTCTGATGATCGACGAACCCACGCGGGGCATTGATGTGGGCACCAAGGAATCCATCCACCGCATGATCCGCGACTTTGCGCGTGAGGGCATGGGCGTGTTGATGGTCTCATCCGAGATGCCGGAGCTAATCGGCGCGTGCGACCGGATCATCGCCATGTACGAGGGGCGCATATCGGGAGAATTGCCCCTTGAACGGATTACGGAGGAGCGCATCATGGCGCTGACCAGTGGCCTAGCGGCCGATTGAGGAGGGAAGGACATGAATGAAAAAAGCGCGGCCGTCAACCGGGAAAGCGGCGTAAGGCACGTGGTCAGGCGCATATTTGAAGTGCGCGAAATCGTCATTCTTTTGCTGGTGCTGCTTCTGTCGGTGTTTATGAGCATCAATTCCCGCCAATTCCTGACCCCGGCCAACTTCCGCATTGTCGGAAACTACATGGCCACGGACATGATCATCGGCGCGTTTCTGACCATCTCCCTGATCGCCGGGAACACCGATTTTTCTGTCGGCTCCAACATGGGCTGTTCGGCGTTTGTGTGCGGTCTGATGCTCAACCAGAAGATGCCCATCCCGGTGTGCATACTCGGCGGATTGCTGGCCGGAGTGATCATCGGCGCGCTCAACGGCTTCATCATCGTGCGGCTCAAGGTACTGCCGATGATCGCCACCATGGGCACCTGGATGGTGTTCAAGGGCGTTGGACTGATGATCATCAACTCCTCGACGCTCTCGAACTTCCCCCTCGGCTTCAAGGCCATCGTGCAGGACTGGAACCTCTTCGGGATATCAACGCTCATTGTCTCCATGGTCGTCATCACCGCCATCGCCGCGTTCCTGCTCAAGTATATCTCTTTTTTCCACCAGTCCTACTTCATCGGCTCCAACCGAGAATCGGCGCAACTCTCGGGCATCCATGTGAAAAAGTTCGTCTACGTCCTCTACATGCTGATCGGCCTGTGCGCCGCCTTCGCGGGCGTGCTTTCCATCTCACGCTACGGTTCGGCGCCCGCCTCGCTTGGACAGGGCGTTGAATTCCGCGTCATTTCAGCGCTGCTCATCGGCGGCGTCTCGCTCAACGGCGGCGAGGGCTCGATCCTCGGAACCTTCCTGGGCATATTGCTGATGGCGTTGATCTCCAACGCGCTGACGCTGTTCGGTATCGATACAAACCTGCAAAACGTGCTCATCGGCAGCATCATGGTGATTTCGGTGGCCATTGACGAGGCCAACCGCCGCCGACAGGGCTGATGTTTCCAAAGGATCAGAAAGGACGGAGAAAACACAATGAACCCCGAATTTCGCTTTCAACCGGCGCCCTGGCTGCCCAAATACGCCCCGGAGGTCCTCGCGCGCGCGCGCAATATCCGCCGCGAGGAGATGGAGTACACCAATGAAAACGGCTACAGCGTTCGCGTGGTTCACGATCCCACGCTTATGCTGGTGCTGGATGTTTTTCACCGCGTCTATCTGAGCGATGTCAACGACACGCGCCTGACGATGATCTTCCCCAACCAGTGGCCGGGCGCGTACCAGGCCATCGCGGAAATGATCAACCGGCACAATGTTTCCTGCCGCAACGTGCACGCCTTTGCGATGGACGAATGGGCGGACGAGGACGGAAACGTCGCCCCGCTTACCTACGGCGCGGGCCTGGGCTACTCGTTCCTGAACCACTTCTACTATAAAATCCGCGCGGACCTGCGTCCGGCGGTGGAAAACTGGCATGTGTTCACCAATGAAAACAGCGGGGTCAATGTCTATACATCGATCATTGAGGAGGTCGGCGGAGGCGGCGCGGACGTCGTCTATTCGGCCACCGGCTGGCCGGGGCATACGGCCTTCATCGATCCCGGCGCCGACGAGTTCCGCGCGGATTCCTTGGCGGAATTCCTGAAGCTGGGCTCGCGCCTGACCACGGAGACGCCCCTGACCATCTGCGAAAACTCCCTGTTCGCGCCCATGGGCGCTTCGGGCGATGTGTGGGCGGTGCCGCCGCGCGCCGTGACCATCGGTCCGCGCGACATCGCAAACGCCCGCGAACGCTTTGAGCTGCATACTTTTTGCAATCCGGCGGGCGATTCCTGGCAGCGTATGATTTCGCGCCTGGAACTCTACGGGCCGATTTCCATGCAGTGCCCGGCGTCCATCATGCGCTTGGGCAAGGGGATATGCTACGTCAGCGAGGCGCTCGCGCGTCCCTTTGCGGTTTGGCGGGACGGCCAGAGCGACTGGGCGCTGTAGGCGGGAGGCGGCACAAGAGGGGGTGAGGGACATGATGCAAGCAATCGTCAACACCAAGCTCATCATGGAGGATGGGATCATCTGGGACGGCGCCATCACCTTTGAAGGCGGGGTGATCCGTCAAGTGGGACCGGCCCAAAGCGTAACCATCCCGGCAAACGCGGCCATCATCGACGCCAAGGGCAAGTATACCGCGCCCGGCCTGATCGACATCCACAACCACGGCGCGGGAGAGGCTACCTTCGACAAAGATCCGCTCGGCTGCGCGGCGCACTTTTTAAGCCACGGGGAAACGACGGTTTTGCCCGCCTTCTACATGAATCTGACGCGCGAGGAAATGCTCGCGGGCGCCAAACGCGTTCGCGAGGCATCGCGGCATGGCGCGGGGCGCATTTTGAAGGGACTTTATATGGAAGGCCCTTACATGGGCGCGTTCGGCAGCTACCAGAGCGGGCTTAAGTGGAACGGCCCGATCGACGAGGCCGACTATCGGGCGCTGGTTGACGGGATCGGGGAAATGGCGCGCGTGTGGGCGGTTGATCCCGCGCGCGAGGGCATTGAGGGTTTCATGGCCTATGTGAAGGCGGTCAATCCCCGCGCGATCTTTGCCCTTGGACACTCCAAGGCGACGGCCGCGATGTGCAAAAAGGTCAAGCATTACGGCGTCAAGGTACAGACCCACCACGGCGATTCGGGCAAGGCCAAAGGCTTTGCGCAGGGTACCATCGGCGCGGGCTGCGACGAGTTTACGCTCTACGACCCCGATATGTACGCGGAATTGATCTCGGACGAGAACGGCATCCACGTCGCGCCCGACATGATCAAGATGGTCGTGCGCGTCAAGGGCGTGGAGCGGATCATTCTGATCAGCGATTCCATGCCCGGCAAGGCGGATTGCAAAAACAACGAAGCTGCGGGCATCGCCTACGGAGCGGACCTGAACTACGACGATGAGGGGTACCTGGCGGGCAGCCGACTGACGCTCGACTGCGCCTGCCGCAACCTCATGAAGCACACGGGCTATGGCCTGTGCCACGCCATCCGCTTCGCCACGCTCAATCCGGCCCGCCTGCTGGGCATCGACGACGAGGTCGGCTCGCTGGAAGAAGGAAAGGCAGCCAACCTGATCATCATGGACGACATGGTGCGCGTTGAGCAAGTCGTTCTGGAAGGCGAAGCCGTTCATCCGCTCCCTTTGGGAAACTTGGAATAACCGCCCTACAGGCGCACGAAGTGCGGCTCGTGCCCAGCGGCGGGCAGGAACTTTTGAAAGAAATCGGCGCCTGCCATGGCCAGCGTCTCCCGGTTGTCGTTTGGATGAAAGCCCAGGTAGGCTTCGTCCTTCAGGCGCTCATCGACGAGCAGCGTAACCGCGCGCGCGCTTTCAAAGATCAGGCCCATGGGGCTGAGCGCGCCGGGGTGGGTGCGCAGCATTTCGCGCATTTTCTCGGCGGACGCAAAGCTCAAGCGCGAAGAGATGATCTGCTTTGAGATGTCGGCGGTGCGAAAGGGCGCGTCCGGCATGACGAGGCACAGATAAAAGTGCGATTGGTTGCGCGGCGCCAGGAACAGATTCTTGGGGATCACGCAATCAAGTTGATCCATGACTTCTTTTAGGTCGTCCATGGTGTGCGCCTCGTCGTGTTCAAGGCGCTTCAGGGGAATGCCCAGCGCGCCAAGGCGCGCGTAGATTTGTATCTTCGCGTCCATCAGTTCCGCCTCGTGCGAAGGTCTTCACCGCTTAAGCGGATGATCTCGGTCGTCGATCGGTCGAGCAGGCGCGATACCACGCGCTCACCGTAGCGCTCGGCCAATTGAACCAGCGATAGGTTGGTGGCGATTGCCGTATGGCGGCGGGCGGCGGCGCGCTCGCTCAAAAGCGTGAACAGGTATTCAACCGTGATGTTCTTAAACATCGGCTCGGCGCCCAGGTCGTCGATCAAGAGGCAAGGGCAGTTCAGCATTTGCTCAAACGCCGTTCCCGACTGGTTTTCGCCCATGTGGTAGGCGCGCATGCCTTCAAACATGCGAAATGCGCTGATGCGAAGCGTCACGTAACCGCGCTCGCTGATGCGCCGCGCCACGCTGTCGAGCAGGAACGTCTTGCCAAGGCCGCTCGCGCCCAGCAGCAGCAGGTTGAGCGCGCCGCTTTCCGGAAAGCGCTCGGCGTAGGTTTCCAGGAGGTTTCGGGCTTCGACCGCCTGAGCGCGCTGGGAAGCGCTTGGATAAAGGCGCTCGTCGAAGCGTTCAAAGCTGTGTTCGGGCAACCCTTCGGCGTGTTCAAAGCGCAGCGCCAACACGCGCTGAGTGAAGCACTGACAGCGCCCGCGCATGTCCTCGCCCACGTAGCCGGTGTCGCGGCATGTGCCGCAACGGCAACGGATGTCCATATAATTTTGAGGAAAACCGGCGGCTTCAAGCCGGCATGCGATCTGGCGCTGCACATCGCCCGCGCGAGTCCGCAGCGCCTGCGCGATGTGCGCGGCTTGTGCGCCATCGACCAATGCGCGGCGCGCGCCGTCGGCAAAAGCGGCGGCCAGTTCCGCCTGAAGGCGCGCGATCTCCGGGATTTTTTGACGAACTTCGGCCACGCGCGCGTCGCGCTCGGATTCGTTCTTTGCTCTCTGGCTCGCGTATTCCCTTTCGGTCCGTTGTACGGCTTCGCCCTGCGTCATGTTTGTTCCTTTCTGCGCGAGCGCTCGATGTCCAGGAGGTAGTCCTCATAGTATTTTTCGTCCAAATTCCGCTGCTCATAATTGAGTGCCGGGTTTTTGTTTTGCGCGGCGTTGTCCGCCTTCCCCTGCGCGGGGCGCTTGAAGGCCTTGGCGGCCTCCACATCGGCGATCCCCGCCTGTGCCCATTCCTTGAGCCGTTTTGTGATCGAACGGGAGGGGATCGAGAGCCCGCGCGCGAATTCGGCGGCGCACAGGATCATTTCCGGCTCCGCCAAGCTCATCCAATCAAGCGTCTGGTCGAGGTCGGCGTCGGTGGGGTCGCGCGAAACGCCCGCCTTTTCGAAGATCGCAAGCGTCAGCTTTCGAAGGCTCGCGCGCCGCTCGAGGTAGCTTTCGACTTTGTCAATCGTCGTGAGCCCCAGCGAAAGCCACTTGCCCAGCACATCGTTGAGTTTTTCAAACGTGCGCTGGCCCTTGGCGTTGCACAGCGCGGCGGCGCGCAGCACCGTATCCGGCGCAAATCCCTGCGCGATTGCCTTGTCATAGGAGCGCATGAGGTCGTCCGTGGGCGTGCGCGAGGACGCGCCCAGCGCTTCGAGGACGCGCTTGACTTCTTCCCGGGAATCTCCCTGGTTTTCACGGTTCATCATGCCCTTGAGCACGCCGTCTAGGTAGGCAAACGAGGGATTGGCGGTCTTGGTGGTTTCCTTGAGCGCGCCGAGGATCTCCGCTTCGCCGTAGCCCCATTCTTCCAGCCATTTCGCGGCCATGGCGACTTCGGCGGCGGTCGGGTTGCGCCTGAGGTTAAAGCCCGACAGCACCTGCCGCGCGGCCAGGTAGGGCGGCATGCCCTTTTGCCCTTCGAGCCGGGCGGCTTCTACCGTATTGATGCCCCGCTCCGCCCAGTCAAGCGCGCAGTCCTTGAGCGCGGTAAAGGCGTAGGGAACGCTTCTTTGCTTGCCGCCGTTTTTTTCGGTCAGCTTCCGGTCTACCTGGCGCGCCATCTCGATCACTACATCGCTCTTTAGCCCCAGATCGTCCACCCAGTCCGCCGCAGCCTCGCGGTAACGCCTTTCGAGGTTTCCGAAAATTGCTTCGAGTTTCTTGTCGAGCTCGGCATAGACATAGATCGATTCGTCGAGCGCCGGGCTTTGCCCGAAGACGCTGCGCACGTTGCTGTATTGATAGGTGGGCGGGTTGTCGCTCATGCGCGTAACCAGACCCTTGTCCTCCCAATACTTAAACGCCTCCAGCACCTTGTCCCGCTCAAGATTGAGCTGCTGGGCGCATTTCTCCAGCGTGTCCGCGCCCAGGCCGTGCCGGCACAGCATCATGCCGTACAGATACACGCGCACGTAATCACCCTTGGCATAGGGCATGTATTCCAGCAGGAACAGGTTCTCCACTGGCGTCACGTCGTACATGGCGAATTGATCCGAAAATGTGCAAAATGACATGCGCACGCCTCCGATGAGCAATTGGTAGATCATATTCTAACACAAACCGGGGCCGTTCGCAAATGTTTACTTTCACCTGACGCGATTGACAAAGTGATGAAAATGCCGGATAATAGGGGCTATTATGGAACCCGAGCGGAGGCTTTATGAATCAGGCCGATAAGTATATTCCGTTTAAGCCGGTGCCTTTGAAAGAGCGCCGCTGGCCCGCGAATCAGGTGACGCGCGCGCCCGTGTGGTGTTCTACCGACCTGCGCGACGGCAATCAGGCGCTTGTCGATCCCATGACCTTTGAGGAAAAGCTGGAGTTTTTCCTCGCGCTGGTGAAGCTCGGTTTCAAGGAAATCGAAGTCAGCTTTCCCTCGGCTTCCCAGGTCGAGTTCGACTTTACGCGCGCCGTGATCGAGCGCGGGCTCGTCCCGGACGATGTATCCATCCAGGTGCTCACCCAGGCGCGCGAGCACCTGATCCGCCGCACCTTTGAAGCCATCGAAGGCGCCCCGTCCGCCATCGTCCACCTCTACATCAATTCCTCGCCCTTTTTCCGCCAGGTGGTTTATCAGGCGGGACGCCAGGGTGTGATCGACATGGCCGTGTCGGCCGCTCACCTCATGGTGGCGCTTGCCAAGGCGCGAAGCGACGGCGGCGCGGGCATCCGCTTTGAGTTTTCGCCCGAGTGTTTTTCGGGCACTGAGCCGGACTATGCCGTCGAGCTGTGCGCGCGCATGATCGAAGCCTTTGGCGCGACGCCTGACAACAAGCTGATCGTCAACCTCCCCGCGACCGTCGAGACCGCGACGCCCAACAATTACGCCGATCAGGTGGAATATTTCATCGGCCATATAGAAAAAAACGACTCAATCATTCTGTCCGTACACCCGCACAACGACCGCGGCACCGGCGTTGCCTGCGCGGAGCTTGCCATGCTGGCCGGCGCGGGGCGCGTCGAGGGCACGCTCTTTGGCAACGGCGAAAGGACGGGCAACGTCGATCTCATTACCCTGGCGCTCAACCTATACACGCAGGGAATCGACCCGGGGCTTGATTTTTCCGACATTGAATCGCTTCGCGGAACCTATGAGCGCTGCTCGCGCATGCACGTGCACGAGCGCCACCCCTACGCGGGCGACCTGGTCTTTACCGCGTTTGCCGGTTCGCATCAGGACGCGATCAAGAAGGGCTTCGACTACCGCCGCGAGCACGAAATGCCCAAGTGGCAGATGCCCTACCTGCCCATCGACCCGCGCGACCTTGGGCGGTCCTATGAGCCGATCATCCGCATCAATTCACAGTCGGGCAAGGGCGGCGCGGCGTACCTCTTGCAGGCGCGCTACGGCTACAAGCTGCCCCGCGAAATGCACGCCGATTTCGGCCAGCTTGTGCAGCATGAAGCCGATCGCCTGGGCAAGGAACTCTCGGCGGATCAGCTTTTGCGCTTGTTTGTGAGCGAATACTGCGAAATGGATACGCCCTACCGCCTTGTGCGCCACGATATTTCCGAGCGCGGCGATTGGGGGCATTCCGTCGTGCAGTTTGAAGGCACGATCACGTACCGCAGCCGCGAATACACGCTCTCGGGGACCGGAAACGGCCCGATTGACGCGTTCTTCCAAGCCATGCAGCAGGCGCACATCGATGGCTTTGCCTTCCAAGGCTATCACGAGCACGCCATCGGCGAAGGTTCGAGCGCCAAGGCCGTGGCCTATATCGAGCTTAGGTACAAGGGCGAGCGCGTGTTTGGCGTGGGGATCGAAAACAACGTCTCCATCGCTTCGATCAAGGGCGTTTTGAGCGCCGTCAACCGCGCGCTCAGGGGTGAGCGGCAGCAAGCGTAAGAAGGGGCGGGGACAGATATGCTCGATGCGATATCGGTGGTGGTCTCTATTTTCTTGCTCATAGGGGCGGGCATGCTGCTCACCCGCATCAAATGGATCGATCAGGCGGGCGCAAAGCTGCTTGCACGCCTGACCGTCAATGTGGGACTGGGCGCGCTGGTTCTGAGCAACATGATGGGCGAGTTTACGCGCGAGAAGCTGATCGAAAGCGCGGGCGGGATCGCGGGGACCTATCTGTCAATTCTGCTTACCGTCGCGGCGGGATTCCTGTGTGCGCGGCTGTTTGGGATCGACGGGAAGCGCCGCGGCGTGTTCGTGTCCATGTTCTCGTTTTCCAACTCGGTCTTCATCGGCGTGCCGGTCGCGGTGGCGCTGTTTGGAAGCGCGGCCATGCCCTACGCCCTCATCTACTATATCGCCAACACCAGCCTGTTTTGGTCGATCGGCAATTTCCTGATGGCCAGGGACGGCGGGCAGGGCGGCAGCCTCGGGCTTAAGAAGCTCTTGCCGGTGCCGCTCTTGGCGTTCTTGCTGAGCGCCGGATTGGTACTGATCGGCGTCAAGCTGCCCTCGTTTGTGATGCGTACAGCCGGGTACCTGGGCGCGCTGGTCACGCCCCTGTCGCTGATCTATACCGGCTACGTCATCATGAACATGATCTCGCGCGGCGCGCTCAAGTGGAACAAGGGCTACGCGCCGATGCTCATCGGGCGGTACCTGATCGGTCCGGGGCTGCTGCTCCTGACCTCGTTCATCCTGCCCGTCCCCGGGCTCATGCGCCCGGTGCTCTTCATTCAATCGGCCATGCCGGTCATGACGCAAACCACCATCGCGGCGGGCGACCGCGGCGCGGACGTCGAATACGCGGCGGGAGGCCTCCTGGTTTCGACAATATTGTCCATCGCCATCATTCCGCTATACATGGGACTGACGCAGTTCCTATAAAAAAAGGAGATCCAAATGATCAAATCCACGCGCATCCTGGTCACCGATCAAACAAACCCGCACATCAACCTCGCGCTTGAGGACGCGCTGCTCAAGTCGCTTCCCGAAGGCCAGGCACTTTTGTTCCTGTGGCAAAACAAACATACGGTGGTGATCGGCGCGGGCCAGAACGCCTGGCGCGAGTGCCACATAGAGCGCATGAAGCAAGAGGGCGCTACGCTCGCGCGGCGCTCCTCCGGCGGCGGCGCGGTGTACCATGACCTTGGCAACCTCAACTTTTCCTTCATCGTCCCGCGCGAGGACTACGATGTGGCGCGCCAGCTCGGCGTCGTGATGCGCGCGGTCAAGTCGCTTGGAATCCCTTGCGAAGCCAGCGGGCGCAACGACATCACCGCGTCGGGCCGCAAGTTTTCGGGCAACGCGTTCCGCCTGCTCAGGGAAGGCGCGCTTCACCATGGAACCGTCATGGTCTCAGTCGATATGGGCATCCTTCCCCGCTATCTCAATGTTTCGCCCGACAAGCTCAAAGCCAAGGGTGTAAAATCCGTGCCGTCACGGGTGGTCAACCTGTCCGAACTTGGAACGGTCACGGTTGAAACGATGAAGCAGGCGATGATTGACGCTTTCCGCTCGGAGTATGGGCAAGCGCCGGTTGAGCGCGCGGAAGCGGAAAAGGCCGAAGGCATGGACGCGCTAAACGACAAGTACGCAAGCTGGGACTGGAACTACGGCGCTTCGCCCGCGGGCGACGTTGAGATGTGTACGCGCTTTCCCTGGGGCGGCGTGGAGCTTTACGCGAACATCATGGGCGGCTTTGCGACGGGCGTAAGGGTGTTCACCGACTCCATGGACGAGACGCTCAAGGAGCGCCTGGAAACGGCGCTTGAGGGTTGCCCGTGGCGCGGCGACGCGCTGCTTGAGCGTGCATCGGCGATCGGTGAAAATGACATAGGCCTTTGGCTAAAGGATGTGTAGGCGGGGCATCATAAAAGAATAAAAACACAGGGGGAACGAGCCATGATTGAGCCGTATTTGAACCTGGGCGGACGCGCGCTTGAAGCAATCGAGTTTTACAAAGAGGTTTTCGGCGGCACCGATTTAAAGGTCCTGAAGCTTTCGGACATGCCGCCCAATCCCTACGCGCCGGTGACCGAGGAGACGCGCGACATGGTGGCCTTCGCGAAGATGACGATGAAGGGCACGATCTTCAATTTCAGCGATATGCAGCCCAATCCGCCGCCTTCCGGCATGCTGACGCTGATGGTGCATTTTGACACGCTGGACGAGGTCAAAGCGGCCTACGAACGGCTGAGCGAGGGCGGTATTGTGCTGATGGAACTTGCCCCCCAGCCCTACGGCGAATTGTTCGCCTGGGTGGTTGACAAGTTTGGCGTAGGCTGGCAGATCATGAAGGATGTTGTGTATTGATATGTTGGTTTGTGTATTGAAAATCGCGATATAATGCAAATAAAAATGAGGGGTTGTCCTGGCGGTTTTCAGGACAGCCCCCTTTTTTGTTGCGTGAATTTCTACAATCCGAAATACGCCTTGGCATTTTGGTAGCATACGTTCTCAACCGTCCGCCGGACCTCAGCCTCATCCCCGAAGTATTCGCCCCGCTCAATGATTTCGCCCAGGTAATTGCACAGTACGCGGCGATACAGTTCATGCCGGGGGTAGCTAAGGAAGCTGCGGCTGTCGGTCAGCATGCCCACCGACAGGCTCAAGGGGTAGAGGCTCGACACCGCGCGGAACTGGCGTTCGATGCCGTAGGCTTGGTCGTTGAACCACCAGGGCGCGCCCAGTTGCACTTTGGCGCGCGTGCCGCCGGAACAGAAGCAGCTGGCGAGGATCGCAAGGGGCTCCGCGTGATCGGGGTTCAAAGGATAGAGGATGGTCTTGGGCAGCGCGCCCGCTTCGTTCAGGCGGTTGAGCAACGCGCCCAGGCCCTGAACCACGCATTCGTCCCGCGTGGCATCGTGGCCGGTATCCGGGCCGAGCGCGCCCGTTTGACGGCGGTTGGCGTCGCGGTAGGTGCCGATGTGTACCTGCATGACAAAGCCGTGGCGGTGATACAATTCGCCCATCGCGGACATGAAGGCTGAGCGGTGCTTATCGACCTGATCCGCGGTCAACGCTTCGCCGTTTAGCGCCGCCCGAAGCGTGCTGTCGAGCTCCGCCTTCGTCGCTTCCCGCCAGGTGAGTCCCTCGATGCCTGTGTCGCTGATCATGGTGCCGATCGACTGAAAGTGGATCAGGCGCTTCTCGAGAGACGCGATAAGAGCGTCGAAAGTCGCAATTTCGCATCCGGCCGTCTGGGCCAGTTGCTTGACGTAATCGGCAAAACCGTCCTTCTCAATGTAGAGCGACTTATCGGGGCGGAATGCCGACAGCACCCGCACGTGAAACGTCTTGTCGGCGGCCAGTTTTTTGTGGTAGCTCAGGTCATCCAGCGGATCCTCGGTCGTTGCCGCCATTTCTACGCCCGAAGCTTCCATGCACCAGCGCGGGGACATGCGCCTCTCCTCGATCATTTTTTTGGTCAGGCGGTAGATGTCCCCGGCGTTTTGAGCGGTTACGGCCTCGTCGATGCCAAAAAAACGTTTGAGTTCAAGCGCGCACCAGACGTAAAGGGGATTGCCGATCAACTGGGGCAGGATCGACGAAAACGCCATGTACTTTTCGTAGTAGCTGGCATCGCCCGTGATCAGGCGTTCGTCGATGCCGAAGGTGCGCATGGCGCGCCACTTGTAATGGTCGCCCGACAGCCACATCTCGCCCAGGTCCTCAAAGGGCCTGTCTTGGTAAATCGCCTGAGGCGACAGGTGGCAATGGTAATCGATGATGGGCATGTTCCGGGCGTAGTCTTCGAACAGGCGCTTGCCCGTCCGGTTTGTGAGAAGCAAATCCTCGCTGAACCGCGCATTCATGTCTTTTTCCTCGATCCTCTTCAGCGTTCCCGCGATCAAGTCCGGATGGATTTGCGAGAATGCTCTAAAATCCGATCAGTCCGCCGCCGTCGACCGGCAGGCATACGCCGGTCACATAGCGCGCGGCTTCCGAGCACAGGTACACGCACGCCAGACCGATGTCCTCACCCGTACCCACGCGCTTCATGGGGATGCGCCCCATGATCTTGTTGAGCCTAACCGGGTCGGTATCGGTCGCGCGGCGGAACATGGGCGTATCAATCCATCCGGGTGCGACGGCGTTGACGCGCACATTGTCCGCGCCGCACTCGCTCGCGAGCGTATGCACCATGCCGAGCAGGCCCGCCTTCGCGGTTGAATAAGCGCACACGGCGCTCTGTCCGATGTAGCTGGTCATGCTGGCCATGTAGACGATGGAGCCTTTCTTTTGCGCCTTCATGTGCGGGATGAGCGCCTTGGTCAGCGCAAACGCGCCCACGAGGTGCACGTCAAGCACCGACTCAAAATCCTCAACCGTCATATCCTCGATCAGCTTTTTGACGTGGTTGCCGGCGTTTGAGATGAAGATCGAGACGGGGCCGTGTGCCTGGATGAGTTCCTCAACCGTCCTTGGCGCCAAAGCGGTATCGGTGACGTCGTATGGATGAAATACCGCGCGGCCGTTCAATTCGGCCAGCGCCGCTTCGCGCGTTTCGCGCTCGCCCGCGCTGAGCACGATGACCTTCGCGCCCGATGCGACAAGCGCGCGCGTGACCGCAAGGCCGATCCCGGTCGCGCCGCCGGTTACGATGGCGGTTTGCCCGACAAGGGAGAACAGTTGAGGGATGTCAAGCATTTGTCGTCCCACCTTTTCTAGCGTTGTACGCGGCCCGAACCCGAGCCCTTCATGAGCGCTTCCACTTCATTGACCGATACGCGGTTGTAGTCGCCGCCGATCGTGTGTTTGAGACAGGATGCCGCCACCGCGAATTCGAGCGCGCTTCTTTCGTCTTCAAAATGGTTGAGGCCGTAGATCAATCCGCCCGAAAAACTGTCGCCGCCGCCTACCCGATCGACGATGTCGGTAATCGAATACTTGCGGCTCAGGTAGAATTCACGCCCGTTGTAAAGGCACGCGCTCCAGTCGTTGTGGCTGGCGGATTTCGATTCGCGCAGCGTGATCGCCACGCGTTTGACGTTTGGATACTTCTCCATCACGGCCTTGGCGATGGCCTGGTACTGCGCCGCGTCAAGCTCACCCGATTCAACTTCGGCGGCGCTTGACGCGCTGATCCCGAGCGCCTTTTGAACGTCCTCTTCATTGGCGATGACGGTATCCACGTACTTCGTAAGTTCCCCCATGACGTCGCGGGCGGATTTTCCGTACTTCCAAAGGTTCTTTCTGTAGTTGAGGTCGCAGCTGACATGGATGTTTTTTGCATGGGCGGCTATGACCGCTTCGAGGGACAGATCCGCCGCGCCTTGCGAAATGGCGGGCGTGATGCCGGTGATGTGCAGCCATGTCGCGCCCGAAAGCGCCTGATCCCAATCGATGTCGCCGGGTTTTGCCAGGCAGATGGCGCTGTCCGCGCGGTCGTAGATGACCTTGCTCGCCCGCTGCACCGCGCCCGCCTCAAGGAAGTAGATGCCCATGCGCCCGTCGGTGCGCGCGACGCGGCTTACGTCCACGCCAAACCCGCGCAGTTCGCGAAGGCACGCCTCGCCGATGTCGTTTTTCGGCAGGACCGTCACAAACGCGGTGTCCATTCCAAAGTTGGCAAGGCTGACCGACACATTGGCCTCGCCGCCGCCGAAGGTGGCCTCAAGTGAAGGGGACTGAAAAAAGCGCTCGAATCCGGGGCTCTTTAGGCGAAGCATGATTTCGCCGAAGGTTACGACCTTGGCCATGGGAATCATCCTTTCTATCGCAAATGGTCGGTTTTCTACAGTGTGACGCCATCCTTGAAGAGGGTAATGGCGCGCTGGCCGTTCAACTCATTCTTGGCCTTCGCGCCGCTTGCGGTCCCAATCACAAGGCGGGAAAACCGCTCAAGCGCCGCTTCAAGGCTTTCGTCCCGGGCGATGGGTCCCGCGTCAAAGTCAATCCAGTTGTGCTTTCTCTTTGCGAGCGGCGTGTTGCTGGCAATCTTGAGCGTCGGCACAGGCGCGCCCATGGGCGTGCCGCGGCCGGTGGTGAACAGGATGACCTGCGCGCCCGCGGCGGCCAGCGCCGTGATCGCGCATCCGTCGTTGCCCGGTCCATTGACCAGATTGAGCCCGCGCGCGCGAACCGGCCTGGCGTAATCCAAGACGCCGACAACCGGCCCCGAGCCGCCTTTTTGCGTGCAGCCCAGGCTCTTGTCCTCAAGCGTCGTGATGCCGCCCGCATTGTTGCCGGGAGAGGGGTATACGTAGAACGGCTGGCCGAAGCGCAGGAAGTAGCGCTTGTAGCCGTTGATCATGCGGACCGCCTCATCAAAGACCGGACGGCTTGATGACCGGTTCAAGAGCCCGACTTCCGCGCCGAACATCTCGGGCACCTCGGTCATAAGCGCCGTGCCGCCCGCCCCGACGAGCCCATCGGAAAACGCACCCAAAAGCGGGTTGGCCGTCAGCCCCGAAAAGCCGTCGCTTCCGCCGCACTTGAGCCCGACGACGAGCTTTGACAGCGGCTGTGCCGTGCGCCTGTCGCCCGACGCCGTTTCAATCAATTCACGGACCAGTTCAAGCGCCGCGCTCAGTTCGTCTTCCTCATCCTGCGCGTTTAGGAACTTGATCCGCGCGGGGTCGTAATCGCCGAGCGCTTCTTGAAATCCATGGACATGGTTGTTCTCGCACCCGAGCCCAAGAATCAGCGCGCCGGCGCAGTTGGGGTGGCGGGCCAGAAGCGCAAGCAGGTCCCGCGTGCGCGCGTGATCGTCCGCCAATTGGCTGCACCCGTAGGGATGTGTCAGCGCGTAAACGCCGTCCGCGTTCAAATTGGATGCCGCGTGCGCTACCTGCTCGGCGGTTTGGGCGACGCACCCGACCGTCGGGATGATCCAGATTTCGTTTCGCGTGCCGACGCGCCCGTCCGGGCGTTCATAGCCCATGAAGGAGCCTTCAAGCGCGCGCGATGCCCCGGGCGGCGCCGGTTGGTAGCTGTAGTCAAGCTCGCCCGACAGATTGGTCCTGAGGTTGTGCGTGTGCACGTGTTGCCCCGGAGCGATATCCATTGCCGCGTGCCCGATTGTGTGCCCGTACTTATGCACGTCTGATCCTTTGGCTATGGCCGTAAGCGCGATCTTGTGCCCGGCGGGAACGTCTTCAAGCGCCGTGACGCCGAGCACGGCCTCGCCTTTCGCAAGATCGGTAAGCGCCACCGCGACATCGTCGCCCGGGGCGATCAAAAGCGCGTTTTTCATCTTGCGGTCCCTTACTTTTGAATCAGGTGGAACGCGAAACCACCGATTTCATCGGCGAAATAAATCTTGACGAGTTTGCCGTCCTTGATGGATGAGGAGCCTTCGTCAAAGGCGTAACCGCGTTTTTTCAAGTGCCACACGGCGCGCTCCACACTGTTCACGCCGATGGCGATATGGCCGTTCGCGCCGGGCCCCGTCCTCTTCATCACTTCAAACGATGCTCCCGCGAACACGCTGGAATTGCCCTCGTTTACCGGCTGGCCCAGAAGCGCCCCAAGCGCTTTGGCGGTCTCCATCGCCCCTTCGGCGCTTTCGCTGTTGATGCCGATGTGCTTAAGCTCAAAGCCGAGCATCAGCTTTACCGCCCCGGCGGCAAGCGCCGTGATGCGCGCCCAGTCTTTTTGTCTGATCGCGTCGCCCGGTACCATCCAGCTGCCGCCCACGGCCTTGACACAAGGGGCACACAGGTACTCAAGCACGTTCTTCTCGTCGATGCCGCCGGTCGGCACAAAGCTGATCCCGCCGTAGGGTGCGCTCATGGCCTTGATGAGCTTGAGCCCGCCCAGCGCCTCCGCCGGAAAGAACTTGACGGTTTTCAGGCCATAGGACAGCGCCATTTCAATGTCGCTGGGGTTGGCGCAACCGGGCAGCACGGCGATGCCGTTCTTGACGCAATACCCCACCACGTCGGGGTTGAAGCCGGGAGAGACGATGTAACTTGCGCCCGCGCCCACCGCGCGTTTGACCTGATCAACCGTCAGCACGGTGCCCGCACCCAGCAGCACGTCCGGAAGCTGCCCGTGCACGTTTTCAATCGCCTGCTGCGCTGCGTCGGTGCGGAAGGTGATCTCGGCCACCGGCAGGCCGCCGTCACTGAGCGCCTTGCAAAGCGGTACGGCATCCTCACTGTTCTCGATCTTGATGACCGGGACCAGACCCGCCAGCGACAGTTTTTCGAGCATATCCATAAGCAATCCCTCCCAATTTGATGATCGTTTTGCTCCGGCCTGAAATATCCTTATACTCCGGCCTGAAATATGCGCCAAGCGGAAATTTCAGGCCCGCCGTCAGGTGAACCTGTCCCACCGGACAAGGCCGGATTTGTAGCTTTCCGCGTTGTGTTTAAGCACAATGTGGGTCTCGATGTGAAGCCGCGCCTGATCGGGCGTCCAGCCCTCAAGCAGGTGCCGCGCGAGCAAGCGCGCGGCCTCGTAACCCTGCCGGTAAGGGTCCTGGAAAAGCTGCACATCGCACCAGCCGTCAAGCAGCGCGCCTATGATTTCTTCGCTTACATCGTAGCCGATCAGCACGATGTCCTTGCGGTTTAGCGCCTTGAGCGCCGTGATGGCGCCAACGGTTGATGAATAACCGGTGCAGAACACGCCCTTCATGTCCGCCACTTGCGCAAGAACCGAGATCAGGCTCCTTGACGCAATGGCCGAATCGCTGAAACAATCGGCGCAGGGATAGAGCCTTATGCCGGGGTATTCGTTTTGAATCACATCACAAAAGCCGCCGAAGCGCTCGGCAAAAGGCGTCACCTGCGCAAAATTGCCCATAACGGTCACGGCGCCTTCGCCGCCCAGCATCCGCCCAAGCAATTCCGCGCCCATCCGGCCCGATTGCAGGGAGTCGTTGCCGACAAAAAACAGCCGATCGCTGTCGGGCGCATCGCTGTTAAAGGTAATGACCGGCACGCCCGCACGGGTCATGCGGTTGATTTCAATCGATGTGGCGGGGCCCGCCGCGTTGACGGCCAGCGCGTCAAAATGATCCGGTTCAAGCGCCTTCATCATTTCCGCCTGATCGGACGGGGTTTGCGCCGGGTAGCGCAGTTTTTCGATCGTGACGCCGTAATCCGCCAGTTCTTCCGCGGCGCGGTCGACGCCCTGGTCGATAAAGCCGTAGAAGCCGCGCGGGTTTTCGGGGTAAGCAATTCCGAGCCGGAGAATTTTCTTGCGGCTGAGCGCGCTTGCGAAACGGTTGGGCCGGTATCCCAGCTCGCGGGCCACATCAAGCACGCGCTGCTTGGTCTTTTCGCTGATGCCGTTGCGGCCCATCAGCGCGCGGTCTACCGTCCCAATCGACGTACCGGATTTTTCGGCAATCAACTTCAGCGTGACTTTTTCCGGGGCTTCGGGCACCGCCGCTCCCCCCTTAATAACTTTTCGACCGTTAACCTTCACGGTCCGTGCTCATGGTAGCACACTTTTTTGCGTTTGTACAGCCGTAATAATGCACAAAAACGTGTGCGTTAACGCTTCGCCCCGCGCGCAATCGATACAAAATCCTCAACTTAAAGATATTGACCGCAGTTGCGTGGGAATAATTTGTGTAAAATGACCATTGACCGAGCGAAATGGTTACGGTATAATGCAAGCAATGGAATCGTTAACGTACACGATTTGGAGCGTTCAATACACGGATAACATGGGCGATTCGCTCGGTATAAAGGGGGCGGGACATCCCGATGGATGAGGAACTGTTTCGCATGGAGGGCATCAGCAAGTCGTTCCCTGGCGTAAAAGCGCTCGACAACGTGAGTTTTTCCGTCAACAAAGGAGAAGTGCACGGCCTGGTCGGCGAGAATGGCGCGGGAAAGAGCACGCTTATGAAGATCATGACCGGCGTATTCAAAGCCGACCAAGGAGAGATATACATCGAGGGACAGAAGGTGGCGATCGACTCGGTTGCCAAGGCGCACGAGCTCGGCATCAGCATCATCTTTCAGGAACTCCAACTGTGCCCGCACCTGACGGTGGCCGACAATATCTTCATCGGCCGCCCGCCCAAGAAGAGGGGCTTTATCTCGGATAAGCAAATGCACGATGACGCGACCAAGATCCTCAGGGATCTGGGCATCAACATCCCGTCCCGCACGGTGGTCAGGACGCTGAGCGTGGCGCAGCAGCAGATGGTTGAAATCGCCAAGGCCATCAGCTACAACGCGCGCATTCTGGTGCTGGACGAACCGACCGCTACGCTCACCGAGCGCGAAATCGAGCAACTCTTCCGCATCATCCGCAACCTTCAAAGCAAGGGCGTGGGCATGGTATACATATCCCACCGCATGGAGGAGCTTTCCAAGATCTGTGAGCGCGCGAGCGTACTTCGCGACGGGCAGTACATCGGGACAAAGAACCTTCGCGACATTACCCTTGATGAGCTGGTGAACATGATCGTTGGCCGGTCGCTTGAGGACAAGTACCCAAAATATAAAAGAAAAATCGGCGATGTGGCGCTTGAAGCAAAAAACATCCGCCGCGGCAACAAGGTCAAAGTCGATTGCTTGAACGTGCGCAAGGGCGAAATCCTGGGCATCGCGGGGCTGGTGGGCGCGGGGCGCACCGAGATCATGCGCTTGATCTTTGGAGCCGACAAGGCCGATTCGATGGAACTTACGCTTGAAGGAAGGCCCATTTCGGTCAAGTCGGTCGGGCAGGCCATCCGGCACGGCATCGGCTACGCGACCGAGAACCGCAAGTACGACGGGCTGGCGCTGGGCCTTGACGTTCAATACAACACCAACATGGCGCACCTTAAAAAGCTGTCAAGACACGGCTTCATCGACGATCGCGAAGGCGCGAAAAACGCCGAGAAGTACCGCCGGCTTTTGCGCACCAAGACGCCGTCGCTGCGGCAGTTGTGCCGCAATCTCTCTGGCGGCAACCAGCAAAAAGTGGTTCTTTCAAAGTGGCTGTGCAACGATGTCAAGGTGCTGATCGTGGACGAACCCACGCGCGGCATCGACGTGGGCGCGAAATTCGAAATCTACGAGTTGTTCAACCGCTTGAGCGATGAGGGCGTGGCGATCATCATGATCTCAAGCGAATTGCCGGAAATTCTCGGCATGTCGGACCGGGTGCTGGTGATCCACGAAGGCTCGGTCAACGGCGAGCTTACGACCAAGGAAACCACGCAGGAAGAAATTCTGTACTTGGCGGCGGGTTATAACAAGCTCGAAAAGAAAGCCGCGAACGGGTAACGCGCGATACGCTTTTGAAGGAGTGGCACCATGGAGAAGAATAACGCAGGGCCCCTGAGCAACCTGAGCGTCGCAATGAAGAAGGCGCTTTTGTCGGGAATGGCGCTGATTTTGCTGTTTTCACTTTTTGCGGTCCTTCAGCCTAAGCTCTTTCTCGCCCAGACCAACCTGATCAACATCCTTCAGCAGGTGGTCACCTATTCCATCATCGGCTATGGGCTGACCTTCTGCCTGATCTGCGGCGGGACCGATTTGTCGGCGGGCGCGAGCATGGCGCTGTCGGGCATCATCGTGGTGACGCTCCTCACGCGGGGGATTCCGCTGTGGATCTGCATCCCGCTGTGCCTCGCGATGGGCATCGCAACCGGCGTCATCAACGGTTTCACGATTGAGATTCTGGGTGTCGTGCCCTTTATCGCGACGCTCGGCACCCAGTGGGTCTACCGCGGCATGGCAAACCTCCTGGTCAACGGCGCGCCGGTCTACACCACCAATATCCCAAGCCAGCAGGTGCAAGATGCGTTCTATGTTCTGGGC
This sequence comes from Eubacteriales bacterium, assembly GCA_031551775.1. Lineage (GTDB taxonomy): Bacteria > Bacillota > Clostridia > Christensenellales > Aristaeellaceae > Anaerozeibacter. The sequence continues at coordinate 41,118 of JAVBND010000010.1, read as the reverse complement.
GGCGGGCGTCTGCCGGGCGGGCTGCCCTACAGCGTCATCATCACCCTTGTTTACGGCGCGATGCTCGCGGTGCTGCTCTCCAAGACCCGCGTGGGTCGCCAGATTTACGCGTGCGGTTCAAACCTTGAAGCGGCCAAGCTCTCGGGCATCAATGCGGTCAGGACCCGTATGTTTGCATACTGCGTCAGCGGTTTCTCGGCGGCCATTTGCGGAATTCTCGTGGCTTCCCGCATCTCCTCGGCCCAGCCGACGGCCGGTCAGGGCTACGAACTCGAAGCCATCGCGGCGGCGGTGTTGGGCGGCGTGTCCAACAACGGCGGCGAAGGCACGATCCTCAACACCATCATCGGCGCGCTCATCATGGGCGTGCTCAGGAACGGGCTCAACCTCAACGGCGTCAATTCCTTCACCCAGCAGATCATCATCGGCTTGATCCTGGTCGGCGCGTGCGCGGTTGAAGCGCGGCGCCATAGAAAAGCGGGCGGTTGATCCGTTTGCTTCCGGTGAGCTTTTGGCAAGGCGGCCAATTGCATTATAAAAGGAGGAACCATTCATGAAGAAATTTCTGGCGTTGGCACTCGTCCTTATGCTTTCCCTCGGCGCGTTCGCGGTGACCGCGTCGGCGGAAGGCAAGACCATCTACCTGATCGTGAAGGTCATCGGCAACCAGTACTGGGCGGTGCTCCAGCAGGGCGCGGAGCAGGCGGGCAAGGACCTGGGCTGTGAAGTCGTCGTCGTCGGCGTCGGCGCGGAATCCGACATCGAAGGCCAAATCACCCTTTTGCAAAACGCCGTCTCGGCGCAGGCCGACGGCATCGTGATCGGGCCGGTGGACAGCGTGTCGCTTGCAAACCCGGTGCGCGAGGCCTATGAGTCGGGCATCCCGGTGGTCCTGGTTGACACCACCGTCACCGGCGACAAGTACAGCGCGGAGCTCATGACCAACAACGTAACCGCGGGCGAAATGGCCGCGCAGGAAATGATTAAGAACCTCAAGAAGCTGGGCGTTTCGGAGGCGGAAGAAGCGCAGGTCGCCGTGCAGGTGGGCTCCGCCGGCTCCCAGACCATCATCGACCGCCTGGCGGGCTTCAACGCCTACTGGACCGCCAATGCCCCCGCAACCTGGACCGTGCTCAACAACGACATCAAGGTCAACGAAGGCGACGTCAGCAAGGCCGTCGGCTTCTGCCAGGACTTTCTGACCACTTACCCGAACCTCAAGGCCGTATTCGGGCCCAACAACGGCTCTACCGTCGGCTTCGTGACCGGCCTGACCGAAGCGAACCGCACCGATATCGCCATGGTGGGCTTTGATTTCTCAGTTGAAATCGAGAACATGATCAAGGGCGGCAACTTCATCGTTTCCTCTGTCGTGCAAAGGCAGTACTTCATGGGCTACGACGGCGTCAAGACCGCGCTCGAACTCGCCAACGGCGGCGCGGTGGCGGAGAAGTCGGTTGACACCGGCGTCATGCTGGTCAACGCCGACAACGTGGGTTCCGCCGAGGTCGCGGCGGTTCTGGGCCGTTAATCGAAAAAGCGCAATGGCGTAAGCGCTGGTTTAACATGCGGGCCGCGTCGCGTTTCGCGCGATACGGCTCGTTTTTTGCTTTTTGGCCCCGTTTCATAGTATAATGGACGCTGAGGTTTGCGTTTTCGCATAGAGTGGAACCGGGGGAGGGATTGAAATTGTATTTTGAACTGCCAAGAGGCATGAAACTCGGCGTGGCGAGCGCGGCGGCGCAAATTGAGGGCGGAGATGTCAGGCACACCTGGAACGACTGGGCCGACCGCGGGCACATCCTGGACGGCAGCAGCCCGCGCCGCGCCAATGACCATGTTCACGTTTTTCAATCCGACATCGGGCTGATGCGCGAGATGGGCGTTCAGGTGTACAGATTGGGCATCGAGTGGGCGCGCGTTGAGCCTTGCGAAGGCGCGTTCGACCCGGACGCGGTTCTTTACTACCGCAAGCTGCTTGAATGCGTAAAGGAGAACGGCATTGAGCCGATGGTGACGCTGCACCACTTTGCCAATCCCATGTGGTTTGAGGAAAGCGGCGGTTTTGCCGATGCGAAAAACGCCGGGAAATACTTGAGCTACGTCCGCCGCGCGGTGCGCGCTTTCGGAGATATCGCAAGCGAATACGTCACCGTCAACGAGCCCAACGTCTTCGCGGTGCAGGGCTACTTGGCGGGCGGGTTTCCGCCTGGCGAGAAGAACCCAATGAAGGCGCTGAAAGTCATGTCGGTCATGGCGGGTTGCCATGTAAAGGCGTATCAAATCATCCATGAGGAACGCCGCGCCATGGGGTTTGCGGGAACCAAGGTGGGGTTCGCGCACCACATGCGCGCTTTCGCGCCCCAAAACGCGTTCAACCCGTGGCACCAACTGTGCGCGAAATTGGGCAAGGCGCTGTTTCAGGGCCTGTTGTCAAACGCTTGCCTCAGGGGACGGTTTGGGTGGCCGCTTACGAACCCGATGGGCGTTCGGCCCGGCGAATACGCCGATTTCCTGGGACTCAATTACTACACGCGCTCAACGGTCAGCAGCCTGAGCGACGGGGTTCGACAAGATGTTGAGGTCAACGACCTGGGCTGGGAGATCTACCCGGAAGGCATCGCCGAGTGCGCGCGGGAACTGTACGCGGTGCTGGGCCGCCCGATCTATGTGACCGAGAACGGAACCTGTGACGAACACGACACATTTCGCGCGCGCTACATCGCGGAGCATCTTCGCTCGATCGTCAAGACGGGCCTGCCGGTCGAGCGCTACTACCATTGGTGCTTTACCGACAACTTTGAGTGGCTCGAGGGTGAAAGCGCGCGGTTTGGCCTCGTAAAGGTTGATTACGATTCGCAGGCGCGCAGCGTAAAGAGGAGCGGGGAATTCTTTGGCCGGATCATCAAGAACCAAGGTGTGACGCGTGAAATGGGACAGTTGTATATTGCGGACGCAAAGTACCCGCGAAATGACCGCGCGGCTCAGAGCCCGGCGCCGGGGACCGCTGTATAGGGGAGCGACCGGGAATCGGGTCATTTTAACTTCGGTTCTTGGCAAAACCACGAAGCGGATATATAATAAAGGCAACCACTCAAATAGGATTACCGGGGAGGGTGCGCCATGGAATACAAGACCGACATAGAAATCGCGCAGGGCCAGCAGATGAAGCCCATTGTGGAAATCGCGAAGGATGCGGGGATCTGCGAGGGGTACATAGAGCAGTACGGGCGCTACAAGGCGAAGATTGACCTCAAGGCGCTGAGCGAAAGCAAAAAACCGGACGGAAAGCTGATCCTGGTCACGGCGATAACGCCCACGCCCGCAGGCGAGGGCAAGACCACGACCACGGTGGGCCTGGCCGACGGGCTCAGGCGCATTGGGAAGAAAAGCGTCGTGGCGCTGCGCGAGCCGTCGCTGGGACCGGTGTTTGGCGTGAAGGGAGGCGCGGCGGGCGGGGGATACGCGCAGGTGGTGCCGATGGAGGACATCAACCTGCACTTTACCGGCGACTTCCACGCCATCGGCGCGGCGAACAACCTGCTCGCGGCGATGCTCGACAACCACATCTATCAGGGCAACGCGCTTGGGATCGACCCGCGGCGGATCACCTGGCGGCGGTGCGTGGACATGAACGACAGGCAACTGCGCTTTGTCGTGGACGGCCTGGGCGGGCGCGTGAACGGCGCGCCGCGCGAGGACGGATACGACATCACCGTGGCGTCGGAGGTCATGGCGGTTTTGTGTCTGTCGGGCTCGATTGCCGACCTCAAGGAGCGGCTTAGGCGCATGATAGTGGGCTATAGATACGATCAAACGCCGGTAACGGCGGGTGACCTGAAGGCAGAAGGGGCCATGGCGGCGCTGCTCAAGGAGGCGCTCAAACCCAACCTGGTTCAGACGCTTGAAGGGACGCCCGCGTTCATCCACGGCGGCCCGTTCGCCAACATCGCGCACGGCTGCAATTCGATCATGGCGACCAAGATGGCGCTCAAGGTGGGCGACTACGCCGTGACGGAAGCCGGATTCGGCGCGGATCTGGGCGCGGAAAAATTCCTTGACATCAAGTGCCGCATGGCGGGGCTCAGCCCCTCGGCGGTGGTGGTGGTGGCGACCGTCCGGGCGCTCAAGCACCACGGCGGCGCGGCCAAGGAATGCCTGAGCCGGGAAGACCTGGCCGCGCTTGAGAAGGGAATGCCCAACCTGTTGCGGCACGTTACAAACATCAAAACGGTATTCAACCTGCCATGCGTGGTGGCGATCAACCGCTTCCCGACCGACAGCGAGGCGGAACTTGCGCTGATCGAGGACCGGTGCCGCGCGCTTGGCGTCAATTGCGCGCTGAGCGAAGTGTGGGGCAAGGGCGGCGAAGGCGGGCGGGCGCTGGCGGAGGAAGTGGTTCGGCTGTGCGAAGAGGCGAGCGCGCTGAACTATGCGTATGAACTTGAACAATCAATCGAAGAGAAACTGAGCGCGATCGCGAAGCGGGTGTACCACGCGGACGGCATAGAGCTGCAACCGGCCGCGAAGAAGCAGGCCCAGGAACTGACGGCCCTGGGGTACGGAAACCACCCGATCTGCATGGCCAAGACGCAGTACAGCTTTTCCGACAATGCCCTCCTTCGCGGCGCGCCGAAGGGATTCACAGTGAGCGTCAGAAGCCTCAAGGTTTCAGCGGGCGCGGGCTTCATCGTGGCGCTGACCGGCGATATCATGACCATGCCGGGCCTCCCCAAGGCGCCCGCGGCTGAAAAAATCGATGTGGACGAGGACGGCACCATCTCGGGTTTGTTCTAGGGCAACACCGCACAGAGGGCAAACCAAAAGCGCGGATGCCGATTGGATGCGGCTCCGCGCTTTTTGATGGTTTGACGCGCCTTACAGGCGGATGGCCGCGTTCAGCGCCAGAACGAACATCTCGTTCAGGTGCTTTTCCCGCTCAACTGCAGGGATCGCTTCGCCGGTCATGCGCTTGTCGGTCACGGTCAAAAGGCACGCCGCGTTTTTGTTCAGCGCCTTGGCGTTGGTGAACAGCGCGTAGGCCTCCATCTCAAGCGCCTTGACTTCGTCCATGTAGCTTGCGCGCTCGCGCGGAATGTCCTCCATGTAGAACACATCGCCGGAGCGAATCGCGCCTGTGACCAGTTTCATGGACAATTCCCGCGCGACATTCCCGATGACCCCGTTGAGCGCTTCCGACGCGGGCATGCAGTTGCCGGTAAAGCCCTGCTGCACAAAGGCGAAATTTGAAACCGAATACGCCTTGCTGGCCAGGACCACATCGCGGATGTTGATGTCTGCGGCCGCCGCGCCGCATGTGCCGATTCGGATGATGTTTTCCGCCCCATACCCGGCGTACAGCTCGTAGGAATAGATGCCGATCGACGCCATGCCCATGCCCGATCCCATGACCGATACGCGTTTTCCCTTGTAAAAGCCGGTGTAGCCCAGCATCCCGCGCACCCGGTTAAAGCACACTGCGTCCGTCAGATAGGTCTCGGCAATCGATTTGGCCCTGAGCGGATCGCCGGGCATCAGCACGGTTTTCGCCACGTCGCCCATCTTTGCTTCCATGTGAATCGTTGGTACATTTTGTAATGCCGCCATTTTTTGCTCCTTTCGTCTCGCGTGACACGTCTATATGGACATCATACTACAACCACCCCGGGCGGAGAAAATAGCAAAAAACGATGGATATTCATCGCATATTCCTATTTCCGCATGGGTGAGGATATCTGTTATACTATACGCGTATTCATAACCAAACATTCATGGGGGTGGATGGGCTTGGCCGAGACGAACCTGCTGGAGCTTAAGAATGTCACCAAGATCTATGACGGCGGCATTCTGGCCAACCACAACGTGAATTTTTGCGTGCGCGAAGGCGAGATCCACGCCCTTGTCGGGGAAAACGGCGCGGGCAAGAGCACGCTGATGAAGATGCTGTTCGGCATGGAGGCAATCACCTCCGGGCAGCTTTTTCTGCGCGGCGAGCCGATGCGTTTTGCGTCCAGCCGAGATGCGCTGAAGCATGGCATCGGCATGGTGCATCAGCACTTCATGCTGGTGGAGGAATTTTCCGCGGCGGAAAACCTGGTGCTGGGGACGAAGGACGCGCCTCAGTTCACGAACCGCGCCCAGGAAATCGCGATTTGCCGGGACCTGTCAGCCAAGTATGGGTTTGACATTGTGCCGGGCCGGTTGGTGCGCGACATGAGCGTGGGCATGAAGCAGAAGCTTGAGATATTGAAAATCCTGTATCGGGAAGCGCGCATCATCATCCTGGACGAACCCACCGCCGTGCTGACGCCGCAGGAGACCGATGAGCTGTTTGAAAGGCTGCTCGAGCTCAAGCGGCACGGCATGACGGTGATTTTCATCTCCCACAAACTCGATGAAGTCAAGCGCATCAGCGACCGCATCACCATCCTTCGCGGCGGCGAGACCATTGGCACCTATGATACGGCCAGCGTTTCCACAGAGGAAATATCAAACCTCATGGTCGGGCACAAGGTGGTGTTTGATTACACCAAGGCGGGACACGCGCCGGGGCGCGAGCTGCTTTCGGTCCAGGGGCTTTTCTATACGGATCAGTTCGGCGTTATGAAGCTCAACGGCGTCTCGATGAACGTCCGGGACAGCGAAATCGTCGGCATCGCGGGGGTCGAGGGCAACGGCCAAAGCGAGCTGGTCGGACTCGTCACCGCAAACCGGGGCGTCCAGGCGGGCAAGGTCTTTCTAAAGGGCAAGGAGGTCACCGGGGAGAAAATCGGAAGCATACGCGCAGCGGGCGTATCCTACGTGCCGGAGGACCGCATGGTGAACGGCTGCGCGGCGGCCATGAGCGTTGAGGAAAACCTGATCGCCTCAAATGTTGACGGTTTCAGCGGCAGGGCAATGCTTTTAAAGGGAAAACAAATCAAGTTAAACAGCTTGAAGCTGATACGCGATTTTGCCGTCAAGACGACGAGCGAGAAGCGCCCCATCAAGAGCTTGTCCGGCGGCAACATCCAAAAGGTGATCGTGGCGCGCGAGTTCACGGCGGGCAGCGATCTGCTGGTGCTCGAGCAGCCGACGCGCGGCATCGATGTCGGCGCGATCTCGTTTATCCATACGAAGATACTTCACATGCGCAAGGCGGGCCGCGGAATCCTCCTGGTATCGGCCGACCTCAACGAGCTGATCTCACTGAGCGATCGGATCCTCGTGATGTACAAAGGGCAGATTGTGGCCGAGCTCGACAACACGACGCCGGTCAGCGAACAGGAACTGGGCCTTTACATGCTGGGGCTTAAACGCCAAGAGGAGGTGGGCTGACGCATGGAACTGAATGAAAAAAAACGCTTTGACTTCATGGATTACTTTGGCGCCGTTCGCATTCTGGCGGCCATGCTTTTGTCGGTTATGGTGGTGTTCATCATCATCTTTTTCGTCGCCGACGATCCTTCGTTTGCCATCTCCAAAATGCTGCTCGGGCCGCTTGAGACCCGCCGGGGCTTTTTCAACGTGCTCGAGCGCGCGACGCCCCTGATCTTCTGCGCGCTCGCGGTCAACGTCTCGCTCAGGGCGGGCGTCTTCAACATGGCGGTTGACGGCGCGTTCTACATGAGCGCCGTGGTGGCCTCTGCCATCGCGCTCAAGGCGCCGCTCGCACCGGGCCTTTATCAGGTGGCGTACATCCTGGCGGGCATTTTGGTCGGCGGCATCATCAACATGCTGCCGGTCATACTCAACCGCTTTACGGGCATCAGCCCCACGGTGATCGCCATCATGTCGAACTACATCTTCTATTATTTCGGCGTGTCCATCGTCAGCCTGTTCCTGCTTGAGGGGGCGGGGAGTTGGGGTACGGCGCAGTTCCCGGTTGCGGCGAAGCTTGGAAACCTCATAAAGGGCACCAGCACCCATTGGGGCATGATCATCATGCTGGCCGTGGTCGTGCTGGTTGTGGTGCTGATGAAGAAAACCTCCTACGGCTACAAGATCCGGCTGACCGGCCAGAACCCAATGTTTGCGCGCACCGCGGGCATCAACGCCGGCGCGGTGATCTTGAGCGCGCAGTTCGTGGGCGGCGCGATCGGCGGCATGGGCGGCGCGATTGAAGTGATGGGCATGTATCGGCGCTTCCAGTGGGAGTCGCGCGTCAGCTACGTGTGGGACGGGTTGATGATCCACATGCTCGCGGGACAGAACCCGGTCTTCATCCCGCTGACGGCGTTCTTTGTGGCGTACATGCGCGTGGGCGCCGAGATCATGTCGCGCTCGACCAACATCGATCCTGAAGTGGTTGCGTTTTTGCAGGGCATCGTAATCTTGCTCGTGGCGTCGGACAAATTCCTGTACGGCTTTAAGAAGCGGCACGAGCAGCGACTGGCGCTTGCCAAGGCCGCATCCAGGGAGGTGACGGGCGCATGATCGATTGGCTGACCTCTCCGGCGTTCTGGTTTTCGGTGCTCGCGGGGACTACGCCCGTGCTGCTTGCGACTTTGGCCGCCAACCTGATGTTCCAGTCGGGCATATTCAACCTCGCCATCGAGGGCACGATGCTGATCTCGGCGCTCGCCGGGGTGGTCATATCGGCCTACACGCAAAATTTGCTGCTGAGCGCGCTTGCGACCGTGTTCATTGGAATCGCCATCTCATTTTTGCTGGGTTATTTTACCTTGGTGATGAAGGGGCCGATGAATGCCTGCGGCGTGGCGATCAACTTGATCGCCAGCGGCGGCACGGTGTTCGTGCTGGTGCTCTTGACCGGCAGCAAGATATCCTCGCTCGGCCTGCGGAGCCTGACCTTCCCGAATGTGAGCATTCCGCTCATTCAGGATGTTCCGTATGTGGGTCAGCTGCTCAGCGGACACAACCTGATCACCTACATCGGTTGGCTGTGCGTGGCGCTTTCCTGGGTGTTTTTGTACCGCACGAAGATCGGGCGGAACCTGCGCGCCGTGGGCAAGAACCCGGAGGCCGCGCAATCGGTGGGCATCAGCGTGAACAAAATGAAGTTCACCGCGCTGGCGCTGTGCGGGGCGTTCTCGGCGCTTGGCGGCATGTACATGTCCATGGGCTCGCTCTCAAGCTTCACCGCCAACATGGTCAACGGGCGCGGCTATCTGTCGCTGGCGATGAACGCCATGAGCCAGGGCAATCCCGTGATCGGTTTCCTCTCCTCGCACTTGTACGGGTTTGCCGATACCACCACGGTGTACCTGCAAATGTACACCAACCTTGACCTCAAGCTGATCGCGGCCATGCCCTACATCCTGATCCTCGTGGTGCTGTGCGTGGTTCAAAGCGTAAAAAAGCGCGCGAAGGCGGTCGCGACCAAGAAGCAGCTGACCAAAAGCATGGGGTAGTATTCATGCGAGTTTCTCGCTTCATGAATAGGATTTATGGCAAAAATTTGGGAGGTAGGAATCATGAAGAAGCTCTTGTCCCTGGCCCTGGTTATTTGCATGGTGGCGGCCACATTCGTGTGCTTTGGCGCGAGCGCCGAAGCAGAAAAGAAGCAGATCTATATCTTTGTCAAGAACCGCGGCGACCTGTCCATGTGGGACAGCCTTGCGGCGGGCGGCGACAAGGCGGCCGTGGACTTCGCCGATGTGGCCGACGTGCACGTTGTCGAGACCACTGCCGATGTGCAGGCGTGCCTGACCGCGATGTACGAAGCTGCGGATGCGGGCGCGGACCTCATGTACGCAGGCAACGACTTTACCGATTGCATCCTGGAAGTTGGCGAGCAGTTCCCCGAGATCGCGATGTTCTCCGCCGGCAACCGCGACAAGATGACCGAGAAGCTTGACAAGATGTACGCGTTCCAGGTCAGGAACGATGCGTGCTACCTAGCGGGCATTCTGGCCGCCGACATCGCGACCAGCGGCATTGAAGGCACGGTCAATTCGGGCGTGATCGGCTTCATCGGCGGCAAGGATGAGACCATCAACATTCAGAACCACTTCCTGGGCTATATCAACGGCGCCAAGGACTACAAGCCCGGCCTTGAGATCGTCTACAACTACGTCAACAACTGGAACGACCCCGACAAGTGCCGCACCCAGGCGCTGGCGCAGTACAACGACTCGAACGCCGCCGTGGTGTTTGCCTCGGCCGGTGCGTCGGGCAACGGTGCGTATCAGGCGGCCAGCGAGACCGGCAAGTTCGTCGTCGGCGCGGACGTCGATCAGGCGACCAAGTACTTGGACGCGGGCAAGCCTGAGATCGCTTCCCAGTTCATCACCTCCACCATGGTCAACTACGATGTCATCATCTACAACACCATCGAGAAATTCCTGACCGAAGGCGCGCTGAACTACGGCCAGTTCGAGTTCCTCGGGCTCAAGGACGGCGCCGTGTCCTGCGTTGAGGGCGAGGCGTTTGACAAGTACATCTCGGAAGCGGGCAAGGCGGCCTACGCCGACGCCAAGGCGAAGCTCATGAACGGCGAACTGGAAATCCCCAGCGCCCTTGATCAGGAGCAGCCGGAAATCAAGGCCATGATCGAGGAGAGCCTCGCGAAGTAACTAGAACGCAAAACCCGGCGGAAGCGATCCGCGTCCGCCGGGGGCGTTGTTTGCGGGGTTATTGCACGTAAAGCTGCTTGATCAGCTCGATGAAATGCTCCGCCGGATCGGACAGGCGCTGCTTGTCCTTTACCAGCCAGCCGACCTCAAGGCCGTCGCTTCCCTCGATGGGGATGCTGACGATATCGGCATAACCTTGGTCCTCCGATTGGTAGCCCGTGCCTGTCGCGTAGGCCATTTGTTTGCGCATGATGGTGTAGGCGCCGGCGCGGTCGTTGACGCGGTAGATCTGCATGCGGGGCGACGCACGGCGCAAATTCGAGGTGTACAGGCTTGCGCCCGAGCCGCCCGCGTCGTAGGTAATGCTCGGGTAGTGGCGCAAATCCTCCGTGGTCACGCTGACCCGCCCGGCGAGCGGATGGCTTCGATGTACGTACAGGTGCGGCTTTCTGTAGGCGATGTGATTGAACACCATGCCGCGGTTGCGAAGGTCCTGTATGACGATGTTCTTTGTCGATAGGAAGTAGAACAGGAGCCCCACTTCGGAGACGCCGGTTTCCACTTCGCCGAGGACCTGTTCGGTATTGCCCTCGAGGTACCCCAGCGCGAAATTGTTCCCCTCGTACAGGTTCGCCAGGCGCAAGAACGCGCCGTCGCCGCAGATGTGATGCTGCGTGGAGACCGAGAGGAACACATCGGTTTGCGGGCGCTTGCGGTATTTTTCGTTGATGTAGCCGAATTGGTCCAGCATGTGCTGCAAATCCTCAATGAATTCCCGGCCCGGCATGGTCAGTTCCACGCCCCTGCTGTCGCGCCGAAAGATCTCAAGTCCGTATTCGTTTTCCACCTCCTTGATGGTGGAGGACAGGCTGGACTGCGCCACGAACATCTCCTTGGATGCTTTCGTGATGGAACCGTGCGCGGCGATGCTGATCAGGTATTCGGCCTGCTTTAGCGTCATGCGGTTTTCCCCCCAATGCGTCAGATGCGCGCGTATACTTGGGTCTATTATACACGATTTGAGCGGAAATGTCGCGCCCTTTGCGGGCCTTGAAGGATACAATTACGCGGGAAGGAAGATGCTCATTGAACTCTTACGATATCGTGATCAAAAACTGCCATTTGTTGACGCCGGACTTTGCCGTTGAGAAGGGCAAGTCGGTGGCGGTCAAGGCGGGGAAGATCGCCGCGATTGCCGATCGACAGGAGTCCATAGACTGGCAGGCGGCGGCGACGATTGACGGAAACGGAAAACTTGTGATGCCCGGCCTCATCGACGCGCACACCCACACCTGCCAGCAAATGCTGCGCGGCAAGGTCGCCGACGAGTTTCCCATGATCTGGGCGCGTTTTTTGGTGCCGTTTGAGAGCGTTCTGACCGAAGACGACGTGCACCTGAGCGCGCAGCTTGCCTGCCTTGAGATGATCAAGAGCGGCACCACCTCCTTCGCCGATTCCGGCGGGCGGCACATGCACAAGGTGGCCGAGGCGGTCATCGAATCGGGCATGCGGGCGGCCATCGCGCGCTCCACGATGGACATGGGCGGGACGGTAGACGGCGTGATGGTGGAAAGCACGCACGACGCCATTGCCCGCACGGAGGATTTGTACCGCGCGTACAACGGCAAAGGGGACGGGCGCGTGGACATCTGGTTCGCCCTCAGGCAGGTGATGACGTGCAGCCCCGCGCTCGTGCGCGCCGTGGGCGAAAAGGCAAGGGAGCACAAGACGGGCATTCACGCCCACCTCTACGAACACCGGGACGAAGTGAGCTTCTGTTTGAGAAACTACAAGAAGCGGCCCGCCGATTTCCTCGACGAGATGGGCGCGATGGGCCCGAACCTCCTCACCGCGCACAACGTGGCGATGGCCGAGAGCGACATCAGGCTGTACGCCCAGCGCGGGGTAAAGGCCGTGCACTGCCCGCACGGCAACCTGACCAGCCACGGCTTTCCCAAGACGCCGCACCTGGTGGCGGCAGGCGTGTCGATCGGCCTTGGATGCGACGGCAGCGCGGGGTATTCCGCCAGCGTGTTTGAGGAGATCAGGACGCTGCGCCTGGCGACGATCGCGTATTGGGGTCTGCCGGTATTTGATCCGGTGGTGCTGCCGTGCAGGCAAGTGCTGAAGATGGCCACCGTGGGCGGCGCGGCGGCGACGCAGCACGCGGACAGCCTGGGCAGCATCGAGGTGGGGAAGAAGGCCGACCTGATCACGGTCAACATCCGCCAGCCCCACATGATGCCCAGCCACGACCTCATTCACACGCTGGTGGAATCTGCCGGCGCGCAGGACGTCATGGATTCGATCATTGACGGCAAGCTCATCATGAAGAACCGTGAAGTGCTGACGCTTGATGAGGAGAAGATCTTGGCCGACGCCGAGGAGCGAATCGGGGATATTTCTAAGCGGGCCGGGTTTACCGCCTGATTGTCATGCGATGAAAGGGCCGTCTCACGATGCAATGTTCGTGAGACGGCCTTGTTTATTGTGCGGGTTCACCCCTGCCGGATCGGCCTGCCCAGCACCGCCTCATACATGGCGATCAGGTTCTCGCACGGCACGCCCGCGACCACGTTGTGGATGGGGTTGAATACGTAGCCGCCGCCTTCGCCCAGGATCTTGATCCGCTCGGCTACCTGCTCGCGCACTTCTTCCGGCGTGCCAAACGGCAGCACCCGCTGCGTGTCCACGCCGCCGCCCCAGAACACCAGATCGCGCCCGAACTCGCGCTTGATTTGCACCGCGTCCATGCCGGTGGCTGACAGTTGAAGCGGGTTGAGCACATCTACGCCCATCTCGACAAAGTCGCGCATGATCGGGTATATCGCGCCGCAGGAATGGAAGTAGCTCTTCCAGCCGGTGTTGAGGTGAATCCAGTCGTTGATTTTCTTGTAGTGCGGCTTGTAGAGGCGGCGGAAGATTTCGGGCGATGTAAACGTGGTGTGCTGGGTGCCAAAGTCTGTGCCGGACACCCAGATGGCTTGAATCCGCTCGCCTACAGCTTGCCTGTACAGCTCAAGGTTCTTCAGCATCACTTCTGTTTGAAGAGAAAATACCTCATCCACGTAGTCGGGAAAGAGCATGTGCGCCATCAGCCAGTCCTCAACCCTGCGAATGCCCTTGGGGTACTTGAGGGAAGGGCCCGGCAGCATGGCCACATCGCCCAGCCCGCCGCCGCCGAGCAGGCCGATGATGGCGTACTCGGTCTCTTCAAACAGGCGCTTGCTCTCCTTTGCCCAGAACTCGGCGTCCTCTTCGGTCGCGACGTAAAAGTCGTCCTTGAAATCCTCCCTTGGTCTCAGGTCGTCTTCATCCAAATCGTCCAGATCGATGACCGGCGCGTGGTCCGTGTTGTCGAAGAACGTGCCGCCCTTGGGCATCAAGGCGCTGTAGGGGGCGCTGCGGTCACCCTGCGGGTAGACCCAGGTGTTTTGGTTCTCATCCACATCGTACTCAAACCCGCCGCCCATCTCGACAGGCGTTAAATCCTGCATGGTCCACATCTTCCAGTTTTCGTTCTTGTAGCCGAGCATGTTGCCCCGGTTGGGCAGGCCCACCACGTCGGCGCCCACGAGCCTTAGCAGGTCGCCTTCCACTTCACCCAGCATCTGGAAAGGTTCCGCAATGCGAACGGGATGCGCGGGCAGGCCCAGCGCCTGTCTCAGTTTGTACAGCGTGCTGGCGCTCATGCCGGTTTGACCCGTCGCGCCGAGGTCGATGGGTGTGCGGTCGCTCGCCTCATGGTTCAGCGCCGCTTGGACGCGCTCTCTTGAATTCATCCTCAAACCTCCAGCGCGGCGTCGTAAAACGCGCGAATGTTGTCAAGGCTCGTATCGGCCTGTATGTGGTGCGCGGGGGACAGGATGAATCCGCCGCCTGCGCCGAGCGTCTCCTTGAGGCCGCGTACCGCGCTTCGAATTTCGTCCGGCGTGCCCAGCGGCATCAGTTGCTGAACATCCACCGCGCCAAAGAGCGTAAGGCGTTTGCCGTAGCGGCGCTTGATTTTGACCGGGTCCATGGCGAGGGGCTGAATGGGGTTGAGCACCTCGAGCCCGATCTCGATCATGTCATCGAGGATTGCTTCGCAGGTGCCGCAGGAGTGGTAGGCCAGCGCGACGCGCGGGTTTTTGCGCTTGAGTTCGGCAAAAATATGGGCATACAGGGGCTTGAAATAGCGCCGCCATAGATCGAGTGAAAACAGCATTTCCCGCTGCGTGGCCACATCGTCGCCCAGCCACACCATGTCCGCGCCCGCGTCGATCAGGTTGAGGCCCGCCTTGAGCGGGAACTGCATCACCTTTTCAAACAGCGCTTCGCAGTAGTCGGGCCTGACGATCATGTCGCACAGCGTATCCTCAAGCCCGTGCAGGTACCACGCGGTTTCAAAGATCGAACACTGGCAGGAACCCACGATGTAGTTCTCCTTCCCGTATCGCTTTACCGCGTCCCGCACCGGCGCGTACCAGTGGTCGGCATCGGGATCGGGAACCTCGTAGGCGCAAAGCTTGTCGCCGTCCTCGTCGTCCACCAGCGCGCCGCCGATGATTTCGCTGTACGCGCCCTGGGCGTTTTTGACGTTTCGAAACTCAATCCCGAAAGGGCAGGTGTAGGTTGGCGTTTCATGGAGATAGTAGCTGTTTTCAACGCCGACTGAGATCTTGACCAGGTCGTTGCCCATGACCACCCCCAGGTTTTCCTCCCCGCGGCCATAGACCGAGCGCAGCAGGCGCGCGATCTCCGGCGTATAGGTGGATGAAACCGGCGCCCGGTCCGGCTGTTCGTGGTTTAGCGCCATCAGCGTGCGTTCACGTGAATTCATGTTGCTCCCTCCCCGATGGGAATGGGCGGGGCGGCAAATCCGCCCCGCCCATTTTGACTGGCGGTGTTAAAGCCGCTTAGTTGGCGCCCTCGCCCATGATCTCAAGGTAGTTGCTCCCATCGATCATCGTGGCGCTGAACGGGTACACGCCAAACTCGCCGCCTTCTTCGGGATACTCGCTGTAGGGTACGGTGCCGTTCTCGATCCAGTCCATGGCCGCGTTCGCCGCGATGGTGCCGTCGAGCACGGGATCGATGTAGGCCGTGGCCTTGAAGCAGGAGAAGTCCTTCTTGAACTCGTCCTTGGCCAGGTAGCCGCCCACGCCGATGACGATGGCGTCCTTGTCCTTGCCGGCCTGCTCGAGCGCGCGGGTCGCGCCCTGCGCGCCTTCGTCGTTGGGTGCGGTCACAAACCACACGTCGATGTCGGGGTTGGCGGTGATGGTGGCGGCAGCCACGTTGAAGCCCTTGTCGGAGGTGCCGTCGTAGTCGGCCTTGATGATCTTCTCAGCCGGGAAGGAAGGGACCAGGGCAGTAAACTTGTCCACGGCGCCGACCGAGCGCGGCACGCAGGAGGAGACTTCGCTCATGGTCATGCAGAGGTAGCCGACCTTGCTGAAATCGGTGATGTTGCCCGCCGTCACATAGCCGCCCAGGTATTCGCCGATGCCTTCGCCGACCTTGTAGGCGTCCAGCTCAAGCGCCGGGGCGATGTGCTTGCCGTTCTCATCGATCAGGCCGTCGTCGTCCGCCATGACCTTGATGCCGGCTTCCGCGCAGCGCTGCACGGTGATCTGGGAAAGCTTCTGATCCGGCGGGCACACGATCAGGACGTCCACGCCCTGCGCGATCGCGTTGTCAAGCGCCGTCATGTACTTGTCGGGGCTCATGCCGCAGTCATACATCAGGACGTCCTTCGCGCCGCGGGCTTTGGCGGTTTCGAGCATGGCGGTGGAGGTGCCCACGAACCATTCCTGGGACAGGTCCTTGCAGATGAAGGCCAGCGTTGGCGCTTCGTCGGCGAAGGCGGCGACGGCGCTTGAGAGTGCCATGGTCAGGATGAGGAGCGCGACCAATAGTTTCTTCATTGAGATACCCTCCTTATATTTTTATCCGCGAAGCGGATAAATCCCTAAATCCGGCCGGTTGAGGCGGTTAACCGTTCTTGAGCTTGGATTTGCGGTTTCTCACGTAGTCGAAGGACAGCGCCGCGATCAGCAGCAGGCCCCTTGAAACCGTCTGCCAGAACGAGGGGACGTTGAGCATCATGAGGCCGTTGTTGAAGCCCTGCATGATGAGCAGGCCGATCAGCGCGCCGCCCAGCGAACCGACGCCGCCCGACATCGCGACGCCGCCGAGCACCGCCGCGGTGACCGCGTCAAACTCGAGGCCGTCGCAGCTCATCGGCTGGCCCGAGGACATGCGCGCGGTCATGATGCACCCGCCCAGCGCAGCAAAAGCCGCCGTCATCATGTATAGGGCGATGAGCACTTTTTGCGAGTTGATGCCGGTCAGGCGCGCGGCCGTTGCGTTGCCGCCCACCATGTAGACGTGACGGCCAAAGCGCGTGCGCGACAGCACGACCATGAAGGCGAGAAACAAAACGATGAAAATGATGACCGGGATCGGCACGCCGAGGAAGCGCCCCGCGCCGAGCTTCAGGTACGCGCCGTTGGTGATGAAGACCGCCTTGCCGCCGCAGATGATGTAGGCAAGGCCTCTAAAGATCGACATTGTGGCGAGTGTCGCGATGAACGCTTCAAGCTTCAGCTTGTTGATGAGCAGCGCGTTGAACGCGCCGATCACCATGCCCGCCGCGACCACGATCGGTATCGCAAGGAACATGTTCATGCCGGTGTTCAGGAGGTTTGCCACCAGCACGCCCGAGAACGCTGCGACCGAGCCCGGCGAGAGATCCACCTTGCCGGTGATCAGCAGGAAACTCTCACCGATGGTCACGAGGCCCACGACCGACATGGCGATCAATATGTTGATGATGTTGGCCTGCGTAAAGTACTTGCCGCCAGTCAGGAACTGAAACACCGCCACAATCGCGATCAGCGCCACGATCAGGCCGATCTTGTCGGATTTCAGGATGCCCTTGCCCATGCGGGCAAACGCGCCCGGTTGCTTCACGGTTTGATCCATCTTAGGCCCCTCCCAACATATCCTGCATCGCCAGCATCAGCACCTTGCGCTCGCTTGCGTCCTCACGCTTGAGCTCGCCCGTGATGCGGCCCTGGCACATGACCGCGATCCTGTCGCACACGCCGAGCACTTCGGGCAGTTCGCTTGAAACCATGATGACGCCTATGCCCTTCTTCGCCATGTCGCAGATCAACTGATAAATCTCCGACTTTGACCCCACGTCGATGCCCTTGGTGGGTTCGTCCAGGATCAGGATGCGCGGGTTCATCGCAAGCCATCTGGCGAGAATGGTCTTTTGCTGGTTGCCGCCGGACAGTTCACCGATGGGTTTGAGCACATCGGGCGTCTTGATGTTTAGGTCCCTTACGCCCTTCTCGGCCAACGCGTTTTCCCCTTCCCGGTCGATGAAGCCGCCCTTGACCAGCGATTTTAAAACCGCCATGGAGATGTTGTCCTTGACCGCGCGCTTGGCCACGATGCCCTGATCCTTGCGGTCCTCCGGGCACAGCGCGATGCCCAGGTCTATCGCGTCCTCGGGCGAAAAAATTTTGCGCGGTTTGTGATCGATGAGCACTTCGCCCGACTTGATCTTGTCGGCGCCGAAGACACAGCGCATGGTCTCTGTGCGGCCCGCGCCGACCAAGCCCGCAAAACCCAGCACTTCGCCCGCGCGCAGCGTAAACGATACGTCCTTGACGCCATCGGCCACCAGGTGCCTGACCTCAAGTACGTCATCCCCGAACGCGGTGTTGCGGTCAAGAGAGGCGAAGATGTCGCCCAGGTTCCTGCCCACCATGTTCTTCACGATCGACAGCTCATCGGTTTCGCGGGTCGCGTACTGACCGACAAATTTGCCGTCTTTCAGGATCACCACTTCGTCGGTGATCTGGAAAATCTCCTTCATGCGGTGGGAAACATAAAGAATGATGATGCCCTTTTGCTTGAGGGAGCCGATGATCTCAAACAGCGTTTCGATCTCGGCGTCCGAGAGGCTGGCCGTCGGCTCGTCGAAGGCAATGATCTTGGGGTTTCTCCGGTATGCCTTCATGATTTCGATCATCTGCTGGTAGGCGACCGACAAATCGCGCACGCGGTCGGTCGCCTTGAAGGGCAGGCGAAACTCGTCGATGATTTGCTGCGCCATTTGGTTGAGCTTTTTAAAATCAATCAGGCGGTTCGCGCCCGCGGGAATGCCCTCCATGAAGATGTTTTCGGCGGCGCTCAGGTAAGGAATGACCTGCCGCTCCTGATAGATGATCGATACGCCCGCCGCGATGGCTTCGCGCGGGTCTTTAAAGTGGTGGGCCACGCCGTCGATCAGGTATTCGCCCGCGTCCTGGTGGTAGTCGCCGCCCAGCACTTTGAGCAGCGTGGATTTGCCCGCGCCGTTCTCGCCCACCAACGCCACGACCTGACCGGCCCTGGCGGTAAAACTGACGTCGTCGAGCGCCTTGACGCCGGGGAATGCCTTTGAGATGCCCCGGAATTCCAGAGTTCCCTGCACAGCCCCGCCTCCTCGCTTGTGTTTATGGCAATCATTATAACAATTGAGGCTGCGCCAAACCATCAAACCGGTTAATGTTTATCAAAAAATGAAACACAAATTGCGGCGCGGGGCAAATATCCCTTAATTCCGCGCCGGGTTTGTGCTATACTGGTTTTGTTCAGGATGAGGGGATGGTTGGTCATGAAGTGGTTGAGAACGCTTTTCAGGCGCATCAACGTCAAGATTACGGCGTATTTCGCGCTGGCGTTCGTCGTGATGCTGGCGGTGATCTTGCTCATGGTCAACAGCCTCTACCGCGACCGGCTGAGCGAAGAGGTCTCCCTTGTCGCCGGGCAAAAGCTGAGTTTGGCCGCGAGTCGGCTCGACCGCGCCATGTCCGACATCCGCGCGCTGCACTTTCAACTCATGCGAAGCCCGGTTCTGCAGGAGAGCATGGAGCGTTTCGCCAAGGGCGACGAGGAAGAGACGCTCACCGACATCCTTGAAATGAAACGGGAAATCGCGCGCGTGACGGGCGCTTACGCTTCGGTGCGCTCGGTGATTTTGATCGGCGCGGGCGAAAATATACTCGATCCCATCTATGCGGCCGAGCCCTATGCGGGCATGCTGCTGAGCGATACCTATGACCGCTACATTTGGTCAAAATTCACCAGCCACTTCAGCGCCCCCAGCGCTTTTCCGTTGCGGATCGAAAACCCCGATGCCCAAAACCTGGTCACCGTCACCTATTTCGGCGCGTTTTACGATGTGGATGATTACAATCGCCTGGGCACCATGGCGATCAATGTCAACCGGGACAGCCTCTTGGGCGAATCCGAAGCGCTGCTCAAGAGCACGTTTACCGGCGCGTGGATTGTGGACGATCAGGGCGGCGTGATCTTGGGGACGGGCGATAAGGATCTGACCGCGCGGGACGCGCTCGGGTCAGACGGGGCAATGGTGGAGCTGGGCGGGAAATCCTACGCGCGCTACGCGCTCAACCTTACGGGCTATCCGCAGTGGACGGTGCTCGGACTCATCTCCTATGAATCGATCAACGCGCCCATGCGCTCCCTGGCGCGCACGCTCGCCGTCATCTCGCTCGTCTCGCTCATCACGCTGATCGGGGTGGGCTATTCGATTTCCCGCAGGATCACCATGCCGCTGAGCGAAATGAGCCGCGCGATGCCCGAGCTTGGAAAGGGCAACTGGCGCCGCCTGACCATCGAATCCTCTTCCCGCGAGATCGACGACCTGCTTCACGGGTACAACGCCATGGTGGAGTCCCTGCACGGCCTGACCGACGAAATACGCCGGGAGCAGGTGGAGAAGCGGCGCATCAAGGTGGCCATGATCGAGTCGAGGCTCGAGCTTCTGCAATCGCAGATCAATCCCCATTTCATTCACAACACGCTCAACACCATGCGCTACCTTGCCCAGAAAGAGGGCAACAGCGAGCTGAACGAGCTGATTACCTCCTTCAATTCGCTGCTGCGCGCCAGCATGTCGGTGGAAAGCGTCATGAACCCGCTGTCGGAGGAACTTGACAACCTCAACCATTACATGGCCATTCAGCGCAAGCGTTACGATGTCAATCTCAATTTTGTCATCGACGCGCCGGAGGATGCGCTGCACGTGCCGGTGCCCAAACTCCTGCTTCAGCCGCTGGTCGAAAACGCGCTTTTTCATGGGATTTTGCCGGTGGGAGCGGGATCGATCCGCGTGGTGGCGCGCCGCGCGGATGGGCGGCTGTGGATCAGCATTGTGGACGACGGCGCGGGCATGGACGATGCGCGCCTTCGCCAATTGCTCTTAGGCGAAGTGGGCAATGCCCGCGGCTACAACCAGGTCGGGCTTAAAAACGTGAACGACCGGCTCAAGCTGTACTACGGGACGGCCAGCCATCTGGTGATCGACAGCCGCGAGGGAGAAGGCACCGCAATCAGCTTTTCGGTGGGCGAATCGGGCGCTCGGGTATAGGGCTTCATCAAAATTGGATTAACCATCTTGCGATAAGTGAATTGTCTTGCTGGTTTTTGTACGGGACCTCTGCTATCATAGTGGATGAGGGAAGAGGGGGAGGCATGTGCGGACGCTTTTGATCGTGGATGATGAGGCGCCTTCGCGCGAGCTCATCAAGATGAGCATCGACTGGAAGGAGGCCGGGTTTGAAGGCCTGATTGAAGCGCGAAACGGGCGCGAGGCGCTTGAGCAGTTTGAGATGAAACGCCCCCTTCTCACCATCACCGATATCCAGATGCCGGTGATGGATGGGCTTGAATTCATCCGCGCGGCGCGCGCGCTCGATCCGGCGGCCCGCATCATGATTTTAAGCTGCCATGAGCGGTTTACCTACGCGCGCGAGGCACTCAAACTGGGTGTGCTCGACTACATCATAAAGGATTCGTTCACCGCGGAATCGCTGATGTCAAGTGTCGCCGCCGCGCTTGACGGCGCGCGTGCGCCGGACAATGGGGGGAGCGTCCAGGGCGAGCGGGCGCTTCGGATGGCGCTTGATGAGCGCGTCGAGGCCGGGGAGGCGGAGCGGGTGCTCGCCGCAGCGCTCGATGGCCGCTGTTACTTCGTGTGCGCTGTGCGCGCGGGCGATGTGCCGGACGCGCCGCCCGGCGGCTTGGTGAACGCGCGCGGCGATTTGTACAGCGTGGCTTTTCTTGAAAAGACGCCCAGCCGTCAGGAGCGCGCGGCGCGGCGAGCGGAACTGATCAGGGGGCTCAGGGCATCGTTTGCGATGCCGGACGCGCCGCTGACGGTCGGCGTGAGCCGCGTCTTCGCCGATGCCGCTTCTCTTAAAAGCGCCGTGCATCAGGCCAAGCAGGCGCTGATGGGCGCGGTATTCGAAGGCGCGGGGCGTGATGTGTACTACGACGAAGCGGCGGTGAACGACAACGAGCGCGCGGCCCGGGTGCTTCAAGGCTGCGTGGCGCGCGTCAGGGAGGCGCTTTGCGAATTTGACGAAGCGGCGCTTGCGCGCGAGATCAGCGCGCTTTACAGGCGCGAACTCGCGGGCATGCGCCAGTACAATTACCTAAAGCATGTCAACGCGCTCCTGATCGGAATGCTGACCCAGGCGGCGGGCGAAGGCGGCGTGAAGTTGGGCGCCGTGTTTGGCGGGGACATGCTGTCGATGGACATGCTCGACGGTATGGACACGGTGGAGGCGATTGCCGATTGGTTCACGGCGCGCTTTTTGAAGCTTTCCCGCGCCCTGAAGCCGGCGTACAGCCCGAGACTTCAGCGCATCGTGGCCTACCTCGACGGACACTACGCGCAGGATGTGAGCCTTGAGAAGGTGGCGGAGCGCTTTCACATCCACAAGGTGTACCTGGCCAAGGTGTTCAAGGCCGAGACCGGTGTCAGCGTCAACGAATACATCCGCGAAAAGCGCATCGGGCGCGCCAAGGCGCTCTTACAAGAGCCGGGCGCGCGCGTGGGCGAAGTAGTGGATCTCCTGGGTTTTCACAACCCGCAAACCTTTTACAACCTCTTTAAGCGCATGGCGGGCATGAGTCCGAGCGAATATAAAGAACTGTGCGAGGCGCGCCGCGCCCAGAGCGAAGATGAGCCATAACAGGAGGAAGAGAACATGACCAAACGCGACGGGGTACTCAAGGCGCTTTCGCATGAGGACGTGCGCCCGGTGCCGTATTTTCTTGACATGACCGATCAGGTTAACGAGCGGATGAAGAAGGCGAGCGGCGATCCTCTGTTCTTTGAGCATTCGGGGTCGTACCTTGCCCAGGAGCGCAACGAGTCTTTTGTGGACCTTGAACACGGGCTCTTCCGCGACCAGTTCTCAGTGGTGTGGGACAAAGGCGCGCAGGAGGGCGATTTCGGCATTGTGCACGAATACCTGCTGAAGGAGCCTTCTCTTGACGGCTATACTTTCCCTGAACCCGACGAAGCGCTGATCCGCGAAAAGTGTCGCCGCCTGGCAGCTCAGGGCGACAAGTTCACCATGTACATCATCGGCTTTTCGCTTTTTGAGCGCGCGTGGACGCTCAGATCCATGGAAGAATTGATGTGCGACATGATTGAGGACGAGGAATTCGTCGATGCGCTGCTGGACAAGATCGTGGACTACAACCTCAAGGTGGTCGATATCGTGTGTGAATACCCGGTTGACTGCATCTTCTTTGGCGACGACTGGGGCATGCAGCAGGGGCTCATCACGGGTTATCCGCTGTGGAAGCGCTTCATTCTGCCGCGCCTTGAGCGGCAGTACGCCTACGTCAAGGCGAAGGGGCGCTACGTCGCCCAGCACTCGTGCGGCGATTGCCGCGAGGTGTTCCCGGATCTGAAGCGAATGGGTCTTGACATCTACAACACCTTCCAGCCCGAGGTCTACGACATCGAGCTGTTCAAGAAGACCTACGGAGACGTGATCACCTTCTTCGGCGGCATCTCGACGCAAACGCTGCTGCCCTTCGCGGCGCCCGAGGAAGTGGAGAAAGAGACGCGCCGCATTCTTGGCATTTTGTCGGAGAATGGCGGCTACATCCTGGCGCCGACGCACGCCATGCCCGCCGACATATCGCCGGAAAACGTGATGGCCTTTTTAAACGTTTGCCAGAACCAATAAGGAACCGGGAAATGAAAAACCGCCGCGCCCTGATGAATCCAGGCGCGGCGGTTTTGGTTGCCGGTCATTACTCAACCATGGCGAGGCGCGATTCTATGGCTTCTATCCAGCCCGCTTCATCAAGCGCGCCCGATACGGTTTCGCCCACCTTGCGCCCATCGGAATCGAGGAATACGGTCATTGGGATGAATTGGATCCTTGACAGCACATCCTGGCTGATGACCGGGCGGATATGCGGATAACGCGCGCCGGTGCTTTGGGCGATTTGTCTGGCGAGTTCGATCGTATCGGCGTCGTAAGCGTCGGTCACAATGCCCAGGAACCGGACGCCCTTGTCCGCGTATTTTTCAGCCATGGCGCCGAGGGTGGGCATTCCTTTAAGGCACGAGGGGCAATAGGTGGCCCAGAAGTTGACCAAGGTCAGCTTCGCGCCCGACATGTATTCGTTCGATATGGCGTTTCCGGCAAGGTCCGCCGTTTCAAACGCGCCCAGCAGCCCGTAGTCGAGATCGGGGTCAAAGAACTTGAACCGGCCCTCGTCCGTAAGCGCCGCCCAGACTCCGCCCGCGATTTCGCCTTCGGGCGCCGCGGCGGGGCGGATTAGGGTAAAGGTGAGCGCGCCCGACTGGCCCGCGCTCGTGCGCTCAAACTCGGGGTAGAGTGCGCCGAGGCCCTGAGCGCCTTCCTCGTGCGCTACCACGCCGCCCACGAGCGTACAGTTTTCGTTCAGCCAATTCTCGGCCTCTTCATAGGTCTCGGACATGTAGTTGTCCAGGTCCCCCGCTTCGTAGATGAGGCCGTAGCCGCGCACGCCGTCCTTTTGAGCGTCCTCGTCCTCGCGCAGAAAGAACTGCAGGCGGCCTTCGTCCACCGCGTCCATCCAGTCTTCATCGATCACCATCCGAATCCCAAGCGTGTCCGCCTCAAAGCGGAACCCGCTGTCCGCGGCCAGCGCGGGCACGGCGGCCAGCATCAGTGCAAGCAGCATGGATAGCATTTTCTTCATATTCGAACCCTCCTGTTGCCTTATACCTACCCCTATTATAGAGGATGAAACCCCAAAGCGATAGTGAAGTTTTTGCGACAGCCTGCGCGCCGCTTGACAAATCTGATCATGCTGTATATACTGTACATAAACAGATGGAGGAGGCGTGCCGTTGGACATCATCATCCGCAACGCGGGCGGGCAACCGATCTACGAGCAGATTGCCCAGCAAATCAGGGCGCAAATCGCGTCGGGGCACTTGCCCCCCGGCGAAGCGCTGCCATCGATCCGCCAATTGGCGAAGGACCTGCGCATCAGCGTCATCACCACCAAGCGCGCCTACGACGAGCTCGAACTCGCGGGCTTCATCGAGACCGCGCCGGGACGCGGTTCGTTCGTGGCCGAGCGCGACCATGAAGTGGTGAAAGAAGAACACTTAAAGCAAATTGAGGCGCACCTGACGGAAATTGCCCGCTTGGCCGCCGCGTGCGGAATCGGCCGGGAAGACGTGGTCAAGATGCTTGCGGTGCTGGAGGAGGAGAAGGAACGATGAACGCGCTTGAAATGAAAAACGCGACCAAGCATTACGATGGGTTTTCGCTCGAAGGCGTGAACCTTGCCCTGCCCGAGGGCGCGGTGATGGGACTGGTGGGGGAGAACGGCGCGGGCAAGAGCACGACCATTTCGCTGCTTCTGGGCCTGATCGAGCCCGACGCGGGCGAAATTGAGCTGCTGGGCGTCGATAGCCGCGACAAACACTTTGACGCCGTCAAGCAAGGCATCGGCGCGATTCTGGACGAAGCCGGGTTCCCCGAAGCGATGACCGCCCGGCAGCTTAACCGCATCATGAAATGGACGTACAAAAATTGGTCGCGGGAAACCTATGATCAGTACCTCACGCGCTTCAGCCTGCCGCTTGACAAGGCGTACAAGGATTTTTCGCGCGGGATGAAGTTGAAACTCATGCTGGCGGTGGCGCTTTCGCACGGGGCGAAGCTGCTGATTTTGGATGAGGCGACGAGCGGCCTTGATCCGGTGGTGCGGGATGATATACTCACCATCCTCAACGACTTTACGCGAGACGAAAAGTGTTCGGTGCTGATCAGCTCGCACATCGTGACCGACCTTGAAAAACTGTGTGACTACATTGCGTTTATCCATAAGGGGCGGCTGCTGTTTTGCGAGGAAAAAGACGTGCTGCTCGACCAGTACGCGACGCTCAAGTGCGGCAGGGCTGAATTTGAAAACTTGGACAAGGCTGGCGTTATCGGCCATCGCGCGTCGAGCTACGGCGTGGAGGCGCTCGTGCTCAGGGACAAGGTTCCCGGCGCCTTGCCGCTTGAGCGCGCCGGAATCGAGGACATCATGGTATTGCTTGCAAAGGGGGAAATGGCGCGATGAAGGGACTGCTGCTCAAAGATTTCATTGTGCTGAAGAAGCACGCGTTGTTCATGATCGTGTTGGTGGCGTTGTTTGCCATGATTCCCAATGACTCGATGCGGATGTTCTCGGTCGTCTACGCGTCCATGCTGCCGATGTACGCCATAAGCTATGACGAGCGCGCGAAGTGGGATCGGACCGCCGCCACCATGCCCTATGGGCGCAAAACGGTCGTCATAAGCCGGTACCTGCTCGCACTGCTCGCGCTCATCGCGGTTCTGGCGCTTGCCGCGCTCAGCGGATGGGTGGCCGGCCTCATCACGCTCAACGCGTTTAATCCGGGCATGCTGCTCGCCATGGCTTCGACCGGATTCGCATTTCCCACGCTCGTGATGCCGATGCTGATCAAGCTGGGCGTTGAGAAGGGGCGCATGTACTACATGCTTGGCCTCGCGGTGTTCGTGATCATGATCGGCGCATTCAACGCCATCGCGGGCGATTACGGCCAGGGGATGATCGCCATGATCGGCATGCAGCTAAGCGGAGGCGGTCTGCTGGCGCTGACCGCCGTTGTGCTCGCCTTGTTCGCGCTGTCGGCCCGGCTGTCCATCGGGCTGTACGAAAAGCGGGCGCTGTAGGCATGCAAAGGGGGCGGCATCATGGGATTCAAATTCAATCAGCGCTACGACCTTCGGATGAAGGACACAGATGAAATGCGGGTCCGAGACTCGTTCGCCGGCGCGCGCCTGACCGACACAAAAGAGACCGCCCAACTCAAGAAGCGCCTCGCGCGGGGCACGGCGATCATCGCGGCCCTGGCCGTTTTTATAGGGTTTGTTTGCTGGATCGCGCATTTGCTTGATATCTTATGATCGACGCAGGGGCCGCCGCACAATTGTATTCGCGCGGCGGCCCCTGATTTTTTGCTCATTGCCGCCCGATAAACTGGCGGGTGCGCGGGTTTTGGGAATGAAACAACTGGGAAGGCGGGCCTTCTTCCACGATCACGCCGCCCTCCATGAACACCACGCGGTCGGCCACGTCGCGCGCGAAGCTCATTTCGTGCGTGACCACCACCATGGTCATCTTTTCCCGCGCCAAGTCCCGCATGACGGCGAGCACCTCCTGGGTCAGTTCCGGATCAAGCGCGCTGGTCGGCTCGTCAAAGCACAGAATTTCAGGGTCCAGCGCCAATGCCCGCGCGATGGCCACGCGCTGCGCCTGCCCGCCCGAGAGTTGGTAGGGGTAGGCGTCCTCCTTGTCCGTAAGCCCGACCTTGTCGAGCAGGTGGCGCGCTTTTTCAATCGCTTCTTTCTTGGGAACCTTCTTGACCGAGACCGGCGCGTCGATGAGGTTTTTCATCACCGACATGTGGGGGAAGAGGTTGAAGGACTGAAACACCATGCCCATCTTGAGCGTGATGCGCCGCAGGGTTTGATCGTCAGCGTACTTGAGCTGATTGCCTTCCATCCAGCACATCTTTTCCTCGCCCAATGAAATTTCGCCCGCGTCTACCGTCTCAAGGCGGTTCACGCAGCGCAGGAAGGTGCTCTTGCCCGAGCCGCTTGGCCCGATCAGCGCCACCACTTCGCCCCGGTTCACCGTGAGCGAGATGCCCTCAAGCACGCCCAGCCCGTCAAATCCCTTGATGATGTTTGTAGCCGTCAGCATTTGGCACCTCCCTCTTATTGATAGTAGTTGAGCCGTCTCTCAAAGTACTTGCACAGTTGCTCGGCCAAGCCGTTGAAGATCAGGTAGTACACGGCGGCCAGCAGGTACGGCTCGATCGAGGAGGCGCTTGACACCTGTTTTTTTGCCATGTTCATCAGTTCCATGACGGCGACGGTCGAAGCCAGCGCCGTGTCCTTGACCAGCGTAATGACTTCGTTCGTGACCGGCAGCAAAACGCGCTTGAGCACCTGCGGCAGCACGATGCGGAAAAAGACCTGCGCCTTGGTATAACCCAGCACCTGACCGGCTTCGTGCTGGCCTGCCGGGATCGACTGGATGCCCGAGCGGAAGATCTCGGCGAAATAGGCGGCGTAGTTGATGGTGAAGGCGAAGATCACCGCCGGGAAGCGGTCGATGCGCAGCGCCTGCGCCAGCAGAAAGTAGATGAAGAGCACTTGCAGCATCAAGGGTGTTCCGCGCATGATGTAGATGAAGAACGACAAAGGCTTTGAGACGAACCACCTTTTGCTCATGCGCCCGACCGCCACCAGCATGCCCAGCGGAATCGAAAGCACAAGCGTCAGCACGAAGATGTTGACCGTCGTGCCCATGCCCTCGAGCAGCAGCTTCATCAGTTGTGTGAGCTTTTCGGGGTTTGAAAAAAATACGGAATTGCCCATGGCGTCCAATCCCCTCACATTTTGAGAGGGAACGGCCCGCGGGTCGCTCCCTCTGATTTTTTATGGGGCTGACTTGGTCCGCTACGCGGCGGGGATGGTCGAGATGTCCGAGCCGAACCACTCGGTGGAAATCTTGGCGACGGTGCCGTCGGCGGCCATTTCCTGAAGGATTTGCTGCACCTTGTCGCGAAGGGCCACGTCCGCCTTGCGGAAGCCGATGCCGAAGTTGTCGTCCGCCAGCGAGACCACCGGCACGATGGCGTCGCTCCCCATGCCCTTGATGCGGAAGTCCGCCACCACTTTGTCAATCAGTACCGCGTCCACGCCGCCCGCGGCCAGGTCCATCAGCGCCGTCAGGTAGTCCTCGTATCCCAGCGTCTCGGACACGGAAGCGTACAGACCGGCGTACTCGTCGTATTCGGTCAGCACCTCCTCGGCGAACGAGCCCGACTGCACGGCGATCTTCTTGCCCGCCATGTCCTCGAGCGTGGCGATGCCGCTGTCCTTCATGGCGTAGAGCACGATTTCGTTGTTGAGGTAGGAGAAGGTCATGGACATGGCCTCCTCGCGCGCGGGCGTGATCGACATGCCGTTCCAGATGCAGTCGATGTTGCCGCTTGAAAGCTCAAGCTCCTTTGCCGCCCATTCGACGGGCTGAAGCACCAGCTCAACGCCCAGGCGCGCGCAGACTTCCTTGGCCAGGTCGATGTCGTAGCCCACGATATTGTTCGCATCGTCGCGATAGCCCATCGGCGGGAAACCGTCGTCAAGACCCAGAATGAACTTGCCCTTTTCGGTAATCGCTTCGACCGAAGCGTCCTGGGCCAGCGCCAGAGCGCTCGAAAGCGCCATCAGGAGTACCAGCATCATCGCAATTGCTTTCTTCATTGTATCCATCCATCCTCTCAGGTAATTTTGCGCTTTACTGCGCTAACGTGGTAACATAATAACATAAACCGCCGAACTTGTCAAGCGGTTTGTGTGAAAAAATACGGGTGGCTCTTTACGCGCCCTTGCTTTGAAATCCGTACTCGAGCAGCCGCGCGGTATCGATCCACTTGTCCTCCTTGTGGCAACCGCTGTCCATGACCGCCGCGATGAGGGTGATGCCGTCGCGCTTTGCCGCGCCGACAAAGCATTGGCCCGCGAGCGAGGTATAGCCGGTCTTGCCGCCGATCATGCCGGAATAATAAAAATCGGACTTGGCGTCCAGGATCTCATAGGTGTTGGCAAGCGCGAGCGGCTGGTTCTTGCGCTCTACGGTCGCCGCCATGGTGTAGCGCCGGGCTTCGAGCACCGTGAGCGCCTTGTCATCGCAAAGCGCCGCGCGCATCAAAAGCGCCATGTCAAATGCCGTGGTGTAATGCTCTGCGTCGTGATAGCCGTGGGGATTGGTGAAATGCGTGCCCTTCATGCCGAGGGCGGCCGCCTTCTTGTTCATGGCCTTGACAAAGCCCTCCACCGATCCGCCGGTGAGCGCGGCGATGGCCATGGCCGCGTCGTTTCCGGAGCGAATCATGAGGCCGTACAGGAGGTCCGAAAACGGCATGACTTCGCCCGGCGTGACGGGAACGCGCGAGGAATCGCTCGGGATTTTGGCCGCTGCATCGGGCACAGTGACCGGCTGCTTGAGTTTGCCGCGCGTGAGCCCCACGAGCAGCGTCATGAGCTTGGTCGTGCTGGCCGGATAGACGCGCTGGTCCTCGGCCTTGCCAAAGAGGATTTCGCCGGTATCCGCGTCGATCACCACGGCGGACTTGGCGTAGAGGTAGCAGTCGTTAAGCAAGAGCGGTTGGCTGTCGTCAAAGAAGACCGGCGTCTTCATGATAAAGCCGGAGAGGTCCTGCTCATAGAGGTAGTCGCGCGTCAGGTCGTCGGCCACGCCGCTTGCGTCTACATCCTTCACGCCCATCTCGATGAGCATTTCCTGGAAGCGAATCAGCGCGGTTTCGGTATCGCCGCCAAATGCGCCGTCGGGCGACTGGGTCAGGTACCCAAGCTCGACCAGCCGCTTTTGCAGCTTGTCGGTCGGCGCGCCGCTGTCGCCCCGGCGCGGGGAAAGGCGGCGTTTTAAAATGGCGTCGTCGGATAAAAGCTCCTTCGTGCGTGCTCCGGCTACGCCGTCCTGCGCTATATCATAGCCGAGCTTTGCGCAAAACGCCTGAAACGCCTTGACCGCGTTCGTGGTCTTTTTTCCGTACAGACCGTCGGCATCGCCGGTCAAAAAGCCCAGCGTGATCAGGCGCTTTTGAAGGCGAACGGTCGCCTCGTCGGCCTGAACAGCCTGCGTTTGGCTGACTGACGCATTCTTGGCGGCCAGCGCCGCGGGCGTCCCGGTGTGCAGCAGCAAGGTGACCATCAAGCCCGCGCCAACGCGTTTTATATTCAAAGGACTTTCCTCCGCTTAAGTTGATGAACGTAAGGTTAGACGCCCGCGCGCCGCGAAAGGTTCGACAGCTTTCGACAATCGCAGGTCAATTCCCTGTAAAACGATGGAAGCCCAACGGCGATGGAAGAAAGACGGGCGCTTGCGCGATTGTCCGCACTTTCGCGGTATGACCCGGCGCGGGCGCTCATATAGTCAGAAAGGACAAGGAGGGATGGCCGTGCAACAGGATAAGGGCAGGCTCATCATTCACACATCGATTGCGCCTTCGGTTGAGGCACCAAGGAACGAGCGGCCACAAGGGCGCGTTAAATGGCGTGTGTTGCCGCATCCCAGGAACGAGCGGCAGAAAAGGGAGAAGGTCAAGGCGGAAAGAGCCGCGCGCGCGCCCAGAGCGGAGAAAACGAAGGCCGCTCGCGAGCGCAAAACGCCGCGCGCCGGACGCGAGCGCACGATGGGCGAGCGCCTCTTGTTGAACACGTCCATCGCTTGCGCGCTGCTCGTGGGCATCACGGCAATGGCACGGATCGACACGCCATGGACCCGGCAGATCGCCCAGACCGTCTCAAACGCCGTCACCATGCGCGTCAACCTCGACGACACGCTCGGCAAGCTCAACTTTGTGCGCGACCTCATGCCCGACGCGGCGCTGGTGTTCTGGAACATGGGCGCCGGGGATGCGCTGGCGCGGCCGGTCGCGGGTGCATTGACCCACAGCTACGACCAGGGCCAGCCGTGGCTTGAGTATCAGGTGAACGGCGAGCAGCCGGTGTACGCCGCGGCAAGCGGCACCGTCGCGGCGGTCAGCGAAAACGCGGGTGGCGAATGGACGCTGATGCTCGATCACGAGGCGGGCGAGCAGACGGTGTACGCATACCTGGGCAAGGTAATCGTAAAGCCCGGACAGACGATCGAGCGCGGCGCGCAAATCGGCGTCACGCAATCAAAAGAGGCCGCGCGCATGTACTTCGAGCTGCGCGTGAACGGCGCATCGTCCGATCCGACCGACCGACTGAGGGGCGCATGATTCGCCTCCGTTTGGGTACCTTGGCCGTGCGGATACACCCGGCGCTCTTTGTGATGCTCGTGTTGAGCGCGCTTGGCGGCGCGGCGGCGGAAACTGCGGTGTTGATCTTGTCGCTCATTTTGCATGAGCTTGGCCATGCCGCTGCCGCGCGTATGTTAAAGATTCGGGTGGTGGAACTTGAGCTCATGCCCTTCGGGGGCGCCGCGCGGCTTGAAAACGCCTGGGCGCTGCGGCCCGGCCAGATGGCGCTGGTGGCGCTGGCCGGACCGCTCGTCAGCGCCATTGCCATGATTGTGCCGATGGTGCTTTTCAGGGCGGGCGTCATGCCGGTTGGCATCGCATCGACGCTGGCGCGCGTCAATGGGTACCTACTGTTTTTCAACCTCTTGCCGGTGCTGCCGCTCGACGGCGGGCGCGTGCTGTGCGGTTTGCTCGGCAGGCGCATGGGCCAGGCGCGCGCCGCGCGCATCGGCGTGATTTTGGGGCGGGCGCTGGCGGGGATGATGATCGCGCTGGCTGTACTCGGGGCGTTCTTGTTGGGCAAGCTCAACCTGTCGCTCGTGATGCTCGCCGCGTTCCTGATTGCTTCCGGCGCGCGCGAACGCCTGGCCGCGTCGGGCGCAAGCCTGTTAAGCCTGATCGACCGCCAAAGCGAGCTGGCGGGCGAAGGGGCGCTGCCCGTCAAGTGGCTGGCGGCGAGCACCGATACGGAGCTTAGAAAAACCATCGCCCGGTTCAGCCCAAGGGCGCTTCACCGCGTGGCGGTTTACGACGAAGACTTGCGCTTTGCGGGGGTGCTCGAGGAGGGGGAGTTGCTCAAGGCGGCGCTTGACGACGCGAACATGGTCATTGGGAAGTTGATCAAGGCATAAAAAGGCGGGGCCGTTGCACAAGCATGCAACAGCCCCTTTGTCAAAATCCCATTCGCCCTCGCGGTGCATGCCCGCGAGGGCGTTGTCGCTGGGGTTTGTTGATGAGCTGACCAATCAGGGGTCAGTCCCCTGATTGGCTTGGTTGACTAGACCGGCGGCAGCGGCAGCGGCTGCTCCATCAGTTTCATGCACAGGGGCATGTCGCACAAGAGGTCCGGGAGCTTTGTCAGTTGGTCGATGTCCATCGCGGAAAGCATCTGCGGCAGCGCGCGCATGGAGAGCGCGCGGTCGAGCGCTTCCATGCCGCTCAGGCGCCCGGACCGCATGACCGACGCGCAATAGGTCCACAGTTCGTTGAGCGTGCGCCGATCGATGAAGTAGCCCATCTTTTCAAGCGCGCCCCTAAGCTTGTACAGCCGGTTTTCCACTTCCCCCTCAAGTTCGCTCACGGGTTTTAAAATGTCGCGGATGGCGCTCAGGGCCACGGCGCGGTCGGGCGCGGGCGGCATCAGTTCCGGCGGCTTCCAGCGCGCCTCGGCGCTTGCGGCGTCAAGGCGAATGAAGAACGCGCGCGCGAGCAGCCGCGCCGAAAGCGCGTGTCCGTCCGGCGCGTCTTGCACCGTCAGGATCAGCCACAGGGGCAGGTTCCTGGCGATGGCTTCTTCCTGAAGGCGGATCGCGTCGTTGACGGCTTCGACGCTGGTGAGGTTGATGTCGTCGAGCAGCAGGATCGAGGGCGTGAGCGAATCGCAGTTTTCAAGCAAAACGGCGACCTGCGGATCGTCCACGGACCGCGCTTCCAAGAACCTGCGCGCCTGCCCGGTCAGGCCCAGCGCCGCCGCAAGATTTCGCGCCAGCTGCGATTTGCCGCTGCCCGTGGGACCGGAGATGACCGCCATGCCGCTGGTCGCGAGGCACGCGAGCAGGCTTACCGCGTCGTCGTTGTCGATTGAAAACCCGCCGCTTTCAAGCTGCACGCGAAGGTCGCTGATCAGTTCACCCGCCGTCGGCTCGTACAGGGACGGGTGTCCTGAGATTTCGCCGCGCCCGTCGTTCATGTGCATCACGAGTTCAATGGCGCGCTCGGTCATGAGGTGCCCGAGCATCTGCTGCTCCACCTGCTCGCTGGTCTTGGTCAGGAGCGAACGCGCGGCTTCGGCGGCGGCTTGCGCGCCGCGCGCCGCTTCTTCGTTGCGCTCAAGCTCTTTCCTGAGCGCTGCGATCTTCTGCTCGTGTTTTTGTATGTCTTGGCGATGGGTCTGCTTAAGCTCCTCCACCAACTGCGCCTTGACTTCGCTTCGCTTTTGGCGCAGCGCGTCGATCTCGGTGATGAGCTTTAGCCGCTCGGATTCAAGGTCCTCCATGATCCGCTCGGCGCTGCCCGGCCTCTGATCGCCGGGGCTTGCGACAAGCGCTGAAAGGGCCTCGCGCAGTTCCTCGTTTCCAAGAAGCGCTTTGAGCAGGTTCCCGCGCGCCTGCTCAAGGCTCCACGCCTCGTCAAACGCGGCCATGGCGCGGTCGATGGGGCTGAGCACAGGCCGCGCGGTTGCCTCGCTCGGGACCGGATGCCCCAATTGGTCAAAGCGCGACTTGCGCCATTGCTCGTCTACCACTTCGCTCAAGGAGCGCCCCTTGCGCGGGTTGATCCCGCTTTGCGCGGCGAGCACTTGGTCGCGCAGGCTGATGCGCCCGGCGATCGCGCGCGGACGCGGCATTTCGGTCTTTTGAATCCAGGGCTTGTCGGCGCCGGTTGCCTGAGGCGCGGCGTCGTCTTCCGCCTCTGCCGGGGACGGGGCTTCGCCCGCATGCTGGGCGGGTTCGACCGGCGCGGCGGGCATTTCCGGCGCCGGGGCCGGGTCGATCGCGGCGATTGCCGGTTCGGCCGCTATTTCAACGTCGCGCCCGCTTGTTTGGAGAGGGGCCGCCGCCCTGTCTTCGATCTGGGCGGGCGCTTGCTTCGCGCCTGTTTCCACCCCGAAAAGCGTGGGCGACGTCATCAGCAGGGTTTCGCCTTCCGCGCAGGGCAAGTGAAACAGGTGCTCCTTGATGTCCGCCTCGTCGAGGGCGACAAAGGCCAAGCCGCTTGCGTGATTGAGCAAAAGGCAGCCTTCGACATCCGGCGCGTCGGTCCAACTCCAGGGTCCGAGCACTTGCCCTTCGCGGCGCACCAATACGTACTCTGTGCAGGGGCGCTCGGCCCGAAGCGTTACCTGCTCGCCGACGAATACGTACTGCGCGTTAAGAACCTCAAGCGCCACACCCGAGGGCAATGGGCAAATCGCGTCGGAGTAGACGATCAGGGCGTTTCGCTCGCTGCCGGTGCCGTAGTTCTTGTTGGGGCGGATTTTCTCGTTTTCGCCAAGAAATTTTCTAAGGTCCAGCGCGCAGTACCGACCCAGCGTGCGCATGCGGGTTTTGAATTGAGCCAGCTCGTTTTTATCGGGCACGATTCGGATATATCCGTCGTCAGGAAATTTTTCGGTTTCGGCGAGCTTTTGAAAAGCACCCTCTTCCAATATCGCCACTGGCTGAATGCGAAAATACGCCTTCACGGGGTTATCTTCCTGTAACAACCCAAGGCTGAGTTTGCCAGGCAACGCCATCATGGCAGCCCTCCTTTTTTTGCTATTCTTACAAAAGGCAATTCCTCTTTTCATTATAGCATAAATTTCGCGAATTTCAGCACCTATTTTTAACATTTTTGCACCTGAATTTTGAATTATTTTGAATGCGGGGTGATTTGTGTTATACTGGTTGCGGCAGGAGGAAGAAAAATGAGCCTGAACTTTGTGACTGGCCGCGCGCTTGCGGTGCGCGCGGCGGTAAATCGATTTGTCAAAACCCATCTCTCGGGAACTGATCCGGTCATCCTGCTGGTCCCGGCTCAGTTTACGCTTGAAGCCGAGCGCGACGCGCTTACCGCCGCGGGCGTTCAAGGATCGTTTCAGCTTGAAGTGCTCTCGCCCGAGCGCTTGTACGCGCGCGTGTTTGGCGAAACCGGCTGGCCAAGGGAGGCGCGCATCGACGAACAGGGGCGCGTGATGATGGCGCACGCGGCGGCGGAGAAACGAAAAAAACAACTGACGTGGTACAAAAGCGCAGTTTCGCGGCCCGGTTTTGCCGAGCGCGCGGCATCTCAGATTGCTTTGTTCAAGCAGTCCGGCCTGACGCCCCCGGACATTCGGGAAAAGGCAGAACAGGCGCAAGGGCCGCTTCATCATAAACTCCACGACCTCTTTCTCATCTACGAGGCCTATGAAGCGGCGCTCGCGGGCAGGTTCCTCGATGGCGAGGACGAACAGGCGCGCGCGGCGCTTCACATGGCGGGCGCGAAATTTTTATCGGGCGCGCACGTTTGCGTCCATGGGTTTGACATCATTACGCCGCCTCTTGGCGCGACCATTTTGGCGCTGTGCGGCGCGGCGTGCGATGTCACGGTGGCGCTGACGCTGGTTTACGAAGATGAGGCGCGCGACGCGTACTTGTTTGCGCCCGTCAAGCGCTCGCTTGAACGGCTGGACGCGCTGGCGAAAGAGGCGGGCATTGCGCGCCGCCGCGTCCGGGCGGAGGCGCCCAAGGCCGCGTCCGGCGCGATTGAGCACTTGGAGCGGGAGCTCTTCGCTGTGCCGCCCCGCGTATGGGATGGGGAAGCGCCCGGCATCCAACTGGCTATGCTCAAAAACGCGGACGATGAAGCGGGCTATGCCGCCGCCGTCGCGCGGCGCCTTGCGCGCGCGCGGGGCTGGCGCTACCGCGACATGGCGGTGGCCTGCGCGACTTCGGACGGGGCGGCATATGATGCGCTTCGGCGCGCGTTTGCGCGCGCGGGCGTGCCGCTTTTCCTGGCCGAGGGGCGCAGCTGCGACCGGCATCCGCTGGCGCAATTTGTGCTCTTTGCGCTCCGCGCCGCTTCGCGGGGTCTTCAGGCGCAGGACATGGCGCTCTACATCCGTTCGGGTTTTTCGGGCTTGACGGACGAAGAAAGCGACCGGCTCATCAACTATGCGCTTACGTACGCATTGCGTGGCAAGCGCTGGCTTTTGCCCGTCGCGTTTGGCCCGGAGGATGAAAAAGAAGCCCTTGAGTGCGCGCGCGCAAAGCTGATGGGCCCGCTTGAGCAGTTTATCTTACGCCTATCCGAAGCGACCTGTGTGCGCGAGCGCCTGGTGGCGGTGGTCCAATTGCTGGACGACACCCTCGCCTACGAAAAGATTGAAGAGACGCGCGCACTGCTCGAGGCGCAGGGGCTCGGGTCGTGGGCGATGGAGGGCGCGCAGGTCTACAAGCGGCTGATTGACGCGCTCGACCAAATGGAGGAATTGCTCGGCGAGGAAAAGCTCTCTGCCGGCGCGATCTACGAGCTGCTCCGGCGCTCGCTTGGGCAAGCGGTGGTCAAGGCGCTCCCGCAATCGGCTGACGCGGTGGAGGGCGGGCCGCTTGAACACCTCATGGGAAAACCCGTCAAGGCGCTGATTGTGGTGGGCGTGAGCGATGCCTTGGCATCGCGCGATGATCAATTGCTAAACGGCGAGGAAGTCCTGTGCCTGGGACGCGCGGTTTTCACGCTTACCGATGAGGAACGCGCGCGCATGATGAAGCTGCGGGTCAAATCGCTCTTGTCGCTCGCGGGTGATTTCTTGCTGGTCACGCGGCCCATGTCCGATCCGGCGGGGCGCGCGCTCTACCCGGGCGCGCTGGCCAATGAAATGATGCGGCTGATGCCGCGCCTCAGGGTGTGCGGCGGCGTCACGGAGGACGAGGAAATGACGCGCATGCGCCTTGAACAGGCGGATGTCGCGCTGTCGCACATGCCGCTCATCCTGCCCGGCCAATCGCGCCCGGCACGGGAGGCGCTCGCGGCACTTGAGTCGATGGACGAGACGCGCGCGGCGCTTGATCATGTAAAGGCGGCCCGCGCGCACCGTGTTTTTTCGGAAGCCTTGCCCTTGGCGCTTGCGAAGAAGTTGCTTGCGCCGGGCACGATGAGCGTTTCAAGGCTTGAAAAGTATGCAAAGTGCCCGTTTGCGCACTTTGCGGCTTATGGGCTAAAGCCCGAGGAGTTCCGCGAATTTGACCTCTCGCCGCGCGATGCGGGCAACTTCTACCACGAGGCGCTTGAAAAGTTTGTGCGCGACAACGCGGGGAAGATTCATGCGCTTACGGCGGAGGAAACCGCCGCCCTTATGGACGCGGTGACCGATCAGCTGATCGATCGGATGAGCCAAAAGGCGGGATATGAAGGGGGCCTCATCCGTCATGAACTGCGCTCGCTCAAGAGCGTAGCGCGGCGCGCGGCGCTGGTCGCGGCCAGCCAGATGAAGGGCAGCCGCTTCAAACCCGTGGCGCTTGAAAAAGAGGTTGAGCGCGGCGAGGCGCGGCTAAAGCTCGATGAAATGTCCGCCCTCAGCGGGCGCATCGACCGCGTGGACGAATGGGCGGACGGGGAGGCGCGCTATGTGCGCGTGATCGACTACAAGAGCGGCGGGCGTTCCTTGAACCTGAACGAAGTTTACCACGGACTCGAACTTCAGCTCATCGTCTACCTCGCTGCGGTGCTCGCCCAGCGCGGAGGCAAGGGCGCGGGCGCGTTCTATTTCAACGTTTCCGACCCGCTCATTGCGACCGATGAGCGCGATCCGGACGCCGTTGAAGAGGAGCGCCTCAAAAAGCTCAAGCTTTCCGGCGTGGTGCTTGGCGACGATAAGGTGATGGAGGCGATGGGCGACAGGCCCGACCTGATCGTCGGTGGCAAGTACAACAAAGACGGCACGTTCCGCGCGTCTGCGACCATGGTTGAGGAAGGGGATTTTGATGTCCTGATCGGGCACGCGCTGGGCAAGGCCAGGCAAAGCCTTGCCGCCATGCGCGCCGGGGATACGGCCATCGCGCCCTACCGCCTGTCGGCGGATAAGACCGCGTGCAAGCATTGCGAACACAAGACGCTGTGCCAGTTCGAGGATGCGCTGCCCGGCGCCGAGCCGAGGCGGCTTAAGCCGTTCGGCGCGAAAAAGGCATTGGAAATGATGCGCGAGGAGCGGTTGGGGTCCGGCGCGTCAGATAAGGGGCGGGGAGAGGACTAGTGGTCTGCGTCACCTAGATGACGCAGACCACTAAGTCGCTTTTTTTCTCAATTTCAAACGCCTCAAAATAGCGCTGCTCAAGCGGAATCCATTCGTTTACAAAACGCGGCAGCATTGCGCCGTTTCGCGCCGCAATACGCGCTTTCTGGACAAAAGGGTCCACGCGGAGGAATACCGTCAGGTCGTATGGCGAGTCAAAATAGGGGTGGGCGCTATACACGCCCTCCACAATTTCAAGCGCTTGGGGCGTGATCTCCCTTGCGGCCTCAAGCGTGCCTGTCTCGCAATCAAAGCGGCGGTAGGAGACGGCCTGGCCGAGTTTGAGCGGCGCAAGCACTTCTTTTTGAAAGCGCTCGTATTCGACATTGCCGCCCGGCTCCGCAAGCCGGGACTGGGTTTTTCTTTCGGCGGGCAAGAAAAAATCATCCATATGATAGACGTTTGCCGCATAGCGTTCGCAAAGCGCGCGCGCGGCCGTGCTTTTGCCCGCGGCGCACATGCCGTCGATGGCGATGAGAACGCGCGGTTTTTGCGCAAGCAACGCTTCAAGCGCAACCGTTATTTTCTGAAAATCGTCCAATGTATATTCCTCCCGGCATGTCGAGGCCGCAAATCGGAAATGCTACGAAAGCGATGCCGATTGATTATAGCGCGCGGTGCGGACGATGTCAAACCCAATGGACGCAAAAAACTCCGCAACTGTTCATAGGCCGTTCATACTTTATCTAAAATGACTTGCTATAATGTCCTCATCAACCAAAACGGAGGGATGATCACAATGAAAGGTATTAAGAGAAGCAAGTGGACGTCGCTCATCGCGCTGGCGCTGGCAATCCTTCTGGCCTGTGTGCTGGTCGGAGGTTCGGTGTTGGCCGAAGGGCAGGCGACGGGTGTGGCGGGCGACACCAACCCGGCCATCGCCGTCGCGCAGCGCACGTCGAACTCGGTGGTCGGCGTCATCACCAGCACCACCAACTGGTACCGCAACCAGGGCGAAGTCAAGAACCAGGTTTCCCAGGGTTCGGGCGTGGTGATCGAACCGGGCTACGTGCTCACCAATTCCCACGTCGTGGAAGGCGGCAACACCTACGAGGTCGCGCTGCCCTCGGGCGAAACCGTGACGGCGGAACTGGCCGGGCAGGATCCTTCCACCGACCTTGCGGTGCTCAAGGTGAACTCCAACGAACTGGTGCCTGTGACCATCGGCTCGTCGAGCAACCTGCTCGTCGGCTCCACCGTCATCGCCATCGGCAACCCCGGCGGCACGGTACTGGCCAACACCGTCACCAGCGGCATCGTCTCGGCGCTTGAGCGCACGAGCGTATCCTCCGACAAGGCGACGCGCCAGATTTCCTACATCCAACACGACGCCGCGATCAACTCCGGCAACTCCGGCGGCGGCCTGTTCAACATCAACGGCGAACTGATCGGCATCAATACGCTCAAGTACGCGGGTTCGGTATTCTCCTCGGTCTCCTTTGAAGGCCTGGGCTTCGCGATCCCGATCGACATGGCTTACCCAATCGCCAAGGACCTGATCGAGCACGGCAAGGTGCTTCGCCCGCAGATGGGCGTCACGGTCACGAACATCGAAGGGCCGGACGACCCGATCAACAACAACCCCCCGGCCAGCGTTTGCATCATGCAGGTCAACGAGGGAAGCCCCGCGATGAAAGCGGGATTCAAGCAGTACGACTTTGTGACCGCCATCGACGGTGTGCGCGTCAAGTCCCTGGCCGAGCTGACCGCGCAGATGGACCAGCACAAGGCGGGCGACACGGTGAACATCACCGTGGTGCGATACGAAAACGCCGAGGCGCTGCTGGCGGCGCTGGGCTACCTGGGCAACTATGGCGGCAATTACGGCGGCAACTACGGCTTCAACAGCCCCTTCGGCAACTTCTTCGGCAACAATCCGAACTACGGCTACAACTACCCGCCGAATGTGACCAGCAACTATGAAACGGTCAACATGGACGTCACGCTGGAGATCCTCGACTAGCCCCCCCTATATCCCCCTCATACGCGGAGCCCGCGCCAATCGGCGCGGGCTCCGCTTGTCGATTTGCTGTTTTTCTTCGCCGCGCAAATCCGGGGACGGTTTAATATGCTTTTTTAAAATCCTGTGGTATAATGGATTATCGTCTGTATTTCGGGGTCTTGTGCGTCGCGGCAAGCAGCTTCACAAAAACGGAGCGCGTTTGATATACACCCCCTATGTTTTTGCCGCTGGAATTTCGGCGCGTTTTATGGTAAAATTAGACAGTGGATCGATGTGTTCTCGGCTGAAAAGGCGAACGTGGCGAATTTATAATGTAATTGGAGCTATGTTGTGAATAAGTTGATATTGCTTGTTGCGGGAGATTCGACCAAGTACAAAAATAAAAAAGAGATGGCTGATTGTGCAGGAGTCGGTTTGCTTTCTGCGGCCTTAGTGCTGCTGCATTCTGCCTTCATGATTTATT
>JAVBND010000016.1:0-61378 GCA_031551775.1 Eubacteriales bacterium | reverse complement strand
CTTGCCCGCCCGACTCAAAATCCCTACCCGCCCAAATTGCGCCCGGAAAATCCCACAGGATTTTCAGCAATTTGGCCCCGTTCCTTCCTCATCGAAAAGGTTTTGCCGTGGCAAAAGATTTTCGATGACTGCTTATCGACTGTGTCGATAAGCTGAGGGGCTGCTGGGCAGCCCCTTTACGCGCCCGCCACCTTGAGCGTGCCCACGCTCAGCGTCGGGCTGCCCACCGATGATACGCCCGGGAAGGAAAACCACAGGTCCGAGGCGACTTCCTCAATCCCCTTTAGGAGGTCAAAGAAATTGCCCGCCACCGTGATGCCCTTGACGGGGCGCGAAACGCGCCCGTCCTCAATCACATAGCCCTTCGCGCCGAGTGAGAACGCGCCGCTGACCGCGTTCGCGCCCGCGTGCAGGCCCATGAGTTCGGTGATCAGGAGGCCGCCGCCCATGTCCTGAAACAGCGCCGCGGCAGGCCGGGCGCCGGGCGCGATGAAAAAGTTGCTGGGCGCGATGGACACCTGCGCCGAATACGACCCGCGCGCGGCGTTGCCCGTGGTTGTGACGCCCTGCTTGTGGGCGGTCTTGAGGTTGTGCAAAAGCGTCTTGAGCGCTCCGTCCTCGATGACCGCCTTGCGCCGTGCCGGCACGCCCTCGCCGTCAAACGGCATGCCGGAAAACGCGCCCCGATAAAGCGGGTCGTCGATGAGCGTCACGCATTCACTCGCGATCCTTTCGCCCTCGCGCCCCTTGAGCAGCGAGAGCCCCTTTTGCGCGGCATCGGCGCTGAAGGATCCCGCAAAGGTTTGAAGAAGGCTTGAGGCCGCCTCGCGCGAAAGCGCCACGCGGTAATCGCCCGACTTGACGCTCGCTCCGCCCAGGCCCCGCACCGCTTCAAGGGCCGCCTCGCGCGAAAGCGGTTCCACGTCCAGGTCCGAAAAGGCGCGCGAATAGACAAATTTCAGGTACGTATTCGCGTCTGCCCCTTCGCGGGCGACCGGAACCAAGTACATGAGCGCGCCGTTGTCCTCAAAGGACACGTCGAGCCCCTTCGTATTGACGATGCGCACCAGGCTGCGGCTCGTGGCCAGCGCGCATCCGTCGAGCTGGGTCACGCGGCGATCGAGCGAGCGCGCCATTTTGTCAAGCGCGAGCGCGCGCTCAATCTTCTCCCCCGCGCTCACCGCTTCAAGCGCGGGATCAAACGCATCCATGGCCGCATACGAAGCGCCGCCCTCCGACAGAAACTGCCGGTCTGGGCTGTCGATCAACCGGGCGTTGGTCGCGGCGCCCCGAATCACCTGTTCAAGCGCCTCATCGTCAAACGCCTGCGTGGCGGCATAGCCCATCTTACCGCCCATCAGCCCCCGAAAGCCCAAACCCAGCGAGCCGGACACATCGTAGGACTGAATCTCACCTTCGTGAATGCTCACCTCAAAGGAATCGCCGCTTGACAAGTAGCACTCGGCATCCTCAAACCCCTCACGCCTTGCGCGGTCCAGCAATTTTTCGACAAACCAATTGATTTCCATCACTTGCGCCCTCCTACGGTCATGCGGCTGACCCGGATCATCGGCTGGCCCACGCACACCGGCACCGAGCCGCTGCTCGACCCGCACATGCCCTCCGCAAGGCGGAGCTTGTTTGAAACGCGGTCGATCTTCATGAGCACATCCCCGCCCCGGCCCACGAGCGTCGCGCCGCGCACGGGCTTTAATATCTTGCCGTCCTTGACCAGGTACCCTTCGCTCACCGCGAAATTGAACTCGCCCGTCACCGGATTGACCGATCCGCCGCCCATCTTGGCCGCGTACAGGCCCTCGCCCATGGTTGAAATGATTTCCTGATCGCCGGTTTCCCCGGGCGCGATGAAGGTGTTGCGCATGCGCGACGTGGGTTCGTAGGCGTAGCTCTGGCGGCGCGCGCTGCCGGTCGGGGCCATCCCCATGCGCCGCCCGTTCAGGCGGTCGATCATGTAGTTTTTGAGGATTCCGTTTTCGATCAGCACCAGGCGGGTGGCATCCGTCCCCTCGTCGTCCATGTTGATCGAGCCCCACGCGCCGGGGATGGTCCCGTCGTCAATCGCGGTCACGACGTCCGAGGCGACCTTCTGATTGAGCTTCCCGCACATCTCGCTGG
This sequence comes from Eubacteriales bacterium, assembly GCA_031551775.1. Classification (GTDB taxonomy): domain Bacteria; phylum Bacillota; class Clostridia; order Christensenellales; family Aristaeellaceae; genus Anaerozeibacter. Next base: position 59,242 of record JAVBND010000016.1, on the reverse strand, counting down.
CCCCCAGCGCCACCGCCGTGGCCTCAAGCGAATGCCCGCACGCCTCGTGGAAGATGACCCCGCCGAACCCGCCGTCAATCGCGACCGGCATCTCGCCCGCAGGGCATTCATCGGCCGCTAGCATCGTAAGCGCGGTCCTTGCCGCGCGGCGCGCGACCGCCTGCGCATCGACGCGCGATTCAAGCAGCTCGTATCCGCCCAGCATCCCGGGCGCTTCATTGCCCACCTGGTTTTCGCCGTCCGCAGAAGCCACCGCGTTGACCGCCAGCCTCACGCGCACGCGCCGGTCGGTGCGGAAAAGCCCTTCGCTGTTCGCGACCGTCACGCGCTGGTCGGCGTCGTAAAGCGTCACCTGAACCTGCGAAACCCGGTCGCCTTCGTCCTTGGCGGCATGGTACGCCGCGCGCATAAACTCGGCCTTGCGCGCGCCCTCGCAGTCCCAAGGCGCGATCTTAACCGGGTGGATGTTGTTTGCAGGCCCCTCAGGCGCAAGCACGACGGCTATGCCCATTTGACCCGCTTCGTTCACCGCGTCCGCCGCCTGGGACGCCGCCTTGATCAATCCGGCTTCGCCGGTGTCCGACGTATGCACGTACACGCTGCCAAAGCCTTTGTACACGCGAATCCCCGCGCCGTGTGACCTGAGCGTGGTCGCGGCGTCCATGGCGCCTGAGATCAGCGTCAGGTTGTTCGTCAGCGCGTCCTCAAAGAAAATCTCCGCAAAATCGCCGCCCTTATGAAGCGCGCGCGTCAGCGCGCGTTCGGCGGCCAGCTTGTTCACCATCGGCGCCTCCACATTTTAAAAATCGGCCGTGGCCACCGGCCACGGCCATCGATTTAGGCCCTATTCCCTGAGTGAAACCGGCCTGCCCAACACCTCGGCCATCACCACGGCGCTTTTCATCGTCCGGGGCGTGAGCTTAAGGCGCGCCTTGCCGGGGCCTGTTCTATCAGCTTCTCCAAACGCAACCGGAGTATACTCGATCCTCGGCGCATAGTCAAGCGAACCGGTCGGATAACTCCCCTCGTGCTGGTCATGCCCCATTGTGCCTCCGACGCAGCCCTCGCCATCGAACTCGCTCTCTCCCTCGCCCAGGTCCGGGGTTTGCCTGGGCCAGCTTTCCTCAAACATCTCGGCGATCTGATCCCAAGGGCTGGGCGCGCTCTTGCGCCGAGGCGGGGCGAAGTTCCCGCCGGTCTCTTTCGCCTCATTCCGGCGGATGGCTTCATCGGGTTTGGCCTTGTTCTCCCCCGCGCCGCCCCGCATCCTGCGCGCGCTTTTCCCGACCCACGAAATCACGAGCCAGACAACCGCAAGTACGATCAAGACCTCCATGGCTTACTTCTCCTCTTTGGGCGCTTCCACGCCGGTCTCGGCGATGGATTCGCGCATGCGCGTGTCGGAAACGACGTTTTGCATCTTGTAATAGTCCATCACGCCGAGCTTGCCTTCGCGAAGGGCGCTTGCCATGGCGCGCGGAACTTCGGCTTCGGCCTCGACCACCTTGGCGCGCATCTCCTGCACGCTCGCCTTCATCTCCTGCTCGGCGGCGACGGCCATGGCGCGGCGCTCTTCCGCCTTGGCTTGGGCGATGCGGCGGTCGGCCTCGGCCTGATCCATTTGCAACTGCGCGCCGACGTTTCTTCCCACGTCCACATCCGCGATATCGATCGATAAAATCTCAAACGCCGTGCCCGCGTCAAGGCCCTTGGCAAGCACCGTACGGCTGATCAGGTCGGGGTTCTCGAGCACTTCCTTGTGGGTGGGAGAGGAACCGACGGTCGTGACGATGCCCTCGCCCACGCGCGCGATGATGGTTTCCTCGCCCGCGCCGCCGACCAGGCGCTCGATGTTGGCGCGCACGGTCACGCGCGCTTTTGCGCGCAGCTCAATGCCGTCCTTGGCGATGGCCGCGACCACCGGCGTCTCAATGACCTTGGGGTTGACCGACATCTGCACCGCTTGGAGCACATCGCGGCCCGCAAGGTCGATCGCGCGGCAGTCGTCAAAGTCAAGCGGGATGTTGGCCGACTGGGCCGCGATCAGCGCGTTGATCACGCGGTCCACGTTGCCGCCCGCAAGCAGGTGCGCTTCCATCTCGTTCATGTTGACCTTGAGTCCGGCCTTGGTGGCCTTGATGAGCGGCAGCACGATGCGCGCCGGATTGATGCGCCGAAAGCGCATGCCGACCAGCGTTCCGATGCCCACGTGAACGCCCGACGCCACCGCCGAGATCCACAGGCCCACCGGCACAAAAGTAAAGAAAAAAATCAGAAGAACAACCAAGGCCACAATCAAGAACATTGCACCCAGAACGCTTGCACTCATCGTAATTCCTCCCATGTCAATATAAATATATCCTGCGCTTACCTAGTACGCGCCGCACATCCCAAGCGAGGCCGCGCCGTCAATGGGGGAAACCTTGCCGGCCTTGACGATCAGCTCGGCCACGCCCGGCGTTTGCAACACGCCGCCCACGGCATTGATGCCAATGCGCATCGCTTCCTGCTCAAGCTTCTCAAGGTCGCTCTCGTCCATATCGACGATCACCTGTCCCCCGAGCGCGTCCATCTCGCTAAGCATCGCATCGCTTCCCGCGTGCACGTCCTTTTGAACGTCAAACCCGAATTCAAATGTCTGATTTTCCATGTCCGGCGCGCTCAGCTCAAACACCGCGTCCACATGCCCCGCGCGCTTTTCATCCATCTCGCCCTTGGCATACGATCCGTCGTACTTGAGATCGCCCTTGAACGCCGCGCCATCGCCTTCGGCGCTCAGGCGTCCGGTGAACGTCTCGCGGCTGTCCGTGCCCAAGCGATACGTGCCGTTGGCGTTCACCGCCATCACGCTTTGCCCATCCTCGAAGATCCCCATGGTCAAGTCAAGCGCGGTTTCGCCGTCCTGCTCGTCAATCCTCGCCTCATACTCGACCGCTTCGCCGTCAATGGCCATATCCATGTTCATCAAAAGATGCGTGCCCCGGTCGTCCATGAGCGTTTCGATCACCATCGGAAGCGTGACGGAGGCTTCCTGATCGCCGTCAAGCCCCGCGATGTTGTACAAAATTTCAACGCGCGCGGCGTCGCCCGCGTCGGTTGCGTCAACCGTCACCTCAAACGTAAGGCTCACGCCCATCGCCGACATGACGCTTGCGAAGTCTGTAAAAACACCCGGCGCGCCATAGGCTGTGGACATGAGTTTGAAATAGTTCTCGAAGTACGCCCTGAAAGCGGGACTGGCCGCGAAATAGGCCTCCATGACGCGGTCAATGCCCTTTGCGTCGATGGCAAATGTCATGCGGCGCGTGGGCACGTCCTTGCCCATGATCGTCACTTCCGTCACTTCTTCGCTTGGCTGCGCGTCGCCCACGAGATCCTGAAACGCTTTCTCCATCTCCTCAGCCATGCGCGCGCCAATTTCCGCGTCACCCATCTCCCACAGCATCTGGGCATAGGAAATGAAAATCTCAAGGAACGCTTCCATGTCGATCTCTTCGGGGATCTCGCCCGAATAGGCGAGCGTCTTCATCAGGAGCGAGAAATCCGAGCGCGACATGGTGTAGCTTTTTTCAAGCCCCTTCAGCCAAAGCTTCATGCCCTGGTCGTCAAACACCGCGCGCGCGGTTCCAATTTCAGTCGCGCCCCTCAGGGAAAGTTCGCCGTAGCCGCGCCCGGCTTCGCTCAGGCCCGCCGTCAGCGTGACGCCCAGGCCAATCTCGCCGCCTTCGCCGTTAAAGGCGTAGCTGAAGTTTTCAACCGTCGTAGACACTTCACGGGGCGCGGCCAGCGCGGCGGGCGAAACCGCAAGCGCGAAAACGACCACCAACATGAGGACCTTCAAAAAACCTGACTTCATTTGATTGATTCCCCCCCATCCTACTAGGTATTGAGTTCCTTCGGCAGGCTCGCGCCGCCGCTTGTGAATTCGCGCAGGCTTGATGTGGCCATTGTTATCAAGCGGCTGTACACCTCGGCAACGCCGCGCGTTTCAAGGAGTTTGCCCATTGTGTTCATCCCCACAACACCCATCTGGCGGTCAAATGCCTTCCGTTCTTCGCCCTGAAGGACCGTCGGATCGACCGTCTCAAGGCCGTACATGGCGAAGGCGTCCTGCGACAAGCGGGTCGGTTCGACTGCGCATTTCATTTTAATGCCCGTCTCGCTCAAGACTTCATCCAATCGCTCCTGACGGCTTTGCGAACTGAGCGTCATGTCAACCTTCTGATCTGAGCAAACGCCCTCGGCGCTCGTTTCGGACGAGGACATGTAGTGATCGCTGTAGCGGGCCTGGTCTTTGTAACTGACCGCAAACGCGCCGTCAACGCCCAGGGACGCGTCAAGCGAAGACGTGCGTTCGGCGCTCCAATCAGGCTCGCCCACCCAATGTTCGCTCGTTTCGCGCTTCAGCGTCAGGTTGAGTTTGGGTTCGTTTGAGGCCGTCAAATGCTGGCGCATCGCGGGCGCGGCGGGCGCGCACTTCTTCTCGCCGCTGACCTCTTCTTCCACGTATTGCCCGTCGATAAAGCGCGACGCACTGCAAAACGCAACGCGTTCCACTTCGCTCACCGCGCCGCGCGCCACGGTGTACACCGACTGATTCTCGGTCTTGTCGATGGTATAGGTGTCGTCCACGAAGTAGCTGCCCACGCAAAGGAAATCTTCGTAGAGGTCCTTGTAGCGTTGCTCGTAGTAATTGTGAAGCGCATATCGCTTCTCGCGCGTGCCTGCCGCGGCGACGATTTCCTGAAAAGAATCGGCAAAGAGCGGTTCGATCTCGCAGGCGATCGCGTTTTGCCGGTCCATGTCCTTGGGCGTCATGGAATAATCGTAGCGCGTAAGCACAAACGACTCGCCCAGCACTTCGACCGTTTCCTGCCCGCCGTGCGTGTACAGCCCTTCCTCGACCATCCGCCGCACGAATTCTTCATTGGTCTTGGCGGAAAAATCCCGGTCAAAGCGCTTGGCGTAGTACTTGTAGTACGCAAGCGACGGCATATCGGATATTCCGGACCCGTCCTGCCCGTCTTGTAAGGCAATCGCCTTGTCCAGGCCCTCCGCCCACAAAAGCCACGCGCCGTCCTCATGCGCGGCTTCCCCGCGCGCGATCGTTGCGCCGTCGCCGGTGAGCGCGCCCTGCGCGCGCAAGATGTCCTGCTTTTGATCGACAAACAGGCTCATCTCGCCTTTGAGTCCAAGTTCAACGGTCGCCTTTTGGTTAAGCGAAACCGAAATATCGCTCACGCCAATTTTATAACCCGGGTATTCCTCAGCCTTCGCGCAGGCCGCCAGCGCCATGACGAGCGCAAACAGGACCGTCAGCGCGCGACGGGGCATTCCCATAGGTCCCTTCCTTTCAAGGTCAATTGCTTTGCCTGACCTCGTCCACAACCACGCGGTTGCCCTCCACCTTGAGCACCTTGACGCGCGAACCCTCGGCGATGAACGCGCCGTCTGAGACGATGTTCAGCTTGCCGCCCTCAAATTCGCCAAGTCCGGCGGGCCGAAGCGCGGTCAGCGTCACGCCTTCGCGCCCCAAGTATTGATCCAGTTCGTGTACCGCGCCCTTGACCGGCACGCTGACATCCTGAAGCACCAGCTTTGATTTCGCGAAGCGGCCCTTGCCGATGAAGCGGATGCAAATGGGCAGCGCGATGAGCAGCAGCGCCACCACGATCCCGGCCAGGATCAGCGCCTGCGTCACGGTGGCGGCGCCCAGAGACACGCCCGCGATCAGCAATATGATGCCCAGCGTACCCGGCACGCCAAAACCCGGGATGCACATCTCCACGACAACCAGCGCGTATCCAAAGATCAGGCACAGGACGGCCGGGATGTCTGAAGCGAGCGCTTGAAACAGTTCACCCATGTTCTTGACCTCCTCCCTAAGAATATTATACAGCCTAGGGTCCAAGATGTAAAGAAATCCTCTAGGGCAACACCGCACAGGTAGCGGATGTGATGATTAAATGATTTTTCGTCCAGGTGGTCGTGCAAAAACCGCAGGACTAGCAGCGCTAATTCAAGTGTTTTTGCAGGGCTGCCTGGGTGGAAAAGCAGCCCGTCAGCGCGTTCGCTACCTGTGCGGCGTTGCCCTATCTAAGTGAGCGCTGGTTGATTCGCTTGTGGATGGCGAGATGATCGAATCAGTCAGTGGTTACTTAACCCTGAGCGGGATGCCCGACACGCAAAAATACACCTCGTCCGCTAGAGAAGCCAACCGCTGCCCCACGCGCCCCGCCACATCGCGAAAGGCGCGTCCGAACGGATAGACGGGCACCAGGCCCATGCCGACCTCGTTGTTCACCAGAATCAGCGCAACGCCCAATTCGCGTGTTCTCAAAACCAGCGCCTCAAGCTCCGCAAGCGCGAGACATTCCACCTCTTGGACGTCGGCATCCTGCGGCTGTTCCCAGTCGATTGGTGTATCGAGCATTAAATTTGTCACGAGGTTGGTCACGCAGTCGAGCAGCACGCATTGATCGCCTTCGAAAACCGCGCCCGCCAAGCCCGTAACGCCCTCAAATGTGCGCCAGGACGCCGGGCGGCGCGCCCGGTGATGCGCGATGCGGGCGGCCATTTCCCCGTCGCACGGCCGCGCGGTCGCGATGTAGGTCACTTTGTCAAACGCGCGCGCCTTGTCCTCGGCAAGCGTGCTCTTCCCGCTTCGCGCGCCGCCGGTAATCAGAATGACGCTCACGCGGCGCTCCCCCTTTCGCGGATGAGTCCGGTAAGGCCGAAGCCCAGGAAACAAATGATGTTCATGGCCACAATGCTCGCGCCGGTCGGCGTTGAAAGGAAGTACGACGCGGCGATTCCGCCGGTGACCGAGAAAACCGCGACCACGGCGCTTGAAAGCATCACGCTTTTAAAGCGCTTGAACACGCGCATGGCGGTCAGCGCCGGAAAGATGATCAGGCTTGAGATCAGGAGCGTGCCCACCATGCGCATCCCCACGACGATGGTCACGGCGGTCAGCATGGCGATGATTGTATTGTAGACGTTCGCGCGCGTCCCGGTCGCGCGGGCAAAGTTCTCGTCAAATGTGACGGCAAATATCTTGTTGTAGCACAAGACGAAGAGGATCAGCACCGCGCCCGCGAGAAAAGCCGCCAGGTACACATCCCGCGCGCCCACCGATAGGATCGAGCCAAACAGGTAATTTTCCATGTCCGCATTTGCGCCCATGAGCGATGTGATGAGCACGCCGATCGCCAGCGCGCTGGTTGAGATCAGGCCGATTGCGGCGTCGCCCTTGACGCGGCTGTTTTCGCTCAGGCGCAAAAGAGCGAAAGCCGCCGCCATCACCACCGGTATCGCGACTTCAAGCGGCGCGAGGTTCATGGCGCTCGCGATGGCGAGCGCGCCAAAACCCACGTGAGAGAGCCCGTCGCCGATCATCGAATACCTCTTGAGCACGAGCGGCACGCCCAGGAGCGCCGCGCACAGCGCCACAAGCGCGCCCACGACAAAGGCGTTTTTCATAAATTCATAAGACAGCATCTCCGTGATCGCATAGAACATGCCCCTCGCCCCCTTTCCAAAACCTGCCGCAATCGCTTTGAACGTATTCCTCGACGCTCCCAAAAAATGCCAGCGTCCGGTGCATGCACAGGACCTTGTTGGCATCGTTCAGCGCGGCGCTCACGTCGTGGGAGACCATGACAATCGCGACGCCAAGCTCGCGGTTGAGGTGGCGGATCACATCGTAGAGCTCCGCTGAGGCCAGCGGATCAAGCCCCGCGGTCGGTTCGTCCAGCAGCAAGAGTTTCTCCGTCGCGACGAGCGCCCGCGCAAGCAGCACGCGCTGTTGCTGCCCGCCCGACAGTTCGCGGTAGCAGGCGTTTTTCAGGTTTTCAATCCCGAGCCGCCTCATCGATTCAAGGCTGCGCCGCGCATCGCCTTTGCCGTAAAAGGGCTTCAATCCCCGCTTGTTGAGGCACCCCGACAGCACCACCTCGTAGACCGACGCTGGAAAATCGCGCTGATGCGCGCTTTGTTGGGGCATGTAGCCAACCTCCGACTTTTTCAGCCCGTCCGCCATGATGATTTCGCCGGACCGGGGACGGATCAAGCCCAGCATCCCCTTGATGAGCGTCGATTTGCCCGAGCCGTTCTCGCCCACGACCACCACGTAGTCGCCCTTGTCAATCCTCGCCGAAACGTTCTCGGCGGCGATCAGGTTTTCATAGCCCAGCGTCACATGCCTAAGCGTCAGCAAGCTCATTTTTTTCCCTCCCGGCATTCCCGGCACATGCCCAGGAGCACCGTGCGCCCGGCGTCCAGGGCAAATCCGTGTTCTTCCATCAGATGCGCGCTGAGATAAGAGCAGCACGCGTCCATGTGGGCGAGTTCGCCGCACCGGACGCACCGGCAGTGCAAATGCGTCTCGCACGCGCGCGCGTCGCCCACGTACTGGTAGAGCGCCTGCCCCTCAAGCGACAGAATTTTGCGCGCCGCGCCGTTTTCCACCAGCTTCTCAAGCTGGCGGTACACGGTGGTTTTGCCGACCGCCTGCGCCCGCGCCCTGAGGCAGTCCATCACTTCCTCCGCCGTCACCGCGCGCGCGCCGAAGGCCACCAATTGGTCGGTCACCATCTGTTTTTGCCGCGTGTTATAGCCCGCGCACCCCATGCTTTTCCCTCCTATGAAAGCGCCGCGCGAAGCGGCCCGATGTTGCTTTGCATGATGCTCAGGTAGGTCTCGCCCGCGTCAAACTCCGCCACGGTAATGTTGTGGGCCGAGTGAAGCGTCATCACGCGCGCGCCGCTCTCGCGCGCGACCGCTTCCGCCACGCGTTTGTTGCCCTGCTCAATTGTGAAGACCACGGGGATGTCCTCGCTTTTCACCTTGTCGATCAGGAACTTGAGCGTCGCGGCGCTGGGCTCGGTCTCGCTCCCGCATCCGGGAAACGCCGCCGAATAGGTCAGGCCGTACCGCTTCGCGAAATAAAGAAACGGGAACCGGTCGCCAAACACCAATTCGCGGCGCACGCCGCCGCCCACCGCGCGCCCGAATTCCCCGTCAAGCTCGGTCAGCCGCGCTTCGTATTCGCTCAGGTTCGCGCGGTATGTTTTTTCTCCTCCCGGATCCATCCCGATGAGCGCGTCCGCGATGGCGCGCGACATCGCAATGGCGTTTATGGGAGACGTCCAGATGTGCTCATCGGCCTGCCCCTCGTCCGCTCCCGGTTCGCCTTCCTCCGCCTGCATGCCCGGCACAATTTCTTCCTCAAGAGCCGCCACATGATCGAGGAGCTTCAGCGCCTTCACATGCCCCCCCGCAGCCTCAAGCACGCCCTCCACCCACGCTTCGTTTTCGCCCCCGATGTAGACAAACAGGTCGGCCCCAGAAATGCGCAAGATGTCGGCGGGTGTGGGGTCAAAGGTATGCGCCTCGACGCCCGGTTGCATGAGCATCGACACTTGTGTCCGGGTTCCGTTTGCAATCTGGCGCGCGAAATCGAAGGGCGCGAACAGGCTCGCGATCACGACCGGACCCGACGCGCCTTCCCGTGCCGCCTCGGGCACAGTGGCGGATGGCGCGCATCCCGCCAGCGCCAGCGCCCCCGCCATCAAAACAACCAACACCATGCGTTTCAACGTTGATCCTCCGAATCTGAAATTGAAATCCATTTTCATATTATAACCATACCCGTCCCCTGTCAAGCGCGCCAACGAAAAGTTAGTTTTCCTCTCAAACCCTTGCGCAAAATGCCGCGCCATGCTATAATCACGTTGAAATATTACCATTTTATTGCAATTTATGTAGATTTTGTATAGGAGGACCGCATCATGAAGGGAAAGCTGGGCTGGGCGCTGTTGGTTCTGACGCTGTCGCTGGCGATTGCGGCGGGCGCGCAGGCAAAAATCACGTCCATACGCTTGAAATACGTCAGCGCGTCGCTGCGTGCGGGCAAGAGCGCCGTCATGCCCTACACGGTGAAACCGTCCGCGGACAAGGGCAACGTAACATGGTCAAGTTCCAACGAATCGGTGGCGACGGTCAGCCGGGCCGGGCGCGTCACCGCGATCAAGGCGGGCACGGCGACCATCACGGCCCGCGCGAGCGACGGCAGCGCCATTTCATCCAGTTGCAAGCTGACGGTCAAGCCGCCCGCAATCACCAAGGTGACGCTGAACAAAACCTCGATCACAGCCAACGCCTCAGATGAAAGCGTGGCGCTGAGCGCCTCCGTGACGCCGGCCGTGGCCGGGGTGGGCGGGCTCAAGTGGACTTCATCGAACAAAAAAGTCGCAACCGTCTCAAGCGCGGGCGTGGTTTCCTTCGTCGGCAAAGGCACTTGCGTGATTACAGCCGCCGCGCCCAGCGGCAAGAAGGCCGCGTGCAGGGTTCAGGTCGCCTCTTCAAGCGCAAACGCCACGCGCCGGGCGCTTGTCATCGGCGAAGGGCGCGCCGACACGGTTCGGGGCCTTGAAGCCTTGCCCATGGCGGCGGACGAGGTCGGCGACATATCCCAGATGTTCAAGGAAAACGGCATCCGCGTGACGAGCATACTCAACCAGTCGCGCGCCAAGGTGCTCTCCTCCATTGAAAGCGCGTTTTTGGGCGCAAACGCAAACGACGTCAGCTACGTCTACATCTCCTGTCACGGCGGGATGGTTGGCGGGTCGTACCGCCTGTACCCGTGCGGCGACGGCTATATTACGCCCGCGCAGCTGAGGCAGGCGCTTGACAAGGTTGCGGGCAAGGTGGTCTTGATGCTGGCCTCGTGCTATAGCGGCACGGTGATCAACAAGGGCGATGAGGCGGGCGGTTCCGAAGCGTTCTTAAACGCGTTCTTGGGCGCCAAGTCAAAGTCGGGCGAGTTCAAAGCCGGCAAGTACTACGTTTTATGCGCCTCGCGCGGCAATGAAAAGGGCTACGGCGTCGTCACCAGGGACGCTCAGAGCCTTGAAATCGTGAGGTCGCTAACCTACAACTTCTTCGGCAAGGCCGTGACCGAAGGCGGCAGCGGCAAGGCGGACGCGAATCGCGACGACAAGACGACGCTAAATGAACTTTACGCCTACACCCACCAGCGCGTCAGATCCCTCTACGCGCAATGGCAATCGACAATCGGCCTGAGCGCCAGTGGCACCCAGACCGTGACTTGCTACCCGAGCGCTTCGGAGTTCGTGCTGTTTTAAGTGACCGATGATTCCTTCGGCCGACAGGCCGCGATCGAATTGATCGGTGGCCGCTTAATTGGTTTCGGTGTCGATCGTAACCCCATCGGGGCAGGACCTGACGCTTGCGCAGTTGTCGCACACCATCGCGCCGCAATCGGGGCAGCTCACCATGGCGCGCGACTCTACCGCCGTTGCGCAATGCGCGCATTCCATCATCGCCAAAAAATCGCCTCCCAGCCATCCTATGATTGACGGCCGGGAGGATTATTATTCGTTTTGACATGCGCGAAGACATTTGATAGAATAGAGCATCAATCGCAAACGCGAGGTGATTCTACGATGCGCCGGATTGAAGTCCTTGACACGACGCTGCGCGACGGAGCGCAAGGCGAAAACGTTGTGTTTTCACTCGAGGACAAGCTCAAGGTCATTCGCTGCCTTGACGAATTGGGGATCGACTACATCGAGGCGGGCAATCCCGCGTCCAACCCCAAGGACCGGGAACTGTTTGAGTTCGCGCTATTGCACATGCGTTTAATAAACGCAAAACTGGCCGCGTTTGGCGCGACGCGCCGCGCAGGCGCGAAAGCCGACGAAGACGAGGGCCTCATCGCGCTGAAAAATTCCGGCGCGCCGGTGATATCGCTGTTCGGAAAAGCCGCGCCTTTTCAAGTGAGAAACGTGCTCAAATGCTCGCTTGATGAAAACCTCTCGATGATCGAGGACTCAATCGCGTTCCTGACGAGGGCGGGCCTCAAGGTGTTCTTTGACGCGGAACACTATTTCGACGGATGGGCCGAGGACAGATCTTACGCCCTGGAAGCGCTGAAGACCGCCCGGAGCGCGGGGGCGAGCGCCCTGGTCCTGTGCGACACCAACGGCGCGTCGCTGCCCGCGCGCATATCCGAGGCCACCGCCGAAGCCGCGCTCATGTACGACATCCCCATCGGCATCCACTGCCACAACGACATCGGCCTCGCGACGGCGGCCACGCTTCTCGCGGTCGAAGCGGGCGCAAGTCAAGTGCAGGGCACGATCAACGGATACGGCGAGCGGTGCGGAAACGCGAACCTGTGCGAAGTCATCCCGAATCTTCGCTTGAAGCTTCACTATGATTGCCTGAGAAAGGATACGATCCACCGCCTGACCGGTACCGCGCGGCTGACCGCCGAAATCCTCAACCTCTCGATGAGCGAGCGCAGCCCCTATGTCGGGCGCAGCGCGTTTGCGCACAAGGGCGGCATGCACATCGACGGCATGCTCAAAAACCCGGTCGCGTTTGAGCACATTGACCCGGAACTCGTGGGCAACGCGCGCCGTTTTTTGCTCAGCGAAATGGCCGGGCGCGGCGCGCTGATGACCAGGCTTTCTTCCATCGCGCCGGAGCTTACCAAGGACAGCCGGGAAACCCACGCCATCATGTCCATGCTCAAGGGCCTTGAGATGAAGGGGTATTCGTTCGAAGGCGCGGAAGGTTCGCTGAAACTTCGGGTGCTTGGCGAGCTCAAGGCCCGCGCGTCGTATTTTGAGGTGCTCGACTTTCACGTCACCTCCTCAAAACCCGCCGACGAAAACAACGCGCAGGCTTTCGTGAAGGTGGCGGTGGGCGCCGAGCAGGAGATCACTGCCGACGAGGGCGACGGCCCGGTGAACGCGCTGGACAAAGCGCTGCGCAAGGCGCTCACGCGCTTCTATCCCTGCCTCACGCTCATGCGGCTCAAGGATTTCAAGGTGCGCGTGGTGGACGGGCAAGGCACCGCGTCCGCTGTACGCGTGACCATCGAATCGACCGACGGAGCGCAGGTCTGGTCAACAGTCGGCGTTTCCACAAACATCATTGAGGCCAGCTTCATCGCGCTGACCGACTCCATTGAGTACATGCTGATGAACTATCAGCACAGCGCGGTGTAAGACTGCCCGAATTCTCCGGCCAATTTGTATAACAGAAACTTTCAATACTTCTGCTCTACATCATGATTCATATATGGTATAATGGTGTGAACATCACATGGGAGGATTTTTAGCGAGAAATGGCTTCCTCACAAAAACGCCAACAGCGCCAGAAGCGTGCGAAGGCCGGGCGGGGACTCGTGGACGTGGTCAAGATGGCTTTCGTGGTGGCGGTGGTCACCATTGTGGCGGTGGTCCTGATCCGAACCGTGTTTGACCAGGCGCCCCCGGCTGATAAATTTGTCGAAGGCGTCTATGTCAATGGCATTGCTCTTGCAGGCATGACGTATGAAGAGGGCGCGTCGCTGGTTCTCAGTCAGATTGACAAGCGGCTCAACCAGGATTCCTATACGCTCACCTACGGGGACAGGCAGTGGGTGTTTACCCCTTCGGAGTTTGACGCCGAGCTTGACAAAGACGCGAGCGCGCAATTGCAACTGGCCTGGAATTTCGGCCATACCGGCACTTCCCGCGAGCAACGCGAGCAGGCCGAATACGCGAAAAACAACCCGGTTCATTACGACAGCGAAATTATCTACGACGAGGTTTTGCTTGAGGATTTCCTTGATAAGGTCAAGGCGGACGTCAGCGTCGCGCCGGTCGAGGCCACGGTCATCATGGGCGTTGACGAGGAGATTACCGTCACAAAATCAAAGGACGGTCTGACCCTGTCGGTCGGGGAACTGCGCCAAACGCTCGACCAGGCGATCCGCGCGGGCACGTCCGGCACGATCGAACTTCAGCCCAAGGTGCAACCGCCTACCCATACGCACGAAGAACTGCTCGCCAACACGCAGCTCATCGTCGATTACTCGACTTCGACCAAGGCCAGTAGCTCAACGCGCACAAAGAACGTGAAGCGGGCGCTCGATGCCTTCAACGGCATCATGGTCCAGCCGGGCGAAATTGGGTCGTTCAATGAAAAAGTGGGCGTGCGCACGGTTGAGAACGGGTTTTTCAAAGCCCCCGAATACGACGGCACCGAGATCATCTCGGGCATCGGCGGCGGCACCTGCCAAGCGTCGAGCACGCTCTACGGCGCGCTGCTCAAGGCCAATGTCGAAATCGTCGAGCGGCAAGCGCATACCATGACGGTCGGCTACGTAAAGCCCAGCATGGACGCGGTCGTATCGCTTAAAAAGAACGGGGTCAAGGACCTCAAGTTCATGAACTCGCTTGACTATCCGATCTACATCTACACGCAAACCGACGGGGAACTTGCGCGGGTGCGCATCTACGGCCCGCCCTGCCCATACGAAGTCAGGCTTGACTACGAAGTCGTCGATGAGAAGGTCCCCAGCAAGGGGAAGTACGAAAAGGATACCAGCGGCAAGCACGCCTACTACACCGACGAATACGTCCTCAAGACGGAGGGCAAGAACATGGTCAAGAGCAGGGGCTTCCGCAAGTACTTCGATCGGACGACCGGCTACGAGGTTACGGAGCTCCGCCAGGACCTGGGCCTTGACACCTACTACGAAAAGCAGCCCGTCTATTGGATAGGCATCCATGAGCGCGAGTGATATCCGCCGGAACCATCGGGTTTTGGATTGGCAAAGATGGATAAGATACACAAAAGGGGCAATTTGGAAGGAGCGTGGATCGGTTGTTCCAAGATTCTAACATCGCTGTTTTCGCGGGCAGCGGCGGCTATGCGTTTGCAGAGCGCATGTGCCGGTACATGGGCCGCAGGCTCGGCTCATCGCAGGTGATTCGCTTTTCGGACGGCAATACGTTCGTGCGCATCAACGAGACGGTCCGCGACCGCAACGTGTACCTTGTCCAGCCAATCGGCACCAACCCCAACGACGAATTCGTCGAAATCCTGTTCTTTGTCGATGCGCTCAAGCGCTCAAACGCACAATCGGTCACGCTGGTCATGCCGTATTTCGGCTACGCCAAGGGCGATAAGAAGGACGAGCCGCGCGTCTCGATCCGCGCGCGCGTTTGCGCCGAAACGATGGAACTGGCCGGGTGCGACCGCTTCATCACCATGGACCTGCACTCGCCGCAGGTGCAAGGCTTCTTCAAGCGCCCCATGGACCACCTGTACGCCATGCCCATGCTGTGCGAAACCGCGAAATTGCAATACGACCTGACCAATGCGGTCGTGGTCTCGCCCGACTCGGGCTTCGCCAAGCAGGCGCGCAAATTCGGCTCGTGGCTCTCTCTTCCCGTCGCGATCGGCGACAAGCAGCGCACCGACCATTCCGAAAACGCGCAGGTGCTTGAAATCCTGGGCAACGTCGAGGGCAAGGACTGTCTGGTTGTGGACGATTTCACCACCTCCGGCGGGACCCTGGTCAACCTCGCCCACGCGCTCAAGGGCAAGGGCGCAAAAAAAATCCGCGCCATGCTCAGCCACAACATCGTATCCAAGCAGGGCGTGGAACTGATCAACCAAAGCCCCATCGACTCGGTGCTCTCAACCGACACCATCTTCAACCCCGTCATCGTCGGCCAGGAGAAGTTTCACATGGTCTCGGTCGCGCCGATGTTTGCCGAAACCATCATTCGCTACCACAACGTGCAATCGATCAACGACATGTTCACCGCGCTCCCCGAACATATCGTAACGGCCGGCATCGAGCTGGCAAAGATCGGATGATGCCGCTCAAAAAGCAATTGATCCGTTCCCGCGGCGCCCTCTACCGCGTCATCATGCGCGCGGCGGGGGCGCTGTTGCCGCTTGACCCACACAAGACCGTCTACGTGAGCTTTGGCGGTCACGCCTATTCGGACAACCCGCGCGCCGTTTCGGAGGCCATGAGCGCCCTTGACGGGGCGGCAAAGCCGGTATGGCTGTTCAAGGATGTCCACAAGGACCGCCCTTCCCTGAGCGCGAATGTCAAGAAGGTGCGCGTCAATTCGCTATTGTCCATCTACGAGATGGCCACGGCATCCTGCTGGGTGTTCAACCACTTGATGCCGTCAAACCTCGTCAAGCGGCCCGGCCAGCTCTACGTTCAAACGTGGCATGGCGACCGGATGTTCAAGGTGTGCCTGCACGAATCCGGCAAGCGCGGCCTGCCCGACGCCAAGGCCATGGACTTGGGCGTCATCGGCTCGGACCAGGGCGAGGCGTTTTTCCGCACGGGGTTCAAATTTTCCGGGGAACTCCTGCGCGTCGGTTCACCCCGAAACGACGCGCTGATCACGGGCGACCCGGCCGAAGCTGCGCGCATCCGAAAAGCCGTCGGGATCAAAGAAGGCGAAAAAGTCGCCATGTTCGCGCCCACCATGCGCGAGCACCTGGGGCACACCGACAAAAAGCAGGACCTGAGCACGCTCGATTTTGTGCGCATTTTGGATCTGCTTGAGCAAAAAGACGGGTGCGGGTGGCGGATGATCGTGCGCGCGCATTCGACGGTGAGCGGTCTGACCGGTTTTGCAAGCGATAAGCGCATCCTCGACCTCAGTGCCTATGAGGACATGCGCGATCTTCTGATGATCACCGACCTTTACATGACCGATTATTCTTCAACCGCCTTCGATTTCCCCTTGACCGGAAAGCCTGTGGCGCTGTATCAGCCCGACATTGAGGATTACAGGGCGCACGACCGCGCGCTGTGCTTTGAAATTGAGGATTCCCCGTTCTGGGCGGCGCGCACACAGGCGGAATTGGAAACCATTCTTGGGGGCATAACTGAAGAGCGCGCGCTTGAGAACGACCGCGAAATAATCGATTTTTTCAAAATTGACGAGAGCGGCGAAGCCGCCATGCGCGTGGCGAAATGGATTCGCGCGCGCACGCAGCGCACATAACCGGGCCTTGGAAGGAGCGTCTTTATGAACTGGGATCTTGACAGGCTGTACAAGGGATTTGGCGACCCTGCGCTTGAGCGCGACTTTGCCCAGATCGGCCGCCTGGCGGATGAACAGGAAGCGCTGCTCAAAGAAGGCAAGGACGAGACGCGCGTGCTTCGCGAAAGCATAGCGAACATGGGCGGCCTGGCCATGCTGAGCGCGAAGATCGGGGGCATGGTTCTCTTGACGCTGGCGACCGACGCCCAATGCGCCGAAGCACTTTCTTCCTACGACCGGTTCATGAAGGTGAGCCTCACCCTTGAGCAGTTGACGAGCGCCTGGGCGCGCTACGTGGGCGGGGTGCGCGATCTGCGCCGCGTGATCGCATCCGACCCGCTGCTGCTTGAGCACGAATACCTGCTTGAGCAACTCAAGGAAAAATCGCGTCACACGCTGGACGCCCCGGTCGAAGGCGCGGTTTTACGCATGCAACTGACGGGCGGGCGCGCGTGGGAGCGCCTGCGCGACATGCTGGAGGCCGACCTCACGGTTAAGTACACGCTGGGCGGCGATTCGCGGGAGATGACGCTCCCCGAAGTGAGGGCGCTGGCGTACGCGAGCGAAAGGGACGTGCGCAAGGCCGCCTACGACGCTGAGATCGCGGGCTACAAGGCCATTGAGACCCCCATGGCGGCTTGTCTGAGCGCAATCAAGGGCGAAGCGCTGACCTTGGCGCCGCTTAAAGCGTACGGCGCCGTCCTTGACGAGACGCTTGAAAATGCGCACATCTCGCGCGACGTGCTCTTCGCAATGCTTCGCGCGATTGAGGAAGCGCTGCCGATGTTCAGGCGCTACCTGCGCGCCAAGGCGAAACACCTGGGGTATGAGGGCGGCCTGAAGTTTTATGACCTGTTCGCGCCGCTGGGCGACGCGGGCGAGGCTTTCACGCTTGACGGCGCGCGGGCGCTGCTCATCCAAGTGCTCGGCGCGTTCAGCCCGAAGATGGGCGAAATGATCGCGCGCGCGTTTGACGAAAAATGGATCGACGCCTATCCGTACGCGGGCAAGCAGGGCGGCGCATTCTGCTCAAGCGTCTATCCGCTGGGGATCAGCTATGTGCTCACCAATTTTGACGGATCGTTCAATTCGGTCTCGACGCTTGCGCACGAATTGGGCCACGCCTACCATGACCAGCAATTGTACAAAAACTCAATCCTCAACAGTTCCCCGCCCATGACGCTGGCGGAGACCGCCTCAATCTTCAATGAAACCTTGCTCACGCAATCGCTCATGCGGGATTGGGATCAAGGCGCGCGCCTGATGCTGCTCGACCAGGAACTGATGGAAGCGACGCAAACAGTGGTTGATATCCTTTCGCGCTACTATTTTGAGGAAGCGGTCTTTGAGGCGCGAAAGACGCACGCGTTGACGGCCGGAGAACTAAAGGACCTGATGCTGGCCTCTCAAAGGAGAGCCTACGGCGACGGGCTGGACGAGGCGGTGATGCACCCCTACATGTGGGCGTGCAAGGGCCATTACTACAGCGCCGATCTGCACTTCTACAATTTCCCCTACGCGTTCGGGCTCCTGTTTGGAAAGGGCATCTACAAGGCGTTTGAGGATGATCCCCGGGACGCCGCCGAGCGCTACGAGGCATTGCTCCGGCAAACCGCGCTCCTTGATTGCGCGGAGGTCGCGCGCTCAATCGGAATCGACATTGCGACGCCCGATTTCTGGAAAAGCGCGTTATCGGTCATCGGCGAAGCTGTGACCCAATTCGAATCGTTGACCTCAGCGTAAAAAAATATGAATTTGCCAGGAAACCATTGACAAAGCAATTGAGGATCTGTATAATTATAAGCTGTCGGCGGTCCTTGATGCGGGCGTGGCGGAATGGCAGACGCGCCAGATTTAGGATCTGGTGCCACAGAGGCGTATGAGTTCGAGTCTCTTCGCCCGCACCACTTTTCAGGTCGGCGGCATAGGCATGCGGTAGTAGCTCAGTTGGTAGAGCGCCACCTTGCCAAGGTGGAGGTCGCGCGTTCGAATCGCGTCTACCGCTCCAATTCAATTCGCGGGTGTAACTCAATGGCAGAGCGCCAGCCTTCCAAGCTGGATACGTGGGTTCGATTCCCATCACCCGCTCCAATATTACTCGGGTATGCGGTAGTAGCTCAGTTGGTAGAGCGCCACCTTGCCAAGGTGGAGGTCGCGCGTTCGAATCGCGTCTACCGCTCCAATTTCCGGCAAAACGCCCTTCTCAATGCGAGAAAGGCGTTTTGTTTACCTAGCTTGCATTTTTTATCGCGCGCGCCTTGTGTTATAATGGCGTCAACCGGCACACTAGAAAATGCGCCGCGCGCTGCGCTGCGCGGAAACGGGGGCCGATTGCATGAAAATATGGGAGCGTGTGCTGACCGGAGCGATTGCGGCCGCGTTGCTGGCCGCCGCGCTGTTTTGCGTGCTCGACTACAGGCGCGCCAATGAAGCGCTGATTGAAAACGGCATCTGCCATTCGCTAAGCGACTTGGCGAGCGCGCAGCGCGGCGCTCTGCTCGGGCAACTGGACGCGCAGGCGGCCTACCTTGGCGCGCTTACAAGGGCGCTTGCGGGGGAAGCCGCGCCGTCCGGGCGCGTTCGTGATGCGTTGCCGCCCAACGGGCAAGAAGCGTTTGAACGGATAGGCGTAGCCGATCAGACGGGACTGGGCGCGTTTTCAGACGCTTCCCCCATCGACCTGACACAAAGCCCGGTTCTTGAGCGCGCGCGCGAGGGCAAGACTCAGCTCATCGGCAAGGAGGACGCAAGCGGCAAGTACAGCTTCGCGCTGGTAGCGCCCGTGATGGCGGACGGCCGTTTGAATTCCCTGGCCGTGGGCGTGCTGCGGGACGACTACATCACCCAAATCCTCAGTGCGCAACTGCCGAGCGATCAAAGCTATTGCTTCTTGAGCGACGACAGCGGAAAAGTGCTGGCTTACTCGATCCACAGAGATCAGCTTTCCATCGTGGGCAACGCGCTGGAGTTTTACGGTGAGGCGATCCTTCACAACGGCGTCACCGCTTCGCGCCTTCGGGAGGACCTTGAAAACGGCGTTTCGGGCGTATTGTCCTATAGCTACGGCAATCAGCACCGCTACAGCGCTTACCTGCCGCTGGGCATCAACGGCTACTTCCTGTTCAGCGTCGTCCCGGGCGCATACGCCGAGGCGCAAAGCGCCCTCTCGCGCGGGCAGATCATCGTACTCGCTGTGCGGCTTGCCGCGATCCTCCTGCTGCTCATCGCCTTGTGCTGGTGGACCCAGCGCCGCCTCGTGAGCGCCCTGAAGGACGCCAATCGGGAGGCGTGCCGCCAGGAACGCATGCGCGCGGCCTGTGAGGACCTGAGCTACACCATTCTCTTTGAGGTTGATCCCAAGACCGGCGCGCTTCAGGTCAACGATGCCTTTGAGCATCAGCTCGGGCGGAAGATCGCCATCGACAACCTCTACTCGGATATGGCGAGCGACGACGCGCGCGCGCTCCGCAAGCTCGCCGAAGAGATGAAACGCGGCGTACCCAAGTCAAGCGCGAGCGCCCAGCTCATGCACCAAAACGGCGCGCTGATATGGTACCGCGTGTCCTACGAATCCCTGTTCCTCGAGGGCGCGGCGGAGCCCGCCGCCATCATGGGGCGCATCGCCAATATTGAGCGCCAGAGCGCGGAAGGCGAAGCGCCGGGCGTACGCGCGGGCAGCGACCAACTGACCGGCCTCATGGGCCACCGCGCGTTCATGGAGCAGGCTGAGCGCATGCTGCCGACGCTCCCGCCCGGAAGCTGCCTGATGCTGATTGACATAGACGGCTTCAAGGAAGCGCGCGACCCGAAGGGGCGCTACGACGGCGAGCAGTTGATCGTGTACTTGAGCGAATCCATCCGCCGCGCATTTGGCGAGGGCGACCTGATGGGGCGGCTCGGCGGCGACACCTTTGCCGTGCTCATGCCGCAGACCAGCGCCAAGAGCGCGATCGAACGCCTGGCGCAGGCGATGTGCGACGTGTTCAAGGACGTCCCTGTGTCCTTCGGGCAGGAGCGGCCCACGTGCTCGGTCGGCATTGCGCAGGTATCCGAAGATGTCGATGCGATCGCGGAGCTCAGCCGCCGCGCCGACCACGCGCTGTACCACGCCAAGCTTTCCGGCAAGCACTGCTATAAATTTTACAACGATCCGAAAAAGGAAACCGTGGAAGTCGTGCGCGGGCGCGCGAATGACGCAACCAGCGTGCTGCTCAGGTGCGCGACGGCGCTGCTCGCCGAGCCCCTGGCCGCCGCGATGGATGTATTGCTCTCGGAAGTGGCGCTGTATTATCAGGCGGAGCGCGCGTATGTGCTGGAGCTCGACCCATCTCAATCGCTCATCGAACGCTATACCTGGCAGGCGCGCGGCGTGGAGCCCCACGAGCACGGCCAAGGGCTGAACATCGCCAACCTGCCCGCGCTTGCTGACGCGCTCAAGGCGCACAAGCCGGTCGTGTATACCGAGTCGGAAACGGCGGCGTTTGGCGCGGTCACGGATCTTGCGCACGGCGTGCTCAAGGCTGAGGGCATTCACTCGGTCTACCTCATGCCCATCGGACAAAACGGCAAGAACATCGGCTTTATCGGCCTTGACAATCCGGCCGACCATGTGGGGGGCGTCGCCCTGCTCAAGTCAATCAGCCAGTTCATCTTCGGCCAGCTGTCAAAACAATAACCAATACAAGAAGGAGCGCCGCCCATGCAAAGAAAAACCGCGCCGGACCTAAATACGCTGACCCGAATTGCTTCCAAGGTCAAAACGCCTTTCCACCTCTACGACGCGCGCGCCCTCTCAAGGCGCATGCGCGCGCTAAAGGCGGCCTTTTCATGGAATGAAAACTACCGCGAATACTTCGCGGTCAAGGCCACGCCCAATCCCTACATCTTGAAGCTCATGAAGGACGAGGGCCTGGGCGTCGATTGCGCGTCGCTGACCGAACTGATGCTGGCCAGGGCGGTCGGCTTCAAGGGCGATGAAATCATGTTCTCGTCCAATGAAACGCCCGCCGAGGAGTATGTCTTCGCGCGGTCCCTCGATGCCACGATCAACCTGGACGACATCACCCACATCGATTTTCTCAAGGAAAACGGCGGAATCCCGGAAAGAATATGCCTCAGGTACAATCCCGGCGGCGACGTGGTGATCGCAAACCAGGTCATGGGGCACCCGGGCGACGCCAAGTACGGCATGACGCGTCCGCAGATTTTTGAGGCGGTCAGGCGCTTGACAACGCTTGGCGTAAAGCGGTTCGCGCTGCACGCGTTCTTGGTCAGCAACTCCATCGACCCCGCCTACTACCCCGGCATGGCGCGCATTCTCATGGAGCTCGCGCTTGACGTTTATCGCGAGACGGGCGCCCACGTCTACATGGTCAACTTGTCGGGCGGCATCGGCATCCCCTACCAGCCGGATCAGCGGGAAGTGGACATCATGGAAGTTGGCGCGGGCGTCAAGGAAGCCTATGACGAGCTGATATGCGGCACGGCGCTTGAGGGTCTTAAAATCGCGACCGAGCTCGGGCGCTGGGTGACCGGCCCCATCGGCTGCCTCGTCACGCGCGCGGTCCACGAAAAGCACACCCACAAGGAATACATCGGCGTGGACGCCTCGGCGTGCGACCTGATGCGGCCCGCCATGTACGGCGCCTACCACCACATCACCGTCGCGGGCAAGGAAGACGCGCCGTGCGACCGGGTCTATGACGTGGTGGGTTCGCTGTGCGAAAACAACGACAAGTTCGCGGTTGACCGGCATCTCCCGGCAATCGACATGGGCGACCTGCTCCTCATCCACGACACCGGCGCGCACGGCAGAGCGATGGGTTACAACTACAACGGCAAACTGCGCTCAGGCGAGGTACTGCTCAACGAAGACGGTTCTTTTGACCTGATCCGGCGCGCCGAAACGCCCGCGGACTACTTCGCGACGCTTAACTATCCGGGGCTCAACCCATGAACACTGCGCGAAAGAGGCTTTCCAAATGATGATCGATACCCACGCACACATTTTCCCCGACGCGATCGCCGAAAAGGCTTCAAGCAATATCGCCCGGTTTTACAACATCCCGATGCAGGCGGACGGCAAGCTGTCAACGCTCTTGCGGCTTGAAAAGGAGGCGGGCATCGATCGGATCCTGCTCTGCTCGGCGGCGACCACCCCCTCCCAGACCGCCATCATCAACGATTTCACCGCCCAAACGGTCGCGGCCCATCCCGGCGTGCTGTTTGGGCTTGGCGCGATGCATCAGGATACGCCGAACAAGGCGGAGGAAGTGAAGCGCATCAAGCGCCTCGGGCTCAAGGGCGTCAAAATTCACCCCGACATCCAGGGCGTCGCCATGAACGATCCGCGCTTCGACGAGCTCTACGAAGCGATGCAGGCGCTCGGCCTCCCACTGCTCGCCCATACCGGCGACAACCGCTACGAAAATTCAAACCCCGAGCAATTCCTGGATGTGCTCGCGCGATGGCCGCGCCTGACCGTCGTGGGCGCGCACTTTGGCTGTTGGTCAAGCTGGCTTGACGGCGCAGCGCAATTGGCCGGGCACGAACGGATATTCGTCGATTGTTCAAGCTCGCTCTACGCCCTGACCCCGGAAGACGCCCGCGCCATCATCCGCGCCTACGGTGCGACGCGCGTGCTGTTCGGCTCGGATTTCCCCATGTGGACGCCCGGCGGGGAGCTTGAAAAGCTCAGGCGTTGCGGCTTGACCGCAAATGAAATGGACATGATCCTGTACAAAAACGCGCAGGAAGTCTTCGGCATGACCTAAGCGCCGTGAACCTGAGACACGCGGCGCGCGTCTCAGTGTCAAAAGGAGGCGGAAAAAATGCATATAGCCAACAGGCGTCGGTTCCTCGCGTTTTGCGCGCTGGTGGCGGCCCTTTTGACCGCGGCGGGCCTTCTGGTGTTTTTCCGCGTGCAGCCGCTGATGGCGGTGCTTTCGCGCTCCATCGATGTAGAAGCGCTTTCTCAAATTGAGATGACCGCCGTCGGGCAAGAAAATACGCGTACGACCAAGACGCTCAATGACCCAACCGCCATCCGCGCGTGTCTGGCGGCGCTCGACGGCGCACAGGTGCGCCGCCAGGTCGCGCCGGACAGCATCCGGGGCGTCGTTCCCGGCGAGAGCTTCTTTTTGCGCATAACCGATCGATCGGGCCGTGAAACGACGCTTGACATCGCGGGGCAAAGCATTGTGCTGAACCTGAACACCGGGTACTCCCTCATCTCCCCCGCATCGCTTCGCGCGCTCTTAGGCGCGATGGGCGGCGAAACGGCCGCATCCCCTGTTCTATAGCAGAAATTGCAGCGCCGCCACCAGCGCCGCGCCCGGCAGTCCCAAAAGCCCCACGGCGATGGCGGTAAAGGGGTTGAGCGGGACCGAAAAGCCGGTGATCTGGCTGAATTGATTGACGACCCAAAGCGCAACCGCGCCCAACAGCGCCCCCGCCATCAGCCTCCATATAAACCGCATCGGCACGAGCAACAGCCAGCCGATCAGGTACAAAAGCAAGAGTCCCAGCCCAAAGGACAATACCAGCTCCCATGGAATCCGCATGTGCGTCCCCCTCCCCCGTGCCGCCTTCCACAACAGCGTCATGTCCCTTGATCCTATGGCTGCGGTGCGTCCGATTATGTCATCCCGGTTAATTGTTAGCACTCTTCTTTGTTGAGTGCTAATTTTCTATTGACAAGCTCCGCCGCGCGGCTTACAATAAGGGAAACCAACCGACTAGGAGGCAATATCCATGGCGAAAAACGGAAGCATATCAATTCATGCCGAGAACATCATGCCGGTCATCAAGCGGTGGTTGTATTCGGACAAAGACATATTTGTGCGCGAGCTGGTCTCCAACGGCTGCGATGCGGTGGCAAAACACAAGGCCTTGGTGCGCAACCATGAAGCGGCGGCGGAAGAGCATTACCGCGTGGATGTCGTAGCGGACGAGGCGGCGGGGACCCTTACGTTCATCGACAACGGCATCGGCATGACGGCGGAGGAAGTTGAAAAGTACATCGCGCAGGTCGCTTTTTCGGGCGCGGAGGAATTTTTGCAAAAGTACAAATCCGAAGGCGCGGAGGAAGGCATCATCGGCCACTTTGGCCTGGGGTTCTATTCCGCGTTCATGGTGGCGGAGAAGGTCTCAATCGACACTCTGAGCTACCGCGAGGGCGCCGAGGCGGTCAGATGGGAAAGCGAAGACGGCGAAACCTATGAAATGAGCGAAGGCGAAAAAGCGACGCGCGGCACGACCATCACGCTCAAGCTGAACGAGGACGCGCACGAATTTTTGCACCATCACACGCTCTTGGAAGTGCTCGAGAAATACTGCGCTTTCATGCCGGTCGCGATCTTCCTGAGAGAAGAAAAAGCCGAAGCGGAAGATACAAAAGAAGGCGCGGAAAAACCGGAAGAAACGCCCATCAACGATGTCTCGCCCCTTTGGAACAAGCGCCCCGCCGACGTGACGGAGGAAGAATACAAGGCGTTCTACCACAAGGTATTTCACGACTTTGAGGATCCGCTGTTCTGGATCCACCTAAACGCCGATTACCCCTTCAACCTCAAGGGCATCCTGTACTTCCCGCGCCTCAAGAACGAGTTCGCCGCGGGCAACGAAGGCGTCATCAAGCTCTACAGCAACCAGGTCTTTGTCGCCGACAACATCAAGGAAGTGATCCCGGAGTTCCTGATGCTGCTCAAGGGCGTGATTGACTGCCCGGACCTGCCGCTCAACGTGTCGCGCTCGTACCTGCAAAACGACGGGTACGTGAAGAAGATGAGCGGGTACATCACGCGCAAGGTGGCCGACCGCCTGGTCAGCGAGTTCACGAACAAGCGCGAGGACTACCAGAAATACTGGGACGACATCCATCCCTTCGTGAAGTACGGCTCGATCCGCGACGAGAAGTTCTTCGAGCGGGTGAAGGACGCGCTGCTGTTCAAAACCGTGGACGGCGAATATCAGACCACCCAGGAATACCTGGCGGCGAGCGGCGAAGCCGAGGGGCAAAAGACGGTTTACTACACCAACGACCCCAAGCGCCAGGCGCAGATGATTGAACTGTACAAAGCCGAGGGCCGGGGCGTGGTGGTGCTCGACACGCTGATCGACGCAAACTTCATCTCCTTCATGGAGTACGCGCTGGGCAAGGACAACGAGCTCAAGTTCCAGCGCGTGGACGCAAGCGTCAGCGACCTGACCGAGTCCGGCGAGGCGGACGAGGCCGGCCGGGCGAAGCTTGAGGCGATGTTCAAAAAGGCGCTCGGCGACGAGGGGCTGACCGTCAAGCTCGAGCCGTTCAAGAGCGAGAGCCTGCCCGCGATGATCACGGTGGACGAGCAATCCCGCCGTTTCAGCGAAATGAGCCGCCTCTGGGGCAACAAGGGCTTCTCGATGCCCGAGCAAAAGACGCTGACGCTCAACGCGCGCCACCCGCTGGTTGTGCACCTGATCAAGAGCGATGGGCAAGACGCGGAACTTGACGAAATGGTGCTCAAACAGATATACGACCTGAGCGAGATGGCGAGAAGCCCGCTCGAATCAGACAAAATGGTGGAGTTCCTGAAGCGCAGCCAACTCCTCCTCTCGCGGCTCGTCGCGCGCGACAAGGCGTAATACCAATCCAAAACAAAGCAGGCGGCCCGCAATTGTGATTCAAGCGCGGACCGCCTGCCTTGTTTTTCCGATCAACCGCCGAAGCAGTTGATGTAGAGAATCTTCTGGGTGGCTGGATCGACTCCGAAATTGATCTCGCGCGCACCGCCCATGTCGTCGCCGACATTGTAGACGTATTGCGCCATGACAATGAAACCGTTCAAACCTTCCGCGTACTGGGCGGTAAAGCGGTACGGCGCGCCGTACTTTGAAAACAGCGCGGACAGCGAATCGCCGACTTTGACCAAGCGATGCGTCGCTTCCTTGCTGCCTTCGTACAGCGACATGTCGATGAGCTTGTCCTTCCGAAAGGAGAATATCGCCGTCTGATCGGCGTAGTAGTAGTTGACGCCGCCTTCCTGGCTGTCGGTCACGCCGCCGGGCAGAAGCGTTTGAACCTGATTCAGGCTCATGCCGATTTCAATCTTCTTGCCATCGACCGTCAGGTGGAAATCCTCTTCGGCGCTGTCGTCAAGGTATTCGAACGCGGGGCTTGAAACATAGACGGGCACAGCGGGCACGATCAAATCTCCATCAGAATTGCGAACGCCCGTATTGGCAAAGATGATCGCGAAGCCCGGCGCGTGCGCGGTGATCAGCAGGTCCGTGCCGATTGATGCCACGGCCGGCGCGGTCGATTCCCACTTGAGCGGGGGCACGCTCGCGCCTTCGGGGTATTCAATGGGCTCAAGGAGCGGATCGGTTCCGCCCGGTACCATGTATTGCTCCTGAGCCTGAAGCAGCAGATCTTCAAGCGCGTTCCCCCCATTGGCGATTTCGCCCACGGTAACGAGGCACGTCGCGGTGAAGCCGCCGTCCTTTGTGGTGGCGGTGATGGTTGCGCTGCCCTCGCCCTTGCCCTTGACAAGGCCCTTGCCGCTGACGGTAGCGACCGATGTGTTGTCGCTTGCCCAGGTCACGCCGCCTTCGGTCGCGTGATCGGGAATGACCAGCGCCTCAAGCTTGATGTTCTTGCCCTTTTTTAGCGTGACGGCTGTCTCGCTCAGTTCGATTCCGGTCACCTTGACCGGTACGGTGACGGTGCAACTCGCCTTTTTCCCGTTGGGCGCCTTGGCCGTGACGATTGCCTTGCCATGGCTTACCGCCGTGAGCAAGCCCTTGTCGTCCACCGTGACCACGTCCGTCTTGTTGCTCTTCCACTCGACCACCTGGCGCGCCTTGGCGGGCTTGACAGCGGCGGTAAGCTGAAGCGTAGAATCTTTGAGCACCTGCGCGGTCTTCTTGTCAAGAGACACCGACTTGGCCTTGGGGATCAGGGTAACCTTCGCGGGGTTCACGCCAAAATCGCACTTGAGCAGATTCGAATCGTTCTTGGCGATCAGGGGGCCCGTCACATAGACTTGCTTTGCGCGAAACTTCTTGGCGGGCACATCGCGGATTTCAAGTTCGTCCGCTTCCCTTTCAATGCCCCCCTCATCCTTGAATGCGGCCTTCTCAAACAGCTTAAGCACCGCATACGCTTCATGGTCAACCGCCTTGGGATAAAATACAAGCGTTCCGGAAAGCGTCACCGTCTCTCCGGGCGACGGCGCGTTCTTTCGTACGGGCGCGGCGGCCAGAGCGCCGGGCAGCGCGACAGGCAGCATCAAGACCGCCAAAACAAGGGCTAACAGACGCCTTTTCATCATAAGGCCCTCCTCGTAGATTTCAGATTGACTTCCGATGTGTGAATTATACATCATTTTCCAGCAATAGACAATGCCATTGTTCAGTTTTTTCATTCCATGAAGTGAAGTTGCGCAAACCGCGCTTGACAGGCGCGCTCCAATCGTGTACGCTTTTGGACAAGCGGCTTTTATTCCCCTCATTACTCAAGAAGGAGGCGAGATGATGCTCAAGGAAAAATACCGCCGTTATGTCAACTGGGGCGTCACGATCTTCCTGATCATATCCTGCTCGCTCCTGGTGTTTTTCGCGATTTGGCGCTTTGATGAAGTGGTCAAGGGCTGGCATACGCTCATGGACATCATCGCGCCCATCGTCACGGGCCTCGTGATCGCCTACCTGCTGGGGCCGGTGGCCGGGTGGTGCGTCAAGCAGTTCAACCGCATCCCCGGGAAAAACGGCAAGTGGCGAAAGCGCATTACGCGCGGCGCGGCGATTGTGCTGGCCGAAATTCTCATGCTGGCCATCATCAGCTTTGTCGTCGGAACGCTGCTTCCGCAAATCCTCGAAACGCTGCGCTCGCTGGTGTACAACATCGATGGCTACATCGCCGCGGCGGAAAGGCTGATCGAGCCGCTGCTTGAATTGAATCCGACCGTCCGCTCGACGTTTGAAACGCTCATCACCCAAGCCGAAACCTCGCTCAAAGGCTTCTTCACCAACGACGTGATGAAGCTCATGGGTACGCTGACTTCGGGGATTCTCGGCGTGGGCCGGTTCATCTACAATTTTGTGATCGGCGTGATCGTTTCGATCTACCTGATGGCGGGGACAGACGTGTTGGTCGGGCGGTCGAAGAAGCTCCTGTACGCGTTTGTCCGGTCCGATCTTGCCGATCAGACGCTTGACGTAGCGCGGCAGACCAACCGAATGTTCCACGGCTTCATCGTGGGCAAGATCCTCGATTCGACCATCATCGGCGTGCTGTGCTTCCTCGGCATGACGGCGCTCGGCCTCCCCTACCCGCTGCTCATCAGCGTGATTGTGGGCATTACGAACGTCATCCCCTACTTCGGCCCCTTCCTCGGCGCGATTCCAAGCGCGCTGCTGATCCTTTTGATCGATCCGACCAAGTGCCTGATCTTTGTCCTGTTCATCCTGGCGCTTCAGCAACTCGACGGCAACTACATCGGGCCGAAGGTGCTGGGCAACACCACCGGGCTTTCGTCGCTGGGCGTATTGTTCTCGATCCTGATCGGCGGCGGATTGTTCGGGATCGTGGGGATGATCGTAAGCGTGCCGATTTGCGGCGTGATGTATTCGCTCATCAAGCGCCTGACCGACCGCAAACTCAAAAAGCGCGGCATGCCCACCGACACCGCGCTCTATGTGGATGCGGTCGATCCCGCGTCCATGGTAGAACAACCCATTTCCGAAGATTAACCGTCCGCCTTGGTCAAAAACATCGCCCGGCAAAGCGCCTTGCCCGTCGCCGTCTTGAAGATGCGCTCATAGACCGAGCGGACGGTGTCGGGCGAGGATTTGTTTTCGTACAGGTTGACAAGAAAATCGGCCTCGACCAGGATTTGATGGTCGATCCCGTCAATGCCCTCAAAGGTATGGTGATGGCCGACCAAGAAGCATACGCGCTCGATCATCTCCGGTTCAAATCCAAGCCGCACGAGCATCTCCCTGGCCAACTGAGGCCCTTCCTGCTCCTGAAGGCCGCCACTGTCGCGGCCATAGCGCTTAAGGCAGGTGAGGATCGCGATATCATGCACCGCAGCCGCCGCTTCAAGCGTCCTCATCGTCCCCCCGTCCACGCCCTCCATCAGGGCGATCATCCGAGAAAAAGCATGCACCTTGACCAGATGCTGGGCAAGAGCGGGGTTGCCCCCGTCAAACTCGATCATTTCCTTGAGCAACAATTCAATGGTCGGCATATGTTCTCTCCTCACCATCAAAGGATCGTACTTCGATCATCCCCGGCACAACGCCCCCGGCGGCGTGCACGTCGGGGGTGAATGGGATTTTGACCAAGGGCGAGCTTGCCCGCCCGACTCAAAATCCCCACCCGTCCAAATTCCGCCCGGAAATTCCCGCAGGAATTTCAGGAATTTGGCCCCGTAACCCACTCATCGAAAAGATTTGGCAACGCCAAAAATTTTCGATGACGCCGTCAGGCGCGTCAACACCAGCACCCAAACATCCGGCAGAACAGCTGCGCCGCGCATAAGCCCATGCACACTTTGCTTACGTCCATTGTCGGCATGGCGAAACCGCGTCCGAATTGCTGGTACTGATTCGCGCCGTGGCGCAATTGTTCGAGCAACTGCGCATATTCATAGTTGTCTCTCTCCATGGCGTGCGCCTGTTCGGCATGGCTGACCGCTTCGACCCGGTTGCCAAGGCCCATGTTGGCGACGGCGCTATAATAATACCAGCGCGCGGTCTTCTCGTCGATCTGGCGAAGCACGCCCAGCGCCTCCTGGTAGTATCCGGCGTTGATGTAATTGCGCGCCGCGGTCATGCGCGAGGATTCCTGGTGCGCTTGCTGATGGCCCTGATAACCGCCGCCGAACCCGCCAAAGCCGCCGTACCCGCCATAGCCCCCGAAGCCGCCATAGCCTTGGCCATAGCCCTGACCGTGTCCGGCCCCCTGCCCGTTTCCCTTGTCGCCCTTCATGATCTGGGTATAGGCTTCGTTGATTTCCTTCATCTTGGCCTCGGCGTAAGGCGAAGAATTGTTGAGGTCCGGGTGATATTTTTTGGCAAGCTTCTTGTAGGCGGCCTTCACTTCGTCGTCGGACGCGCCTTCGCTTATGCCGAGCACCCTGTACGGATTGTCAATCACCGCTTCGCCCCCTTCCCGCTGCCTTCGCGCGAGCGGCGAACGCATTCGTACCGGGTCCATATGCCCGAATAAAGGATGTTGCGCAAAATTTGAATGTCCTCGACGAGCGGCAATTGCTCAAACGCGACGGTGCCCTCGCCCAAGAGCAGCGTCAAGAGCGCCTTGCACTTGATGTCGAAGTCTTGCTCTGCGCTTATCGTTTCAAGCGGGTTGTACCGCCCCTTCTTGCGGTCTGACTCAAGGTCGTCATAGGCGTCCATCAGGTAGATAAACCGCCCGAGCGACGAGCCCAGCATGCGCAGCGAATCGGCCCACATGTCCTTGCGGTAGACAAAAATCTCACCCAGGAGTTCCCCGAAGGCGTTCATGGGCGGGTCAACCTCGCGCGTTTTCGCCTTTTCAATCTTCGACAACGCCTCAATGCCTTCCGCGACCGCCTTGGTTTGCCTTGGATAAAGCGCCACGATGCGCTCGTAGCGCCCCCTGAGGGAACGCGCGTGGGAATGCGCGGCCAGGCTCCTGTCGTCGCGCCAATCGTCGAGCGCCTTGTGGTAGGCCAGCACGATGGTCATATCGGCCGCGTAGTCCACATAGGCGTTTTCGACAAAATCGTGCTTTTTTGCGGGATGCACGATGCAGCGCGCGCTGCCCGCCCGCGTTTCGGGCTCATAGAGCGATGAAAGCAGGAGCGAGAGAAACGCCATGTCATAGCTCAGCGTCAATTGGCCAATTCGCCCATAACGGGTGCCGAGCGCGCGGCACAGTCCGCAATAGAATGAGGAAAAACGCTTGACTTCTTCGCCCGTCAGCGCTTCCTTGTTGGCCATCACATACCCGAACACGCTCAGGCCTGCTTTCTGGCCTTATGGCCGCAGCGCCCGCACGTCACGGTAACCTCTCCCTTGCCGCGCGGCACGCGCAGCTTCGCGTGGCATTCGGGGCAATCGAAGTACAGGTAGGTCTTGCGGTTTTTAAAGCGCACCCACGCCTGCTTGACCTTTTGGGGGACATCGCCAAAGCGCTTCAGGTACCAAGCGTTTTCTTTGTAGCGCGCGGCGTTGTTTTTTGAGAGCATCCGAAACAGCGCGTAGGCGTAGACCGCGAAGGAAACAAGCGACAATATGGAGCTAGCCAAAAAGAACGAATTGATGAGACTTGCGATCACAGCCAGGTACAAAAGCGCGATGGACAACTGGTCCACGCCGTGCCGCCCGATCATGAAACGTCTGAATCCGGCCTTGATTTTATACCAAACCCCTTGCATGCATTTCACCTCACGCCTATCCTACACCCTGTGGTTGACGAGAATATGTCGAAGGTTTTAATCTATACCAACCGCCGACAAAAAGTGCTGTCTATCAGTATAGCGCCGCGCGGACGCGAATGCAACGCCGAAGCGGCATATATCGCCAAAAGTTTATTCAAAAGGCGCTTGTTCGCGTCCTGTCGGCACATTATAATGGGGACATTGATTGCCGCAAGGAGGAATACGCCCATGAATACCCGCGATATCGTTTTGAAGGCGCTCTCGTCCCATCTGGTGGTTCCGGCGTTCAACATCCCGCACCTGCCCATGATGGCGCCCATCGCCCAGGCGGTCAAGGACGAGCGGTCGGTCGGCATGATTCAGGTTGCCCGCTTGGAATGGGAAAAATTCGAGGCCGAGAGCCTGGAGAAAGTCGCCGAGGAATACGCGAAATGCAACAAGCCCGGCTTCACGCTTTTGCACCTTGACCATGTGCCGGTGATTGACGAGGACCACCTTGAGGTAAATTACCTTGAAATCATCGCGCGCGCCATCAAGGCGGGGTATCAGTCGGTGATGGTGGACGGCTCGCGCCTGTCCCTTAAGGGCAACATCGAAGCCACCCGCAAGGCAGCCGAACTCGCGCACGCGGCGAACATTCCCATCGAGGCTGAACTGGGCGCGGTGATGGGCCACGAATCGAGCCAGCAGGCGATCCCCTACGAAGAAATCTTCGCCAAAAAGATGGGCTTTACCGATGTGAATGAAGCCGTGCGCTTTGTGGAGGAGAGCCATTGCGATTGGCTGAGCGTCGCGGTGGGCAGCGTCCACGGCGCGATCGCCGCGAGCCTGCTCGACAAGAAAAAACCGGCGGCGAAACTCGACATCACGCGCATTGAGGAAATCGAGAAGGCGCTCAACATCCCGCTGGTGCTGCATGGCGGATCGGGCATCGAATTTGAATACATCAAGCGCGGCATTCACGCCGGCATCGCCAAGATCAACGTGGGGACCGAACTGCGCCAGCCCTACGAAGCGGCGATCCGCGAGGGGTTGAGCGTCCTCACGGCGCAGGACCGCGTTTATGCGCGTTGCCGCGAGCTGATCTCGGGGTTCCTCCTGACGGCGGGCGACGCCGATGTCCTGACGGCGTAAGGCGGTATTGCGCAAGGCAGCGCGGCGCAAGCGCCGCGCTGCCTTCAGACCGTCACAAACCCCGTTGGCAACGCCCTCGCGGGCGTGCACCGCGAGGGTGAATGGGATTTTGACCAAGGAGGGGCTTTACCGCCCCTCCGACTCAAAATCCATACCCGTCCAAATTCCGCCCGGAAATTCCCGCAGGAATTTCAGGAATTTGGCCCCGCAACCCCACTCATCGGAAAGATTTGGCAAAGCCAAAGATTTCCGATGACAGCTTATCGACTTCGTCGATAAGCTAAACAGCCGCTCAAACGAGCGGCTGTTGCGATTAATTTTTCAATTAATAGCGGCTGTTCTGGCGCTGCGAGTCGAAGCAGTCACGGCAGTACACCGGACGATCGCCGCGGGGCTGGAACGGCACCTGGGTGGGACGGCCGCAGTTGTCGCACACCACGTCGTACATGGGGCGGTCGCCACGGTTCTGGCCGTTGTTCTGGCGGCGGTTCGCGCGGCAATTCGGGCAGCGGCCGGGCTCGTTCTGGAAGCCCTTATCGGCGTAGAACTGCTGCTCGGAAGCGGTGAACACGAACTCGGCGCCGCACTCACGGCAAGTCAAAGTCTTGTCTTCAAACATGGAAAAAAACCCTCCTAATATGATCTGCCCTACCATGACCTTCCCTGAGCTTACCGTCCTGTCGTTGGTAGGATCACCACCGGAGGGGTACGGACTAACCAAGGGGCCTCTTTCTTGGGCTATTTCGCATTATACCATAATCTTAGAGCCGGGGCAAGTGCTTTTTTCGTTTTTTCAATCAAAATTTATCGTCCCTGTCCATTTTATACGCGTTAAAACCTCTTTTAACGCAAAAGCGCAGTCAGCGCCGCCCGGAAAACCCGCAGATTTTCAGGCGCTCGGCCCCGTACCCTCCGACTTGAAATATCCGCTTCGCGGAGATTTCAAGTCCCGTCGTCAGGCGGCGCGCTGGGCACGGCAAACTTTTCGGGCAAACCCGCCCGGAACTCGGCGGTGCGCTGGGCTTTGAGGTTGTCAAGGTATTCGTCGGTTGACTGCTTGGGACCCTTGGGGCGGGTCGAGCGGCGGCGCGGCTTTTCGGCTTTGTCGTCCTTGGGCTCGTCCTCCACCGGCGCATGGTCCTTCGCCCGGTCCTTGGCGGGGGGCGCGGGCGTCTGGGTATCCTTGCGCGGCGCGTCCTTTGAAGGCCCTTCCCTCACGGGAGCGGCGCCATTCTCCTTTGCCTGACCGTCACGCGGGGGCCTGGGCTTCTTCGAACGCGGCGGCCTGTTTTCGCCGGACGGCGCTTCCTTGCCTTCCGCGCCTTCGCGCTTCTCCGCCGCCTCGCGCGGCGGCTGCCTGTGCGCGGCTTCGCCGCCCTCGCCGTGGACCATCTTGCTCACGTCTTCGATGTTGTACTCGCGCACCTCAAAGCTGCCGTCGTGGTTGTGGATGCGCGCGCGCACCTTTTCGCGGATGACGTTGATATCGACGATTACGCCGGGCCCGTCGGGCGTCATGCCCTCGCGGCCTTGGCGCGGCAATCGCTTGAGCGCCGTTTCGTAATTGTCCTGCTCATACTTGAGGCAGCACATGAGCCGCCCGCACTGGCCGGAAATCTTGGTCGGGTTGAGCGACAGGTTTTGCTCCTTGGCCATCTTGATCGACACCGGCTGGAAGTCGCTCAGGAACGCGCCGCAGCAGATGGGTCGGCCGCACGAGCCCAGCCCGCCGAGCATCTTGGCCTCGTCGCGCACGCCGATTTGCCGAAGCTCAATGCGCATCTTGAATACCGCCGCCAAATCCTTGACCAGCTCGCGGAAATCGATCCGGCCGTTGGCGGTAAAGTAAAAGATGATCTTGGTGCCGTCGAATGTGTACTCGACATCGACCAGCTTCATTTCGAGCTTGTGCTCCGAGATGCGCTCCTGACAGATGTGGTAGGCGTCCTTTTCGCGGCTCTCGTTGAACTCGGCGCGGTGCACGTCCTCAGGCGTCGCCACGCGGATCACCTGCTTGAGCGGGGCAATGATCTGATCGTCCTCCACTTCGCGCGCGCCCGCGATCACTTCGCCCAGTTCCACCCCCCGCGAAGTCTCCACCACCACATAATCGCCCGGCTGCGGCCATACCTCGCCCGGCGCGAAATAGTATACCTTGCCCGCCTTCTTGAATCGGACTCCGATTACGGTCGTCATGGATCAATCCTCCAAAACCCAGATTCGCTGAGTTTATATCAAATCAAAATACATCATTTCGACGGCCGACTGCCACGAGACGTTGCTTTGAATCATTTGCCTTACGCGCATGACGCCGGTCAGCAGTTTCGCGCCGTCAAGCGCGATCCCGTCATCGGAGGCGTCATCGCGGGCCTCCCGGGCGCGCAGCCGCTCAAGGGCCATCCCTTCCATGATGCCCAGCGCCTGGGCGGACAACGCCTTATCGTCCTTGATGAGGGCGAAAGCCGCGGCCACGTCGCCCGGGCCGCGAAGCTTCATCAGCGACGCCATTACGCGCTCGCGAAGCGCCCAGTAGTCCTGGTCGGCGTCAAGTGTGAGCGCGCGCCCCACCGAGCCTTCCGACAGTTGCGCAAGTGCATTGGCGCGCAAGGGCGCCATCCCCAGCTTTTCAAGCGCCTTTCGCACCGCTTCATCGCCCAGCGGAGGGAACCGGACCAACCTGACGCGCGAGCGCACCGTGGACAGGAGCGGCGACGCGCTTTTCGCGAGCAAGAAGAACACCGCGTCGCCCGGGGGCTCCTCAAGCGTCTTGAGCAGCGCGTTTTGCGCCTGCACGGTCATGGCATCGGCGTCTTCGATTGCGACCGTGTGCCGCCCGCCCTCGTAGGGCTTGATTGAAACCCGCTCGACCAGGCCGCGCACGTCGTCCACGCCGATGGCTTTTTCGCTCCTCACCACGATGTGGTCGGGGTGGTTGCCGCTCAAGTACCGCGCGCACGACGGGCAAGTGTCGCAGGGCTTTTGCGCGGCCTGACCTTGACAGTTGAGGGCGCGCGCCGCAATGGCGGCCAGCGACCTTTTCCCCGTCCCCTCCGGCCCGCAAAACAGATAGGCGTGTACGGGATCGCCCGCCACGCCTTTCAGCCGCCCGATCAGGGCGTCCATACCAAAAAAGTCGTCAAAGCCTTGCGGCTTCATAGGGCACGCCTCGCTGTCATTTTACACCTTGACAAAGTTCTCCACATTGAGCACGAAAATGGTCGCGCCGCCGACCGTCACCTCAATCGGATAGGGTACGTATACGCCCGTGGAACCGGCGACAGGGGTGGGGGAGGACGCCATTTGTTTGCGGCACTTGCATACCTTTTCAATGACGGCCATCGCGCCTTCGTATTTATCGTCGTCCACGCCCACGAGCAGCGTTGTGTTGCCCGCGCGCAGGAAGCCGCCGGTCGTGGCCAGCTTGGTCACGCCGTATCCGTCGTTCATCAGGTTGCTGACCAGCCGGGAGGCATCCTCGTCCTGTACGATGGCGATAATCAATTTCATATGCCTACCTCCTCATGACACAGGTTGGGTTCCGTTTTCATTATAATCGTTTTACCGGCAAATTGCAAGTACGGACCTCGATGCGGGTTCCGCGGGCAATCCGATTGACATTTGTTAAGATTTGTGTTATGTTAATAAACGGATCAAGACACGGGTAAGGCACGCGCGACAGGTGATGGAATGGAGGGCAAAAGCAATGTGCAAGACAGGAAGGACGCAGCTGATATTGCTCAGCGTGATGCTGGCTCTGGCGTTTATGACGACGGTTGCGCTTGCGGCGGAGGAAGGCGGAACGCCGGATTTCACCTTTGACGCGGGAACCGGCACGCTGACCGCTCACACCAATCAAGGCACTATCGCCTGGCGGCAAAACGGCGTCCTCGTTTCAGACGTTGTTCATGTGGTCGTAGACGACGGGGTAAGGTCCATTGCGGAACAGGCGTTTTCCAGTTGCGTAAACCTAAAGAGCGCCACCTTGGGGGGCAGCGTGGAAACGATCGGCATGGGAGCATTTTGGGGTTGTGAGAAACTCACCGGCATCGACATGCCGGACAGTGTAACCACGATTGGCGGCAGTGCTTTCCTCGGCTGCACGGATCTGGCCCGCGTGACCTTGGGCAATGGCCTTGAAACCATCGGCATGAATGCCTTTCGGGCTTGCGGTGGATTTACCAGCATAAAAATTCCGGACAGTGTAAGGACGATCGGCAGCAGCGCTTTTGGGGCGGCATCAGGCTTAACCAGCCTTACGATTCCCGACGGCGTGACTTCCATCGGCGACGAAGCGATATTTGCCTGCACCGCTCTGACCAGCGTCACATTGGGCAAAAGCGTCGAAACCATCGGAAACATGGCGTTCGCAAACTGCACGGCGCTAACCGACATCGTCATCCCGGACAGCGTTCGGGCGATCGGTGAGGGGATATTTGCCAGTTGCACGAAGCTGACCAACGTCACCTTGGGCAGGGGCCTTGAAACCATCGGCGCCTCCGCCTTTTATAACTGCAAGAGCCTCACCGAAATTGAAATTCCGGACAGCGTGAAAACGATTGGCGCACTTGCCTTTTTCAAATTGCCCAACTTGGTCAGCGTAAGCATCGGGTCGGG
Source organism: Eubacteriales bacterium (assembly GCA_031551775.1). Classification (GTDB taxonomy): domain Bacteria; phylum Bacillota; class Clostridia; order Christensenellales; family Aristaeellaceae; genus Anaerozeibacter. The sequence continues at coordinate 21,201 of JAVBND010000016.1, read as the reverse complement.
ATTAAAGGAAATTGGCAATGAACTGTTTTCTCACTGCAAGAAGCTGAGGAGCGTCACGATTGGGGAAAACGTAGAAATCATCGGCATTCAGGCTTTCTTTGAGTGTTCTTCGCTCACCAAGATAATCATTCCCAGCAGCGTGAAAATCATCGGGGATGAAGCATTCTGGCATTGCACGGCTCTGACCGACATCACCATGGGCAACTCGGTGGAACTCATTGATTACAATGCCTTCCGGGGCTGCACGGGGCTGACCGCCTTTAACATTCCCGCCAGTGTGAAAACCATTCGCAATTACGCGTTTAATTCCTGCGGAAGGCTCAACGCGATTACGTTTGAGGGCATCGAGCCTCCGCCGGAACTCTCCCCCAAGGCTTTCCTCAGCGTACCCGGGACAGGCGTCATTTATTGTCCGGCGGGATCGGTGGACGCGTACAGAACCGTGCTTTCGCAAACCGACCTCAAGGGCTGGCGGTTTAACGAGGCCGAAAGCGACGATCAGGTCGTCCAGGACGCGATCGAGACGCTTGACCGGCTGAATGTATCGCTGAACGCGAAAAGCGCGAATACCCAGGAAGATGCCGTCGCGCAGCTGCCCAAGATGCTCAACGCGGCGCTTGCCCCGGCCTACATCATTGTCGGCAGGGCCGATATTGAGATCAGCAACTTCGAAGAGGCGACAAACGAGGCCGACGGAAGCTTTGATTACAGCGCAAATTTGAAAAAAGGCATGGCGGAGGGAACGGTTCGCGGCAAGGCGTCGATCCGGTTTGCGCCCCGAAACGGAACACTAAGCGCAACGGCGGCTTCGGGCTTTTACGACAACGCGAAGCCAAAATCCAAGGACAGCCGTTGGAGCTTTGACCTGGCCGACGGCAAGGCGCGCTTCTCCGCCGTGGGCAAGGTTGTGATGAACTGGACATCCAGCAAGCCGAAGCTGGTTTCAATCGACCGGGTAACCGGGGAGGCAGCGCTCCTCAAGCAAGGAAAAAATATCGTGATCACAGCGCATCTCAGCGACGGAACCAAGCTTTCCCAGCGGATCAACGCGGTCAATATGGCCCGGGAGGTCAAGCTGCAATGGAAGAAAGGCGGCAAGTGGGTTGACTTCGCGGTGGAGGCCCCGAGCGTCGCAGTCGGCAAGAAGCTCAGCGTGCGCGCGACATCTGTCACGCCGAGCGCAAGCGCCGAGATGCTCGGCTTTGCATGGACATTGGGCGACGGGGGGATTGCGACGGGCAGTCTAAAGCCGACCCGGACAAACGTCCTCAAGGCCCAAGCCGCAGGCCGGACAAGCGTGACGGTAACCCTGTTTGGCGGCGTGACCGCGACGGGCAATCTGGACGTCATTCATCAAAAAGACGCAAGCGAGCGCGTGATCGAGGTTCCGACCGTGGGCGAAGCGGACGAAGCCGCGTAGACCGTTTTTGAACCAGTCGCCGCCGCGCCATGATGAACATAGGCGTGGCGGCGTTTTTTTCAAGGGCCCAAGCTTGTCCCATCGCATGATCCGCGCCCCCGCGACATAGTCTTGAAAGGCGAGAAGCCATCGGCTACACGCGCCGGGCAAGGAGGGTTTTTAATGGATAGACAGGCGGACATGTACCGGGATATTGCCGGGCGCACCGACGGCGATATCTATATCGGTGTGGTGGGACCGGTACGCACAGGCAAATCCACCTTTATCAAGCGCTTTATGGAGACCATGATCCTGCCGGGCATTGAAGGCGAACACCGAAAAGCCCGCATGATCGACGAACTGCCGGTCTCGGGCGCGGGCAAGACCATCATGACCACGCAGCCTCAGTTCATCCCCGGTGAATCGGCGGCAATCACGCTCAGCGATCAGGCGGGCGTGCGCGTCAGGCTCATCGACTGCGTGGGCTACCTGATCGACGGGGTGCTCGGCACGCAGGAGGGTGACAGCGCGCGCATGGTCAGGACGCCTTGGTTTGAGCGCGACGTGCCCTTTGAGCAGGCCGCGGAAGTCGGCACGCGCAAGGTCATCAGCGACCACGCGACGCTGGGCGTGGTGGTCACCACCGATGGGTCCATCACCGGCATCCCCCGCTCCAGCTACACAGGGGCCGAAGAGCGCGTCATCCATGAGCTCAAGGCACAGGGCAAGCCATTCGTGGTGGTGCTCAACTCAAGCGACCCGGAGGGCGCGGCGGCCAAGCAACTGGCGCTCGCGCTGAAAGAAGAATATGATGTGCCGGTCACGGCGATGAACGTGATGGATATGAACCGTGACGGCGCGACGGCGCTGATGGAAAACCTGCTCTTTGAGTTCCCGCTGACCGAAGTTGATTTGAGGCTGCCCGCGTGGGTGAGCGCGCTGCCCGAGGACCACTGGCTGCGCACATCGCTCTACGAGACCGCGCGCCAGGCCGCGGTCGGCATGCACAAAGTACGCGACCACGAAAAACTGCGCGCCGCGTTCAGCGACGCCCCCTATACCCGGGGCGCGAACCCGAGCGAGATCCGCCTGGGCGAAGGAGCGGCAGACTACGACATCAACCTGAACGACGGGCTGTTCTATCAGATCCTCGGCGAGGAGAGCGGACAGCAGGTGGATGGCGAGGAGCACCTGATGAGGCTCATGACCGAGATGACCCAGGCCAAGAAAGCCTACGACCGGGTCGCCGAGGCGCTCAAATCGGTCGAAGAGTCCGGCTACGGCCTGGTCGCGCCTTCGATGAGCGAACTGACGCTTGAGCAACCCGAGATCGTCAAGCAAGGCGGAAAATTCGGCGTGCGCCTGCGCGCGAGCGCGCCGTCGCTGCACCTGGTGGCAGTTCCCATCAGCGCCGAGGTCAGCCCCATCGTCGGAACCGAGCAGCAATCGGCGGAACTTGTCCAGTACCTGCTCACGGAATTTGAAAACGACCCCGCGAGCATCTGGGATACCAACATGTTCGGGAAACCCCTGAGCGAGCTGATGCGCGAGGAACTGTCCGGGAAACTTGCGCGCATGCCGGGCGAGGTGCAACTCAAGCTCCAGGGCGCCATCACCAAGATCATCAACGAAGGCTCAGGCGGCATGATCTGCATCCTGTTGTAAGCCGCGCTCCCAAAGTGGCCCCGCATCCTCACTTCACCACCGGCAAGGTTTCCCCCACGCGCCTGGGGAGACCTCAGCTTATCGACAAAGTCGATAAGCTGTCATCGAAAATCTTTTGCCCCGGCAAAATCTTTTCGATGAGGGAGAACGGGGCCAAATTGCTGAAAATCCTGCGGGATTTTCCGGGCGCAATTTGGACGGGGAGGGATTTTGAGTCGGGCGGGCAAGCTCGCCCTTGGTCAAAATCCCGTTCACCCTCGCGGTGCACGCCCGCGAGGGCGTTGCTTTCGGGGTTTGTTGATGGTCTGAGGTTCCCCCCACGCGCCTGGGGGGACCTTTTTCTATCCTTTTCGCGCCCGACCCCTGCTCATTTTTCCAATTTCCAAATTTTTTGACTTGGAAATCCAACTTTTTAACGCCGACATTTGATTTTCTACCATTCGTACAATTATTTATATGTTTCTGTCAAATTTTTGCCGAATAATTGTCGGTGCGTAGGATTGACGGATGGTTACACATGTGTTATCATAGCTTTGGCTCGAGCGTTCCCAAGGCCAATTCAATCAATCCCCAATCATCTTTAGGATATTGTTGGAATTCCAGTTTTTCGCGGTAGGATTTGGTTCGTTTTGCGCCGGTCGTCCGGCGCTTATGCCGGGGGGAACCCGGCAGGCACACATTTTAAGGAGGAAGGGAACATGAAAAAAATCTTGTCCTTGGTCCTGGTTTTGCTGATGGCGATGAGCGCCCTTTGCCTGGCTTCCGAGCTACCCGCCGCCGATGTCGCCGAGCAGGGCTTCAACGCCTACGACAAGGCCGTCGGCTACAACGACATCAAGGGCGACCTCGGCCCCATCCCGCGTCCGACCAAGGCGCTGACCATCGGTTTCTGCGCCAAGGCGTTTGAAAATGAATTCTGGCGCATGGAGAAGGAAGGCGCGGAAGCCGCCGCCAAGGCCATGCAGGAAGCGGGCATCGACATCACGATGGACGCCCGCGCCGCGCAGGGCGAGGCCGACGAACAGGGCCAGTTGGCCGTCATGAACGTCATGGTGAACAAGGGGTACGACGGCATCCTGTGCTCCCCCATCGCCGACGGCAACCTCTTGCCGGGCGTTGAGAACGCGGTCGCGCAGGGCATCCCGATGCTGGTTGTGAACGACGCCTTCATGCCGCAGATTCGCACCACCGTCGGCGCGTGGCACCTTGAAGGCGCGGAACTGGCCGCCGCCTGGGTCGCCGAGAAGATCGGCGGCAAGGGGCAAGTCGCGATCATCCAGGGCCTGCCCAAGAACGAAGCCGCCCGCATCCGCACCGACGGCTTCAAGGGCTGGATTGAAAAGAACTGCCCGGACATCGAAATCGTCGCCATTCAGAACGCCGACTGGGACCGCATGAAAGCCAAGGACGTGGCGGACATCTGGCTCAAGCAGTACCCTGAGCTCAACGCCATCTACGCCAACAACGACACCATGGCCATGGGCGCGCTGGAATCGCTGCGCGCGGCGGACCGCATCGGCAAGACGTTGCTCGTCGGCTGCGACGGGACCAGCGAAGCGCTTGAATCGGTCAAGGCGGGCGAACTTTCGGCCACGGTCAACAACTTCCCGTACTACATGTCGCAAATCGGCCTTGAGATGATGCTGCGCGAACTGGGCGGGCAGGAAATCCCCAAGGTCATCTATTCCCCGCAGGTGGTCATCGACATCGACAACATCGGCAAGGACGACGCGGAACTGATCGGCTGGACCGGCTTCACGTTTGCCGACTGATCACGGCAATGCCTCTTCCGGGGCGGCTCAGGCCGCCCCGGTCTCATATATGCCAAGGGGCGCAGACTTGTCTCAGATCCCAAATATTAAGGAATGATCATGATGGATAACTATATTGAGTTTGAGCACGTGACCAAGGTCTTTCCCGGCCAAAAGGCGCTTGACGATGTGTCCTTCACGATCGCCAAGGGCGAAATCCACGCGCTCATCGGCGAGAACGGCGCGGGCAAATCCACCTTGCTCAACATCCTGCACGGTATGTTTCCCCTAACCAGCGGCAGCGTGAAAATCGACGGCAAGGAAGTGGCGTTCCAAAACGCGCTTGAGGCGATCCGTTTCGGCATCGCCAAGGTTCATCAGGAAATCAACATCATCCCGGAAATGACGGTCACCGAAAACATCATGCTGGGCACCGAAAGTACGCGCCGGGGCCTGCTCGACAAGGCCAAAATGCGGGGTGAAACCAAGCGCCTGCTCGATTTGCTCGGCTGCGGCTTTTCGCCCGACGATAAAATGAAAACCCTCAGCACCGGCAAGAAGCAGATGGTGCAGATTGCCAAGGCGCTGTTTTTGAACGCGCGCGTGATCTCCTTTGACGAGCCAACGTCATCCTTGAGCAATGCGGAAGTGGCCTCGCTTTTTCGAATCATCCGGGATCTTAAGGAAAAGGGGATCACCATCCTCTACATCAGCCACAAGATGGACGAGATATTTGCGCTGTGCGAGCGCGCGTCGATCCTGCGCGACGGCAAGTATGTGACGACGCTGACCCTCAAGGACACGCGCGAGGACGTACTGGTGCAAAACATGGTCGGACGCGATGTGTCGATGTTCGCGAGGCGCACGCGCCCATCCCGGGTTGAAAAAGACCAAACCGTCCTTGAGGTTCGCGGCCTTGGCGGCGAGGCCGGATTCGAGGACATCAGCTTCAACCTGAAAAAGGGTGAGATCCTGGGCTTCTTCGGCCTGGTGGGCGCCATGCGCACCGAAGTCATGCGCGCCATCTTTGGCGCCGACAAGGCGCTCGCGGGATCGGTTTATCACATCGGCAAGGAACTCAGGCGCCGAACGCCGCACTCGGTGGTGGACGCGGGCATCGGCCTCATCAGCGAAAACCGCAAGGAAGAGGGCTTCGTCAAGACGCTGAGCAACGCCGACAACATTGCCCTGGCCAGCGTCAAAAAGTACATGCGCGGCCCGTTCGTCGATCAAAAACTCAAGCGCGAGAACTCGGTCGCCGTGGGCGCTCTTGTGGGGCTTCACCCGAACGACCCGGACTTTATGACCATGAGCCTGTCCGGCGGCAACGCGCAAAAGGTCATCCTGGCCAAGTGGCTGTCCACCGACGCCGACATCCTGATTCTGGACGAGCCGACCAAGGGCATCGACATTGGCGCGAAGGCCGAGATCTACAAGCTCATGGAAGACATCGTGGAAAAGGGCAAATCAATCATCATGGTCTCGTCGGAATTGACAGAAGTCATGAGCATGAGCGATCGCATGATCGTCATGCGCGAAGGCAAGATCGTTTCCGAGCTAAACCGCGGGGAATTTACCGAAGACGGGATCATAACGCTAGCCGTAGGGGGAACGAACCATGCGCAATAAATTCCTTAAGAACAACAGCCGTGAACTGAGCGTCGTCGTAGCCATCGTGCTGTGCTTTCTCTTCTTTGGCCTGTGCGACAAAATGTACCTGTCGGCCTACAACCTGCGCGACATCATCGAGCAGGCCACCATTTACGGGCTGATGGGCATCGGCATGACCGGCGTCATCATCACGGGCTCGATTGACCTGTCTGTGGGTTCGGTGCTGGCGCTGGTGGGCGCGGTGGTCGCGCAGTTCGCCGTCAAGGGTTTCCCCCCGATTCTGTGCGTGGTGTTCGGCGTCGTGTTCGGCTTTATCCTGGGCGGCGTCAACGGCCTGCTGGTCACCAAGATGAAGCTTCAGCCCTTCATCGCCACCATGGGCACCATGTCGGTGTACAGGGGGCTTGCCTACGTTGTGACCAACGGCTATCCCGTGCTCGGCGTGCCTCAGACGTACCGCAAGCTCGTCGATGGCGAGTTCATCCCCTTCATCCGCGTCTCGGTCATCATCTTCTTCGTGTTCGCGGTCCTCATGTACATCGTTTTGCGCAAGACCCGTCTGGGTACATATATATATGCGACCGGCGGCAACGAGGAAGCCACGCGGCTTTCGGGCGTCAACGTCGATTATACCAAGACCATGATCTACGCCCTGGGCATGGTGGGCACGGCGCTGGCCGCCATGATCCAGGTGGGCAAGCTCGGCACCGGCGACCCGACCACCGGCAACGGCTACGAACTCAACGCCATCGCGGCGGCGGCCATCGGCGGCACATCGATGGCCGGCGGGCGCGGCAACGTCTTTGGCACGGTGCTCGGCGCGATCCTGTTCGCGGCGCTGAAGGTGGGGCTGATCGTGCTGGGCGTAGACACCTTCTACCAGTACATCGCGACCGGCCTCGTCATCATCGTGGCCGCCTACATCGAAGTGGTGCAAAGCCGCATCTCCTCAAAATCCAAACTCAAGGCGCAGTAGAGAAAAGGAGATATCATGCCAACCAGCAAGCCCATTTTGTGCGGCTCCATCGCGGGCAGCATCGGCGGCCTCGGCGTCAGGATGCACAATGCCGCTTTCCAGGCGCTCGGCCTGCCCTATACCTACGTTTCCTTTGAACCCTCGGGCGCGCGGGAGGCCATAGACGCCATGAAAGCGCTGGGCATCCGCGGTCTCGGCGTGACGATGCCGTTCAAGGAAGCGGTCATACCCTACCTCGACCGCCTGGACGATATCTCGCGCGGAGCCGGCGCGGTCAACACCATCGTAAACGACCAGGGCGTATTGACAGGGTACAATACCGACGGCTACGGCGCGATTGCCGCGCTCAGGGAAAAGATTGATCCCACGGGCAAGCGTGTCGCCATCCTCGGCGCGGGCGGCGGGGCCAAGACGCTCTCCTGGGCGCTTAGGGGGACGGCCGGGTCGGTCACGCTGTTCAACCGCGGCGAAGCGCGCGGGCGCGAAGCCGCAGTGAGGACGGGCGCCGAGTACGGCGGATCGATCGGGGACGCGGCGAAGGCCGATTACGACATCCTGATCAACGCGACGGCGGTCGGCTTCAAGTCGGAGGAAACGCCGCTCACGCGTGCTGAGCTCAGGCCGGGCGCGGTGGTGTTCGACATCATCTTCGCGCCCGCCGTGACAAGCCTTATGCGGGAGGCCGAAAAGGCGGGCTGCACGGTGGTTCGCGGTACGCGCATGATCATGCATCAGGCCATGAAACAATTCGAACTCTATACCGGCGTAAGCGCGCCCGCCGAAATCTACGAAAGCGTGATGAAGGCGATATAGCGCATTTCTCGCGAATCGAGGGAAATCCATGAGGGCGGAACATTACAACAAGCGAAGGAAGCAGATTCTCGATGTATTGGCCCGCGAAAAAACCGCGCGGGTGAGCGAGCTTGAGTCCATGTTCTCCGTGTCCAACGAAACCATCCGCAAGGACCTGATCGCCATGGAAAAGCAGCGCGTGATCGTGCGGCGGCACGGCGAGGTGGAGCTCTTGTCGGGCGGATTTGAAGATGCGGTGGACATCCGCGCGGCGCAGCGCCTCGATACCAAGATGCGCATCGCGCGCGCGGCGCTTTCGCACATCCCCAACAAGGAAGGCGATGTGGTGGGCCTGGACGCGGGAAGCAGCACCTGGTGCCTTGCGCGGCTGCTCGCCGAGCGCAAGGGCCAAACCGTGGTCACGCACTCGATGGATATCGCCGATGTGTTTGCCGCGTCCGATCTAAGCAACAGCGTGTACTGCGCGGGCGGCGTGGTCCGCACGGTTGACAAATCGCTGTACGGTCCGTGGACGATCCGCAACCTCTCCTCCATCCGCATGACGGTATCGGTGCTGGGCACAAACGGCGTGCTCAACTGGCAGGGCCTGGGCGCGGTGTCCTACGATGACGCCGATGTCAAGCTGGCCTACGCCCGAAACTCAGAGTACGTCGTCGCCGTCTTCGACAGCTCCAAGTTCGTAACCAGCACGCTGCTTGAGTCGGTTCCCTGGGGCGAGATCGACCTCATCATCACCGACGAGGGCATTCCCGAAGCCGACAGGGCGCGCATCGAAGGCAAGACGCAACTCATCATTGTATGACCGGTACACACGGGAGGGAGCAAGTATGAATTCCATCATAGAAAAAACCCGGCGCATGCCCGTGAGCGCGCGCACCCAGCGTCTGCGGGAACAGATGCTGGGTGAGGAACGCATCGTTTCAGTCGAACAGGCGCGCCTCATCACCCGCGCTTACCGCGAGCACGCGGGCGAAAGCGTCATCTTAAAGCGCGCGTGGGCGCTTCATGAGGCCATGCGGCATCTGGAGATATCGATCGCGGAGGGTGAAAAGATCGTCGGCAACCGCACCAAGCAGTCGTGCGCGGGCGTGGTGTTCCCCGAGGGCGGGATCAGCTGGCTGGAAAAAGAGATCGACATCCTTGAAACGCGGCCCCAGGACCGCTTCCGCGTCCCGGCTGAAACGCGCGATACTTTTTTCCGGGAACTCGTGCCGTTCTGGCGCGGCAAGACGCTTGAAGACACCATCGACGCGCGGCTTGATCCCGAAATCGCCCGGCTTGAAGTGGTGGGCAAGCTCAACCAGAAGGATCACGCGCAGGGGCACATCTGCCCCGATGTTCCGACTTGGCTTTCCAAGGGGCCGGCCGGGCTCAAAAAAATCGCTGAGGAGAAGCTCAAGACCGCGACGGGCGACGCGCGCGATTACTATGAAGCCACCGTGATCGTGATGGGCGCGGCGTGCGACTTTTACCGCCGGTACGCCGATTTGGCCGGATCGCTTGCCGATGGCGCGCAAGTCGCGTCTGTCAAGGACGACTACCGCGCGGTCCAGCGCGTCTGCACGAACCTGAGCCGGCGGGGCGCCGAAACCTTCCACGAGGCCGTCCAGGCGCTGTGGTTCCTGTTCGTGCTCTTGCAGCTCGAATCGAACGCGTCCTCCTTTTCACCGGGCCGCGCCGACCAATACCTCTACCCTTATTTCCGCGCGTCCATCGATCATGGCGAAGAGACGCTTGAAAGCGCGCAGGAACTCATCGATCTGATGTTCATCAAGTTCAACCAGATCGTATACCTGCGCAACACCAAGGGCGCGGCCTACTTCGCCGGATTCCCCATCGGCTTCAACATCACGATTGGCGGGCGGGACGGGAACGGAAGGGACGCGGTCAACGACCTGACGTACCTGTTTTTAAACGCGCAGGCACACGTGAAGCTGCGCCAGCCCAACCTCTCCGCGCGCATCCACGAGCATTCGCCGGACGAATACGTAAGGCGCGTGGCCGAAGTGATCGGTCTTGGGACCGGCATGCCGCAGGTGTTTGGCGACGAAGCCGTGGAAAAGGCGCTCACAAACGCGGGCTACGCCCCCGAAGACGCGCTGAACTTTGCCGTGGTCGGGTGCGTTGAAATCAGCACGCCGGGCAAGGCGCTGGGTTTTTCCGATGCGGCCATGTTCAACATGGTCAAGGCGCTGGAACTGACGCTGTCGGGCGGCAAGTGTCTGCTGACCGGCGCGCAACTGGGGTTAGAGCTTGGTGATTTGACGGCGTTTGATTCCTATGAAGCGCTTGAGGACGCCTACCGGCGCAATCTCGATTTCTTTGTGGACAGGATGGAGGAAGGGCTCAAGGTCATCGAAATCGCGCACCAGGAACACCTGCCCTCCCCCCTCCTCTCGGGCGTCATCGACGACTGCCTCGAAAGGGGCATGGACGTGACGCGCGGCGGCGCGCATTACAACCTCTCGGGCATCCAGCTCATTCAGGTGGCCAACGTCGCCGACAGCCTGGCGGCCATCAAGCGCTTGGTGTTTGACGAGCGCCGGGTGGATAAAAAAACACTGCTTGACAACCTGAAGGAGAATTTCCCCGACGAAGCGCTGAGGCAAACCATGCTCACGCGCGCCCCCAAGTACGGAAACGACGTTCAGTGGGTGGACGAGATCGGCGAGAAATGGGTGGAACACATCAAGGCGCGCCTGGACGGCCATCGGAACTACCGGGGCGGGCGCTACACGATCGGCCTGTACACGGTATCGGCGCACGTTCCGATGGGCGAGCACGTGGCGGCCACGCCCGACGGCAGGCGCGCGCGCGAACCGCTGGCCGACGGGGGGCTCAGCGCGGTCTACGGGCGCGACCAGAACGGCCCGACGGCGCTGCTCAACTCGGTTTCGCGGATCAAATCGGAAAACGCGGCCAACGGGACGCTGCTCAATATGAAGTTCGCGCCGGCGCTGTTTAAGACCGAGGAAGGCCTTGACAAATTTACGCGCCTCCTGCGCGGTTTCGCGCGCCTTCGCATCAACCATGCCCAGTTCAACGTGGTCAACCGGGAAGACCTTCTCGCGGCGCGCGAGCATCCCGAGCATTACCGGAACCTGCTGGTCAGGGTCGCGGGCTATACCGCCAACTACGTGGACCTTGACACCCGCTTGCAGGATGAAATTATCGCAAGAACGGAGTACGGAAGCTGATGACCACAGGACGGATATTTGACGTCAAGCGTTTTGCCCTGCACGACGGACCGGGCCTGAGGACGACAGCGTTTTTTAAGGGCTGCCCCATGCGGTGCGCCTGGTGCCACAACCCCGAAGGCATGTGCTATGAACCGGAAATGATGATCCGGTTTGAGCGGTGCATCGCGTGCGGCGCGTGCGCGAAGGCTTGCCCCAGCGGGGCGGTTGCCCTCACGGCGGCCGGCCCCCGGATCGACCGGAACCTGTGCGTCAAATGCGGCCGGTGCGAAGAGCAATGTCCCACGCGCGCGATTGTGCGCGCATGGCGCGACATCACGTCTCAGGCGCTTGTGGACGAGCTTGCGCGCGATCAGGCGTTTTACGGCGCGGACGGCGGCGCGACGCTGTCGGGGGGCGACCCGCTTTACCAGCCACAGTTCGCGCTTGAAGTGCTCAAGGGGCTCAAGCAACGCGGAATCGGAACCGCAATCGAGACCGGGCTGTACGCCCCGGAGCATGTGATCCGGCGCTTGCCGGACCTGGTCGATCACTTCATGGTGGACCTGAAAATCATGGACGATCGGGAACACGTGCGCTTTACCGGCGTCTCAAACGCGCTCATCCATGAAAATTTCAAGTACCTTGCGGCGCGCGCCAAAAGCCTCGTCGTGCGCGTACCCTTGATTCCGGGCGTGACCGATCAGGCGGAAAACCTTCGCTCGATCGCGCGCTTTGTGCTTCGTGTCAACCGACGCGTTCCCATTGAGCTCATCAATTTCAATTCACTCGCCGCGAGCAAGTACCGGATGGTCGGCCGCGCATACTTTGACGAGGGTCTGCGCGCGCTGCCCGAGGCAGAATTCTTAAGGCTTCAGCAGGCGGTGGACAGCTGGCGCGCGAAGGAGGAACAGGCGTGAAACCATTGGACTACGAAAACCGGCCGCTGTTCGTGTCCGACCTTGAGCGGGAAATCCGCACCCTTGACGCGCGTGAAAGAAGCCCGGTCACGCTGCTCGTCGTCGTCGATCGGGAAGGGCGCTGGCGGCATCTGACGTTCGACATGCCGCGCGGAGCCGGGCTTTCACTGCGTGAAGCGCTCTTCGAACGGTACCTGCTGGCCATGATGAACAACATGGTGGTCTCGTTTGCGGGCGCGTCGCTGAGCGTGTACATCGACATGGAAGATGAAGCGCTCAAGGCCGTCGCTACGCGCGCGATTGCCGCCTTCGACGCAGGGGCTACGCACAACCGCCGCCAAGGCTACGGCGTGTACCTCAATTATGCGAGTCGCATGAACAAGTTTCTCGGCCTGGCGAAATTTGAAATCCGTCTCCTCGACCGATCTTCGCTTGAAGTGCCGGACCCGGCCAAGCAGTTTATGCTCTACCAGCCGCGCGACGCGGGGCGCGAGCGCGCGCTTTTGCGCAAGAGCGCAACCGAGCTTTCCGGCAAGCGCTTTTGCTCGCTCGACGTGGGCGGCAACTCGATCAAGGCCGCCGTCGTTTCCGATGGCCGCGTACTCGTGCTCAAAGAGTTCAAGTGGTACCCTACCGGCATTCAGTGGGCGGTGGAGATGAACGGCGCGCAGCTGCTTGTGATCCGCTTCATGGCGCTGATGACGCGCCTGATTGAGTCCGGCGGCAATCCCGTAAGCTACAAAAGCGCGATGGACCCGGCCGCGAGTTTTTCGCTGCTGGACGCGGCGTGCGACGCGCTTGAAGCGCGCGGCCTGAGCGCCGAAGGCTTGTTTGACGCCATCGTGATCGGCTTTCCCGACATCGTCGTAAACGGCAAGATCGCGGGCGGCGAATCATTCAAGCATCAGGGCATGAAGACCAACCCTGAAGTCGATTATGAGACGGAGTTCTTCAAAACCTCTTCCCTTGACGACCTGGCGCGCCCGTTCGCGCGCGAAGGCGGATCCGTGGTGGTGCTCAACGACGGCAACGCCGCCAGCTACCTGACGAGCGTCGAGCAGGCATTCCTCGAGGAGAGCATCATTGGCGATTACGGCCTGTTTGCCAACACCATCGGCACCGAGATGGGCACCGGCTTCATCTCGCGCGGCGGAACCATTCAGCACGTGCCGCTTGAAGGCTTCCAGCACGTGATCGACCTGGGCCTCACGCGCGCGGCGGGATATCCGGCGCGCGACCTGCGCTCGACCGCCAGCATGAACACGGGCATCCCCGGCACGGTGCAAAAATACATCTCGCAGCTGGGCCTGTTCCGCATGTGCATCTGCGCTTTTTTGGCAGAGCAACCCGGCATGGTCGATCAATTCATCCGCGAAGGGCTGGTCGAGAAAACCGGAGATGGGATGCTTGCCGCCGCCGTGGAGCCCATCGACCGGCGGGGCGATCTGACCCGGCGGCTGGTCAAATTGCTCGAAGCGGGCGAAGAAGTGGTCGAGCGCGCGTTCCTGACCATGGGCAAGGCGATGGGCGTGCTGATCGACGAGGATCTCAAAATATTCCCCGAAATTCCGCCTACGCGGCTGGTCTCGGGCGGCATCGTCGCCTCCGACCGCGCGTTTGAGTGCCTCCTCAAAGGTCTTGAAGGCCACAACGGCGCATACCGGCTGATTCGGCTCGACGAGACCGCCATGGCGTCGCCCCTGATGAAAAAAATGACGAGCGAAGAGCGCAATTTTACCGTGGCCATCGGCAGCAGCTACATCGGCAATCGGATGCTGATCGAAGGCGCCGAGCAAGGAGAAGAAACATGAACAACCTGACCCTGGGCGCTTCGGTGTCCTGTTTTGATCTGTTTAACCTCAAAGCGCAGATGGAAGAAATCCACTCGGCGCCCATTGATTTCCTGCATTACGATGTGGTGGACGGCCACTTCAACCGCTGCATCATCTTGGGTCTGCCGCTGCTTGAGGCCATTCGCCCGCATACAAAACTGCCCATTGAGGTACATCTGGCGGTTTACGAACCTGAGCGCTACATTGAACAATTTGTGCGCGCGGGCGCCGACATCGTATCGATCCATCCCGAGGGCACCGACCGCTTGCTCGAGAACTTCGCGCTCATCCGCGCGCTGGGCGCAAAACCGGCGCTGGCGCTCAGGAGCGAGACCAACGCCGATGAGGCGCTGCTCCCGGCGCTGGACGAGGCCGAGTACGCCATCAAGCTGACGGTCAACCCCGGCTTTTCCGGCCAGGCCATCCAGATGGCGGCGCTTGAAAAGATGATGGCGTTGCGCAGGCTCATGGACGCAAACGGCATTCAGACGCCCATTGCCGCCGACGGCAACGTAAACGCCGGCACAATCGCGCTTCTCAAAGAGAGCGGCGCTCAAATGCTGATCGGCGGCACCAGCGGGCTATTGCTCAAGGGGCAAAGCGTCCGAGAATCCGCCAATGCGCTGCTTGCCGCGCTCGCGGGATAGCGCCCCACCGATCGGAAGCTGCAAATCCCGGCCAACCGGCCATTTTTACGCCGGTTGGCCGCGCCATATCCTCCCTTGAATAAAGGAATGTGCGGTGTTATACTGTCATCACATCGATTGGAAAAACCGTGAGGGGGGAAAATTATGAAGCGCGCGTTCCGGTTGGCGCTCTTGGTTCTGGGGATGCTCTTGTTGTTTGCCACCTGCGCCTTCGCCGAGGGCAGGCCGTACCTGCTGATTACGCAAGTGCCGAAGGTCGGAAACGCCGGCGGCGTGGTCAAGGGCAAGGTGTTTAACGACGACGCTGCAAAGGTCAAGACGAGCGACTATCGCGTGATGCTGTACCTCGAAGTGGGCGTGAACGCGCACCATTACACGGAGGAAACGCCCTATAACCACTATGCGGGTTTCCCCAAGCCTTACTTTACCAAGATCTTCAACAAGCTCTCAAGCGCCGGTACCTTCTCGATCGATGTGACGACCGGCGGCCAGGATCGCGTCGCGCTGTCCTACACCGTGCTGCTGGTCACCTCCGACGCCAAGCACGAAGTCGTCGATGTGCAGCGCGTCATCCGCACAAAGGGCACAAGCTACGTCTACGCCATCGATCCGCGCACCTGGCGCAGTGAGCCATTAAGCCTCAATATCCCCGCGATCAAGGTGAGCGGCCTGCGCGTTCAGGCGGGAAAGACGGCAAAGCTGCCCGCCGTGGACGGATACCTGGGCGCTTGGTCGGTCAGGGACACGGGCGGCGCTTCCATCTCGGGAGACCTCGTGCGCGGCGTCCGGGCGCACAGCAAAACAGAACTGGTCTATACGGTCTCCCGGGTTACGAACCCATCGCGGCGCTTGAATGGACGCGTACTTGAAGTGGGCGAAGAAATCCCGGTCGAGCTGCTGGTCACCTGCCAAAGGTGCGCACCCGGCAAAATCAAGCTCAGCAAGGCCAGCGGAACCGTCAAGATGGGCGACACCTTCCAGATCCGCGCGGCCGGAAAGAACCCGTGCGCGTGGCAGCAGGCGCTCACCTTCAAATCCTCAAACGACGCGGTCGCGCTTATCGATGAGGCGGGCGTGGTCACGCCCGTCGCGCCCGGCAACGCCATCATCACCGCAAGCAACATCATGGGCGCGGTGAAGCAGGTCAAAATCCGCGTCAAAGCGGCGTAATCGCGGACTCCTCGGCAAGACGGAGGAGGCGCGTGACAAAAACCGGCTTTTCCTTTCGGAATCGCCGGTTTCTTTTCGTCTTCTGTCTTGGCTGTCTTCCGCGCATGGAAGCGGGAAGAAGGCCGCTCGCCCTCTTCCCGCTTCCCCCCCAATGGAAAAGCCAGTTTTTGATGAAAGCGAAGCGTTACTCGGCCGCCACGCGCTCGGCGGCGATGCGGCCGAACACGAAGATGTCGGCACAGGCGTTGCCGCCCAGGCGGTTGGCGCCGTGAATGCCGCCGGTCACTTCGCCCGCGGCAAACAGGCCCGGGATCACGTTGCCATCCGTTCCGATCACGCGGGTATCGACATCGATCTTGACGCCGCCCATGGTGTGGTGCAGGATCGGGCGCTGCAGGCCCGACGCCCAGAACGGACCGACCTCGATGGTCCGGTCAAACACTTCGCGTCCGAACGGATCGGCCGCGCCGCTCGTCACTTCTTCGTTGAACGCCTTGACCGTTTCGACCAGCCCCTCCGGATCGACGCCGATCTGTCCGGCCAGTTCCTCAAGCGTCTCGCCCCTGAACACCTTGCCCGCCTCAAGTTGCGAGTAGGCGTTCTGACCGGTGATGGAGTTGTCAACCACCAATTGATCCGAGATCATGTACATGTACTGGCCCGGCTGCTCGAGCACCGCGTAGCTCATCACATCGCGGCGTCCATCTTCGCGCACAAAGCGCTTGCCTTCGGTGTTGACGAAGATCAGGTTCTCAATGGCGGTCGAGATGGTGTTGCCGGAGATGGGCAGCATCTGGATGTACTCAATGCCCTCGGTGGCCGCGCCGATCGCGGTGGCCAGCTCGATGCCGTCGCCGGTCGCGCCCGCGTGGTTGGAGGTCATGATGTCTTCGGGGATCAGCGGGTTGTAGGAGCGGCACAGCTCGATGTTGGCCGCGAAGCCGCCGGTCGCCAGAATGACGCCCTTCTCAGCGCGGAATTCGTACTCGGTCTTGGACTCGGTTTCTTCCGCCTTGACGCCCACCACGCGCCCGTCTTCGACGATCAGTTCGGTGGCGCGCATGTTTACGATGATTTCCTGGCCGAACTCTTTGGCGGCCTTTTCAAGCGGCGTGATGAAGTCCGCGCCGATGGAGTTCATCGGGTAGTGGGTGCGCGGCCAGGTTGCGCCGATGACCGCCGTGACCGAATCCTTGAACGCGCAGCCATAGCCTTCCAGCCAATGGATCGAGTCGAGCGCGTTTTCGCACATGACGGTGATCAGGTCGAGGTTGCCCACCTCATCGCCGCCTTCGTAGGTCTGCTTGATGTGCAGTTCGATCGAGTCCTCGATGCCTTGCTTGGCTTGAAGTTCGGGATCGACCGCGTTGTAGGCCGCGCCGCAGCGGACGGTGTTGCCGCCGATGTAGCTCATCTTCTCGATGACGACGGCCTTGGTGCCCAGTTCCCCCAGCTTGACAGCCGCCGCGAGTCCCGCGCCGCCCGCGCCAATCACGACGACCGGCGCTTCGATCACGACTTTTTCGCCCTGCGCGGCTTGCTGCTTTTCGGTTGCCACCTTGAGCGCGTCGATGTCCGCGCCCGCCTGCTTCAGGCAGTCTTCCACCGCCGCCAGGATCGCGTCGCTGGTGATGGTGGCGCTGGCAACCGCATCGACCGCCAGCGTTTGGCCTTCCACGATCGCCGCCGGGATTCCTTCAATCGCGCCGTCCGACAGGCCGGGCGATTCCGCGTGCTCGACGATGGCTACGTCAAGGATGGCGTCCGCCGAGACCGTCACGCTCAGTTTGACCAGGCCGTTCTTGCCTTCCGCCTGGCCGTAGTAGGTCCCCGCCGTAAAGCGGGCCGCCTCCGCCAGCGCGGGCGTCGTCAGCATCATGAAAACAATCGATAGGGCCAGGATTGTGCTCAGGAGCTTGCGAAGTTTCATGGTTTCCCCTCCTCTAAACTGCTTTCGCGAAACTTGTATCGGTTCCGCTTGATCCATAATAACTGAAACACAAATGCCCCGTCAATCTGTAACAAATATGCTGTTACACACCCCTTGAACAGGGGCGCGCGTCATGTTAAAATGGGTTTATCACAATGGAAAAATACGCTGTCGGGAGGAAGAAAATGGCTTTATCATTGCGTGAAATCGCGCGCGCAAGCGGATTGTCCACCGCGACGCTTTCACGGGCGCTGAGCGGAAAAGGTTATCTTTCGCCGGAAATGCGAAGAAAGGCGGAGGATGCGTTACAGAATTTCGGCTACAAGCAGCCCAGGCCCAGGGCGCGCGCCTTGAGCGGCTCCGGGGACACGCTTTTGGTGATCACGGGCGGGCTTCAAAGCGGAACCTACATTGAGATCATCGAAGAGCTGAGCGCGCTGGCCCTTCAGGCGAACAAGCACGCGGTGACCATGTATACGGGGTATGACAGCGCCCGGGAGGAAGCGTGCCTGCGCTACGCGCAAAGCCACGGCATGTGGGGCGTCGTGATGCTCAGCGCGGTTGAAACCGAGGGCATCGCGCGCATGCTCAGACAAGTCAAATGCCCGGTGGTGCTCCTCGGGCGTTACTTGCCCTCCGTGCCGCGCGACATCATCATCCAGGACAACTACCAGATGGGCGCGATGGCGGCAAAGCGCCTGGTTCAGGCAGGGCACACGAAGATCGGCTACCTCGGCGGGCACGAAGCGTCGAGCATCACCCAGGACAAACTGACCGGCCTGATGGATCAATTGGGCGACATGGGGCTTTCCCTCGACCCGCGCTTTCTTTCCTATGGCGCGCTTGATTACAAAAGCGGCTGTGCGTACGCCCAAAGGATCCTGACCATGCCCGAAAGGCCTACCGCCGTGTTCGCGTCAAACGAATTGATGGCAATCGGCGTGATGAATACGCTGCTGCGCGCGGGCTACCGGATTCCGGAGGACATGAGCCTCATCTGCTGCGACCGCACGACGGCGTGCGAAATTTGTTACAAACGCCTTGATCACATGTACATCGATTACCGCCAAGGCGCGCAAATGGCCATGAAGCTGATTTCCGCGCGCCACCTAAACCCCACGGGTGTTTATCGCTCGATTACCTTTGACCCGGTTTACGAGCAAGGCCAAACCCTGGCGGGACCCGCCGCGCCATAAAAATTTACCAGACCATTGCGCACAATGCCGTGCGCTTTGGTATAATGGGTCTATTATTGAAGTGAAAGTTGGCGTCAAAAATGGATTTCAAGCAAGCAATCGCCGGGGAGATCGTAAGCGCGCTCGGCATCGTATATGGCGAAGCGGGGCTAACCTTGGAAGAAATCAAGGGAGCGCTTGAAGTGCCGCCCGACACCGCCTTGGGCGATTACGCGTTTCCTTGTTTCCGCCTGACCAAGGCCCTGCGCAAAGCGCCGCCCATGATCGCGGACCAACTGGCGGGCGTCCTTGACGCGCCGTTTCTGAAAAGCGTGGAGGCGGTCAAGGGTTACCTCAACTTCTACATCAACCGCGCGACCTACGCGCGCGAGGTGCTGGGAGAAGCGGAAAAAGCGGGCGCGCGCTACGGCGCGTCGGACGCGGGCCGCGGCCAAACGGTCTTGATTGATTATTCCTCCATCAACATCGCCAAGCGCTTCCACATCGGGCACCTCTCCTCCACCATGATCGGGCACGCGCTGAGCCAGTTGTACCGCTTCAACGGATATGACGTGGTCTCGATCAACCACCTGGGCGACTGGGGCACGCAGTTTGGCAAGATGATCTCGGCATACAAAAAATGGGGCGACAAGGAGACGGTCGAAAAGGGCGGAGTGGACGAGATGGTCAAGCTATACGTCCGCTTTGACCGCGAAAGCGCCGACGACAGCGCCCTTGCGGACGAAGGCCGCGCGTGGTTCAAGAAAATCGAGGCGGGCGATCCGGAGGCGCTTGAGATCTTCGACTGGTTCAAAGCCGTAACCCTCAAGGATGCCGCGCGCGTGTACGACATGCTGGGCGTTTCGTTCGATTCCTACGCGGGTGAAGCGTTCTACAACGACAAGATGGATCCTGTCGTCGAGGAGCTCAGCGAAAAAGGTCTGCTGAGCGATTCCGACGGCGCGAAGATCGTCGATCTTGAGCCCTACGGAATGCCGCCCTGCCTGATCCTCAAACGGGACGGCGCGACGCTGTACGCCACGCGCGATCTAGCCGCAGCGCTGTACCGCAAGAAAACCTATGATTTTGCCAAGTGCCTCTACGTGGTGGCCTACCAGCAAGACCTGCACTTCAGGCAACTCTTCAAGGTCATCGACCTCATGGGCTACGACTGGTATAAAGACATGGAGCACGTATCCTTCGGCATGGTCTCCTACGAAGGGGAAACGCTCTCGACGCGCAAGGGGCACATCGTCTACCTTGAAGACCTCTTAAACGAAGCGGTTAAGAAGGCCCGCGCCATCATCGAGGAAAAGAGCCCGAACCTTGAAAACAAGGACGAAATCGCGCGCCAGGTGGGCGTGGGCGCGGTGATCTTCTTTGATCTGTACAACAACCGCATCAAGGACATCGATTTCTGGTGGGACCGCGCGCTCAACTTTGACGGCGAAACCGGCCCATATGTGCAGTACACCCACGCCAGATGCTCATCCCTTGAGCGCAAGGCCGCTTGTCTTCCCGCCGCAGCGCCCGACTACGAAGTGCTCTCAGACGCCGAAGCGCAGGACGTGATTCGCCTGATCGAGCAATTTCCGGGGATCGTCGGGACCGCCATCGAGAGAAGCGAGCCGTCCATGATCACGCGCTATGCCGTGTCGCTCGCTCAGGCGTACAACAAGTTCTACTACGAGCACCGCATCTTGACGGACGATCCCGCCGCCAGCACGGCCAGGATGGCGCTGACCAAGGTCACGCGCCAGACCATCGCCACGGCCCTCGGACTCATCGGCATCGCCGCGCCGGAGCGCATGTAGGGAAGGCGGAGGTTTCAGCAAAGCCGACCGCCGCGCCACAGGTTCTTCAAAACAATACCGAGCCGGATACGCGGGCGCGCATCCGGCTTTGTTTTGCGCGCAGATTGTCCCGATCCCGTTTTATTTCCCCATATCTTCTATCAGGACCTCCGCCTCCTGAAGGATGCACATTCTGTTACCGATCAATCATATTTCTTGCCCCGAGCGGGTAGGATTATGACAGAATGGAACAAGCTGGGGAGGGGATTGTATGCGCCGGGGATTGACACTATTGCTGGGGCTGATGCTGCTCGTCACGTGCGTTCACGCCGAAGCCGCGCTT
>JAVBND010000093.1:0-4585 GCA_031551775.1 Eubacteriales bacterium | reverse complement strand
GTTCCCTACACGACGCTCGGCCGCTCTTTTGGGTACGCGGGCCGCCTGTGCCGTGGTTCCTGGGATGTGGTCTGACCAATCCGGGGTCAGTCCCCGGATTGGTCGGCGTACAAGGTCAAATTCCCGAAGATTCGCACGTTTTTCGGGCGCAATTTGGGCGCGCGGGCCGCCGGTGGCGTTATTCTTGGGAAGGGGATGGGCTGGCCCGCCGCAAGGCGGGTTTTTTGTCGTTTGCATTGATCCCCATTTAGAAAGCATGGGGAAAACGCGGCAAATATGTCAAATGATTGACACATCTTACACATTTCGTTATACTAGGAATTGGAAAAAAACTCCCCACATTTTTATCGGAGGAAACGCCCATGCGGAAACATTGGATCGCGCTAGTCCTGATGTGTCTGGCTGTCCTGACGGCCTCGGCCGCCCTGGCGCAAGCGGAAGCAGCGCCCAAGTACGTCGCGCCCATCACCCGCATACAAATCAGACCGACAGCCTTAAACCTGTACGTCAACCGCAGCGCCAGCATACTTACAAAGGTTACCCCCACTTCGCGCGCGCATGAAACCATCACTTGGTCCTCCTCCGACGAGAACATCGCCAAGGTGGACCCGTCCGGCACGATTACCGGTTACGCGGCCGGCAGTGCCACGATCACCGCGACCGTCGGTGAAGGGGCGGAGCAGCAAAGCGCCTATTGCGTCGTAAAGGTCAAGGCCGCCGCAGTCAAATCATTCAAACTCACCGCAAAATCCATCGCCCTGGGCGTGGGCGATACCTTCACGCTTGAGGGGGACTCCTTCCTGCCCGCCTATGCCAGCGACAAGACGCTCTCCTGGCTGAGCCAAAATGCCGCCGTTGCGACCGTCTCCGCCGACACCGGCGTGGTGACCGCGGTCAGCCCCGGCGTAACGCGCATTCGCGCCATGAGCCACAACGGAAAAACCGCGGTTTGTGCCGTGACCGTGTCGGACGAGGTGCGCGTGACGGGCATCAAGTTCCCGGTCACCAGCTACACAATGTTTGCCGCTGAGTCCAAAGCCAGCCCCGGGCCAAAAATTGTGCCCGAAACCGCGATTGCCGAAGACAAAGCGCTCACCTGGGCCTCATCCAATCCGCTGATTGCGGCGGTCGATGAGGCGGGTGTGATCACGGCGGGCGAACACGCGGGGACATGCGTCATCACTGCTACCACGGGCAACGGCCGCAGCGCCTCGTTCAAACTGGTCGTCAAGGCGGCGACGCTGACCGAGATTGAAATCCCCGCCACCCTTAAGATGAACGCCGGGGAAGAGGTCAAATTGAATCTCACGACCAAGCCCGCCGTGATGGCCCAAAAACTCGATTTTACCTGGGCCAGCAGCGATGAAGCGGTCGCGACGGTCGAGGACGGCGTGGTCACCGCGCAAGCGGGCGGCACCGCGCGCATCACCGCGTCTGCCAATGGCAAGAGGGCGGGCTGCACCGTCTCCGTGCGCTCGGAAAACGCGCGCACGGTCACCGTCACGGCTGCGGGCGACATCACCATCGGCGGCGACCCGCGAAGGCCCGCGCCCGCATCCGAGGACTATTACGAGAAGCTCTACGCCAAGTACAACGGCAACTTCCTGGGCGCGCTGTCGAGCTATATGTCCGGCACAGACGAAGTGACGCTCGTCAACCTCGAAAGCAACTTCACCACGTCGAGCCAATACAAGGATAAAAGCTACACGCTGCGCGCCAAACCCGCCTATGCGTCGATCCTCTCTCGCGCGGGCGTCGATGTGGTCGGCCATTCCAACAACCACATGCTGGACTTTGGCACCATTGGCCAGCGCGACACGAAAAACGCCGTTACGGCGCACGCAATGAGCTATGTCGCAAACGGCGGCACGGCCGTTTATGAAGTCAACGGCATCCGCGTGGGTTTCTGCGCGTTCAACGCGACCGGCGGCCAGGTCAGGGCGGCAATTGAGAACGTCGTCAAACGCCTTAGCGCGTCCTCGGACGTGGTCGTCGTCTCGATCCACTGGGGCAGCGAATTCGTCTACCGGGCTTCCTCCGCCCAAAGAACGCTCGGCCAGGCGGCGGTGCTTTACGGCGCGGACCTGGTTGTCGGGCACCATTCCCACGTGGTGAGCGGCATTGAGCGCTACAAGGAAAAGTACATCGTCTACAGCCTCGGCACGCTGTCCTCATGCCTCCTGACGCCCCAGGACATGGATACCTTCCTCTTCCAACAAACCTTCAAGGTGGATGCCCAGGCGGGCCTTGTGGAGAGCGCCAAGGTCAAGATTGTCCCGGTCACGATGAGCGGCAACGAGACCGAAAACGATGCCCGCCCGCAACTCCTGTCAGGCGCGGCGCGCGCGCGGGTGCTGAATAAGATCAAGTACTATTCATCCTCCTTCGCGGGTACTGCGCCCGATGGCGCGTTTGAGTAGCGCGAAACCGAAAGAGCTTTGGGCCGCATGCGCAGGTGCGCGTGCGGCCCATTTCGTCGTTTCCGTTTTCTTCTTTTCGTGTTATAATGGTCTTAAGCTATTTTAAGGAGGGGAATCGATGAAAGCTTTGCTTGCTTTGCTGTTGACGGTGCTATTGATCTCATCACCCATAGCTTGTGCTCACGCGGAAGCATCAACTGCGCAAGCTCCGGAAAAGGCGCGCTGGACGATGCTTCCGCCAATGCTGACGCGCGAAATCTACTGCTTTGGCGCCAACCAGGCAGGCACGCACTTCCTCCTGGGCGAAATCACCGGGAAATCAGCCCTGGGCCCTCTTTACCATATGACCGTCTATCGCCCGGATTCAGGGGAGGAGATGGAGCTCTTCCTCTCAAAAGATACCGACGTGAACGCGCTTTGCGACAGCCTTGTGTCCAAGCGGTTCAACCCTGAACAGGCCGCATCTCTCATAGAACAGGCGGGCGGCAAGGAAGCGCTTTTGCTTTCCTCCATGTGGTTCTCCCAGCCCATCAGCATCGAAACAGCCGGGGACCTCATTCTGGTTCATTCAAGCGGCAACGGATATGCGCTGATCGACGCCCAAACGGGTGAGACCACGCCGCTGCCCACGAACAGCGTTACGCTTTCGCGCGACGGACGCGCGGTCGTGTGCGCCCCGGACCGGCTTGACGTTTACGATCCCGCGACCGGTGAATTCGCGCCCGGAAAAGTTCAATCGGACGGCTCGTACACGCCCCTGGCCGTGCGTTTGCTTGAAAACGACGCCATGGTGGTCATGGCCCGGTCCACCAACATGGAGCGCGCGGGCGACAAGATGGTCTTTGACCTTGTCTTCGCGTCCATCGGTGAAAACGGCGCGGCGAGCTTGGTTGACGCGGGAAAAACCCAGTTGGGCAAAAGCCCCGAACGTTTTCTCTATAACGAAGGAACAGGCGTGGGCGTTGCCTACAGCGTAAGCAACCTCCTATCCGCGCCGATGTACATCATTCAAAATGGCGGCGCAACCGTTGACGTCCTCTTGCTCGAAGGCGCCGATGCAGCATACGCGAAGGCGCAGCCCGTCGCCCAAGCGGTTGGCGAAAACGGCGAACTGACATCGCCGCTCGCGTATCCGTTGATGCCCTTGGGGTTTTCCGCCGATCGGCAGGACCTGCTGCTGGTGGACATCAAGAGCGCGGGCCTGATCAAAATGAACCTGGACACGTTTGAAATCACGCGCCTCATTGGCGACGAAGAACTGCGCGCCCTGTTTGGAAACGCGCAGTACAGGAGCATGATTACCCTCACGGCGCTTGGCTACAACGGCGGCAAGCTCCTGACCGGGTGGCGGCTGCCGCGCGGCTGCGCGCTGTACCTGCCCATGGAATGATCGCCTGCGGCCGTGCGGAGCGGGGCAGGGGGCGCAGGCGCTTCCCCTGCCCTGAATGGATCCGGCTGATTTGGGGTTTATCCCTCCCGCGTTTGCGGGCGCGAGGGAGATCTGAACAAAACAAAGTTGCAAAACAGGAAATCAAACGCGAAGTTGACCACCATCTTAACGATCTTGGCGACCAGTTCCGGCAGCCCCCAGCCCATCAGTTTCAAAATAAACCACGCCCCCAGCGGCGTCATGACAAGATAAAACAGCCCGTACAGCGCCATCCCCAGATAGATGTTCGAGGCCGATTTGAACGTGTACTTGCGGTTGAGCGTGAAGTTGAACAGGCAGGAGAGCGCCACCGAAATAACCTCAGCCACGACGATGTACCGATCGGTATTCGGGAGCAACCGCGTCAAAAGCGCAAACGAACCAAACTCCACCACGCCTGCGCCCAATGAGAAGCAAACAAACTTCAGTACCTTGACGGCTTTGTCTCTTAAGCCCATGCTCAAATCCTCCGCGCCAAAACTACACTGCCCAACAGTATACAGAATCGTCCATCCAAAACGCAAGCCGCAGATGGAGAAATTTCATGCCGCGCGCGACATAACCATAAAAAACGGCCATTTCTTTTGAAATGACCGTTTTGGTGGAAACCGGCAGCGACCTACTCTCCCGGGCAGTTGCCCGCCAAGTACCATCGGCGTGTGGAGGCTTAACTTCTGTGTTCGGAATGGGAACAGGTGGGACCCTCCAGCCATAGCCACCGGAAAGGGGATATCAA
>JAVBND010000006.1:0-166126 GCA_031551775.1 Eubacteriales bacterium | reverse complement strand
AACCACGCTTTCCGCACTGCCCGCATGAAGGGTCTCCCCAACATGCGCGAGCAGTCTTTCCTCACCGCCGCTGTCCAAAACATGAAGAGGATCGCTCGCGCCTTCCTGCCTTTTTTATCGCTTTTCTATTCTCTGCTTCGCTTTAAAGCCCGTCTCGTGCTTTCAAGACGGGCTTTGTCGGCGGGCTGAACGCGCGCTTACGCGCGTTTTTTTGTTTGGGTTGAAAAAATATGCGATTTGCGCTATGATAACATAAAGGCAGGGTGAGAAAGGGATTACTATGGGGCTTGAGGAACTGTTTTTAAAACACGAAGCGTCGCTTGAGAAGGAACTGAGCGCATGTGTGGACGCGCGGTCGGCCTCTGTGCGCGTGGGCCGGTTTTTTGATGAATTGACGCTAAACTACGCGCAAGGCGAGGACGATCCCACCTTGCGAGCCCGGATCAATGCGCTGTGCCGCGCGGCCAAGGGCGCGGCGGCATTGATGGATGCGGTCAGTGAATGGGACGTAAGCGCGCGCGAAGCAATGCAGGGCCGCGCGAAAGCGGGAATACGGACGGTTATCGCCTATGCGCCGGGCGCACTGAGCGCGGCGCTCGCCATATGGCTGTACCTTTCAAACAACTTAAACGCGGCCATTGTCGCACTGGCGGGTGCTTTTCTATCGGTGATCGTGGCACGCGAACGCCGAAGCGGATTGCCCGAACTTACGTATCAGGTCAATTTGCGGGCGAATGCCCGCGAGGCTACGCGGCGTATTGGCTTTATTTGCCGTGAGATCGACGCCTTGGCCGCGCGTCCTGAGACGAGCGCTCATGGCGAGCGCCTGGGCGCGCCGCTCATTGAAGCGGTTCAAATGCTGCTGGAGGCGAAATACACCAACGACGGCGAGTACGCGCTGAAAAGCGTGCCGCAGCTCGTGGACGCGCTGTCGCGCGAGGGCGTGAGCGTTAAACGCGCCGAGGATGGAAAAATGGAGGATTACGACCTGCTTCCCGCGCAAACGGGCGGAAGAACCATACGCCCCGCCGTATACATGGACGGCGAATTGATTGCGCGCGGGCAGGTGACAGTGAAAAAATGAACGCGATAAAGGATTACTTTGGCTTTGACCTGGGCGACGGCGAGAGCGCGGTCGCCTGGCTGCGCGAAGGTTCGTCAGCGCCGCCAATGCAACTTGAGATAGCCGGACGCAAAAACGCGCTGACGGCGCTCGGTGAATCGGAGAGCGGAAAGACGCTGATCGGGGAACAGGCGCTGATGCTGGACGCGCAAAAGCTCCACGTTCGGTTCAAAAGCCGGTACTTGATCGAGAAACCCCACGCGGGCCGCTTGATCCGCTTGTTTGCGGCGCGCGTGCTTGAGGAAATTGCCAAAACCGGAAAACTTGAAAACCCGAGCGAAGCCGCGTTCTTCGTAGGATGCCCATCGGGCTGGGACGCCGCGACGCGCGAGGAATACCGGCGGTTGTTCGAGGAAGCGGGTTTTCCAAACGTATGCGTGGTCAGTGAATCGCGCGCCGCGTTTTTGTTCGCCCGTGAATCGGGTGAACTGGGACTTCCGGATGAGGCGCTCAACCAACCCGCGCTGGTGATTGACGCGGGATCGTCCACCACGGACTTTACTTTTATCCATGAATTGTGCGCGCGCCCGGCGTTTGACTTTGGCTTGAACGCGCTGGGCGGCGGGTTGATCGATCAGGGATTGCTCAAGCGAAATGTGCAAAGGCATCCCGCGCGCGCGCGGATCGAACAAATCTTTGAAGCGTGCCCCCAGTATCAGGCGCGGTGCGAGCTTGAAGCGCGCAAGGTCAAGGAGATGTACTTTCTAAGGCTCATGCAGCGCGAAGGCGAGTTGCACCCGATGGGGAGCGAATCCTCGGTCAAGCTCTATTATGATGATCCGCCCCTGACGCTCGACATCTCCTGTGACGACAAGGACATGCGCGAAATCCTGTCCGCTCCGCTTATGGAATTGGATGGGCTTAGCTGGCTCGACGCCTACAGGACCGCTCTTGACCGCGCGCGGGGGTCGCTTAGCGCCGCGCCGCCCGAGATCATCATGCTGACCGGTGGCGCGTCGCGCATGGGTTTTATAAAGGAACTGGCGCGCGAAGCGTTTCCCAAGGCGCGGCTGGTCCAGGGCGCGGAGCCGGAATTCGCCATTGCGCGGGGCCTTGCGTATGCGCTCAGGGTTGACACGCGGACCGCGCGGTTTGAAGATGACATCAGGGCGCTGATCGAGTCGGACGCGGTGGAGGAGATCGTGAAGGCGGCCCTGCCCTCGCTCATGCGCGCGCTTGCGCCTGCGATTGCGGACGAATTGGTGGAGCGCGCCGCACCTGCCGCGTTTTCAGCTTGGCGCGCAGGCGAGGTCAGGACCATCGGCGACATGAGCACGGCCATGCGCGAAGGGCTGATGATGAGCCTTGAAGGCGGTGCGCTCAAGCGCGCGCTTGAAGGCGTGACGGCAAATTGGATTGAAGAAGTGCGCCCGTTGCTTGAGGATGAGACGGATCCCATCTGCGCAAGGTGCTGCCTGCCGCCCGCGACGCTCCGGCTTCCGAGTAGCGCGCCTGACGCGGTCTCTGGGCTTAATTTGAGCGGGGTTACGCTGATTGACCTCACGCTCATTCAGACTGTGCTCGACCTGGTGGTGGCCTCGGTCGTGGCCGCACTCCTGGGCGGGAGCGGTGTTGCGCTGCTCATGGCGGGTCCGGTGGGCCTGATCGTCAGTTTCATGATCGGCTTTATCGCGAGCCGCTTGGGTACGACACTGGCCAGGCAACACATGGACAAATTCGTCTTGCCCGCCTTCATGCGCATGCTGTTCTCGAGGCGTATGTTTGAAAAGATGCTTTTGGACCGGAAAAGTGCAATTGAAAACAGCGTACTTGTACAGCTCAAGGGACGGCTTGATGAATCGGAAGAGGCGGCAAAGGCCATGGTAGATGGGGTTTCCGGCGCGATTGAGGGCCAACTGACCGAGATGGCCGAGCGCGCGCGGTTGATGATTCACTGAGGATTATTGGGGAGGGGTTACGATGCTCTACGAGGACAAGCTCTTAATCGGCAAAGGAGAGAATCCGGCATACCTGCTGCCGCGCATGGCGAACCGCCACGGTCTGATCACCGGCGCAAGCGGTACCGGCAAGACCACCACACTCAAGGTGATGGCCGAATCCTTCAGCATGCTGGGTGTGCCGGTGTTTCTCTCCGACATCAAGGGGGACCTGGGCGGCATGATGAAGCCGGGCGATCCGAGCGACAACATCAAGAAGCGGCTGACGAGCCTCGGCTTTACGGAATTCACGCTGACCGATTTCCCGACCTGCTTCTTTGACGTGTACGGCGAGCGCGGCATTCCTGTGCGGACCACCATCAGCGAGATGGGGCCGATGCTCCTGTCGCGGCTGCTGGACCTTTCGGATGTGCAGGAAGGCGTGATGAACATCGTCTTCCGCGTCGCCGACGAGAACAACCTTCTGCTCATCGACATGAAAGACTTGCGCAGCATGCTTCAGTATGTAGCCGATAACCGAGGCGATATCGCCGCCCGCTACGGCAACGCCTCGCTTCAATCGGTGGGCGCCATTCAGCGCGCCCTGATCGCGCTTGAGGACCAGGGCGGGCGATTGTTCTTCGGCGAACCGGCGCTTGATATTGAGGATTGGATGAAGGTGGATTCGCGCGGGCGCGGTTTGGTCAACATTCTGGACTGTGTGAAGCTGTTTCAAAATCCAACGCTGTACGCCGCGTTCTTGCTGTTCCTGCTCTCGGAACTCTTTGAGAAGCTGCCGGAAGCGGGCGATGTGGACAAGCCCAAGATGGTGTTTTTCTTTGATGAGGCGCATTTGTTGTTCTCTGACGCCAGCAAGGCGCTCATTCAGAAGATCGAGCAGGTGGCCAAACTCATCCGCTCAAAAGGCGTGGGTGTATACTTCATCTCACAAAGCCCGTCAGACATTCCCGACAGCGTACTCGCCCAGCTCAGCAACCGCGTGCAGCACGCCCTGCGCGCTTACACGCCGGCTGACCAGAAGGCGGTGCGCGCGGCGGCTGAGAGCTTCAGGGCCAACCCGGCCTTCGACACCGCCGATGTGATCTCGCAATTGGGCGTGGGTGAGGCGCTGATTTCCTTCCTTGACGAGAAGGGCGCTCCGGAGATGGTCGAACGCGCGATGATCCTGCCGCCGCAAAGTTTCATGGGCACCATCGACGATGCGCAGAGGCAGCAAGCCATGCTGTCAAACCCGCTAAACCAGAAGTACAGCGCGACCATCGACCGCGATTCGGCTTACGAGAACCTGACGGCACAATTCGAACAGAAGAAGCGCGAGGCGGAAGCGATCATTCAGCAAAAAGAAGCGGAAAAACAGCGCCTCGCAGATGAGAAGGCGGCGGCGGCGCAGCGCAAGGAGGATGAACGGCAAGCCAAGGAGCGCGCGCAAATGTTTAAGCCCATCGAGCGCGCGGCCAACAGTGCGCTCTCAACCATCGGACGGGAACTCGGGCGTGACCTGGTGCG
The DNA here is from genome assembly GCA_031551775.1 of Eubacteriales bacterium. GTDB lineage: Bacteria > Bacillota > Clostridia > Christensenellales > Aristaeellaceae > Anaerozeibacter. The sequence continues at coordinate 161,599 of JAVBND010000006.1, read as the reverse complement.
CGGCTTGTTTGGCACCGGAAGACGCCGGTGAAGCATAATAATTTTGCCAAGACTGTAAAATGTTGTTGACTTTGGCGGTAAATATAGTTAAACTGTTATCAGTTGCGGTAGTCCGTGCAACGATCCCTTAAAAAGCAAAAAGGAGAGATCGATTCATGAAGAAACTGCTGGCTCTGGTTTTAACCGCTCTGATGGTGCTGGGTGTCTGTATGGCGGCGGGCGCTGAGGAAATAGACTGGCGCGCGCTTGAAGGTCAGGAACTGATGGTATACGGCGGCTGCGATGAGGAACATGTCGCTGCGGTTGTTAAAGCCTTTGAGGCCAAAACCGGCATCAAGACCTCCTTCATCCGCATGAGCGGCAACGAGTGCTATACGCGTATCCTTGAGGAGCGCGAGAACCCGCAGGCCGACGTATGGTACGGCGGCACATGGGATCCCTATATCGCGGCGGCGCTGGAAGGTTTGCTTGAGCAATACAACGACTGCAAGAACATGGCAAACCTCAAATCCGAAAGCTTTAAAGATCCGGATAACTATTGGTTTGGCATCTACTCCGGCTACATCGGCTTTATCTGTGACAAAGAGATGCTGGACGATTACGGCGCGGAAGTGCCCGCCACATGGGAAGACCTGACCAAGCCCGAATACAAGGGACTCATCTGCATGGCCAATCCCGGCGCGACAGGCACGGGCGTGATGACCGTATCGACGCTGTTCCAAGTGTTCGGTGAGGAGAAGGCGCTTGAACTGATCAAGGGCATCGACCCCAACGTCACCCAGTATGTAAAGACCGGATCGGCCACTTCCAACCAAGTCGCGCTTGGCGAAGCGGCGGTCGGCGTCGGCTTCCTGCATACCGGGCTTATGTACATTGAAGACGGCTATGACAACATCGTGCTTACCGCGCCCTCAGAGGGCACCGGCTACGAAGTGGGCGGCACCGCCATCATCGCGGGATGCAAGAACCCGGAACCGGCCAAGCTGTTCATCGAGTTTGCCCTGACCCCCGAGTGCCAGGAGATCGGCCAGACCGTGGGTGCCTTGCAGTTCCTGACGGTCGAAGGCGCGAAGGATCCCGAGTCGGCGCAGACGCTGCTCGACATGGGCATCAACCTGATCGATTATGATTCCAACTGGACGGGCGCAAACAAGAACATGTTGATTGAAAAGTGGACCGCGGCCATTTCTGGCGACAAGATCGTCGAATAACCGATCGATGCCAAACCACGCGTTTGGAAAAACCGCCGCGAGGCGGTTTTTCCAAATGTTGATGAAAATACCGAAATATAAATGAGGTGTTAAGCCGTGGCGACCGCGAAGGGAACTAGGCTCGACCGAAAGAAACTGCTCAACGATCCGATCTTGGTGTTCGTCATTTTGCTGGTGCTCGCGTTCCTGATCCTGTTTATTCTCTATCCGCTGGGCACGGTGCTTACGCAGAGCGTATCGCGGTCCGAGATTCCATACATGCAGGAATTGTCGGATGCGGGCAAGGCGCTCAGCGCCCCTGCCGCATCCGGCGGTGAAGCGCTTGCGAATAGCCCCGTAACCAAGCTGGGCGCACTGGCCGGCCAATACCACAAGGAATACAACGCCAAACGCAAAACCACAGGAGAGGAAGCGGTCAGGCTCAGGGGCGAAATGGATCAGCTCATCGCCGAGCTTTCAGGCAATCCCGCCTTGGTTGACCAGTACGCGGAGCTTGTCAACGCCGCCAGCCCCGATACGCCCGTCACGGCCTACGACGTGATGGTAAATGTTCAGACCATCGCGGACACAGTGCCGGAGCTTGGCAAATTCGAGCTCTCGTTTGACGCGTACATGACGCTGTTTACCTCAAAATCCTTCATGCAGGTCATCCAAAACACGTTGATCCTGGGTGCGCTCAGCGGTCTTTTCTCAACCGCGATCGGCTTTCTGTTTGCGTACGTCCACATGTACACCAAAACGCGGCTAAACCCTATGTTCTCGGTCATATCGGTTTTGCCCATTGTCGCGCCGCCGTTTGTGCTGTCGCTGTCGGCGATCATGCTCTTTGGCAAAAGCGGCATGATCACGAAGGACCTGCTCGGCATACGCGGCGCGAACATATACGGCCTGCACGGCGTGCTGCTGGTGCAGACGCTGACTTTCTTCCCTGTGTGCTACCTGATGCTCAAAGGGCTGTTGCTCAACATTGACCCTTCGGTCGAGGAGTCGGCGCGCAACATGGGCGCGTCTCGGTGGAAAGTGTTCACCACCGTCACGCTGCCGCTCTTGCTGCCGGGACTGGGCAACGCGTTCCTGGTCACCTTCATTGAGTCGGTGGCGGACTTCACCAATCCCATGATGATCGGCGGCGACTATACGACGCTCGCCAGCTACATTTATGCCCAGGTCATGAGCAACTATGATATGCGCGCCTCGGCGGCCATGGCGGGGGTTATGCTCGCAATCACCATCATCTTGTTTGTGATGGAAAAATATTGGCTCGAACGCAAGAGCGTCGCCACGCTTTCGGGCAAGGCGTCGCGCGCGCGGGTGCCGATTGAAGATAAGTCGGTTGTCATACCGCTAAACGCGCTTTGCCTGATCGTGTCGGTCATGGTCATCGGCATGTATGCGCTGGTCCCGATTGGCGCGTTCTTCAAGCAGTGGGGCCGCGATTTCACACCGGTCTTGACCCACTTTCAGTACGTGTTCGACCGCGGGCTGCAACCGTTCGGCGATTCCATGCGCATGTCGCTGATCGCCGCGCCCTTGACCGCGCTGCTCTCCATGATCATCGCCTACCTCGTGGTCAAGCGCAAGTTCCCCGGGCGCGGGCTCATTGAATTTGTAACCATGTTTGCCATGGCGGTGCCCGGCACGGTGCTCGGCATCGCGCTTGTGCGCGGATATGTAACCGGAATCGGCGGCACCGGCTTCATGGTGCTGGTTGGCACAAGCGCCATCATCATCATCGCCTTCATCGTCCGCTCACTCCCCATCGGCACACGCAGCGGCATCGCAGCGCTTCGGCAGATCGACAAATCCATCGAGGAATCGGCCTATGACATGGGCGCGGGCAGCGGCAAGGTGTTTACCTCCATCACGCTGCCGCTGATCAAAGATTCGTTCTTCTCGGGCCTCGTGACTACGTTTGCGCGCAGTGTGACCGCGACCAGCGCGGTTATCTTCCTGATCTCGGCAAGGCACCAGTTGATCACGCCGCAAATCATGACCGTAGTAGACCGTGGCCGCTTCTCGGTTGCGTGCGCCTATGCCACGCTCATGATCATCATGGTATACGGCACCATCGCGCTGATGAACCTGGCAATGCGCTTCTTTGGGGTCAGCCGTCGGCGCAAGGAAAGCTAAGGAGAGAGAATGATGGATAAAAAAGGCGTGCGCCTTGAGCGCGTGAGCAAAATCTACATCGACCCCAAGACCAAGAAGGAGTTTAAGGCCGTCGATCAGGTGGATTTGACGATCAACCCCGGTGAATTCGTCACACTGCTTGGGCCGTCCGGCTGCGGCAAGACCACGACGCTTCGGATGATCGCGGGATTTGAGAGCCCGGATGCGGGCGAGATTTATCTGGGTGAAGAGGCCATCAACGAACTGACGCCCAACAAGCGCGACACGGCCATGGTGTTTCAGAGCTATGCGTTGTTTCCGCATATGAACATCTTCGACAACGTGGCCTATGGGCTCAAGCTCAGGAAGGTCTCAAAGGCCGAGATCGAGCGCAAGGTGACCCAGATGCTTGCCTTGGTCGGGCTTGAGGGCATGGAAAACCGCTACACCAACCAGCTCTCCGGCGGCCAGCAGCAGCGCGTAGCGCTGGCGAGGGCGCTGATCGTGGAGCCGGGCGTGCTGCTCTTTGACGAGCCGCTCTCAAACCTTGACGCGAAACTGCGCGTGTACATGCGCACCGAGATTCGCCGCATCCAGCAGCAGTTTGGCATCACGGCAATCTACGTCACCCATGACCAGTCCGAAGCCATGTCGATCTCCGATCGCATCATCATCATGAACAAGGGCGTCATCGCTCAGATGGGCACCCCACGGGAAGTGTACTACCATCCGGTCGATGAGTTTGTGGCTGATTTCATCGGTGAGGCCAACTTCCTGCGCGGCAAGGCGGTAGGTGTCGGGAACGGAGATTTGACGGTCGAAGTGAACGGCATCAAGCTCGTCGTTGCCGCGCCGCAAAAAAGATATACGCCGGGAGACGACTTGACGCTGGTTCTGCGTCCTGAAGCTGCCGCGGTGCGCGAAGCGGGCGTTATTCCCTGCAAGGTGGTGCTCAGTTGCTTCATGGGTTCCTATCAGAACTACCATGTGATGGTGGGCGACACGCTGGTGCGCATCGCCGACAATTACCCGGTAGGGCGGCGCGTGTTCGAGGCCGGAGAAGACGCCTTTCTTGATTTCGGACGCCATGACGCGCACGTGCTGTGATGAAGTTTTGGGCGCAAGGGCAAAATGCCTTGCGCCCATCTTGATTGGACCGGCACAAGCCTGAATTAAACGCCTGTTTTCACAATCTTTGCTGGCATTATCAAGCTTTCTATGGTAGAATAAATCGGATATGTTCAGGCGAGGCGCATTATGAGCGACAGGTTGATTCGGTTGATCCAAGTCATGGCGAAGCGTGGCTTGGGTGCGGCGCTTGTCATGAAGCGGGAGAACATCCGCTACCTTACCGGCTATACAGGCGAGGGCATGCTGCTGATTGCGGGCGGCAAAGCGGTGGTGTTGACCGATTTTCGCTACGTCGAGCAAGTGTCGCGCGAAGCCGGTGATACGAGCGTCGTTCGAACGAGCGCCGACAATACGCCATTCATGTGCGTTTCGCGTTTGCTATCGGATAATGCTGTCGATACGCTTGCCATTGAGTCCGATTTCATGACGGTGGACGCGTATGGCGAACTGAAAAAGGCTTGTCCTGACGTGCATTTTGATCAGATGGGCGGTGCGATCGAAGCGCTTCGCACCGTCAAATCTCCGGATGAGGTTGACTCAATCGTTCGCGCAAGCAAGATTGCATGCCGGGCGTTTGAAGAAATGCTGGGCGTGATCCGGGCGGGCATGACCGAGAAAGAGGTTCAACTCGAGCTTGATTATCGGATGATACGCCTGGGCGCGGACAAAGTCGCGTTTGATACCATCGCCGCTGCGGGGCTCAACGGTTCGCTCCCGCATGCGGTGCCGACCGACCATGTGCTCAAAGAAGGAGAGCTGCTGACGCTTGACTTTGGGGCAGAGGTCAACGGATACAAGTGCGACATGACGCGCACGCTAGCGTTGGGAGAGCCCAGGGCGGAACTCACCCATATTTACGAAGCGGTGCTTGCCGCGCACTTGGCGGCGCTTGACGCGGTAAAACCGGGCGCGAAATGCGCCGATGTTGACCGGGTTGCGCGGACGATGCTTGACGCTTCGTACCCCGGCGCGTTTGGGCACAGTCTGGGGCACGGCGTAGGACTTATGATTCACGAGGCGCCGTCTTTGTCGATGGCGAGTGATACGGTGCTGACAAATGGGCATGTCGTGACGGTTGAACCGGGCGTTTATGTCGAGGGTCTGGGTGGATGCCGGATTGAGGACACGGTGATCGTGACTAAGAGCGGTTACCTTGATCCAGTGTATGCGCCCAAGCACCTGATAAACCTGTAAACCATATTTTGAGGAGGACGACCCTATGATTACAGCAGGCGATTTTAGGAAAGGCATTACTGTCGAATGGGATAATGGCGTTTGGACGATTGTGGACTTCCAGCACGTAAAGCCGGGCAAGGGCGCCGCATTCGTTCGCACCAAGATCAAGAACATCATGACCGGCGCGGTGCTTGAGCGCACGTTCAACCCCACCGACAAGATGCCCAAGGCCATGATCGAAACCAAGGAAATGCAGTATACCTATTCCGATGGCGATATGTACCACTTCATGGACCTTGAGACCTACGACGATCTGATGCTGACAGAGGAACAGTTCGAAGACGCGAAGCCTTTCGTCAAGGAAAACACCAACGTGACGATTCGCTTCTTCAAAGGATCGCCGTTCTCGGTCGCCGCGCCCAACTTTGTGGACCTTGAGGTCACGCACACAGAACCCGGTTTCAAGGGCGATACCGCCTCCAACACCACCAAGCCCGCCACCGTAGAGACCGGCTACACCCTTCAGGTGCCGTTGTTCATCGAGATTGGCGAAAAGCTCCAAATCGATACGCGCACGGGCGAATATCTCTCCCGCGCCTAAATTTCAGGAGGTTTCATCATGAGCAGTCTCAGCGATAAGGTTTCTTACCTGCGCGGCCTTGCGGAAGGCATGAAACTTGATGAATCATCAAACGAGGGCAAGCTGCTCTCCCAGATCATCCAGGTTCTCGGCGAAGTCAGCGAGAAGATTGACACGCTCGATGAAGCGTACGAGGAACTCAGCGACTACGTCGAGTGCATTGACGACGACCTTGAGGCGCTTGAACTGCGCATTGAGGAAGACGACGATTTTGGCGACGACGACGATTTCGCGGGCTTTGACTTCGACGATGAGGATGACGATGACGATGAAGACGACGATGACGTCGTCGATCTGGTGGGTGACCTGTGCGGCGACGACGAAGAGGAAGACGAGGACGATTCGTTTGGCATGTACACCGGTTGCCTGTGCTCAGAGTGCGGCGGAATGTTTTCGATTGACGTTGAAAGCGATGTTGGACGTCTGTTTATCTGCCCTCATTGCGGCAAGCGCGTCAAACCCATTCCGATGAGCTGTCAGAACGCGCCGGTAGCCGAGGCGACAGATGAGGACGAGGACGACGAATAGAAGATCGGGAGGACAACAGTTATGGGCAGGGGCGGCGGATTCCCCGGCATGATGGGCGGCGGCGCGAACCTTCAGCAGTTGGCGCGTCAGGCGCAAAAACTTCAGGCCAATATGGAAAAGCTTCAGGAAGAACTGGATGCGCGCGAATTTGAGGCGTCTTCAGGCGGCGGAATGATCAGCGCGAAGGTCAACGGCAAGCGCGAGGTGCTTTCCATTTCCATCAAGCCTGAGGCGGTCGATCCGGACGATATCGATATGCTTGAGGACATGGTGCGCGCAGCCGTCAACGAAGCGCTGCGCCAGGCCGCGGAAACGGTCGAAAAGGAAATGAGCAAGATGACCGGCGGCATGAACATGCCCGGGCTGTTCTGATGAGCGGCGGCATCGAACCCATACAAAAAATGGTCAACCAGCTCTCGAAACTGCCCGGTATCGGGCAGAAGACGGCGCAGCGGTTGGCCTATTACATCATATCGCTCGAAGAACACCAGGTCAAGGATCTCGCGAGCGCAATCTACAACGGCAAAAAGCAAGTGCATTTTTGCCCGGTTTGCGGAAACTATACAGACAGGGACCCTTGCGCGCTGTGCTCAGACACGGCGCGCGACGCATCCATCCTGTGCGTGGTGCGCGACCCGCGCGATGTGGCCGCCATGGACCGCATGCGTGACTACAAGGGGCAATACCATGTATTGCATGGCGTGATTTCACCGATGGATGGCGTGGGGCCGGACGACATTCGCATCCGCGAACTGATGGCGCGATTGGCCGACGGAGGGGTAAGGGAAGTTGTGCTGGCAACCAACCCTGACATCGAGGGCGAGGCGACCGCGTCCTACATTGCCCGGCTCATCCGCCCGATGGGCATCACCGTGACGCGCATCGCGCACGGCGTACCGGTCGGAGGGGACCTGGAGTACACCGATGAGGTGACGCTGTCCAAGGCTTTTGAAGGGCGAAGGGAGATTTAGACGTGGAAACCCAATATGACATCGTGATCGTCGGCGGTGGGCCCGCCGGGCTCACCGCCGGGCTTTACGCCGTGCGCGCGGGTACGAAGGCGCTGCTGCTTGAAGGCACGCTTGCGGGCGGGCAGGCCGCGACCACCAATGTACTTGAGAATTACCCGGGCGCAGCGAACGTGGGCGGACCTGAATTGATGATGGACCTTGAAAAACAGGCCAAGGCGGCGGGACTGGAAGTAAGGTACGAATCGGTTAAGTCGATTGACCTCAATGCAAAAACCGTCTCCACGCGAAAAACCGCCTACTCCGCCAAGGCCCTGATCCTGGCTACTGGCGCACGGCGTAAAAAACTGGGCGTACCGGGTGAAGACGCGCTCATTGGGCGCGGCGTTTCTTACTGCGCCACCTGTGACGGCGCGCTGTACAAGGATGGTGACGTCGCGATCATTGGCGGCGGCAGAACAGCCATTGAAGATGCATTGTATCTTTCCAACATTGCACGCCATGTGACCATCATCCATCGCCGTGACAGCCTGCGCGCGGAAGACATGATGGCCCGGCGTGTGCTGGCAAGCGATAAAGTGTCCGTCGAATGGGACAGCGTAGTCAAATCCATAGAACAGACCGATGTCGGCATCCGGCTGCGGTTGGGTTCGACAAAAACAGACCAAGGTAAAGCCCTTGAGTGCCATGGTTGTTTTGTCGCGATTGGCACCGAGCCGGTAACCGCGCTATACGAAGGCCAGCTTGATATGGATGAAAATGGATACGTGATCGCGGGCGAGGACACGGCGACCCGCGTGCCGGGCGTTTACGTCGCGGGCGATTTGCGCGTGAAGCCGTTGCGCCAGGTGGTTACGGCCGCGTCGGATGGCGCGGTTGCGGCGACCGAAGCCGCGCGCTATCTTACGGCGCTTGATCCGTGATATCGGCCTTTTCACCGAAGAAAAAAAGTTGAACAATTCGGGGTATTCTAATTTATGCAGCTGTCAGCTACGAAAAAACGAAACAGGACGAAGCGCGCGTTTTTGCTGACGAAGCGCTTCGCGCCATATTTCAGGCCTTACCTAGGCGTGTTGCTGCTCGACCTGGGCGCAGCGGCGCTGACCAGCATATGCGAGATCGTACTGCCGCTGCTCATGCGTTACCTGACCGATACGGCCATGCGCGATATGGCGCTTTTGACTGTTGGCCGAATTGCGCAGGTGGGCATGCTGTACTTGGCGCTTCGGGTTGTGGATACACTTGCGTACTACTATCAGATGAACCAAGGCCACGTGATGGGCGCGAATATTGAAACCGACCTGCGCCGGGAATTGTTTGGGCATCTCCAAGAGCTGTCGAACACCTACTACGACAACGCCAAGGTCGGCTCGCTCATGAGCCGCATCACCACCGACCTCAACGACGTCACTGAGTTTGCTCACCATTTCCCCGAAGAGCTGTTTGTTGCGGTGCTCAAGATCGGCATATCATTTGCGATATTGCTTGCGGCCGACGCGGCGCTAACCTTGGTCATCTACGCGGCAATTCCGCTGATGATGCTCTCGCTTTCACGCTTTAACCTGCGCATGCGCAAGGCGTTTAGCGATTCACGCGTTCAGCTTGGCGAGGTGAACGCGCAGGTCGAGGACAGTTTGCTCGGCATACGGGTGGTAAAGGCCTTTGGCAATGAGGGCGTCGAGGAAGAAAAATTCGGCAAGGGCAACTTGGGCTTCCTCAAAATTAAGCATGTCATGTACAAGTGGCTTGCGATGTTCCACGCGACGACAAGGCTGTTTGACGGACTCATGTACCTCATCGTGCTGGTGCTTGGCGCGCTGTTCATGCGCGCGGGGCGGATCACGCCCGCCGACATGGTGGCATACATGATGTATGTGACCATGTTGCTCAATTCTGTCAGGCGCATCGTCGAATTTACCGAGCAGTTTCAGCGGGGCATCACCGGGCTTGACCGGTTCTTTGAAGTGATGGACGAGAAGGTTGAAATCCATGATGAACCGGGCGCAGTGGACATAGAAGGGGTTCGGGGGGATATCACTTTTGACCACGTAAGCTTCTCCTATGAAGGCGCGCACGGCAACGTCTTGACCGATATCAACCTGAGCGTCGGGGCCGGCCAGTCTGTGGCGTTGGTGGGTCCGTCCGGCGGCGGAAAGACCACGCTGACCAACCTGATCCCGCGCCTTTATGAAGTGACAAGCGGGCGGGTGCTGCTCGACGGCAAGGACATCAGAAGTCTTACCCTCAAATCGCTTCGGCAAAACATCGGTATGGTGCAGCAGGATGTGTACATGTTTTCGGGCAGCATCCTGGACAACATTGAGTACGGCCGCCCGGGCGCGAGTCGGGAAGAGGTTGTTCTGGCCGCCAAGATGGCGGGTGCGCACGCATTTATTGAAGGGTTGAGCGAGGGATACGACACACATGTCGGCGAGCGGGGCGTCAAGCTTTCCGGCGGGCAAAAACAGCGCATTGCCATTGCGCGGGTATTCATCAAAAATCCGCCGGTCTTGATCCTTGACGAGGCGACGAGCGCGCTCGACAACGAATCGGAACTCCTCGTGCAATCTTCGCTTGAATTGCTTATGAAGGGGCGCACTACGTTTACCATCGCGCACCGTTTAACCACGATCAGGAATGCCGACTGCATTTTGGTGCTGACGGAAAAGGGAATTGTGGAACAAGGGACGCGTGAAGCGCTTCTAAGGAATAAGGGCGTATACGCGTCGCTTGAAAACGCTTACGGAGCGCTTGAACGCGTTTGACAATAGATGTCTTTGCACAAAGGGAACAAATGTGCCATTGCCTAAGACCTGAAGATTGTGTTACAATAAATGGACATCAGAGGGGTGGACAACGGTCAAATAATAAGTACGTTTGGAGGGCGGGCAGCGCGTGTTTACTCGATTCCTGCTTTCATTGCCGGTATTGGTGGGGCAGTTTTTCAAATTTGCGTTCATCGTTGTGGTGATTGGGTCCATGGCGTTTCCCTTTGGACAACTGTTACCGCGCAAGAATTTCGACTACAGGCATTTTCCCTTCGCGCCATTTGTATGGGAAAAAAACGGCGCGATATACCAGAGGATAAACATCCAGTTTTGGAAGGACAAATTGCCGGACATGAGCCAGCACGTGAAGAGCGCGTTTACCAAGAAAATTAAGGTGTTCCGCGATTCGGAATACCTTGAGACCCTGGTTCTTGAGACTTGTGTCGCGGAATTTGTCCATTGGGTGCTGATCCTGGTCAGCCCGCTGTTCTTGATCTTCATGGACAGCCCCTGGAATTGGTTGTGGATGGCGTTGTACATCTTGGGCAATGTGCCATTCATTTTGATCCAACGATACAACCGACCGAGGTTGGTCACTTTGCTTGCGATGCAGGAGCGTAAAACCGCAAGGCTCAAGAAAAAACTTCAATCGTGAACTGTGAGGGACCTTTGACATGAAATGGATTATACTGATAACCGGCGCGATCGGAACGATATACATGCTTTATCAAGCGTATATTGCCATTGCGGGGAACCTTCGCAAATTAAAACCCATTGCGTATGCCGCGCCCACGAAACGCATTGCCGTCACCATCCCGGCGCGCAATGAAGAGAAAGTCGTCGTGCTGCTCATTGACAGCCTTTTAAAGCAGCAGTACCCGCGCGAACTTTACGATATATACGTGATTCCAAACAATTGCACCGACAACACCGAGCAGGCGGCGCGGCGCGCGGGCGCGCGCATTATCTCTTGCCAAACGCAAGTGCGTTCCAAGGGCGATGTGCTCCACCTGACGTTTGATAAACTCCTCAAGGGCGACAAAGATTACGACGGGTTCGTCATTTTTGATGCCGACAACATTGCGGACGGCGGCTTTCTGCAGGTGGTCAACAACGCGCTTTCGGCGGGGTACCAGGTCGGACAAGCCTATCGCGACAGCAAAAATCCCGATGACAATTGGGTCACGGGCTGTACCTCGGCGTTTTTCTGGTTCATGAACCGTTTCTTTAATCATTCCCGGGCAGCGCTTGGCCTATCCGCGTCGCTCAACGGAACCGGGATTATGTTCGGTGCGGACTTTTTGCGCAGGATTGGTTACAACACCACGACGCTGACTGAAGACCTAGAGTTCAATGCGCAGTGCGCGCTGGCGGGGGAAAAGATCGCCTGGATGGAAGAAGCCATCACGTACGATGAGCAGCCACTCAAGCTCAAGGATTCCTTCACGCAGCGGCGCAGATGGGCCGCCGGGACCCGCCAATGCGCGAGCAAGTACTTGGTGAGCCTTTTCAAGGGCGCGCGCAAAAATCGGGTGTGCCTGGACGTAGCGCTGCACTTCCTTGGCGTGTACACCATGGTGCTGGGCTTGATACCCGGAATACTGACTTGCGTCCTCTTGCTAAAGGGGATCATTCAAAATCCTGTACAGGGCTCGCTGGACGCGCTGGTTGCGCTTGCTGGCACGCTGGCGGTGTGTTTGCTGGGCGGGGCCGCGATAACGCTCCTGGTGTGCGTCATGGAAGGCAAGATGCGCCGCCAGCGATGGGCAGACGCGTTCGCGATGGGTTGGTACCTCGTCACATGGCTTCCGGCGAACCTGATGGGATATCTCTGGAAACCTCCGGTCTGGACGGCAATCCCCCATACCATCGAAGTGGGTATTGAGGAATGCGAGCAAAGCGGCGAGGGAGAAAGCGGCGTCAGACCTTATGAGCAAAAGGAAAACACGCTGTAGTTACGGAAAAACGCGCCGAAAGGTTTGTTTACAGCCGCCAAGACATTGGCGGCTGTTGATCAATGGCGAAAAAAGCGCGATTTATGAGGAATTGCGCTTGACAAAACCAAGGAGTGCACGTATAATATCCATACAAACAGACCATTGTACAGTAATTTACAAACATACCATAGTCTGTCAATATTCTCGAAAAACCGACCGGAGGTGCATGGCATGAGAAAGGGCGACGCGCGGCGTCTGGCCATATTGGCGGCGGCGGAGAAGCTTTTCTTTGACAAGGGGTATGAAGATACCTCGGTCCAGGATATTTTGGATGAGATGAAGCTATCGAAGGGTGGGTTCTACCACCACTTTGAATCAAAGCTGCAATTGCTCGAAGAAATATGCCTCTCGCGCGCGCAGGCTGCATGCGCACTGGGCGAGAAGGCCGCATCCGAAGCGGGTGCGGACCCTGTAAAAAGGTTCAACGCCCTGTTTAAACGCGGCACCTTTTTTGGCGAGGAGAGCATCAAGTACATCGCGCTCATGATGAAAACCGCCTATGGCGGAGAACTAAGCCAGCTCAGGGAACGAATGAGAAGCACGCAGCTCGCTCAGTTTGAACCGGTGCTTAAAAAGATATTGCTGGACGGTTTGGAAAGCCAGGTCTTTTATTTTGCTTACCCGGACAGCGCGGCGCGGTTGGTTATTCTGCTCGCTGCGGATGTGACGGATGAAGTTGCTTCTATATTGGCCAAGCCGCAGCCGGAAAACAACGACATGGCGCAAATCATGGAACTGCTCGGCGCGTACCGTAACGCGGTTGAACTGATTCTGAACGCGCCGTACGGCTCGATCGAAATCATCGACATGAGCCGCGTTGCGCAGATTGTGGGTTCACTCTACGTGCTATCCGGACGACCGCTGCCATACGATCAATGGAACCAATTGAGCTGAGAGCAAGTCTATGCTTGCGAGGTGAGCGAGCATGAGAAATAAAATGATTCAAAAAATAAGCGCCCTCACTTTGCTGGCGGCGCTTATCGCATGTACCGGCGCGGTTGCCGAGGCCGTACCGCCCTGTCCGACCATTGGCGTAAAGACCGGCTTGGTTGGCGATGAGGGCGACACAACCGGGCGTCTCATGGGGCTGACGATCGGCATCGACGCGGGGCATCAGGGCAAGGCCAACAGCGAGCATGAACCGGTCGCGCCGGGCAGCCGTGCGACAAAGCCCAAGGTGAGCGCGGGCACGCAGGGCGTCAACAGCAAAATCCCGGAGCACGAGGTCAACTTACAGGTTGCCATGAAGCTCAAGGAAGCGCTCGTCAAGGAAGGCGCCAAGGTGGTCATGGTGCGCGAGACAAGCGATGTCAATATATCAAACGTCGAGCGCGCCGTGATGATGAACGACGCAAAGGCTGACCTGGTGCTGCGCATACACTGCAACGCAGCCCAGAGCGCGTCGCCCAAGGGCTTGGCGCTCTACGTTCGCAAGAGCGGCACGCGCGCGCAGGAGTGCGATGCGGCGGCTCAAGTGTTGATTGAGGCCATGATCGAAAATACAGGCGCGAAAAACCGGGGTGTGGTGCACAGCGATGACTATTCCGGGCTCAATTGGTCCGAGGTGCCGAGCATTCTGGTCGAGATGGGCTTCCTGACCAACCCAGAAGAGGACGCCCTGTTGACGAGCGGCGACTACCAGGACAAGATGGTCAGCGGCATGGTGGAAGGCATCGCGCGATACTTCGAAAAATGACCGGTATGGGAAGCGGCGCAAACCGCTTCTTTTTTTGATCACGTTAGCATGTTTGACGGCGCCGGTCACGCCGAAGCGATTGGCATGGCACGGAAAAACCAAGAGCGAGGCGCTTGCGCCTGCTCTTTTTATTCATAAAGTTAGGTGCTGTTTACCCGAGTTAGCATGAGCGGATTTTAATTTAAAAAATAAAGCCCCAATTTCCACGATACAATTGTGAACAATGGCAAAATTTGAATAGGGGTGTTGACATTTGCGTTTGCTTGATGCTACAATCATAACATAAACATCCTACGTTGTACAATCACATATGTACTGGAGGAAAGCCCATGAAGGTCGCTGTCGTCTATACCAGCACCACGCCGGAACTGATCCAGATGGTAGATGGGCAGTTGCGCGAACATCTTCAAGGTCAGGAAGCCGAAATTCTCAGCTACAAGGACCCCTCAATCCTACAGGAAGCGCGCGACAACGGCGGCGTTACCTCCGGTTGCGCGCGCAGGCTGATTGGCTTGTACGAAGAAGCCATGCGCCATGGCGCGGGCATCATCCTGAACGTCTGCTCGTCAGTCGGCGATGTGGCCAAACTGGCGAAGCCGCTCTACGAAATGATGGGCGTTTCGTTCATCCGCATCGACGAGGACATGGCGATGGCGGCGGTAGAAGCGGGCGCGCGCGTGGGCATCATCGCGACGCTTAACACGACGCTCGAACCCACCAAGCGTCTGGTCAAGGACTGCGCCCGAGAACAGGGCCGTGAAGTCGTGCTGGTGGACGCGCTGGCCGAAGGCGCGTTTGGGCTGAACCAAGTGCAGTTCAAGCAAATGCTCATCGACACCGCGATGAAGATCGTGGGTCAGGTCGATGTGTTCCTGATGGCGCAAGGCTCCATGGCTTATGCCGAAGAAGACGTCGCCCGGGCAACCGGCAAGCCGGTGTTTTCCAGCATCCGGTTTGGAACCGCCGCGGTTGGTCGCGCGGCCCAAAAAATGAATGACGCCGGGAGAAGCCCGGTTCATGATTGAAGAAGAGGCAACGCTAAAGGAGGAACCACCATGAAGAAGGCACTGTCCCTGTTGATCGCCCTGGTTCTCACGCTTACCTGCGCATCGGCGCTGGCCCAAGACGCGACCGTAACCCTTAAGATCGGCTACAGCACCAACGAGCAGGACCCGCGCGGCTTGGCCTCCGCCAAGTTCAAGGAGCAGGTTGAGGCCGAATCAGACGGCTCCATCGCGGTTGAAATTTACCCTTCAGGCCAGCTTGGCGGCGATGCCGCGCTGATCGAGGCGATGGCGCTTGACTCCGGCACGGTGGACATCATCATCACCGATTGCTCGAACTTTGCCACCTACGAGCCCAAGATGGGCATCTCGGCGCTGCCGTTCATGTTCGAGAGCTTTGAAGACGCCTGGGCGTTTGTAGACAGCGAGATCGAAGCCGAAGTTGAAGCGCTGCTGCTTGACAGCAACATCCGCTCGCTCGCCCACTTCTGCAACGGCTTCCGCTGCGTAACCAGCTCCAAGGGCCTGGTTAACACGCCGGAGGACATGAAGGGCATGCTGATCCGCACGCCTGAAAACCCGGTCATCATGGCCACCATGCGCGCTCTGGGCGCCAACCCGCAACCCTTGGCTTTCTCCGAGCTTTACATGGCGCTTCAGCAGGGCACCTATGACGGACAGGAGAACCCGATCCCCGTCATCTACAACAACAAGCTCTATGAGGTGCAAAAGTACCTCTCGGTCACCAACCACATCTACTCGGGCATGGTGTTCGCCATTTCCGACAGCACCTGGAACCGCATGAGCGAGGCGCAGCAGGCGGTCGTTGCAAGGGCGGCCAAAGACGCCGAAACCTTCAACCGCGAAACCAACAAACAGATGTCGGATGACATGGTCACAGAGCTTGAGGCGGCGGGCATGGAAATCGGACACCCCGACCTCGCGCCGTTCATGGAAGCCACCAAGTCCGTATATAGCGACTTGGCCAATACCTACGGCGCGGACCTGCTTTCGAAGATCGACGCCTGGAAGGCGGAGCGGTAACCCCTCGCAAGGCGGGCCGGCGCGCTGGACGCGCCGGCCCGCCTTCATCAAGAGACGGTATGCCAATCCCATTTCAAGAAAGGGGGGCGCGCGTCTTGCGCAAGCTGCAAGAGAAAATCGATAAGACGTCCATTCTGCTTTCGAGTGTCCTGATGGGCATCATGATGGTTGTCCTGATCTACAACGTATTTGCCCGGTTCCTGGGCGGCGGCATTTCCTGGTACATGGAGTTCTCCCAATACGCAAATATATGGGCGCTCATGATCGCGGGCATCGGCATCACGGCTTGCGGGCAGCACCTCAGGATTTCGGCGCTCGACGAAGTGCTCAAGGGGAAGGCGCTCATCGCGCTCAAGCTGGTGGGCGGGGTGTGCATCGCCACGTTTTATCTTCTTTTTGCCTATGGTTCGTTCCTGCTCGCCACAAAATCCAAGCAAGCCATTTCCACCATGCCTTCTCTCAAAATGGCCTACGTGTATTGGATCATGCCGGTTTCAGGCGTGCTCAGCGCGCTTTCGGCGGGGCTGAACACCGCCATCGAGGTCGGTACGCTTTTGAAGGGGGAAGACGGGCGATGATCGGATTTTTGTTGATCGTTTTTGCGGTATTGCTCGTGCTCGGCACACCGATCGTGGTCTCGCTGGGCCTTTCATCCATTGCGGGTATTCTCTTCATGGGCGGCGCGAACGCCGTCACCATCGGTCAGCGCATGTTTGAAGGCATGAACTCGTTTGCGCTGCTCGCGGTTCCGCTGTACACCTTTGCGGGCCTCATCATGGGATCAGGCGGCATCGCAGCGCGGTTGATTGATTTTTGCTATGCGTGCGTGGGGCATGTCCATGGCGGGCTTGCGCACGTGAACGTGCTGGCTTCCATGATCTTCGCGGGCATTTCCGGCTCCTCTGCCGCCGATACGGCGGGCGTGAGTTCGATGATCATGCGCGAGATGGTGGAGAAGAAGTACTCAAAGCCCTTCTCGGTCGCGGTTACGGCCATTTCCTCCACCATCGGCATCATCATCCCGCCCTCGATCCCCATGGTGGTCATCGCGGGGATCCTCGGTCTCTCAACCGGCAAGATGTTCCTGGGCGGCATCATCCCCGGCGTCATGCTCGGCATCGGCCAGATGGTCGTGTGCTACTTCATCGCCAAGAAGGAAGGCGTTCCGCGCGAGGAACGCAAGTTTGACCCGAAACTCGTGTGGAATTCCTTCAAAAAATCGGTGTTTGCGCTGGCCATGCCCTTTGTCATCATCGGTTCGATCCTTTCGGGTTTCGTATCGCCCACGGAAGCGGGCGTTATCGCGGTGGTTTACGGCCTGGTCGTGGGCGGTTTTGTGTACAGGGAGCTTCGGTGGAAGGACATCGTTTCGGCGATGAAGGAGACCGTGCGCACGTCGGGCAAGATCTTCATCCTGATCGGCGCGGCGTCCCTGTTCACCAAGCTCCTGACGACCGCGGGCTTCCACGTGCTGGTGCAAAATTTCCTGCTCTCAATCTCGACCGATCCCACCGTCGTCCTGCTGATGATCCTGGGCATTATTTTGATCGTCACCTGCTTCATGGAATCGATCGCGACGCTTACGCTCCTGATGCCGGTTCTCTATCCGGTCGCGGTTGCGGTCGGCATTGATCCGATCGTGTTCTCCGTGCTGGTCGTGGTGTGCATCGGCGTGGGCCTCGTCACGCCGCCGGTCGGCATTTGCCTGTACGTGGCGGCCGATCTTATGAAGATCAAGATCGGCACCGCCGCGCGCGCGCTGATCCCATTTTTGTTGATGACCGTCGCCATGATCATCCTGTTTATCCTGTTCCCGCAGGTCATCACATGGCCGGCGAGCTTTATCTAGGGGGGACAAAATGCAGCTGATTCCAAGCGTATGCACAAACCTGTATTGTCCCGAGTCCCGAAAGAGCATCGATGCTTTCCGCAAGACCGCGCATTTCCTCGCGGGGAAGGGCCTTCGGGCCATGGAATTCTACCACGACGGCGACGGTATGGATAAGGTGGGAGGCGTTTTGCAGGAAGCGGGCCTTGAGGGCGTGTTCATCGCGGTCATTGCGCTCAAGGAGCGCCCCGCGCACTTGTGCGCGACCGACCCTGCGCATAGGGCTGAGGCGGTTGCCTTGGCGCGGGAGATGCTGGACCGGGCAGCCGGAAACGGCATCAAAACCGTGATGGTCAATTCGGGCAGAATGGAACCGGGCATGGAGGCGGCGGGGATGGAGGCGCTTGCCCAATCCATTGAGTTGTTGTATAATTATAAAATTCGCAAACATCTGGACATTGCCCTCGAGCTTGAGCCGTGTGACAGCGGCATTGACGCAAGACAATTGGTCGGGCCGTGGAGGCGGACGCTCGCGCTTGCGCAAACGCTTGAAGGGCGCGGGGTTGAACTGCGCCTGACCATGGACAGCGCGCATACGGCGGAGGAATTCGAAGATTTTTTGTCTGCCGTCAAGGGCGTAAAAAAGTATTGCGCGCATGTTCACTACGCCAATTGCTTCCTTAAGGATTCATCAAGCCCCCTCTACGGCGACAAGCACCTGGGGTATGAATACCCGGATACGGCGTGGACGTTTGAGGCGCTAGACGGGCTGACCGGTGATCTTGACGCGCTATATCCGGACGATGAACCGCTCATGATCGGCCTTGAAGCGCTTTGCCTGGAGGAAGACCGGTTCGCGTATTTTGACAAGACCTGGGCGCGATTGCCTTTCCTCTCTTCGCGCCTTAAGGGCAAAGGAGTGAAACCAAATGGACGACCATGATCTTGCAAGAATGGCCAACCGCCTGCGCCTCGATGTGGTTGAGGCGGTTCACGCCGTGGGCGATGGGCATCCAGGTCCGTGCATGTCAATCGCTGAAGCGCTGAGCGTCCTGCTGTTTGACCGCATGGAGGTAAAGCCGGATGAACCCAACTGGCCCGAGCGCGACCGCCTGATCCTGTCCAAGGGCCACGCTTGCCCCATCCTCTATGCGGCGCTCGCGCGGCGCGGGTACTTCCCGATTGAGGAACTCAAGCGCCTGCGCACCATTGAGGGCATGCTGCAAGGCCACCCGGACATGAAAAAGACGCCCGGCATTGATTCGGTATCAGGCTCGCTCGGCAACGGCGTCGCCATTGGGCTTGGCATGGCGCTTGGCCTCAAGATGCAGAAGATCGACAAGTGCGTCTATGTGATCGTGGGCGACGGAGAGATGCAGGAAGGCATCATCTGGGAAGCTGCCATGGCCGCGGCCAAGCTCGAAGCGGGCAATCTGATCGTGTTGGGCGACTGCAACAACAACCAGTCGGGCGGGCACGTGACCGATCTTTCCTCGCTTTACCCCGTCGATCAAAAGTGGCGCGCCTTTCAGTGGCAGGTGCTGACCGTAGACGGCCACGACGTGGGGCAACTCCAAGCGGCGCTTGATCAGGCGCGGAGCGAGCGCAAGCGCCCCACCTTTATCGAGATGAAGACCGTCAAAGGCAAGAACATCTCGTACATGGAAAACAACAACGCGTGGCATAAACGCACGCCGACCGAGGAAGAGGTCCAAACCGCGCGGCGCGAATTGGAGGTATTGATGTGAGCATCCTGAGCACCCGGGAAGCCGCCGTGCGGGCCATCATGGAGAGGGCTCAAACGGATGAGCGCATCGTCCTCGTTTCTCCGGATTCCATGCTTGCGGCTCGTTCGGTTCCGTTTGCGCAAAAATATCCCGAGCGGTTCGTCGAAGTGGGCATCGCCGAGCAAGACGCGGTGGACGTGGCGGCGGGACTTGCGACCACCGGCATGATCCCCGTGGTCATCACCTACGCCGGATTTTTGACCATGCGCGCGTGCGAAATGATTCGCACCTTTATCGCATATCCAGGCCTAAACGTCAAGTTGGTCGGCCTTAACGGCGGTATGCTGGGCGGTGAGCGCGAAGGCGTGACCCATCAGTTTTACGAAGATTTGGGCATCCTGCGCTCCATGCCGGGCGTGAACATTTTAACCCCCGCCGATGCGCATCAGGCATACAAGGCCGCCCAAGCGATGCTCAGCATCGACGGCCCGTGCTATCTGCGCCTTGCAAGCGGCCGCGAACCGGAAGTCTTTGACGGCGAAACGCCCTACGAATTCGGCAAGGTTCGAACGGTGCTTTCGTATGGGCGGGACGTCGCGATATTCGCAAG
This sequence comes from Eubacteriales bacterium, assembly GCA_031551775.1. Taxonomy (GTDB): domain Bacteria; phylum Bacillota; class Clostridia; order Christensenellales; family Aristaeellaceae; genus Anaerozeibacter. Next base: position 141,162 of record JAVBND010000006.1, on the reverse strand, counting down.
CGGCTACATCATGAACCGTGCCATCGCGGCCGCAAACGCGCTAAAGGACAGGGGCGTTCATGCGACGCTTGTCGATGTCTCAACGCTTAAGCCCATCGATAGGGCGGGCATCTCGGCGCACCTCAAGGCCACGAAATGCGCGGTGACCGTCGAGGATCACAACATCTACGGGGCGCTGGGCAGCGCGGTATGTGAAATCGCGTGCATGGACTGCCCGTGCCGCGTCGAGCGCGTCGGCCTTCCCGATATCTATCCCAGGAGCGGACACGCCGACAAGCTGCTCGACATGTATGGGCTGGGCGTACCGGACATCGTCGGCGCGGCGCTGCGCGTCATGAGGACGGAGTGATCAAGATGGAATCAAGGACAGGCGCACAGCGGGAACTGCTTCGGCCCATGGACAACCAGACCATCGTAGACCGGATCGTCGCGCGGCTTACGCGCACCATCGTTTCGGGTGAACTGAGGCCCGGCGATAAAATCCCTACGGAACTTGAGTTGTCGGAATCGCTGGGTGTGGGGCGCAATTCAGTGCGCGAGGCCATCAAGGCGCTGGTCGCGATGGGCGTGCTCAACATCAGGCGCGCCGAAGGCACGTTTGTTGCCGACGGGTTTTCTGAGCGCATGCTTGAGCCGATGGTGTACGGGCTGATCCTTGAGGGAGGCGACACACCCGCGGTGAGCGAGCTTCGGTATCTGTTCGAGAGCGGGCTTTTGTCGCTGGCGATCGATAAGGCGGAAACACGTGATATTGAACGGCTGAACGCGGCGCTTGATTTGATCGTTCATGCGGCCGAAACGCCCGATGACGTCGCGGCGATTCTCGAAGCCGACATCCTCTTCCACCGCGAGGTCGAGCGGATCGTGGGCAACTCGCTGGTGGAAAAAATCATGCTGGTGATTGAGCGCATATCGCGTCCGACCCGCGAAAAAGCCGTGCTCCGTTTTATTGAGCGCGGCGAGCTTCAGCACATGGTTAACATGCATCGCGAAATCATCGGGATCGTCGAAAAAGGCGACAAGGCCAGCGTGGGCCGCGTGATGGACGAACACTTCAAGTATTGGCGCGAGGCGCTTGCGCGCAAGGAGGGGCAACCATGAGTTATTTCCACCGCGTGGAACAGGAAGCGGGAACCAGGTTTTGGATCAACAATGTAACGCGCGCCCAAGCACGGCTCGCCATTGAGGCGGGTGCGGTCGGCGCGACGCAAAACCCGGCGTATCTGTCAAAAGTCATCGGGAGCAAGGACGACGGCGCGTGGATCGACTCGATCATAGAAGAACTGCTGAGGGTTTATCCCGATGACGGGCAACTGGTTTCCGAGCTTCAGCGGCGCGTGATCGCGGGCGTCGCGGAGGAATTCATGCCCCTGTACCAATCGACGGGCGGCGCGCGCGGCCTGGTCAGCATTCAGGCCGATCCTTATCACGAGGATACGGCGACGATCCTGGACAACGCCGAAAAGTGCCGCGCCATGATGCCCAACTGCCTCATCAAGATTCCCGCGACCAAGGATGGGCTTGATGCGATCGGGACGCTGATCGCTGAGCGCGTGCCGGTGCTCGCGACCGAGGTCATGTCGATCGATCAGGTCATTGAAGTTGCAGAACTGCATAAGGAGAAGACGAGCGGCGTCAAAAACCCCGCGCCCTTCATCTTCGCCCACATCAACGGCATATTCGACGAGCACCTGGAGGAGACCGCGCGCAAGGAAGGCATTCAGGTTTCCCCCGAGGCCATGCGCGTCCCGGCGCTGGCGCTGGGGCAAGCGATTCATCATCGCCTTGAGGAAGGCGGTTATTCAGCCGAGTATCTGGCGGGCGGCGCGCGCGGGCTTCATCATTTTACCGACTGGGTGGGGGCGCGCGGCGGCGTGACGATCAACTGGGCAGGTTCCGCCGACAAGCTGATTGAGCTCAATGAACGGGCGGAAGATCGTTTCGCCAAACCGGTTGACGAGAAACTCATTGAGGAATTGTTGGACAAGCTGCCCGATTTCAAGAAGGCCTATACGCCGGGGTCGCTTACGAGCGGCGAGTACGAAGCGTTCGGCCCGGTGGTGCGTTTCAGGAATCAATTTGAGGCGGGCTGGAAGGCGGCGCTTGAGTACGTAGCCGCCAAGCGGCGCGGATAAAAACACGGCAACGGACCGGTGAAGCGTGCGCTTCACCGGTCCGTTGATGTACGCGCTAGTCGCCGCGCGCGTCGATCTTGAAGTCAAACATCCTTCCGGTATAACGCACCGTGCCATCATCGCCAATTTCACTTGCCGGCACATAGGCGTCATCCAGAATCACCAGGTCCGGCTCCGGGATATTCGTGACAACTTCGTACGTCTCTTGATCTGCCTTGAACCAAACCATGGTAAAATCGCGTTGACGCAAGTGCTCGTTTATGTAAGCAAGCGCGCCCTCCGGCCCCATGAGCATGAGCGCCGTCGTGTAGGCGTCGTCCTCTGTGGCGCTGCCGCTGAGCAAGGTGACGGTCGATATGCCGCTTTGCACGCCGCCGGAGGGCGTATTCACGGGATAACCGGTGAAGGGGGAAACGGTGTGGCTGTAAATGTCGCCGTTTAGCGGATAGTTGTCGTCGTAATCGCCGCTGCTTGACAGCGACTGTTCACGCACCTTGACGCGTGCGTAGGCGTTGCCGGGCGTCAAAGTGGCGCGGGGCTTGCGTACATCCAGTTCGTAACGGTCGTCGTCCCTGGCGATGGCGGAGCGCGACGCGCTTTTCATCAGGCGCATACTGCTCGATCCGCAGGAGAAGAAGCCGTATTCATAGCCTTTCCCCGCGAGCAATTCGGTTACCAGGTCTACCGCGTAGCCCTTGGCGATACCGCCCAGGTTGAGCTGAGAATCGTAGGTTGAGCCATCCACCGTAACGCCCGGCGTCATTTTGCGCAGGAAGTACCCGCCATCTCCATCGCCTTCGAGCACCACGCCGTCCATGCCCACGAGTTTTAAAAATTGATCGATATACCGCTCGTCCGGGGGCGGCAGCGTACCGCCGATTCTTTCGCGGTCATAAGGGTATACGGGATCGGGCGTGTAGGTAAAGCGCGGGGAGAACCCCCACAGATCGACCAAGGGCGCGACCGTCGGATCGTAATACCCTTTCGTGATTTCGTTCATGCGCCGGGCGGTTTCAACCAGCGACGCCGTCCGGTCCGTAACGCCGGTCGCTTCGCCGCAACGAAGCGCGTTGAAGCGCGCAACATCGGATGTCGGGACGGATACGGACACATCCTCTTCGACCGAGGCCAGGATGTCTTTGACCTCTTGCCAGGTTGCTTCAAATTTTCGGTTGGCTTCTTCACTTGAAAAATCATCAAATATGCATAGCCTGCTGACCGTCGCGAACGCACCGGAGAGTACCTTGGTGCGCGATGTGTAGTTTTTAGGCATTGAACCCGCGCCGGCGGCAGTGGAAATAAATGGGCAAATCAAAAGCAGCAGCGCAGCAATTTGGCGTCGGGCGATGGTTTTTTTCAATTTTTATATCCTCGCATTGCACGTAATCGCGGCACACAGTATAGCAAAAAAAACGTACGCACGCAAGAGAATTGGGCATTTGTTGAAATCTCGTTTTCAAATGTGGGAACTACGCCCATCGTCCGCATAGGGATTTGAGCACTTCTTTCAAGAATGCTTGTGGGGATTGACAAGCCTCGAACAATGGTGTAGATTATTGATGAAAATTGATCGAAAAGGAGTGACCTCTCAAATGAAGAAAATCACGGCTCTGTTGCTCGTCCTGACCTTTGCGTTGTCCCTGTCAGTCGGCGTTTCCGCCGCCGAATTCGACGCCGCCCAATTCACGACCTGGTTTGAGGAAGAAGGCGTTTGGCGCACGATCAACAACGATACCACGTCTCTTGACGGCGGCACAGCCGGAGGCTTTGTGACCGACGCTTCCGGCGCGCCGAGCAAGGAAACCCTTGAGGAGATCCTCCACATGGCATCCCTCGCGGTGACCTCCGGCGGAAAGAGCGACTGGTACATGGTCGCCGTAACCGATCCGGCCGAGCAGCTCAAAATCATCGGCGACAAGTACGGCGTCGCCACTTCCGAAGGCACCGCCACCGTCCTGGTTTTCGGCGAGCGCCTGATTCGCGACGAGCTGCGCACCGACGAGAACAACGCCTTCCAGCCGGACCGCGGCTACTATGACGCGGGCATCGTGACCGGCTACCTCAACATCGCGGCCATCGCAAAGGGCTATGGCACCCATATGTTCATGACACCGGCGCTTGAGGGCGTGAACGGCTTCAACAACGGCGAGCGCGGCCTCGACTGCGACAAGTACCTTGAGGGCACCAGCTACTACATGGCCAGCAAGCACGAATCCTTCAGCAACGAGAACATGAAGTTTGTGTGCGCGATCGTCATCGGCACGCTCGATGAGAACGTCGAAACCGGCCTGACCAACAAGGAATTCCCCGACAACTGGAGCATCTGGGGCTAATTGAATTGATCTGAGATTGCCGCGCCGTCGGCCTTGAGCTGTCGGCGCGGCCATTTGTTGTAGGGTAGAGGAGAAGTACATGAAAAAAGCGCTTTGCATTTTGCTGATGCTTGCCGTATTGGCGCCGTGTGCGCTGGCTCAGGTCGATCAGGCTTTCGCCAGATATGAGGAATACGGCCTGATTACAGCGGCGGAAAAGACCGAAAACGGCGCGGTCATCGAGGCGGAAGGGTATTTTGGCTATCACATGGACGAAGAACCTTCCATGACCGTGCGCGTTGAGATCGGCGGGGACGGCGTGATCACCGCCGCGTCGGTGGTGGCGAGCAAGGCTCAGACACCGGCTTTTTCCGAAATGATTACCCAGGAATACATGGATGGCGCGTTTGTCGGCGCGGCCGCCCTGCCGCTGATGGACGTGGACGCTGTCGCCGGGGCGACGGCCACGAGCCAAGCGGTGCGTTACGCCGTTGAGACCGCGGCCAACTACGCACAAAACGCCTATGGCATTGTTGCCGATACCCACGCCGCCGACAAAGCCGAACTGAACGAGGTTTTCCCGGCTGCCTATGAGACCATTGAGACAGGCTACAAGCCGAGCAAGCAAAAGCTGGGCAGCGTGCTCTATGCGGCAAGGGGCGTGAGCGAAAGCGGACAATCGGTCGTCGCCATGAAGGTCAAGTGCGCGGTGGTGCTTTCCTACAAGGGTTCCGCCGGCACAGGCTGGACGGCCTCTGAGCCGAGCGCCTACACCATGGTGATTGTGGTGGATGAAGGGACGAATCAGGTTTGCGCGTGGCGGGTACTTACCGACGGCACGAAGCGCACAGAGCACTTTACCGTGCCGGACGAGAAAATCGACGCGTACAAGAGCGTCGTGATCGACGGTGAAAAAGTGTTTGACGATTTCATGGACGGCATCGTACTGGCGCTCGAATATGAAACCGAGGCCAGCGAAGAAGGCCCGGTCATCACCGGCACCAGCATCGTCTACACCGGCAAGACAGAACAAGGCACCTTCTCAAGCCAGCTTGTGCGCAACTGTTTGCGCACGGCGGCGGCTTACTATTGCAATTACGACAAATAGAAACGATAACAAACCGGCCCGGCACAAGGCGTGCCGGGCCGGTTTGTTATCTGCAAATGTGCTATTTGCGCCCCGCGATATCGCGCGCCACGATGACGCCCGAGACCGAAGCCTGCATGAGGCCGCGCGTAATGCCCGCGCCGTCGCCGATCGCGTAGAAGCCGTTGACGGATGTCTCCATGTTGTTCTTGACTTTCAGCTTTGAGGAGTAGAACTTGACTTCCACGCCGTAGAGCAGGGTATTTTGCGAGTACATGCCAGGCGCGATATTGTCAAGAGCCTTGAGGGTCTCGATGATGCTGGTCAAGTGGCGGTGCGGCAGCACGAACGACAGGTCGCCCGGAACGGCGGTCGTAAGCGTCGGCTCAGTGGTCGATTTGCGAAGGCGCGACCAGTCGGTCCGGCGGCCCTTAAGCAGGTCGCCCAGGCGCTGAACCATGATTCCGCCGCCCGTCAATGTGTTGCCGAGCTGCGCAATGTAGCGCCCGTATTCAATGGGCTGATTGAACGGCTCGGTGAACCGGGTCGAAACCAGGAGCGCAAAATTGGTGTTGTTGGTATGCAGCTTTTCGTCGGCGTAGCTATGGCCGTTGACCACGGCGAGGCCGCCTTCATAGTGCTCTTCGCTCACCAGCCCGCCCGGATTCATGCAGAACGTGCGGACTTTGTTTTCAAAGGTGTCGGCGTAATAGACCATCTTGGCTTCGTAGAGGTGCTTGGTCAGATGGTCGATGACCGAATTGGGCACTTCGACGCGCACGCCGATGTCCACTTCGTTGTTGGCGGTTTCGATCGAGTGCGCTTCCGCGGTATCCTTGAGCCATTTGGCGCCGCCGCGCCCGGGACCCGCCACCACGTAGGGAGCGAAGGCCTCGAATTCATGTTTGTCGTCCTTGAGGCGGACGCCCGCGACGCGGCCGTCCTCGACGATAAGCTCGGTCGCCGCAGTTTTCTCAAGAAAGGTAAACCCCTCGTATTTCTCCAGGGTATTGTACATATTGGTCAATACGTCAAAGCCGAGCTCAGTGCCCATGTGGCGCACGGGGCAGGGGATGAGCTTGATGTTGTGCTTGCTGCACTCGTACTTGATTTCGTCCACTTTCGGGTCACCCAAACCGTAAACGGTTTGCTGCGCACCGTGGTCAAGGTATATGGAATCGGCGTACGCGATAAGATCGCGCACTTCCTGAACCGGGAGGTAGTCCGGCAGGTTGCCGCCCACTTCCTCGCTCAGCGATAACTTGCCGTCCGAAAACGCGCCCGCGCCCGCCCATCCGCTCATGATGTTGCAGGGTTTGCAGCCCACACAGTGGCCCACCTTGCGCGCGGGGCAAGTGCGCCGCGTAATTTTGAGACCCTCATCCACGACCAGCACCTTCGCGGCCGGGTTGATCTTCATGGTTTCAAGCGCGGTAAAAATGCCGGCAGGACCGGCTCCAACGACGATGATGTCATAATTGGGCATCGTTCATTATCCCCTTGCAGAAAAATCCACGATGAATAATATCAGAAAAGGCCCACCGTGTCAAGCGCGCCGCCGCAGATAACGCGCATGCGGCGCACCGGGATCACGCACAAACTTTCGTCTGCGAAATTAAACCAAATTTGGTTGAACTTTAGCAACCAATTTAGTACAATGGCGGTCAAAGGGGATGTGAAGGATATGGAATTGCTGAAACAAAGGATTATAAAGGACGGAAAAGCGCTCAGTCCGCACATTTTGCTCGTGGATTCGTTTCTCAACCACCAGGTTGATCCCGAATTGATGGCGCAAATCGGCAAGGAATTTGCGCGATTGTTCACGGAAGCGGGCGTAACGTGCGTGGCAACCATTGAGTCCAGCGGCATTGCGCCTGCCGTAATGACCGCGCTTACGATGCATGTGCCCTTGGTCATCATGAAGAAGTCCACCTCGGGCATTTTGTCGGAAGAGATTTTGCAAACGCCTGTGCACTCCTTCACCAAGGGTACGACGTATCAGCTCACGCTGAAGTCGCGCTTCATCAACACTGGCGACAGGGTGCTTTTTATTGATGATTTTCTTGCCAACGGCGAAGCGGCACTGGGCGCGACGCGCTTGATCAAGCAAGCGGGCGGCGAAGTCGCGGGCATCGGCATTGTGATCGAAAAAGCTTTCCAGCCAGGCCGCTCACGCCTTCTGGAAGCCGGGTATACCCCCACATCGCTGGCCATGATCCAGTGGATGGACGCGGGAAAAATTGAATTTGCAAATTAGGGTGTGTTTCTAAAGGGAGAAAGTGCTTTTCAAGGGATTTAGAAACGCACACCGGGTAAGAGGAGATTTTCATGCCACAACTCAAGGACATAAAATGTTTCCTGCTCGATATGGACGGCACCTTCTACCTTGGCGGCAACATTCTGCCCGGTTCCCTCGATTTCATCGATGCGGTGAAAAAAAGTGGGCGCGACTTTTTGTTTCTCACGAACAATTCCTCGCACAACGCGCTGTACTACGTTGAGCGCCTTAAAAAGATGGGCTTACCGGTTGCGCGCGAAAAAATCCTGACTTCGGGCGAAGCCACGGCCATGAAGGTGACTGAGCTTTTTCCCGGCAAAAAGGCATACGTGCTGGGCAACCACTACCTGGTGGAAGAACTCGAAGAAGCCGGCATCGCGATCGATCATGTCCACCCCGACATTGTGATCGTCGGTTATGACACGACGCTTGATTACGCGAAGATGACCCAAGCGTGCGATTTCGTACGCGCGGGCCTTCCGTATATCGCCACCCATCCCGATTTCAATTGCCCCACCGAGACCGGGTTCGCGCCCGACATCGGCGCGATCATGGCCTTCATTGAAGCATCCGCCGGCCGCAAGGCTGACCTGATCGTGGGCAAGCCCCACGCGGGCATCGTGGAGGCCGCGCTCAAGCGCACGGGACTTCAAAACAGCCAGCTCGCCATGTGCGGGGACCGGCTGTACACCGATGTTGAGACGGGACTTAGGCACGGCATGCTGTCGGTGCTCGTGATGAGCGGCGAAACCACGCCCGAGATGGCGGCTGAGTCTTTGACCAAGCCCGACATGACGCTTGGCCGCCTTTCGGACATGATTCCCATGTTATAGGCGCTCGCGCGGTTTGCTATTTCTTGTTTGCCTTGGCTGTACTTCCGGTGAAGGCGGGCATGTGTTGTAAGAGGTGATATCATTGGCTCGTAGATTGACGGTGATTTTGTTCTTTGTCGCGCTGTTTGCGTTCGTGCTGATGCCGGGAAATGAGCTTCGGCTTGATTCCATCCAGCAGTTCGTAAACGCCGACGCGAAAGCCGGCGCGCAGACCGCGCCCGAAACCGGGGCCGAGGATCCGTCCGCGCCGCGCTTCACGCCGGTGCCGACGCCTTCGCCGACGCCCCGCCCGACGCCGACGCCCATTCCGACGCCTTCACCCACGCCGGTGCCGACGCCGGTGCCGACCCCGTCGCCCACCCCCCTCGTCAAAGGGATGCGCGGAGAAGAAATCATCAAGCTGCAAACGGCGTTGATCAATCTGGGCTTCCTTGAAGGCACAGCCGACGGGCAATACGGCAGCGGAACGGTAACGGCGGTCAACAACGTCAAGACATACCTGAACGAGCAGTATGCCAAAACGGCGCCGGGGCAACAGCTTTCTACCCTCGCCTATTTTGACGAAGACGGCGACGGCGAGGACGACGGCGGCGCATCCGACGACACCGCGGCCGAGTCCGATCAAAACGGCGCGCTCTACAACCTCAACGGCGAGGCGGATTGGGAGTTGCTGGAAACCATTTATTCCGGTGAGATTTCAAACACCTTTGAAGTCCTGACCGACGGCATGACCGGCAGTGCGGTCAAGCGCGTGCAGTCCAGGCTCAATTCGCTCGGCTATATCTACCAGGGCGTGGACGGCGCGTTTGGCGCGACCACCAAGGACGCGCTTTTGTACTTTCAAAAGCTTAACGGACTGCCTGAAACCGGGATTGCGGACAAGAACACCCAAGCCCTGCTGTTCTCATCGGGCGCGGTTCGAAACGACAAGCCGCTGCACGAGTACAAGATCGTTGTGGATATATCGGAGCAGCGCGTTTACGCTTACCAGTGGACCGAAAAGAACAGCAACTACTCAAAGCTCGTCAAGAAGTTCAAGTGCTCGACCGGCGCGCGCGGCACACCGACGCCAACCGGCACCTTTGACGAAACGGTTCGCCTGGGCGAGCGGTGGCACTACTTCAAGGATTTCGGTTGCTGGGCGCAGTACGCGATCAACATCGACCCGACCGGCAACGTCATGTTCCATTCGGTGCTCTTCAGCAAGCGCGGCGGGCGGCCCACCAGCGGCTCGGTATCGGCGCTGGGCAGGCGCGCGTCCCACGGCTGCATCCGCCTTGCGGTGGACGACGCCAAGTGGATGCACGAGCATGTCACCAACGGAACGACGATTGTCATTCAGAAATAATGGAATAGGATAGAGGGGCCGCGCTGATGATGAATCAACGCGGCCCCTCTTGATATGGAAGTATCTATGCTTTGCGAACCTTCGGTCCCTTGGGCGTGTCTTCGATGATATAGCCCAGCTTCAACGCTTCACCGCGCAAACGGTCGGCTTCCGGGAAATCTTTCGCTTTCTTGGCGGCGACGCGCGCGTCAACCAGTTGCTTGACTTCATCGGGCGTGGTATCGTGCTGTTTTGAAAGGATGCCCAGGACGCCCGTCATGGTCAAAAGCGCTTCAAGACCTTCTTCAATGGCGGCTTTTGAAGGCGCGTTCCCATCCGCGAGCACGGTGTTCATGTCGCGCGCGTACTCGAAGATCACGCCCAGCGCGTCGGCGGTATTGAGGTCATCCTCCATCGCCTGATTAAAATCGGCAACCGCCTGCTTTGCGCGTTGGGCAAAGGCGCGCTCCGCTTCGTTCATCTCGCGCTCTCCCGCGTGCTCCAAGAGGAACAGCGCGTTGTCCCGCGCGGTGTAGAGCCTGTCGAGGGACGCCTTGGCCTGCTCGATCATCTCGCGGGAGAAATTGACCGGGCTTCTGTAGTGGGCGCTCAGCATAAACATGCGCACCGCTTCAAGGTCGAACTCCTTGGCGATATCGCGTACGGTAAAGAAGTTTCCGAGCGACTTGCTCATCTTCTGGTTGTTTACATTGATGTGGCCGTTGTGCATCCAGTACTTGGCAAACGGTTTTCCCGTGGCGCATTCCGACTGCGCGATCTCGTTTTCATGGTGGGGGAAGATGAGGTCCACGCCGCCGCAATGGATGTCAAATGTCTCGCCCAGGTACTTCATCGACATGGCCGAGCATTCGATGTGCCAGCCGGGACGGCCCATGCCCCACGGGCTCTTCCAGGCCGGTTCTCCGGGCTTCTGGCTCTTCCATAGCACAAAGTCCATCGGGTTTTTCTTGACATCATCCACTTCGATGCGCGCGCCCGCTTCCCGGTCTTCCAGGTTCTGGCCGGACAGCTTCCCGTAATCGGCGTCGGACTGCGTATCAAAGTACACATCGCCGTTCACCGCATAGGCATGACCGTTTTTCTCGAGCTGTTTGATGAGGCGGATGATCTCACCCACGTGCTCGGTCGCGCGCGGATGCACGTCCGCGGGCATGACGCCAAGCCCGCCCGCATCGACAAAGTATTCCTTTATATAGCGCTCGGCCACTTCCGGCACGGTGGTTTCTTCCTCGCGCGCGCGGTTGATGAGCTTGTCGTCGATGTCGGTAAAGTTCTGCACGAACGTCACCTTGTAGCCTTTGTGGATCAGGTAGCGACGCAAGGTGTCGAACATGATGAACGGGCGCGCGTTTCCGATGTGAAAGTAGTTGTAGACGGTCGGGCCGCATGCGTAGATGCGCACTTCGCCCTCATGAACCGGAACCAGTTCTTCCTTCTTGCGGGTCATGGTGTTATAGATCTTCAATGTGCACATCCTCCTTCGTTACTTTGGGGCAAAGCGAGGTATCCACCTGGTCGCACGTATCGCAATTGACGCCCGTGTGTTCCAGGCATTGCTCAAGGCGCTCAATGCGCCCGAGCATTTTTTCAATGATCTCCTTGACCGGGTCGGGCAGGTTGACCTGGTCGAGGTCGATGCCTACGCGCTCTCCCGACTGGCGTACGATCCGGCCGGGGTTGCCGACCACCGTGGATCCGGCAGGCACCTCCTTGAGCACGACCGCGCTCGCGCCAATCTTGACGTTGTCGCCGACCGTAAACGGGCCCAGCACCCGCGCGCCCGCACCCACAACCACGCCCGATCCAATCGTTGGGTGGCGCTTGCCCACGTCCTTGCCCGTGCCGCCCAGCGTAACACCTTGATAGAGTGTCACGTTGTCCCCAATCTCGGTGGTCTCGCCGATGACGACGCCCATGCCGTGGTCGATGAACAGGCCCTTGCCGATGGTCGCGCCGGGGTGGATTTCAATGCCGGTAATCTTTCGCGTGCGCTGGGAAACGATGCGGGCCAGCAGCTTGCTGTTGTGCGTCCACAGCCAATGTGCGCGCCGGTGGCGGCGAATGGCGCGAAAGCTTGGGTAACACAGGACCACTTCCATCGCGCTGCGTGCGGCAGGATCGCGACTCAGAACCGCATCGATGTCTTCTTTCCAATGTTTGAACACATTCGATCCCTCCCCAAATAAAAAAACACGTCCCTGGCTATACAGAGACGCGCCTGCGTGGTTCCACTCTGCTGAAAGGATTAAATCCTCCCGCTTCAAGCGCTGTATCGGGCGCGCCCGTCGCCGTTACGCGATGACTCCCGGGCGCACATTCGGCGGCGGCTTCATCTGGGGCTCTCAGCCGGTGACCCCATTTTCTGTCCTTGGCCATTCGCTTACTTTTCCCGTTCGCGGTCTGCCTTATTATATGAGGATAAAGCATACCGCGTCAACGAAGACTGGGTTAAGACGCGCGCCGTCCGTATGTTAGGATATGGTAAATAAGTTAACCGATGCCCTTCCTGCGCTTGACAAATGATGTAAATCATTTTAAACTAATGATATACACCATATTGTGGAAAGTGTTGAGTTTGGGAGGGAACGCGCATGAGTGATCGGACGATCGTACTGGGCGTGATCGGAGCGGACGTCCACGCCGTGGGGAACCAGATTTTGAACTTCGCGTTTTCGCAAGCGGAGTTCAAGGTGATTAACCTGGGCGTGATGGTTTCGCAGGAAGAGTTTATCGAAGCGGCTGTGGAATCGGCGGCAGGCGCGATCGTGGTGTCATCCTTGTACGGACACGGAGAACTTGATTGCCGCGGTCTTCGCGAGAAATGCGACGAGGCTGGGCTTAAGGGCATCTTGCTCTACGTGGGCGGAAACATCGTGGTCGGCAAGCAGCCGTTTGAGGAAGTGGAGACGCGGTTCAAGGCCATGGGTTTTGATCGGGTATTCGGGCCGGGTACCGCGCCGGAAGTGACGATTGAAGCGCTCGCCCGCGATTTTGAGGCGCGCGAGGCGAAGGGGTAAGCCATGAAGCCCATCCTGCTCATTGACTTTGGCTCGACCTATACCAAGGTCACGGCGGTTGACCGGGACGCGGCCGCCGTCATTGGCACCGCGCAAAGTTACACGACTGTGGAGGACGATATTTCCATCGGGCTTGAAAATGCGCTTCATGCGCTTAAGAAGGAAGCGGGCGTACGCGAATTCAGCGAGCGATACGCGTGTTCGTCGGCAGCGGGCGGGTTGCGCATGATCGCGAGCGGCCTTGTGCCCTCGCTCACCAGCGAAGCCGCCAAGCGCGCGGCGCTCGGTGCGGGCGCGAAGGTGATCAAGACCTATGCGTATGAACTGACGGACGAGGACACGGACGAGATCACCGGCCTGAAGCCCGACATTTTGCTGCTGTGCGGCGGCACCGACGGCGGCAACCGCGATTGCGTGATACACAACGCGAAGATGATTGCCCGAATGGACTATACCTGCCCGGTCGTGTTTGCCGGCAACCGCGCGGCGCGCAAGGCGTGCCAAGCGGCGCTTGAGGGCCGCGAAGTGATCGCGTGCGAGAATGTCATGGCCGAGTTCAACCATCTGAATGTCGAACCCTGCCAGGCGGTTATCCGGGAATTGTTTCTAAAGCGCATCATCCAGGCCAAGGGGCTGTCAAGAGCGGCGTCGCTGATTTCCGGCATCCTGATGCCGACGCCAGCCGCGGCGCTTACGGCGTTGACCGTACTGTCGCAAGACCTGGGCGAATTGATGGCGGTGGACCTGGGCGGAGCGACGACCGATGTTTACTCGATTACACAGGGCCTGCCCACGCGACCGGCGACCGTGCTGAGGGGGCTGCCCGAACCATTTGCCAAGAGGACCGTAGAAGGCGACATCGGTATGCGCTACAGCGCGTCGGGCGTATCGGACGCGATGGGCATGGAGGCGCTTGCCGAGGCTTCGGGCCGTGACGCGGCGCGGGTCCGCGCATGGTTTGACAAGATACGGATTGACCCGGGCGTTCTGCCCGTTTCGAAGGACGAGGAAGACGTGGATTTTGCGCTGGCGAGCCTCGCGATTGAACTCGGACTCAGCCGCCACGCGGGCACGATCGAGCAGGTCTATACGCCGATGGGCGTGGCCTTCCAGCAAACCGGCAAGGATCTGACGGGCGTCAAGACGCTTCTCTTGACCGGCGGCGCGCTGAACCACTCAAGCCGCGCGGGGGAGATGGCCGCGCGCGCGATGGCCACGACGCGCTACAGCGCCTCGCTCATGCCGCGCGATGCGCACCCGGTCATCGACAGGCGCTACATCCTCTCCGCCATGGGTATTTTAAGTCAGAACCATCCGCGACTGGCGCGCGACATCATGATGAAGGAGTTTGTGTGATATGGAGATTCGCAATAAGAAGTTGACCATGGATGAGTTCAACGCAATCCGGGAAACCGTCCTCACTCAATGGCCGACCGGCAAGGAAGTGAACCTCGAAGAAGCATTTCAGTATCAAAAGGCGATCCCCGAATCCAAGCGCTTCGCGGCGAAGCTGCGCCAGGCGCAAAAAGAAATGCGCACACTCATTCAGCCGCGCGCGGGCGTGCCGCTGATTGATGAGCATATAAAGCTCTTGAATTACCTTGAGGACAAGGGCGAAGCCGATCTTTTGCCCACGACGATTGATTCCTATACGCGCCTGAACCGCTACGAAGAGGCCGAGGTCGGCATTCGCGAGAGCATGCGCGAGGGCAAGGCCATGCTCAATGGCTTTCCGGGCGTCAATCATGGCGTAGTCGGCTGCCGCCGCGTGACCGAATCGACCAAGGTGCCGGTTCAGGTACGCCATGGCACGCCCGACGCGCGCCTGCTCGCCGAGATTACGATGGCCGGCGGCTTTACGAGCTACGAAGGCGGCGGCATTTCCTACAACATTCCCTACGCCAAGAGCGTATCGCTCGAGCGCACCATGACCGATTGGATGTATTGCGACCGCTTGATCGGCCTTTACGAGGAACAGGGCATATCGATCAACCGCGAGCCGTTTGGGCCCTTGACCGGGACGCTGGTTCCGCCGTGCATTTCGCATTCGGTGGCCGTAATCGAAGCGCTGGTTGCCGCCGAACAGGGCGTCAAGAACATCACCGTGGGTTATGGGCAGTTGGGCAACCTCGTTCAGGACGTGGCCGCGATCAAGTCCCTTGAGATCATCACCAACGAATACCTGAGGAAGTACGGCTATGAGGGCGTTGAAGTTACGACGGTGCTTCATCAGTGGATGGGCGGATTCCCGCAGGACGAAGCCAAGGCGTTTGGCGTAATATCCTGGGGCAGCGCGGCGGCGGCACTGTCGCACGCGACAAAGGTGATCGTTAAGACGCCGCACGAGGCGATGGGCATTCCGACCATGGAAGCCAACGCGCAGGGGCTCAGGTGCACCAAGCAGGTGATCTCAATGCTGTCGGATCAATCGCTGCCCGAGGGCGCCGTGGGCAAGGAAATTGAGATCATATTGAGTGAGACGCGCCTGATCGTAGACAAGTGCTTTGAGTTGGGCGGCGGGGATATTTCAGTCGGGACTGTGCGCGCGTTCCAGGCGGGCGTGCTCGACGTGCCATTCGCACCCAGCCGTTTCAACGCCGGCAAGATTTTGCCCGCGCGGGACAACGAAGGCGCGGTGCGTCTGTTCGACTCGGCGGCGCTGCCATTCACCAAGGAACTCAAGGACTTCAATCGCGGGAAGATCGAAGAGCGGGCCAAGGCAGAGAAGCGCGACGCGTCCTTCCAGATGGTCATTGACGACATCTATGCCATCTCCAAGGGCCGCTTGGTCGGACGCCCGAAATAACATTTTTAGCCGATACAAGGAGGGGACCTCATTATGAAAATTATCGATGTCATCTGCTCCCCGGGCCGCACCGGGTTCTTCTTTGACGATCAGAAGGCGATCAAGGCGGGCGCTGAGGCGAACGGTTCGGCCTACATCGGAGAGCCGGTCACGCCGGGCTTTACGGCGGTGCGCCAGGCCGGCGAAGCGATCAGCGTAATGCTGGTGCTTGAAGATGGGCAAATCGCCTACGGCGATTGCGCGGCGGTGCAGTATTCCGGAGCGGGCGGACGCGACCCCTTGTTCCTGGCCAAGGACTTCATCCCGGTGATCGAGAAGCACATCAAGCCCATGCTGACCGGGCGTGAAGCCGATTCCTTCCGCGAACTGACGAAGGAAATGGAAGCCATTGAGGTAGACGGAAAGCGCCTGCACACCGCGATCCGTTACGGCGTGAGTCAGGCGATCTTGGACGCGGTGGCGCGCGCCAAGCACAAGCTCATGTGCGAAGTGGTGGCCGAGGAATACGGCACCGAGGTTTCGGATCACCTGATCGCGATCTTTACACAGTCGGGCGACAGCCGCTACGACAACTCGGACAAGATGATCATGAAGCATGCCGATGTCTTGCCGCACGCGCTGATCAACCACGTGGCGACAAAGCTCGGAGAAAAGGGCGAAAAGTTGCTTGAGTACGTCAAGTGGCTCAGGAACCGCATCATTGCCTTGCGCACGAACGAAGACTATTCGCCGATTTTGCACATCGACGTATACGGAACCATCGGCCTGGCGCTGGGCAACGACAATTACGAAGGCATGGCCGATTACCTGAAGACCCTTGAAGAAGCGGCAAGGCCATTCAAGCTGCGCATCGAAGGACCGATGGACGCGGGCGAGCGCGAAGCGCAGATGGTCGCGCTGAGGGAACTGAGAAAGGTTGTCGATCGGCGCGCAATCCATGTGGAACTGGTGGCGGACGAGTGGTGCAACACGCTTGAGGACGTGATGTACTTTGCCGACAACCAGGCCGGTCACATGGCGCAAATCAAGACGCCGGACCTGGGCGGCATCAACAACACCATCGAGGCGGTGCTCTACTGCAAGGCGCACGGCATGGGCGCGTACCAGGGCGGCACCTGCAACGAAACCGACCGATCCGCGCAGGTGTGCGTACACGCCGCCATGGCGACGGGACCGGTGCAGATCTTGGCAAAACCCGGCATGGGCGTGGACGAGGGATACATGATCGTGTACAATGAAATGGAGCGCATCCTCGCGCTGCGCAAGGCGCTTCGCAAGTAAAACAGGGAAGAACAAAATGAAATCACCGCGCCGGAAAAGTGCTCCGCGCGCGGTGATTTTCCATCATGGGCAAGGAACTAAAGCGCCCGTAAGCGCTCCTCGATGTAGAGCAGCGAGCCTTGATCGATCTGGTGGTGATAGGGGATGATCAGGCCGCCTTCCTCGGCAAAAGCCAAGAGGACGGCTTGCGCTTCGGGGGAAGCATAGGTCAAATAATCGGGCGCGACGATTGCGGCTTGCTTGCCAAGCAGCGCTTCGCTCAGCGCGCCGTTCGCCAAACCGTTTTCCCCCCTGAGCATGACCTGCGCATCGCCCTGGCGCAGATGGGGAAACAGGCGCATGCCGTTCTTGACGATCTGCGCAAAGCGCTGACTGCGACAGTAGATCAGTGCGCCCTGGCCGGTTTCAACGCGTGAAAGCGCCGCCAGCGTGTGCGGGCTGGGGGAGAGCGCCACGCGCGCGATGCGCGAAGCGTCGCCGCCCAAGAGCCCCGTCAGTTCGTGCGCGTGGCTTTGCGTGGTGATGACCAGGCGCATGTCACGCGTGAGTTCGTTGGGCGCGCGCCGAACGTCCTCGAGCAGGTATTCGCTCAGCACCACGCCGGGAATCGCAGAAAGTTGCTGCGCCGCCTCCGAGAGCGATTCGGGGTTGCAGTCAACCACCGCCACCGGAGTCGATGGGTCCTCGCCCTGGAGCACCGACAATTTGACGTTTACGAAGAGTCCGATTTCGCGCGGGGTGAGCGAGAGAGCCTTGAGTTCCTCAACCATTTTGTCAATGGCGCGCATGGCGCGCGTCTCGCGGCTCGCGCTCTCCCTCGGCGCGCAGACAAACGTCCCGCGTCCTTGCGACATATCCAGCGCGCCTTCGCGGGCGAGCAGCTCGTACGCGTGGCGAATGGTACCGTCGGAAAGGCCGGTCTGGCTGAGGAGCGTTCTCACGGTGGGCAGTTTGTCGCCGGGTTTGAGTTCACCCTTGTCGATTTTTTCGCGGATTGCGTGGGCCAACTGCAAGTACAGCGGCGCGGCGCTTTCTTTATCGATGTGAATCAGCATGAAATGCCTCGCTTCATGAGACCCGGTACTTCGCCGGGCCGATTTCATAGAGGTTGTCTCCACGGCTGTCAATCAGCACGAGTGCCGGGAAGTCAACAACTTCGAACCGGTGAATCGCCTCCGCGCCCAGGTCGTCATAGGCGATGACTTCGCTTTTTGTGATGCGCTTGGCGATCAGCGCCGCCGCGCCGCCCACGGCGCCCAGGTATACCGCACCGGAGGAAACCATTTGCTCGATTACGGCCGCGTTGCGCTTGCCCTTGCCCATCATGCCCTTGAGTCCTTCCTTGAGGAGGCGGGGCGCGTAGGCGTCCATGCGGTAGCTGGTGGTGGGCCCCGCCGAACCCACGGCGTAGCCCGGTTTGGCGGGGGCCGGACCGACGTAGTAGATGAGCTGGTTTTTCAGGTCGAAGGGGAGTTCTTCACCGCGGTCCAGCGCTTCCACAAGGCGCTTGTGCGCGGCATCGCGCGCGGTATAGAGCGTGCCGGTCAGGAGCACCGTGTCGCCCGCGCGCAGCGTTTTAACCTGCTCAGGATCAAGCGGCAGTTTCACCGGTATGTTTTCCATCATCGCTTCCTCCTATAGTACGGTATGGGCGTGACGCGCCGCGTGGCAGCAGATGTTTACCGCGACGGGGAGCGCGGCAATGTGCGTGGGATAGGCCGCGATGTTGACCTTGAGCGCGGTGGTGCGTCCGCCGATACCCGCGGGGCCGACGCCCGACTTGTTGATCTCACAAAGGATCTTATCCTCAAGCGCCCGGTACCGTGGGTCCGGATTTGCTTCATCGAGACAACGCGCGGTCATGCGTTTGGCCAGGATCGCGGCCATCTCCATCGTGCCGCCGATGCCTACGCCCACGATGATCGGCGGACAGGGATTGGAACCGGCGTTCACCGCTGTCTCGGTCACGAATTTGACCACACCGCTTTCGCCGTCGGCGGGTACCAGCATCTTGACGGCGGACATGTTTTCCGAACCGAAACCCTTGGGCGTGACCAGGACGTCGATTTTATCGCCCGGGACGATGCGCGTATGGATGACGGCGGGCGTGTTGTCGCGGGTGTTCACGCGCTCGTAGAGCGGGTCGCGCACCACACTTTTGCGCAGGTACCCTTCCGCATAAGCCGCGCGTACGGCGTTTGTAACCGCTTCGTTCAGATCGCCGCCTTCGATGTGTACGTCTTGCCCGATGTCCAGAAACACGACGCACATGCCGGTGTCCTGACAAATCGCTACGCGCTCGGTTCGGGCAATTTCATAGTTCTCAAGCAACTGCTTGAGTACGGCGCGCCCGGATGGAGATTCTTCCGTTTCGCACGCGCGCTCAATTGCGCGTTCGACGTCACTCCCGATGACGTAGCTGGCTTTGAGAATCAGTGACTTGACCGCGCTTTCAATTTCGCGCGCTTCGATCGTACGCATAGCGCATCTCCTTACGTCTTTTCCCATATCATACCCCAAAACGCGTCATTTTTCAAGGGAAACCCGATATCCGCGCAAGCGGAAAACATAGCGGTGTCCTATGAATAATTGTTAATGGGAACTTGCAAAACACAGTGAATCATGATAAAATGTCATCAAGGTTGTTAATCCTTAATAAAACCATTTTAAAGGAGGAACCACTTCATGAAGCGTATCCTGTCTATCGCCCTGGTTGCCCTGATGCTCCTGGCCATTCCGGCCAGCGCGACCGAGTTCCTGTACATGGCCACCGGCGGCACCTCGGGCACCTACTATGCGCTCGGCGGTGAGATCGCAAACCTTTTCGCCAAGAATATCGCCGACCTCGACGTCACCGCGCAGTCCACCGGCGCTTCGGCAGAGAACATCCGCCTGATCGATCAGGGAGAAGCTGAACTGGGCATCGTGCAAAACGACGTGGCCGACTATGCCTACAATGGCATCAACGCCTTTGAAGGCGAGCAAATCCAGTCCTTCGCCGTTGTAGCCTCCATGTATCCCGAAGTCGTGCAGTTGGTTGTGCATGCCGATTCGGGCATCAATACCCTGGCCGACCTCAAGGGCAAGAAAGTATCCATTGGCGCAGCAGGCTCGGGCGTGTATTTCAACGCCGTTCAGTACCTTGAAATCGCGGGCCTGACCGTTGAGGACATCGACGCGCAGCTCCTGTCCTTCGCGGAATCCGCGGACGCCATCAAGAACCGCCAGATTGACGCCGCGTTCATCACCGCCGGTTTCCCGAACCCGGCCATTCAGGAACTGGGCGCGACCTCAAGCGTCAAGCTTTTGAACCTTGACGATCAGACCATTGATGCGCTCATCGCGAAGTATCCCTTCTATGCCAAGGTCACCATTCCGGCCGGCACTTATCCGAACCAGGCGGAGGATGCCAACATGGTGGGCATCCGCGCCATCCTGATCTGCGCCAATTCTCTGAGTGAAGACATGGTATACGAGATGGTCAAGACCCTCTATGAGAAGACCGGCGACATCTCCCATGCCAAGGGCGCTGAGATCACCATCGACAACGCGCTGCTCGGCGTTTCCACGCCTGTGCATGCCGGCGCGGCCAAGTACTATGCCGAGAAGGGCATCCAATAATCCAGCATGAAGTTCTTTGTGCGGCCGCTGGCCCTCATCGCGCTTGCGGCTGTGCTCGTGGCGGTGGCGTGCTGCCCGTTTGGGTGGCGCGTCACCCTTCGTAACCGTGCGGGAGAAATCCTCTACTCGAAGCGTGTGCCGGAGGGTGAATGGGTCTTTATCCTGTTCACCCACTCGGTCAATAAGAGCCCGGTCGAAGACGGATATGAACCGGGTGACGGTTTTGTGACGCTCAGGGAGACGCGCTTTCGCCACTATGGCGCGGGCATTCCCGATCCTGAACCGGGTCAGACATTCGAGGACCGGGGCGCGTATTATGCGATCACCGGTTTTGATGTGCAATTGCCCGTTCAATGGACCTTCGTCGGGCGCGTGGCCGATCACAGGCTGCGCATCGGCGAGGATGGGGAGGAAATCCACTTAAATCAATTGTCCAAGCCGGGCACGGCAATCGGCCTGTCGTCCGAGCGGTGGACGCTTACGAATGAACTGGGGTTTTGGGCACATGAGGTCTTCGGGATTTAGTGCGCCGCATTGCGGCGGGACATCGCTGTTTTTGGCGTCTCAGTCAGGGCCCACGGCCGACGGCGGCTGAAAGGGAATACGAGGGGCGCGTTTTTTTCGCCATAGCATCTTTATAAATTTTTAATTTATATGATCATATATTATCGAATGGAGGTGGCACATTGGCTGGTGATGACAAGGTTTTAAACGATGACGTGGTCGTCGATCAACAGGAAATCAACGAAATCATGGCCAAGTACGACCGGGAATCGGCCACACGCGTCTTTACCGACGCGCGCAAGTGGGCCGTGGGCATCATTTGCATACTCTTTTCATTGGTACAGCTTTACGCGGCGCTGACGGCAAAAATTCCGGCGACGCAGCTGCGGCCCCTGCACTTGGGTTTCGTGCTGACGCTGGCGTACCTCTTGTATCCGGCGGGCAAGAAGATGGGGCGCGTCAACAAGCTGCCCTGGTATGACATCGCGCTGGCGGCGCTGGCCATGGGGTGCTGTTTGTACATCGCGCTTCAGCATGTGGACCTGGCCATGCGCATCTCAAAGAAGTTTGACCCCGCGATAGACCCGGTGGGCTATCGGATTTTCTTGACCGACATGGCGGTGGGGTCGCTCCTGGTGCTGCTGCTGGCCGAGGCGTGCCGACGCGTCGTCGGGTATCCCATCCTGATCATCGCGACGCTGTTCGTGCTGTACTCCTTCTTAGGGCGTTCCATGCCGAGCTTCCTAGCGCACAGAGGCTTTGGTTTCACGCGCGTGGTCACCTACCTGGTCTATACGACCGAGGGCATCATGGGTACGCCGCTTGGCGCGTCGGCGACGTTTATCTTCCTGTTTGTGCTCTTCGGCGCGTTCCTCGAAACCACGCAGGTCGGTCAGTTCTTTATCGATCTGTCAAACTCCGTCGCCGGTCACAAGCGCGGCGGTCCCGCCAAAGTCTCGGTGCTCTCAAGCGCGCTCATGGGCACCGTATCGGGCTCTTCTGTCGCCAACACCGTGGGTACCGGCTCCTTCACCATCCCCATGATGAAGCGCCTCGGGTACCGCGGCGAATTTGCGGGCGCGGTGGAAGCGGCGGCTTCGACAGGCGGGCAAATCATGCCGCCGGTCATGGGCGCGGCGGCGTTCCTGATGGCGGAATCGGTAGGCGTGAGCTATACTGAGGTCGCCAAGGCCGCGATCATCCCGGCGCTTTTGTACTTCGCGGGCATCTGGATCATCGTCGAGCTCGAAGCGCGCAAGTACGGCCTGAGGGGGCTGAGCAAGGATGAAATGCCTGTGTTCAAGCGCATTGTCATTGAGCGCGGCTACCTGATTGTGCCGCTGGGCGTCATCATCGGGTATCTTTGCGCGGGTTTTACGCCCATCTACGCGGCCTTGATCGGTGTCGCGGCAGCGGCGCTTTGCGGTATGGTTCGGCGCATTCATGTCTCCATGGTGCTCAAGAAGTATGCCGGGCGCGAGAACGAGCAGACCGTATCCGATCATCCGGAAGACGAGGCCCGTTCTGTTCAGAGCGCGATCACGAAATCACTCACGGATGTCGTCAAATCGCTTGAGAACGGCGCGCGCAACGTGATTGGCGTGGCCATCGCGTGCGGCATGGCGGGCATCATCGTGGGCACCATCACGCTGACGGGCCTGGGCCTTAAGATGGGCAACGGCCTGATCGACATCGCGGGCGGCAGTCAGATTCTAACCCTGATGCTGACCATGGTGGCTTCGATCATCCTGGGCATGGGTGTGCCGACGACCGCCAACTACCTGATCACCTCGACCATCATGGCCCCGGCGGTCATGAAAGTCATGGGGTGCTCGATGCTGACGGCGCACATGTTCACCTTTTACTTCGGCATCGTGGCCGACATCACGCCGCCTGTCGCACTGGCCGCCATGGCGGGCAGCGCCATTGCCAAGTCAAAGCCCATGCGGACCGGCTTTAACGCGGTGAAGCTGGCCATTGCCGCCTTCCTGATCCCGTACATGTTCGTATACAATCCGCAGATGCTGATGATTGACGCGCACTGGTACGACATACTGCGCATCACGGCGACGGCGCTCGTGGGCATGATGGGCATCGGCGCGGCGCTTGAAGGATACTACACGCGCCATGCGCACCTCTTCCAGCGCGTCATGTTCCTGATTGGCGGCTTGCTGCTGGTCGAGCCGGGTCTGATCACCGACATCATCGGCATCGGCTTGGTGGTCGTGGCGGGGCTGTGGCAGGAGCTTGAAAACCGCAAGCTCGGCGGGCGCATGAAGCCTTCAAACGATTTCTACAAGGGCATGTCCTTTGTGGAGAAGCTCAAGTCGATCTTTACCGAATCCTTCGTCATGATCGCGCGCGTGATTACCGGCAACAAGAATCAGGCGGCCTGATCAAAATTGAGTGGACCTCAGTTCACGCCCGCCGGCACGCGGTTGCCGGCGGGCGTTTCTTTTTGTATAATGGGCGCGCCAAAGTCCAACACTAACCAACGCGTAACCGCGCAAAAATATCGCGCAATTGTTGGGAGGAACGGCAATGAAAAGGAAAACCAAGAAGGCACTGGCGCTTATGCTGATCGTTCTGGTTGGTTCTCAGCTGACGGCCTGCATGCCGTCAACACAGGGATCGTATCTGTCGGGACTGGGCATCGTGACAACGCTTGATTCGTCCAAGTCCGCAGGAGCCCAGGATGGCTTGGCGCAAAGCAGCTCCACCGTGGCGGCGGTGGTGATGGACGGGAACGGTCGGATTCAGGACTGCCAAATTGATACGGTCGAATCCAAGGTCAGCTTCACTTCCGCCGGAGAAATCACCACCGATCTCAAGGCACAGCCCAAGAGCAAGGATGAATTGGGCGCCGCTTACGG
This sequence comes from Eubacteriales bacterium, assembly GCA_031551775.1. Lineage (GTDB taxonomy): Bacteria > Bacillota > Clostridia > Christensenellales > Aristaeellaceae > Anaerozeibacter. The sequence goes on along the minus strand of JAVBND010000006.1, from coordinate 117,067 downwards.
CATGAAGGCGGTCTCTTCGATCAGCAAGGAATGGTATGAACAAGCGGACGCCTTTGCGGCGTGGACGATCGGAAAAACCGCCAACGACATTTCTTCCGTGGCACTCGACGGCGCCGGAAAAGCAACGACCCCGGACGTGGTCTCCGGCGCGACGATCAGTGTGAGCGCTTTTCGGGACGCGGTCTTGAAGGCCATTGAAAACGCGCGCGCGCCGGGCGCGAACCCGGGCAACGCATAAGCCGATATAGGCTAAGCCATGGCCCATGCGCGCCACAGCGATTGCTCTTGCGAAGGCATTCGTGCTATAATGACGGCGGGAGGGATTGACATGGTTGTTGTCGATGAAATCTCGCCGTCCAATGTACGAAGGCAAGAAGAGATGAATAAGATGCTCGCGCGCGAAGGCATTCGCCGCGACGCGCACCTGGATTATAGCGTTGGCGCCTACAGCAGCGAAGGCGTTTTGCTTGCGACAGGGTCGAGCTACCGAAACACCATCCGCTGCGTGGCTGTTGACGGCGCGCACAGAGGCGAGGGCTTGCTCGCGCCCATCCTTACGAAACTCCTTGAGCGGCAAGCGCTTAAGGGGTATCCCGAAACCTTTGTCTACACCAAGCCGGACGCCGCCCGTATGTTTTTGGATCTGGGTTTTCATGAACTTGAGCGGGTAGATGGCGCGCTTGCGCTTTTGACCAACAGAGCGCGCGCGTTTGGCGAATACCTTTCGTCGCTGGGCAAACCGTTGCCCGGGCGCTCATCTGCCGTGGTCATGAACGCCAACCCTTTTACGCTGGGGCATTTGCACTTGATTGAAAGGGCGGCGCGTGAAAGCGATTGGCTGCATGTGTTCGTCGTCTCGGAGGATGTATCACTATTCCCGGCGGATGTTCGGATGCGGTTGGTTCGCGAGGGAACGGCGCATCACAAAAAGTTGGCATATCACTGGACAGGCAGCTACATCGTTTCGACGGCGACCTTCCCGTCTTATTTCTTGAAAGACGACGAGCGGGTGATTGAGACGCAAGCGGCGCTTGACGCACGCCTGTTTTCGCGCATTGCGGCATCGCTGGGCATTACGCGCCGGTATGTGGGCGAGGAACCGTTTTCGGCTACGACAGGCATCTATAACCGCGTGATGGGCGAGGTGCTGCCGGAACTTGGCGTTGAAGTCATTGAAATTCCGCGCAAAAAAAACAAGGACATGCCAATTTCCGCATCGTTTGTGCGCGCGGCAATCCATGACGGGGGAGAATCCTTGGATGAACTGCGCTTGCTCGTGCCGGAGACGACCTGGGCGTATCTAAAAAGCGAAGCGGCGCACGATGTGATTCAAGGTATTTGCGCGTCGGAGGATACCTGGCACCATTAGCGGGACAGCTTGCCGATGCGCTTATCGATGCGGTCGGCGTCGCTTCCGGTCGCAAGGACAGGCTGATAGTTGTTGCCTGACTTCGTGCCGGAGGACAGGCAGGGGATGATTTCGTATCCCGCATCGGTGATTTCACGCCCGTTCACGGTAAACCGCTGGCGGAAGATGAAAGTATCCCGGTCGTCAAGGTTGCGGTTTCCGCCAAAGGAGAAGTTGGCTAGGCTGTACACGATGCGCTTGCCCTGGTAGGTCTCAAGGCCGCCCACCACGTGCGGATGATGCCCGAGAACCAGGTCCGCGCCGTTATCAATGGCGAAGTGTGCCATTTTGATCTGCTTGGCGCGCGCCTTGCCCACGCCCTCCTCGCCCCAATGGAAAGAGGCGATCACCAAATCACATTCTTTTTTCAACTCCGAGATGACGCTTTTCACCTGTTTTGCGCTTGAACGCCATGTGGTAAAGCCGCACAGGCCAATTTTGACGCCCTTTGCTTCGATGACGGCGGTTTCCTTGAAGCCGAAATGCGCGATGCCTTCTTCGTCGAGCGCTGTTTGCGTGTCTTTGACCCCGCCCGCGAGAAAGTCGATGGCGTGATTGTTGGCCAGATTTACCGCGTCTATGCCGCCCTCCGTCAGAATCTTGGCGTAGGAAGGATTGCCTCGGAATACAAAAATTTCGCCCTTGCGGAACTTCTTGCGTTCGGTCAACGCGCCTTCAAGGTTGGCGATGGTCAGGTCGTCCTCGGCGAAGACCGAAGCGACGTTTTTAAAGTAATACCCGTAGTCGGAGTCCTGCTTTTTGAAATATCTGTCGAACGCCTCCTTTGTGCCCTTGCGCGGGTCGCCGCCAAAGGTGCAGTCGCCGACGGCGCTGATGGAGATGGTGAGGGGGGGCGCCGCTTCACTTTGAGCATGCACTGCCGCGCCCGCCGCGCCGCAAACGATGAGAAGGCACAATAAAAACACCGTGATGGCGCATAACAAGCAGCGGACGCCGCATGAGAACATAGTCGTTCACCTTCCTTCACACGTAGACGAGGCGCGTAAAAATCATTGTTTTTATCATAACATTTCCGCGCATCAAGCACAAGTAAAAAGGGGCTGTTGTACAAGTAACAGCACCCTCGCGCGTTTGTGAGATGATTACTTTACATCCTGCCCATGCTTGAAGGTTCCCGTGACGACGCCCATGCCGAGGATGTTGCCATTTCCGCTCTTTGTGGTATCAAGGCCGGTTTTAATGGCGTCAAGGCTGGTCGCGCCCGAGTTCATCTTGGCTTTGAAAGTCTTGGGCTTGGCCGCGAGCGCGAAGACATAGATTTCGTAGGTGTGATCCCCATGCGCGGCGGGCGGATACGCGCCAATGTAGGTGCCCTTGCCGGTGAACTTGCCTTCTTTCAGGCTTTGGGTTTCACCCTTCGCGATGGCAACCGCCTTGATGTCCTTCCTGAGCCAATGCAGCCAGGGATTGGTTTTGTCATACATCACGATGGCGTAGAATTTCGCGCCCTCAACCTTTGTCCAGGTGAGCTGCGGGCTCTTGTTCTTACCCTTGGGTACATTCACCTTGTTGTTGCCGGTGATGGTCTTGAGCTTGCCCTCAACAATCGACTCGGACGTGACTGCGATGGTCGCGATTCCTTCCTTCACAGCGGCCAACGCTGGTACGGTCATTGCCAGCAGGAGCAACACCGAAAGGAAACACACGAGGAAACGCTTCATATGGAACACACCCCCCTCATAATTTGCCTATATAGGCAGGAAAATTATACCATAGTTTGCCCGTTAATCATACCGGCGCACAAACCCTTACGAGGATGTATAATAAATTTAACGCGCAGCGTCCGAGGATGGGTGCTCAAGCCGGAAACGTGGTCGATGTGGCCGAAACCGCTTTAACGGCAGGAACCGGGCAGTGGGTGGTGATTTGACCGGAGGCAATGGAAAACTCGGCGCACTGAATGTTCACCAATTCGCCGTCCAGGTTCATCGTCATGCCTTCCGATTCGATGACGAGGGATCGGGCGCGCACCGTATGCGTAATCGGCAAACGGACAAACCAGCCGGGAATGAACAGCGGCATCAGAAAAGGGATTTGCCACCGCTTGACGGCGTCCACGTAGACCACGTCGAACAGGCCGTCAGAGGGGTTGGCGGTGGGCGCGACGCGCATACCGCCGCCAATGTACTGGCCGTTTGCCACTTCAATGATGGTCAGGCTTTTTTCGAAGGTCTCGCCATCAATCGTAAGGCGCGCTTTGACCGGCTTAAAGTGCTTGACCGCCGAAACGATGCCCAACAGGTACGCGACCAGGCCGGTGAACCGGTCCTTGTACCGCTCGGTCTGCCGGAGCACTTCGATGTCAAAGCCGGTTCCGGCCACGTTGATGAAGCTGCGATCATTGACGCGGGGCAGGTCCACACAGGCCGTAGGGCCGTCGAGCTGCCTTCTGAGCGCGGCAAGCGGATCGCGGGGCAGGCGGAGCGTCTTGACGAAGTCATTGCCTGTGCCGCAGGGCACAAAGTACAGGGTGCGCTTTTGATCGCCCAAGCCGTTGACCACTTCCGAAAGTGTGCCGTCTCCGCCCATGACCAGCAGACAATCCGCGTCCGACTCGCGGGCCAGGTCAACCGCATGCCCGCCATGCGTGGAATGGAACACTTCATAGGGCAGTTGCCTGCGTTCGAGTTCGGATAATACCCGAGGCAGGAGTGATACGGGGCGGCCGTGGCCCGCGACTGGGTTTACGATCACACGAATCATCGGTCGCTTTCTCCTCTTGCAATCTTATGTTTCGGATCATTATACGCTTTTTGCCCCGTGCTTTCAACCGATTCGTTAAAATCGATTGAAAACTCCACGCGCACAAGGCGCCCAAGGGCATAAAAAGCGTCGCCGGAAACCCATTCGGGCGCTATCCGGGTGGAAGCCTGGAGCATGTACCGCCCGTCGGGACAACGGCGGACCATGCGCGGCATTACACGGCCATCTTTCATGTGGGCGAGGTACAAGCCGTCCTTTTCGGGTTTTTCGATGGATTCAAGCAGCAAACAGTCCCCCGCCTCAATGCGGTAATCGGCCATGCTGTCGTCGCTTGCCGTATAATAAAACATGGACGCCCTGCGGCACTCATCGGGCGAGAGATACCGAAAATCCACCGGATTTTTAAGGGACTGCCCTTCAAATACCGGCACAAGCACCGGGGCGGCGAGCACGCCAGCGGACCCAGCGGTCGGTTCGGCAAGCGCCGTTCTTCCCAGCAATTGGTCGGTGCTGGCGCCAAGCAAACGCGCGAATGTCAGAAGCTGCTCGCAATTGGGTTCACGTTTGCCGAGTTCATACTGAGATATGTTGTTCTTGGTTTTTCCCATGCGATCGGCAAGCTGTTGCTGAGTCCACCCCATGCTGATGCGCCTGTTGCGCAAGTTTTTTCCAAACGACATATCATCTCGCCCTTTCCAATCCTCGCTATCCAGTATAGCAAACAAAACGGTTACAGTAAAGAGGAAAATGCGACATCATTGCGCTGTGTGCTTGACTTCGGCACTTTCGATCCATAGAATGTGGATTAGATACATACTGCAGGAGGAAATAATATGAAGTACCGCGCATTAAAAGAAGCCAGAATGGCCCAAGGCTACAGCCAGCAGCAGTTGGCTCAACTCCTCGGTTTGGTGAGCAGAAACGCTTATGCACTCAAGGAGAACGGGGAGCGGCGGTTTTCCGTGGAAGAAGGGATCGCCGTTGCGCGCTTATTGGGGCAAAGCGTAGAGGAGCTTTTTTGTCGCCCAAAGGTGAACAAAACGGTTACTTTAGGAGGCGCTGAAGGATGAATCAGGTGCGCGTGGTGTTGGTTGAAGGCGGACACACCCCGGGAGATGAGGCGATAAAGGCCGTTCAGGAGATGCTGTTGGTCGCGCGCTATTTTGGCCGTGATATGAGCGATCTTAAACGGCGGCTTCAAACGGCGGAGAACGGCAAACGGTTGGCGCTGGAGGGTCTGGTTGCCGGTGGAACACCGTGGCGCGCAAGGGCGCGGCTTGAAACGCCCGAAGCGCGCACGGGCCTGGCGGCGATTTACGATGAGCAGATACGCGGAACACTTACGCGGATGGAGACGATGCGGGCGCAGCGCGCGATGCTCAACCAACTGCTCGTAATCCTCGATGAGCTTGAAACGCGTATCATCAGCTTGCGCTGGCTCGACGGCAAGCCATGGCAGCAGGTCTCAACGCGCGTGTTCATGTGTGTGCGTCATTGCCAGCGCATTCAAAAAAGGGCGATCGAACGCATGGCGATGGCCCTCGAAGCTGTTGATTATGATTTGTCCATGACGATATCGACCGTGACAGCTACGTCAGATGCGCAAAACTTATCACGGAAATGATAGTTTTGAAAGTCCTGAACGGTTAGGAAGTTGATTGCTGCCAGTTCGGCCAGGTTGAAAGGCTCGACGCCAGCCGCCTGGCAGCGGTCAATCAAATCCAGAATTTCACCTTTGATCTTTTCACGCAAGACATGCTCGTCGGGTGCTTCTATCAAAGGAACCGCCAGCAGTTTTACATTGAGCGACACATCGATGCCGTCTGGTTTGAGCCTGATGTCAAACTTCGGCCGGGAGAGAACGCTCAATTGCACCGAAATGCCATCGCACATGTAGTTGACGCTCTTCACATCGGCGTTGAGCATCTCCATCCACTGGCAGAGTCTCCCGTCAAGGATGTCTATAACGCGCCCGCCGAGCACCAAAGCGCATCCCATGTATTGGTTTGGATTGCTGCCTTCGCGCGGCAGCTTCCCCGCAATGGCATTGCCCATGAGATTGGGTTCTATTTTTATTTGCTCCGCCTCGTCACTCTCGCCAACCGCGGCCACAGTAATCACCGGGTCGGAGTAAATTGATTTGTTGGATGCGTTGAGCCCATAGAGGCTGGTCAACGTCGTATACCCGCCGAGGAAATAGTGTTCAAGCGCGGAAGCGATGCTCGTAGACAAGCGAACGCCGATGACAGGGTGCTGATTTTCTATGAACTCCCGCGCACTGCCCAGGCACATAATGGCGGAAGCGGCGCCAAAAATCTGATAGGTCATGACCATCTGCTCAACTACGCGCCCAAATTGCTCTGAGCGGGCCAGTTTGTCGTTGAATACGATCGATTTGAGCTGGGTGAGCTTGAGTGTATTGGGGATGGTGCTTTGCAGCAAGTCCAGCGCTTCGGGAAAGCTGGCGCCGGTGGCGCTGTAAATCGCGTAGTTTGACTGGGGAGACGAGCCACCTTCACCGCCCTCGCCCCCGCCACCTTTGTCGGAGGGGGACGCCTCACCGCCGAACGTTGGAACCTGTACGGCGATCAACATCTGGCCGTCGTCCAGAAGGTCGGCTGATAGGCTGATGGCAAAAGCCTGATGTTCAGGTTGGCGCGTTTGAGAGCAACCGGGAAGCACCAGGCAAACCGGCACGATCAGCAGGAGAAGCAACAGTTTTTTCACGCGGGACTCACCGCCTTTCGCTTTTTGGCAGCGATGATCAATGCGTATATGAGAAGCGGAATCGAGCAAACCGGCCAGCGAATCAGGTTGATGAGCTCAATATAGGGGCGCGTGCCGAGCGGCGAGAAGGAAATGGCCAAGATGGCTGCCAGGCATATACCGATCCGCCAGATTGGCTTGGTTGAAGGAAACGCGATGCCCAACATTTCAGTGGCGCAAAGCATGTTAAAGCTAAGCGATACGAGCAGCAAACTAAACCAGGCGGGAATCATGATTACCTGCAAAGCTTGCGGGGTGCGCCCATTGGCAAGCAGGCGCTCAAGCTGGAACCAGCGTGTCATAGGACCCTTCGGCATGGCTGGCAGCAGCATGGCAAACAAAAGGGAGACCATAACACCATATCCGGTGATGGCTAGGAGTATCTTTTTCATGTATCCGCGCTTTACATATCGATTGTTGTAATCCGTAAACAGCCACAAGGGGATCATTCCGGTCAGCATGCCGCTGACGGAAAGCGCGGGCGGCAAGATCACTTTAAGGCCCGGTCCAAAAACCGGCGTAAGCCAACGCCAATTGTAGCTGCTCATCTGTGAAAAGACAACGAAGACCACCGCAATCGCAAACAGACGCAAGGCGATGCGCGCCGCGCCGGCCACAGCTTCCGAGCCGATCATGCAGCCCGCCGCCGCGGTCAACCCGCAGACGATGAACATGACGGGCGCCGAAATGGTCTCATAGGCGAGATAGGAAGCGGAACCGGACAGCAGGAAGATGCCGCATCCGGTCTCATAGAGCGCGAAAAGCGCGAGAACAACACTGTAAACGCGGACCCACGCGCCTTTCATAAATTCGGCGGCGGGTTTTTGCATGGCATTTTCAAGAAAGTCCATTGAGAATGCCAAAGGGGCTACACCGATTGCGGCCATAAGAAAGGTGATCCACCCGGCGTTGAGCAATTGCGGTCCATCGATTGCGATGGCGTAGGACGCCCGGGTACCCAGCGCCAAAAACACGATGGCGGCGGCAGAGCGGCCGGAGAGCAGCGGTTTCATTTCGTATCTCCCTCCCACCCGCGCATTTTCCTGTGCTTCGTCTGCCCTTTGAGCCAGCCGTTTTTGTTGGCCATGAAAAACGGGCGCTTCTGAAGAGACAGGGGAAAGCGCAAAAACAGGTCGGGGTTGTGGGGGCGATAGGGCGCAAATGGCGCGAACATGGGTGTGTTCAGGGATTTGGCGCCGCATGCAAAGCAGGCATAGATAAAACTGAGCAACGCGATGCCGTACAGACCAAACGTCGCGCCCGCGACCAAAATACCCAGGCGAAGGATGGAAAAAGCGATGGTGATGCTGAAGAGCGGAGCGACATAGTTGCCCAGGCCCGTCAGCGCCACAATGATGATCAGTACGGGACTAATAATGCTGGCGGCCACAGCCGACTGCCCAAGGATCAGCGCGCCCACGATCCCCAGCGCCGAGCCGATCTGCGTGGGCAGGCGCGTCCCGGCTTCATTGATGAGGTAGAATGAGAACTCCATAAAAAGCACTTCGACGATCACGGGAAAAGGCACGCGCGCGCGCGTTTCGGCGATGGAAGTCAACAGCGGCAACGGAATCATGTGCGTGTGAAAGAGCGTGATTGCGGTATAAACCCCGGGGAGGAACAGTGAAATAGACAATCCGAGCACACGCATAAAGCGCGTAAACATACCGTATTGCCAGCGCATGTAGTTGTCATCCGATGCGTGAATCAAGTGAAAGAGCGTAATTGGCGCGATCAGCGCATAGGGCGAATTGTCCATCATGATGGCAACCTGCCCGTCGAGCAAGCAGTGGGCAACGCGGTCGGGACGTTCCGTTTGAAGCAATTGCGGAAGCAGGAAGGAGGTCGAGTCCTCGATCAATTCCTCGAGCTGGCCGCTGTCTGAAACATAATCTGCATGAAGGCTGCTCAAGCGCCGCTTGATCTCGGTCAACGCGTTTTCATCGACCACCCCGCTGATGTACAGAAGCGAGAGCTTGGTTGGAATCTTGCTGCCCACGTCCATCATTTCGGAGATGAGGGCGGGGGTTCTGACCATGCGGCGCACCAGCGTAATGTTGGTGCGCAGGTTTTCGACAAACCCCTGCTGCGACCCGACCACCACCGATTCGGTTTGTGTGCGTTCCACGTTGCGCTTTTCATAATCGCGGGTTTCGAGAATGACGCCCTGCCGACATCCGTCTGCCAGGACGACTGTGTTGCCGTCCAATATAAACTGCGTAAGTTCGCTCATCAACTCAGAAAGCGTCGCCTGGGCAATGTTGAGTACGTGCACGCTCAGGTATTCAATGCGCTCTTGCGCTTGAACGTCCGGTTCTTCAACCGCTTCCATGCAGGGCCTGAGGATGCTCTGCGCGATGATCTTGCTGCCCGCCATTCCTTCAATGTATATCAGACACGCCGCAAAGCCGCATGTCTCAAACTCCCGTACAACCACGTCCTTGTTTGTAGAGGAAAAGAAGATGGTCTTAAATGCCTTGATATTGTCCTGGATGCCTGGTTTTAGCGTTTCGCGAAGCAACGCTTCATGCGGTTTGTCTGCCATATCTCCTCCGCCAAATGAATAAAATCCCACCGATGGGTTATTGTGCCCGGTTCATATCGGAATAATCCGCCTACATTTCCAAAGGTTTCTCACATTCTAAAGATTGAACGCGCTTGTGATATGTGGTATAATGAAGCCAAACTGGCATGAAGTAGGGAGGGGTTCTTATGATGAACATACCGGTAGTGAAGATGGGCATCGTGGCGGTCAGCCGCGATTGCTTCCCGATTGACCTGTCGATTGAGCGCAGGAAGGCCATCGTCGCCGCGTGCAAGAAGCAGGGCGTCAAAATCACCGAGATCAAGACCACCATCGAGAACGAGCTCGACGCGGTGAAGGCGCTTGAAGAAGTGAACAAAGCAGGCGTCAACGCGCTCGTCGTGTTTCTGGGCAACTTTGGCCCGGAAGGTCCGGAAACCTATCTGGCAGAGCGCTTTAACGGCCCGACGATGTTCGTCGCTGCCGCCGAGGAGAACATTCCCGTGCTTTCGAGCCGCCGCGGCGACGCGTATTGCGGCATGCTCAACGCCTCCTACAACCTCAAGCTGCGCGGCGTGAACGCATACATCCCAGAGAATCCCGTGGGCGACGCCGCGCACGTTACAAACCTCATCGCCGATTACTATCCCATCGCGCGCACGCTCTTGGGCATCCGCGACCTCAAGATCATTACCTTTGGCCCACGCCCGTATGACTTCCTGGCCTGCAACGCGCCCATAGCGCCGTTGTTTAAGCTCGGCGTCAACGTGCAGGAGAACAGCGAGCTCGATTTGTTCGCGGCCTACACCAACCACAAGGACGACCCGCGCATCCCCGCTAAAATCAAGGAAATGGAAGAGGAACTGGGCGAGGGCAACAAAATGCCCGGCATACTGCCCAAGCTCGCGCAGTACGAACTGACGCTGCTTGACTGGATCGAACAAAATCGCGGCTCGGCCAAGTACGTGGCGCTTGCCAACAAGTGCTGGCCCGCGTTCCAGACCCAGTTCGGCTTTGTGCCCTGCTATGTCAATTCGCGCATCACCGCCATGGGCATTCCGGTCGCATGCGAGGTGGACATCTATGGCGCGCTGTCCGAGTTCATCGGCACCTGCGTGACCGAAGCGCCCGTGACGCTGCTCGACATCAACAACACGGTCCCCGCCGATATGTACAAGGAAAGCATAGAAGGCAAGCTTGGCTATACCGACAGGGAAATCTTTATGGGATTCCACTGCGGCAACACCCCCATGTGCCGTCTGACCAAGGGCACCATGAAGTATCAGTTGATCATGCACCGCGGGCTTGAGCCGGGCAAGGAGCCTGACATTACGCGCGGCACGCTCGAAGGCGACATCGCGCCGGGCGCGATCACCTTCTTCCGCTTGCAGGCCGACAAGGATTCCATCCTCAAGAGCTACATCGCCGAGGGGGAAGTGCTTCCGGTCGCCACGCAGTCGTTCGGCGGAATCGGCGTGTTCGCGATTCCCGAGATGAGTCGCTTCTACCGCCACGTACTGATTGAGGACGGCTATCCGCACCACGGCGCGGTGGCGTTCGGCAGGGCAGGCCGCGCGTTGTTTGCGATTATGAACCTGCTGGGCACGAGCAAGGTGGCCTTCAACCGCCCCAAGGGCATGCTGTACCCGACGGAGAATCCATTTGAAAGATAAGCCCATCAAACCTTGGAATGGTGCTGTTGCACAAGCAACAGCACCCAGCCCGGAAAAAATGGCCCTGTTGCAGTTTCTTGGCTTCTGCAACAGGGCCGCTTTCCACTGGTGCGGGAAACAGGACTTGAATCTAACGATAGGCAATATCTTGTGTAGCTTATCGTGTCATCATATAGTATTTACTGGCCTTCCCGACATTCCATAACGTTATAAAATTACCATCTGACGGGTTGAGTGTGTACTTTTGTGTGTACTCGTAGCTATGCAAACACTAGCTCTATTGATGTAGGCACGGAAAGTATATGTACACATTAGCTTCTCAGGTGAGGACTATGCCGTGTTTACATACGAGTTTCCGAGGACGATGATCGCGTAGTTATTTTGATCACTCAGGCGCGCCGGGTTCTTCTGTACAGAGATCCACTTGGCCACCAGCTTGACGCTTCGAGACCAGGTTGCTGTGATCAACCACTTCCCATTGAAACATCTCTTTGAAATCCTCAAAGCAATCCTTGCAAATCCAATGGTATTGGTCTAACGTGCAGTAAGCCGTGTTCGTATTTGCATCAATCGTATCTGAACAAAACGCGCAATGGTCGTGTTCCCAAGTGGCGCTATACGGGCGATATGACATGCAAACAAGTGGCTTCTTTGCAAGATACTCCTCTTGACCAGCCAGTCTCCAATCATCCTTCTCAATCACAATGGTCTCTCCTTTATGGTTTAGGTTCTATGCGACCATCAGGGTAAACCCTAAAACGATCGCCATTCCCATCTGTATAGTCCCAATGCGGTCCGATGGGGCCGGGATGATCCAGATCCGAATTCCATCGTTCGTGAGTCGTAGGATTGTACCAATTGCCACGACCCGATTCCGGATTCCCTCGACCTCTCCATTCAAACCCTTTCCCTGGCGATTTAGACCCGTCGTTCCCAGGATAGCGTGGTTTTTTCCCACCCTTTGTCCCACTGAATCGTCCGCCGCCACTCCCTCCACCCATTATACCACCGCCTTCCGAACGGTCAAGGCGTAATGCTCGATTGGGATAACCTCGATTCCATTCTTCCGATGCTTCGCAAAGATCGCATCCGGCGCCGCGCCATAGCAGATGATCGTGCTCGGCCTAAGCGCCTCCGCCATCCGTTCCAAACCCTTCTCGAAGTAGTATCGATCCAGCTTGTCTCGCATCGTGCCATTCGTGCCGACGGCGAACGACCCGCCCGGCTCAAGTCCTTCAAACGCAAACGCATAGGTCCTTTCGTCGCCCCATCGCACATTGGGTACAATCGGTATCCCGTTGCGTGGTTCGCGCGGGCGTGATGCGCGTGGTGCGCGCGATAAAGGTGCTGTTGCACAAGCAACAGCACCCAGGCCCGGAAAAAAAGGCCCTGTTGCAGAAGCCACGAAACTGCACCAGGGCCTTTTGGTTTTCTATTGTTTCCTCTGGGCGGCGGCGAAGTGGCTTTGAGCGAATCCATTGCCGCTCAGGCCGTCACGGGCGAGCATGGTCTCCATGACCTTGATGTCGGAAGAAATGTCCATGGCATCCTTTTCGAACATTTGTTCATTTTGCCGTTTGAACGCAAAAACCAGTTGATCCACCAAGCCTTCGATATTCTTCTTGCTCTCTTCGATCCCGCCGCCGTTCACGTTTTGCCGCTCAAGGCGCGCGTAGGCGTTCAGAAGCTTAAGGGTCGTGGGCAGGTAGTAGTTCATGAACGTGTGTATCTCGCGCTTCTTCTCGGGGCGTTCGACCACACATTCGAAAATGTTCGCGGTGTACTGTTCGATCTCATCAATCTGATCGGACAGGCGTTCATCCTTAATCGCGTGGTTGGCCGTGCGAATTTGCGTCAGCCACCTCACGTATTCGTTTTCTTCCTCTACCGGCCCATTGTGGGGACGCGATTGGGGTTCGGGGGAGGCGGTTGCCGCGGTCTGCTTGGTTTTTTCGCTTTGCTTTTGTGCTTTCGGGGCGGATGCGCCCTTGGGTGCGTATTGGCTGTGCGAAACAAACATGCCGTTTCCATAATCGAGGTAGGCGCCTTTGGAGAAATACTTGTCGTCGATCATCTGCTTGAGATCCCGGCAGGCCGTGTTGTAATCGACGCCGATGGCTGAAGCAATTTCGGAAATCGCCATGGAGTGGTTGTCGCCGATCACCGCGCGGTAATGGGTCAGTTTGCCTTCGCGCTTTTGTTGATAGCGGTCAAAGTACATCAGCGCCGCGCCGCCCAGCATCCAAAATACCATCCAGAACCCGCTGATTCCCTCCGTTGCGCCCAGAAACAGCGCACCGAGAATCGCAATGATGCCGCCCGTGCGCAGGCCGCGCTTACGGGGTTTCTCAGGCGTGGGCGCGTCGAGCGTTTGCAGCTTAGACCACAAAAAATAAAGCCCAACTGGCCAGAAAGCGCTCAGCATGACGATTACCATGAACCACGATGGGTTAAAGGCCTTGGTTTCTTTGGACACTTCTGTTCTCCCTCTCTTTGCGATGCAACCATTTTATCACACTTGCCGCGCTTGCGCAATATGCTTGCCTGTGGTAAAGTATTAAGCGTGGTTTAGGTGCAATTAGAATACGATGAGGAACGGGGGTTCGTCATGGAAAAGTTCAAGAACCCGAACACAGACCGCCTGGTCAAGGCGATTTTATCACTTCAAAGCGAAGATGAATGCTATGCGCTGCTCGAAGATCTGCTTACGATCAAGGAGCTTCAGGACCTGGCGCAACGGCTCGAAGTGGCGCTTTTGCTCAAAGGCAAGATCACCTACAACGAAATCGCACAGAAGACCGGCGTGTCCACCGCGACGATCAGCCGCGTGAACAGGTGCCTTAGCTATGGCGCGGGCGGGTATGAGATGGTGCTTAAAAGGATACAGGAGTAACAGATGATTGATTTATTGAAGCTCAACCCTCCGCAGCGCGAGGCGGTCACGTCCACGGAAGGGCCGCTGCTGGTGCTTGCGGGCGCGGGTTCGGGCAAGACGCGTGTGCTCACCTACCGGATTGCGCACTTGATCGAAAAGGGCGTACCGGCGTGGAAGATACTGGCCATTACGTTTACCAACAAAGCTGCCAAAGAGATGGTCGCGCGCGTGGAAACGCTGTGCGGGGGGGACGCCGCGGACGCTTGGGTCATGACCTTTCACGCGTGCTGCGCGAGGATTCTGCGGCGCGATATAGAAAAGATCGGCTACAAGCGTTCCTTTACCATTTATGACGACGACGATCAGATGACGGTGATCCGGTCTCTCCTCAAAGAGATGGACTTAAGCGATAAGCTTTACCAGCCGCGCGTGATCAAAAGCGCCATTTCAGACGCCAAGAACAACATGCAAACGCCGGACGAGTGGCTTGAAAAAGAAACCCTTCGCGGCGCGGAGTCCTTCCGTGCAAAAAAGATTCGCGATCTGTTCAAAAGTTATGAGAAGCGGCTCAAGGAATCAAACGCGCTGGACTTTGACGACCTCCTGGTCAAGACGCTGACGCTGTTCGTCGAACACCCACCGGTGCTTGAATACTACCGGCACAAGTTTGACTACGTATTGGTAGACGAATACCAGGACACAAACCGCGCGCAGTACGATCTTGTCCGTCTCATAGCGGGCGAGAAACGCAACCTCTGCGTCGTGGGCGACGACGACCAGTCAATTTACGGGTGGCGCGGCGCGGACATTCAAATCATCCTGGGCTTTGAAAACGATTATCCCGATGCCAAGGTGGTTAAACTCGAACAGAACTACCGTTCGACCGGTACCATATTGAACGCCGCCAATCAGGTAATCGCGCACAACTACGGGCGCAAGGAAAAGGCGCTGTGGACCGAAGCGGGGGACGGCGAGAAGATCAGGAAGTACACGGCCCAGGACGAACGCGACGAGGCCGCCTGGGTGTGCGCCCAAATCAGCGCGCTCAAGCGCGACGGCGTAACGCCCGGTTCGTGCGCCGTGCTCTACCGAACCAACGCGCAATCGCGCGTGCTTGAAGAGGCGCTTGTTCGAAGCGGCATCGCGTACCGCGTCTACGGCGGGCTCAAGTTCTACGACCGCAAGGAAGTCAAGGACCTGATCGCCTACCTGCGCGCCGTGGTCAACCCCGACGACCAGGTGGCGCTCAGGCGCATCATCAACGAACCCAAGCGCGGCATCGGCGATTCGACGGTTGAAATTCTCATGGAGTATGCCGGGCGGGAGAGCGTACCGCTTTATGTATCGGTGATCTCCAGCGACTTGATCGCGCTTTCTTCCCGCGCGAAGAGTGCCGTCGCCGGGTTTGCGGGCATCTTAAACAGCCTGCTTGAGGCGCGCTTTGAAAAGACGCCGAGCGAGTTTCTGAGGACGGTCATCGATGTGACCGGTTACAAGCGGCAGTACGAAGAGGTCAAGAACGACGAGAACACCGCACGCCTTCAAAACATTGAGGAATTGATCGGCGCGGTTGAGCAATACGAGCAGCAAAACCCGGATGAGGGGATCGATGGGTTCCTCGAGAACGTGGCGCTGGTGACCGACCTCGACAACAGCGGGGACATGAGTCAGGCGCTGACGCTCATGACCATGCATTCGGCCAAGGGGCTTGAGTTTCCCTATGTGTTCGTAATCGGCCTAGAGGACGGCTTGTTTCCGACCACGCGCGCGCTGGGCGACGAGACGAAGCTTGAAGAAGAACGGCGGCTTTGCTATGTGGCGATCACCCGCGCGATGAAGCGGCTCTACATGTCCTCGGCGCATTCACGCATGCTCTACGGCAATCGCCAATATGGCGAACCTTCGCGCTTCCTGTCCGAGATCCCGCCCCGCCTGATTGACGACGGGCCGCGAAAGCAAGGCGCGCCCATGCGCCTTGCAAGTCCTGTCGCAGGGCGTTCCGGTTCGTTTGGCGTTGCCGGCAGCGGTGAGCGTCCGCCGTTTGATTTAGATGACGGGGGCAGGCCCGTGAAGAAGCCCGCCGCGCTCGGCATCCCGGGTGTTTCAAAGGGCTTTGTGCCCTCGCCCGCGCGCGAATTCGCGGGGGCCGTGCTGTTCGCGCCCGGCGACCGCGTGCGCCACAAGATGTTCGGAGAGGGCACGATTCAGGAAGTCATGGGCAGCGGACGCGACGCGCGCATCGTCATCGCGTTTGACGGCCGCGGCGAAAAGACATTCGCGGCGAGCACGGCGCCGGTTATCAAAATTTAGGAGGGGATGTGTGTGGAGAGGATGAAGGCGCTGGTAGCGCGCCTGAATCAGACCGCATACGCGTACTATACTTTAAGCAGTTCTGACCTGACGGACGCCCAGTGGGATGCGCTGTACGATGAGTTGGTCTCTCTTGAAAAAGAAAATGGCACGGTACTTCCCGATTCGCCGACGAGGCGCGTAGGCGCTGAGCCGCTTGCCGCCTTTGCGCCGCACCGGCACCTGGCCCGCCTCTGGTCGATGGACAAGGCGCAATCGCGCGAAGCGCTCATCCAGTGGGCGGACCGCGCGGTCAAGCTATGGGCGCAGGCGAACGAACGGGGACTTGAGCTTGATCCATTGTCTTTCGTTGTGGAGCACAAATTCGACGGCCTGACGGTCAATCTGACCTATGAGGGCGGTCTTCTTACGCAGGCGGCTACGCGCGGAAACGGCGAAGTGGGGGAGCGCATCCTGCCTCAGGTGATGACCATCCGTTCCATTCCGCTGTCGATTGCGTATAAAGGGCGCGTTGAAGTGCATGGAGAAGCATTCATGCGTTTGAGCGTCTTTGACGCGTACAACAAGGCCGCGGCGGAACCGCTAAAAAACCCGCGCAACGGCGCGGCGGGCGCACTGAGAAACCTGGACCCCGCCGTAACCGCTTCGCGCAAACTCGACGCCTGCTTCTATGACGTTGGATACATCGAGGGGCGCGCGTTTCAGGATCAGAGGGAGATGCTTGCTTTTCTTACTGAAAACCGCTTTCCGGTCAGCGGCTGCGAAGTCTATGCCGCCTCAATCGAAGACGCGCTGGCCGCGGTCGGAGAGATTGAGGAAGCGCGAGCCGAACTCGATTACATGATCGACGGCGCGGTCATCAAGGTGTGTGATTTTAAGACGCGCGACACCCTCGGCACGACCGAGAAATTCCCGCGCTGGGCTGTGGCCTATAAATTTGAAGCGGAAGAAGTGACCACGACGCTCAATGACGTGACGTGGGAACTTGGCCGTACCGGGAAACTCACCCCGCTTGCGCACGTGGAAGCGGTGGAACTCGCGGGCGCGACGGTCAAGCGGGCAACCCTCAACAACTACGGCGACATCCTTCGAAAACGCGTGCGCATCGGCGCAAAGGTCTGGATACGCCGATCCAATGAAGTGATCCCGGAAATCATGGGGCGGGTGGAAGCGTACGTGCCCGGCGAGCGCGAGATTGAAAAGCCCGCGCGCTGCCCCGCATGCGGCGGACCGGTAACCGAAAAGGGCGCGCACTTGTTCTGCGAAAACCGCGACGGGTGCATACCGCAGATCGTAGCGCGCATGAGCCATTATGCCTCGCGCGATGCCATGGACATTGAAGGGTTCTCTGAAAAGACGGCGTTGCAGTTGTTTGAGCAGCTCGGCGTTGCCGAACCCAGCGCGCTTTACCGCCTGACGAAGGAAGAACTGCGCCCGCTTGAGCGTTTCGCCCAGAAGAAAGCCGAAAACCTCATCCTGGCAATTGAGAAGAGCAAGTCCCGCCCGCTTGACGCCTTCGTCTACGCGCTGGGCATCCCCAATGTCGGGCGCAAGACCGCACGGTCTTTGTGCGAAAGGTACCCGTCGGTTTCGGCGATAGAAAGCGCCACGGCAGATGAACTGACCGCGATTGGCGATGTCGGCCCCATCGTCGCGGGGAGTGTCGTACAATTCTTTGAGGATGAGAACAATCGCGAGGAGGTCGGGCGCCTCATCGAGGCGGGGCTCAATCCATCGTTTGAAGGCGCTAAGGCGGGCGGGGCGCTCACCGGCCTCACGGTTGCCCTGACGGGCACGCTAAAGCACTTGTCCCGCCAGCAGGCCGAGCGGTTGATCGTTGCCAACGGCGGCAAGGCCGCGTCATCGGTATCGAAGAAAACCTCATTTGTGCTTGCGGGCGAAAACGCGGGCAGCAAACTTAACAAGGCGGAGGAACTGGGCATTGAAGTCCTGGATGAAACCACATTCCTAAAGAAAATTAACGTTGACCCGGCTCAAACTATGGTATAATACATAGGATAAGGACCGCATCGCACCAAGCGAAGGTCCTGCGCGGAGGCACTATGAACAGCATGACCGGCTATGGGCGCTCGTCCGTCGAAGTGGATGGCCGCCAGCTCACAGTGGAACTGAAATCGGTCAATCACCGGTTTCTCGACGTCTCCTTCCGCATGCCGCGCTCGTTCTCATTCATGGAAGAGGACATCAGGCGGCAACTCGCTACCCAAATCGCGCGCGGACATGTGGATGTTTTTGCAACCTACCGCAACATGCGCTCCGATGCCAAGACGGTCACGGTTGACATGCCGCTCGCGAAGGCATACTATGACGCGCTTGAACAGTTGACGGCAACCGGCCTTCACGATGACCGCACGCTGATGGGCTTATCCCGCTTGCCGGACGTGTTGGTGGTGGCGGAAGCCGAGGAGGACCGGGAGGCGCTCAGGTCGCTCATGAGCCTTGCGGTTGCCGGGGCTCTCGCGGAACTTGGCGCCATGCGCGCACGGGAAGGCCAGTCGCTTGCCCAAGACCTGCTGATGCGGCTTAAACGCCTGGAAGACATGGCCGGACAGATCCACACGCGCTATCCCGAGACGGTCAAGGCATACGAGGCGCGCCTGAAGGAACGCATCGAGGAATTGATCGGATCGAAGGTGGATGAGGGACGCCTGCTCACCGAGGTCGCGCTCATGGCTGACCGCAGCGCGGTCAGCGAAGAACTGGTGCGGCTCGCCAGCCACATCTCGCAAATGCGCGACGCGCTGACGATTGATGAGAGCGTGGGGCGCAAACTTGACTTCATCGTGCAAGAGCTCAACCGCGAAGTGAACACTGTATCCAGCAAATCGCAGGATGTTCCCATCACGCAGGCGGTGGTCGCGGCCAAGGCTGAAATCGAGAAGATGCGCGAGCAAGTACAGAACATCGAATAACGAAGGAGCGGGGCTCATGAAGGGAAAGTTGTACGTGGTATCGGGGCCGTCGGGCGCGGGGAAGGGCACGCTGTGCCGGGAACTGATCGGCGCGCGGCCTGAAATTGAACTGTCGGTATCGTGTGCGACGCGGCCGGCGCGCCCAGGCGAGATAAACGGCGTGCATTACTACTTCATTACGGAAGGTGAATTTCTTTCAAAAAGGGCGCGCGGCGACCTCCTGGAGTCGGCACAGATCAACAACGGGTACTGGTACGGAACGCCCAAGGACGTGGTGCTTGAAAAGCTCGATCAAGGCAAGAGCGTGCTGCTTGAGATAGAAAATACCGGGGCGCAACAGGTGATCGAGCAATATCCTGAGACGGTCAGCGTCTTTATATTGCCGCCCAGCCGCGGCTCGCTCATCAAGCGCCTGGTGGACCGGGGAACTGAGGACCTTAACAAGCTGGAGGCCCGCATCCGCAAGGTGCCCAGTGAACTTACGGCCGCCAAGGGTTACACGTACCTGGTGCTCAACGACGACGTCCGCTCGGCGGTTCACCGCTTGGTCGAGATACTCGAGGGCGCGTATGAAACCGGAGCGCGCGAAAAAGCGCTGCTCGATTCGCTGGCGAGCGAGTTTTCCGATATGCACGATGCGCTGGAAGCACTGACGCTTTATTATCGTGAGACGAGAGAATAATTGTTTTCGGAGGTAATGCCCCATGATGATCGATCCCCCCATCAACGAGTTGCTTTCCAAAGTAGATTGCCGGTATACGCTGGCGGTGGAAACCAGCAAGCGCGCGCGCCAGATCATCGGCGGCGCTTCGCCCATGGTTGATACCAAGGAAATCAAGCCGCTTGCCATTTCCATTGACGAGGTGAACCGCGGGTTGATTACCTACTCACGCGACGAAATCGAGGCGTGACATGAATCTATCCGGCAAGTGCGTGGTGCTGGGCGTTACCGGCGGCATCGCCGCGTACAAGGCCGCGGACATCACGAGCAGGCTTAAAAAGATGGGCGCGCGCGTTCGGGTCGTAATGACTCAGAGCGCGTGCCGATTTGTCGCGCCGGTCACCTTTGAAACCCTGTCGGGTGAAAAGGCGTATGCGGACCAGTTCGAGCGCAGCTTTGAGATCGAGCATGTGTCGCTTGCGAAATCGGCTGATCTTTTTTTGATCGCGCCCGCGACCGCCAATGTGATCGGCAAGATTGCCTGCGGCATCGCGGATGATCTTTTGACCACAAGCGCCATGGCCATGACATGCCCAATCCTGATCGCGCCCGCCATGAACAACGCCATGTGGCGCTCAGCCGCGGTTCAGGACAATGTTGCGCGCCTGACGTCGCGCGGCATGAAAACGATCGGCCCGGGCACAGGACACCTCGCGTGCGGCGACGAGGACGTGGGTCGCATGAGCGAGCCGTCTGAGGTCGCCCTGGAAGTCGCGCGATTGCTCCTGGGCAAGCGCGATTTTGAAGGCAAGCGCGTGCTGGTCACCGCTGGGCCTACCCGCGAGATGATCGACCCCATCCGCTTCCTTTCAAACCGCTCGACCGGCAAGATGGGCTACGCCATCGCTGAGGCGGCGCGTGACCGGGGCGCGGATGTTGTTTTGATTTCAGGACCGGTCTCTCTTGCGCCGCCAAGCGGCGTGAAGCTCGTGCCGATCACGTCCACACAATCGCTCTATGAAGCCATGATGGACCTCGCGCCAAACGCGGAGGCGGTGATTCAAGCGGCCGCGCCCGCGGATTTTACGCCCGCCGCCTACTCCGATACCAAGATCAAGAAGGATGGACACGGCATGGCGTTAAGTCTCGTGCCCACGCCGGACGTGGCCAAGGCGCTTGGCGAAGTGAAAAAACCGGGTCAGGTCCTGGTGGCGTTTGCCGCCGAGACCGGGGACCTCGTGGGCAATGCGCGCAGCAAACTCGTCAAAAAAAACTGCGACCTGGTGGTTTTCAACGACGTCACACGCCCGGGCGCCGGGTTTGGCGTTGACACCAATCAGGTCACGCTGGTGAACGCCCAGGGCGAAACCGCGCTCCCGCTCATGGACAAGCGCGGCGTGGCCGACGCCATCCTTGACAAAGTGACGGAGCTGCTGTCATGACGTACGCGCGCGTGGTGGTCGATCTGTCGGTGAACGACGTCGATCGCCCCTATACGTACCTCGTCCCCGATCAGATGGCGCTTGTGCCCGGGCAACGGGTTCTTGTGCCGTTTGGCGCGCGCAAGATTGAGGGGTTCGTGACCGAACTGACGAATGAACCGGGCGTCGATCCCGCGCGGATAAAAGCGGTCATCCGCGCCATGGAGAACTACCCGCTGATCCTGCCGGAACTGATGGAACTTGCCAATTGGATCAAGGACAAGTACCGCTCCACCCTTGCCGCCGCGCTCCGGCTCATGATTCCAGCGGAACTGCGCGGCGAGCGCGTGGGAGATAAGACGGTCAACGTCGTCCGGCTGCTGGTATCCGGCGAAGCGCTTGAGGACGCGAAGCGTGTGCGCGCGCGCGCGCACCGCCAAGTCCAGGTGCTCGAGCGCCTCGAAGCGGGTCCGGCTGCGCTACCGGCTGTCGCGAGCCAGATCGAAGGCGCACATCAAGCGGTCAGGGCGCTTGAAAAAGCGGGCCTGGTCGCGGTGGAGTCTGAAGCTGCGCGGCGCGTTCCCTGGCACGAAGCGCCCACGCGCGGCGAAGTCGATCCCGACTTGACCTGCTATCAGCAGGAGGCGGCAGATCGCGTCATCAGAGCCATGGACAGCGGCGGCGGGCGGTTCTTGCTCGCGGGTGTGACCGGCAGCGGAAAGACCGAAGTGTACATTCGCCTGATTCGCCATGCGCTGTCTAAGGGAAAAGGCGCCATCGTACTGGTGCCTGAAATTGCGCTGACGCCTCAGATGACCGACTGGTTCCGTTCGCGCTTTGGCGAAGGCGCGGCGGTGCTGCATTCACGCTTGTCGGCGGGTGAGCGCTACGATGAGTGGCGCCGCATTCGCTCCGGCGAGGCGCGCGTGGTCGTGGGCGCGCGCTCGGCGGTATTTGCGCCGGTTGCGGAACTGGGTCTGATTGTCGTTGACGAGGAGCACGAGCACACCTATCAATCGGAAAAACGGCCCCGCTATGACGCGCGCGAAGTGGCGCGATTTCGCTGTGATTTGTCTCGCGCGGCGTTGGTGCTCGGCAGCGCCACGCCCTCCATCGCCAGCTACATGCGCGCGATGCCGGGCGTCAGACCTGAAAACAAATATGAATTGCTCGAACTCAACGAGCGCGTAAACGGGCGCCCCATGCCGGATGTCGCGCTGGTTGACATGAGTGAAGAACTGGCGAGGGGCAACCACTCGATTTTTAGCGGCCCTCTCCAACAGGCGATGGACGAAACGCTCAAAAAAGGTCAGCAGGCCATGCTCATGCTCAACCGCCGCGGGTATTCGACCTTCGTGTCCTGCCGGTCGTGCGGGTACGTGGAAAAATGCGAGGACTGCGATGTTTCGCTGACCTACCACCAAGCGGAAGGCCAGCTCAAATGCCACTATTGCGCCGCGACGCGCACACCGCCATCCGTATGCCCCGCGTGCGGCAGCAAGTATATCAAGTACTTCGGGATCGGTACGCAGAAGGTGGAAGACGAGGTCAAGAAGCGCTGGCCCGAGGCGAGAGTCTCCCGTATGGACATGGATACCACGCGCGGAAAAGACGCGCACGAGAAGATCCTGTCGGCATTTCGGCGCGGGGAAACCAACGTCCTGATCGGCACGCAGATGATCGCGAAGGGCCTTGATTTCCCGGGGGTTACGCTGGTGGGCGTCATCGCCGCCGACATGACGTTGAACCTGCCGGATTATCGAAGCGCCGAGCGCACGTTCCAATTGATTACACAGGCTTCGGGCCGCGCGGGGCGCGCCGGTACGCCCGGAAGGGTGATTGTCCAGAGTTACGAAGTGGACAATTACGCGATCGCACTGGCCTCCAAGGCTGATTACCGCGCGTTTTACCATCAGGAGGCGCGACTCAGGCGGCGCGCGCTCTATCCGCCGTTCACCGTGATGGCCCGCTTGCTGGTGTCGAGCAAGGACGGAGAAAAGGCGAAAAACACTGCGGAAGCGTACGAGAGAAGACTCAAGTCTTTTCTATCGGATGAAGGGCTTGAAGAGGAAGTCATCACCATGCGCGCGCTGGAAGCGCCGATTGCGCGGATCAGGGGGGAGACGCGCTGGCAATTGTTTGTGAAGCTGTATGCGCGCGCAAAAGCTGAGCGGGTGATGCGCGAAATGGAAGACTATGCACGCGCTGCGCCCGATGGCGTCAGCGCGGAGCTGGAGATCAATCCAGCCAACATGTTTTGAGGTGAGGACAGTGGCAGTAAGAAAAATTTTGCTTGAAGGTGACGAGACGCTGCGCAGACGTTCGAGGCCGGTCGATGTGATTGATCGGAGGATTCGCACGCTGCTTGACGATATGGGGCAGACGATGTATCAGGCCGACGGTGCGGGGCTTGCCGCGCCGCAAGTGGGCATTCTCCGGCGCGTTGTGGTCATCGACGTGGGGGAAGGGTTGATCGAACTGATCAACCCCGAGATCATTTCCGCAGAGGGCGCGCAGATCAACCCCGAAGGGTGTCTGAGCATCCCAGGCCGCCGCTGCACGGTAGAGCGGCCGGAAAAGATCACCGTGCGCGCATTTGGCCGCGATGGAAAGCCGTTTGAATTGACGGGCGAAGGATTTCTCGCCACCGCTATCGCGCACGAGCTTGACCATTTGGAAGGCATCCTGTATACCGACAAGATGATTGAAGACGTGACCCATCAATTTGAGGAAGACGAGGGCGAATGATGCGCATCGTATTCATGGGGACACCGGATTTCGCCGTGCCTTCGCTCAGGGCGCTGCTGGACGCGGGCTATGACGTGACAGGTGCGTTTACCCAACCCGACCGACCGGCGGGACGCGGGGGGAAGACGCGCGCCTGCCCGGTGAAGTTGCTGGCCGAGCAGCGAGGCGTTCCGGTTGTTCAAGTGGAAAAAATCCGCCGCCCGGAAGGACTTGAAGCACTAAAGGCCTTCGCGCCCGACCTGTGCGTAACGGCAGCCTTCGGGCAGATTTTGTCCGGCGAAAACCTTCAGGTCCCGCGCCTTGGCACGGTCAACGTCCACGCGTCGCTTCTGCCGCGCCACCGTGGCGCGGCGCCCATCAACTGGGCGATTTGGATGGGCGATAAGACGACGGGCGTTACGACGATGTTTACCGATAAAGGACTCGATACGGGCGATATGATCTTCAAGGAAGAAACCGAAGTCGGTCTTTATGAAACGGCGGGCGAGCTGACCGCGCGGCTCGCTGAGATGGGCGCGCAAGTGTTGCTGAGGACAGTAAGCGCGATTGAAAACGGGGACTGTCCGCGCGAGGCGCAGGACGCGGCGCTCGCGACCTATGAACCGATGCTTCAAAAAGAGATGGGGCTGATGGATTTTACGCAAGATGCCGCGCATCTCGCGCGACAGGTGCGCGCGCTTGACCCGTGGCCGGGGGCTTATGCCGGGATGCGCGAAGGCGTGCTCAAGGTGTGGAAGGCGAAGCAAGCCGAAGGTGAATACCAAGGCGCGCCGGGCGAAGTGTTGGTTTCGGACGGCAGGAAAGGGCTGATCGTCGCCTGCGGCGGCGGCGCTTTGGAGCTGATCGAGATTCAGGCCCCGAATGCGAAGCGAATGGAAGCCCGGGCGTACTTGCGCGGCAAGTCGATCCCGGAGGGGATGGTGCTCAATGGATAAGGAGAAGTTTGGACGCGGCAATGGCGAAGGGCAGCCTTTCGGGCGCTCGCGCGGGCAGGGCCCGTCTGAGCGCGGCGGGAGCGGATCGACCGGCCGCAACGCAGGCGGCACGGGCAAGCCGGGATACGGCAAGTTTTCAAAGCCTGCGGGTGAACGGGGAAAACCTGATAAGAGCCGCTTCCCAAAGCCCACGGGTGAACCGGGAAAACCTGATAAGAGCCGCTTCCCAAAGCCCGCGGGAGAACGGGGAAACCCTGGAAACCGTTATTCAAAACCCATGGACGAACGCGGCGACAAGCGTTATACAAAGCCGCAAGCCAAGCCTTTAAAGCCCGCGCGCCCTTCGGGCCCAACCGCCCGGCGCGTGGCGCTTGACGCGCTGGCGGAGGTCACGCGCGTCAAGGCTTATGCCACCTTGGCGCTGAGCGATCACCTGCGCGCGGCGCGCAATCTGTCGAGCGAGGACAAGCGCTTTGCCACCATGCTGTTTTATGCGGCGCTTGAAAACCGACTGCGCATTTCGTGGGTGCTGGGTCAGTTCGTTGCCTCAATGCCCGAGCCTGTAATCGAAGACATTCTTCACATCGCGGTTGCCCAGGTACTGTTCATGGACCGCGTACCCGATTTTGCGGCGGTGGACGAGGCGGTCAAGCAAACGCGCGCGTTGGGGCGCGAGCAATTCGTGCCGCTGGTGAACGGCGCGCTGAGGAACCTGCTGCGCGCGCGCGACGCGGGCGAGATTCATTATCCCGCGCGCGAGGACGATCCGGTCAAGTACATAAGCGTCATGCACTCGCTGCCCGAGGCGCTTTCAAAGCGCCTGATGGCGGACTACGGCATGGACGAAGCCGAGCGCATGATCGCGTACCGCCCGGACGAGCGCACGCAAACGGTTCGGCCCAACCTCCTGCGCTTTGACGATACGCAGTTTGTCGCCTACGCCGATCAAAAGAATTGGCGCTTTGAAAAGGGAAGCGCGCAGCACGCGCTGAAGCTGACGAGCGCCGGCGACCTCGCGAGTGATCCGGACTACAAAGCCGGCCTTTTTACCATTCAAGGCGAGGGTTCGATGCTCGCGGCTCTCGCGGTCGAGCCAAAGCGTGCCGAGAACATTCTGGACGCTTGCGCGGCGCCCGGCGGCAAGTCCGCCCTGATCGCGGAACTTATGGGCCTGACTGGCCGCGTTCAGGCATGGGACGTGCACGAACACCGCGTGGAGTTGCTGCGCGCGGTCAAGCAGCGCCTGCGCCTTGACAACCTGCGCCCCATGGTGCGCGACGCCTCCATCCATCGTGAAGACTGCGAAATGGCGTATGACGCGGTGCTGGTTGACGCGCCGTGTACCGGCCTTGGCGTCATGGTGAACAAGCCTGACATCAAGTACCGCGTGCGGGAAGAAGATATTGAGGCGTTGTGCGCGCTTCAAAAGAAGATACTCGACGCATGCGCGCGCTATCCGCGCGTGGGCGGACGGCTCATCTATTCCACATGCACCGTGCTCAAGGATGAAAACGAGCGCCAGATCAAGGCTTTTCTTGAAAGGCATCCGGAATACACGCCGGATCCTTCAACCGACTGGCTGCCGGATGCACTCAAGGCGCGTTTTAAGGGCGGGTGTTTGCAATTGCAGGCGCACGAAGACGGGATGGAAGGTTTCTTCATCGCGCGCATGGTGAGGACGCGCCCATGATTGAACTGTGCGGCATGACGCCGGAAGAACTGGAAGCCTTCGCCCGGACGCTTGGCGAGAAACCCTTTCGTGCAAGGCAAATCGAAAAGTGGGTCGCACTCGGCGCGGCCATTGCCGATATGAAGAACCTGCCCGGTGCGATGCGCGAAAAAATGGCGCAAGAGGCGCTGACCAATCCCGTCACCATCCGCGAAGCGCGTAAGTCGCTGACCGACGGGACCGAAAAATACCTCTATGAACTCTCAGACGGCAACCTGATCGAGGGCGTCCTGATGCGCTACAAACACGGCGCGACGCTGTGCCTGTCTACGCAGGTGGGCTGCAAAATGGGCTGCGCGTTTTGCGCGTCAACGCTTGATGGTTGCGTGCGCAACCTGACGAGCGGCGAGATGATCGGTCAGGTGCTGTGCGCCAATGAACGCCTCCGGGCGGAAGGCGCGCGCGTTCACAACCTGGTGCTGATGGGCAGCGGCGAACCGCTCGACAATTACGAAAATGTGGTGAAGTTCCTGCGTGTGGCAACCGATGAACGGCTTTTAAACCTCTCGATGCGCGCCATCTCACTTTCGACCTGCGGTCTGGTTGCGCAGATGAAGCGTTTTGCTGAGGAAAAGCTGCCCGTCACATTGTCCCTGTCGCTGCACGCGCCAAACGACGAGATCCGGCAAAAGCTCATGCCCATTGCGCGCGTCTATTCCATGGACGAGACGCTTGACGCCTGCAGGTACTACATTGAAAAGACCGGTCGGCGCGTGATCATGGAGTACGCGCTCGTCAAGGGGATAAACGACGGCGTGGACTGCGCGGACGAACTGTCAAAGCGCCTGCGCGGCATGCAGTGCCATGTGAACCTGATCGCGCTGAACCAAGTCAAAGAGAAAAATCTGGAAGCGCCGGGGGAAGACGCGATTGCGCGCTTCCTGAACCGCTTGACCGAGCGTCACATCTCAGCCACGCGCCGCCGCGAGATGGGGGATGACATCGAAGGCGCGTGCGGGCAACTCAGGCGCTTTGCACTAAAGATGGAAAGCAACCATCAGCGGGGAGACGAATGATGAAAGCCTACGCAATCACCCACATCGGCAAGGTTCGAAGTCACAACGAGGACGCCTATTATTTGCCGCGCGAGGGCGAGTGTTTTTGCGCGGTCGCCGACGGTATGGGCGGCCATCTTGCTGGCGAGGTCGCGAGCGCGCTCGCGGTTGAAATTTTCTCCAAAAACCTGCGCGAAGCGGCGCGGGTTGGTGAAAGCGCGCTTACAAATGCGGTGACGAGCGCCAACCGTGCCATTTACGAAGCGGCGAGCACCGACCACAACAAGCGCGGCATGGGCACGACGCTGACCGCGCTCTGGTTTGGCGAAAAGGTGGTTTATCTTTCTCATGTGGGCGACAGCCGCGCGTACCTGCTCAGGAATCGCGCGCTCATGCAGCTTTCAAACGATCATTCTCTCGTGAGCGAGCTCGTGGAGAAGGGGGAATTGACGCCCAAGCAAGCGCAGAATCATCCGCAGCGAAACGTCATCACCCGCGCGCTCGGCACCGGCCGCCATGTGACGCCCGACATCATGCGGCTTGATTCGCTTGCGGACGACGTATGGCTGCTTTGTTCGGATGGCCTTTCAAACCATGCGACAAGCCCCGAACTTGCGCGGCTGATGCTGGGTGAAGATCCCTGGGAGAAAAAGCTTCAGAAGATGGTCGATCTGGCGCTTTCGCGCGGAGGCCCGGATAACATCACGGCGCTCATCGCCCTCGCTCAGGAGGCACGGCCATGATGGAACGCGTGCTGAATGAGCGTTACGTGCTGGGCGAAGTAATCGGATCGGGCGGCATGGCCGTGGTCTACCAAGCGTATGACCGCTCGGAGAAGCGCGAAGTCGCAATCAAGGCGCTTCGCAGCGAATTCAACGAAGACGCCGAGTTTGTCCGGCGCTTCAATATGGAGGCCCAAGCGGCTTCCAAGATGAGCCACCCCAACATCGTGGGCATTTACGGTGTGGGGCAAGACGGCGACGTGCGGTATATCGTCATGGAGTACGTCAAAGGCCGAACCCTCAAAGAGGTCATCCGCGGGGCCGGACGCATCAAGCCGGAGCGCGCGATCCAGATCACGCTCAAAATCCTGGCGGCGATTGATTGCGCGCACAAGAACCACGTCGTCCACCGCGATATCAAGCCCCAA
Source organism: Eubacteriales bacterium (assembly GCA_031551775.1). Classification (GTDB taxonomy): domain Bacteria; phylum Bacillota; class Clostridia; order Christensenellales; family Aristaeellaceae; genus Anaerozeibacter. The sequence continues at coordinate 88,215 of JAVBND010000006.1, read as the reverse complement.
AACATACTGGTCGATGTCGAAGGCAACATCAAGGTGGCCGACTTTGGCATCGCGCGCGCCACCAATTCGTCAACCCAGACCTACGCAGACGGCAACGTGCTCGGATCGGTGCATTATTTCTCGCCCGAGCAGGCTTCCGGGCAGGTTGCCGACGAAAAGAGTGACTTGTATTCCGCAGGCGTGGTGCTCTACGAGATGGTCACGGGCGAGGTCCCCTTTGACGGCGAAACCCCGATCTCAGTAGCGCTAAAGCACGTCCAGGAACCGCCCAAGAGCGCGCGGACGCTTGAGCCGTCGGTGTCCAAGGGACTCGACGAGGTGATCCTCAAATCGCTCGACAAAGAATCCAGTTGCCGCTATCAGACCGCCGCCGAGATGGCCGCGGATCTCAAGCGCGCCATTCGCATGCCGCGCGGCGGGTTCGTCGATAAGCCCAACCTGCGCGAGCGCGAGAAGAAATTCACCCAGCGCGTGAAGGGCCTCGGCAAACGCGAGGGCTTCCTCAAGAAACTCAGGCTCTGGACAGTTGTGGTCATAAGCGCGGTGCTGGGTTTCTTGCTGATTTATTACGGCTCCCAGCTTTACCGCCAGCTTTTTCTGCGCATTGAGATGCCCTCCCTTACGATGCTCGACATTGAACAAGCGGTGGAGAACCTTGACGCGCTCGAACTCAAGCACACCTTGGAGGAGCGGCACAACGATGAGGTGCGCTATGGCTATGTGATCGAACAGCATCCGGCGGCAGGGGAGAGCGTGTGGCCGGGCGACCGGGTTGTACTGGTCATGTCAACCGGAAAGGAAAAACTCCTGATGCCCAAGCTCAAGGATTTGACGCGTTCCGAAGCGGTCAGGGTCATCGAAGAAAACGATCTCGTGCTGGGCGACGTGGTGCTCGACATCTCTAACCTCACGCCGGGCCTTGTGGTGTCTCAAAGCCCAGGCGTCAACGAATGGGTGAAGCCGGGTGACAAGGTGGCGCTGCACATCAGCGGCGAGAGCGGTGAAGTGCCCAACCTCATCGGTTATACGCTTGATGAAGCGCGCGCGCATCTGATCGCGAGCGGGTTTGAGCTGGGCGCGATCACAGAACAAATTTCCACACAGAAATCCGGCCTCGTCATCGGCCAAAGCCTTGCGGAAGGTGAAATCGCGCTCATGGGCACCAAGGTAGGCGTGACCGTCAGTCAAATGCAACCGGTCAACTATCGCGCGCAAACCACCGTTGTGATCGAATCAATCGAACCGGGCGTGGAATTTGTGTGCAAGATCGTGGAATTGAGCGGTGAACGCGAGGTGTTTAGCCGGGAACTCAACGCCGGACGCGAAGAAATTATGCTCAACATCAATTCGTTTGAACCGGGCATACACATCGTGCGCGTATACCTGGATGGGGAATTGGCCATAGAAAAAGAAATCGACTTTGTCGAGGAGGCTTAAAGGCGTTTGGAAGGGCTGATCGTAAAGGGGATAGGCGGGTTTTATTACGTCTTAGACGAAGGCGGGACGATCCATACGCTGCGCGCGCAGGGGAAACTGCGCCGGGCGCACATAACACCGCTTGTCGGCGACCGCGTCAGGTTTGAACCGGGGCAGGGGGAAGAGGCGCACGGGTGGCTAAGCGCGGTACTTGCGCGCAAAAACAGCCTGATCCGCCCACCGGTCGCCAACATCGATAAGCTGGTCATCACCCTGGCCGCCGCGTCGCCGAGCCCAGACTTGCTCTTAGCCGACCGATTGTTTATGCTATGCGTGAAAAGCGGCATCGAACCGGTGGTTATGATCAACAAGAGCGACCAGGATGCCTCGGAAGCCGAGGAACTTGCCGTCCAGTACCGGGGCGCGGGGGCGCGCGTCGTGATGGGGTCTGCACAAATGGGCAATGGCCTTGACGAACTGCGGTCGGTTTTGCGCGGTTCGGTTCACGCGTTTGGCGGGCAGTCGGGCGTGGGCAAATCGACTTTGATCAACGCGCTATACGGCCTATCGCTTGAATCGGGCGACCTGTCTTTCAAGACCGAGCGCGGCAAGCATACAACCCGCCACACGGAGCTGATAAGGGTAGAAGGCGGCGGCATGGTGCTCGATACGCCGGGATTTAGCCTGCTTGAGCTGGAGTTGATCGAACCGATCAACTTAAAGGCGCTTTATCCCGAATTTGAACCCTACGAAGGACAGTGCCGATTCACGCCGTGCGCGCACTACAAAGAGCCGGGTTGCGCGGTGCGTCAGGCGGTCCAAAATGGACAAGTCAACCGTGCGCGCCATGAGCGCTATCGACAACTGTATGAAGAAATGAATGAAAGGTGGAAGGAACGATATGATTAAATTTGCGCCGTCAATCCTGTCAGCCGACTTTTTGCACCTGGGTGAATCGATAAAATTGGCCGAGAAGGCCGGGGCCGACTACCTGCATTTTGATGTCATGGACGGCATGTTCGTGCCCAATATGTCATTCGGCCAGCCGCTCCTGAAGGCGGTCGCGGCGGGAAGCAAACTACCCTGCGACGTACACCTCATGATTGAAGCGCCCGAACGGTACATCGAGCAGTTCGCCGAAGCGGGGGCGCGCGTGATCACCGTGCATCAGGAAGCCACAAGGCACCTTCACAGGGCGCTGAGTCAGATCCGCGCCTGCGGATGTTTGGCCGGCGTATCGCTCAATCCAGCGACGCCGCCCGAGACGCTTTCGTATGTGCTGGGCGACTTTGACCTTGCGCTGATCATGACGGTTAACCCAGGGTTCGGCGGACAAAAGCTGGTTCCGGCGGCGGTTAGAAAGATCGCGGTGGTCAAGGACATGCTCGCGCGCGCGGGCGTGAAGGCGGAAATTGAAGTAGACGGCAACGTTACGCTTCAAACCGCACCCGAGATGGTCAACAACGGCGCGACGATGCTGGTTGCGGGCAGCGCATTCTATGGCAGCGCCGACCCGTGTGCCTTCGCGCACGCGATCCGGATGATGGCTGAGGGGTAAAAAGGCCCGATCATTTGATCAATTAAAAAGAAACAACCGGCCGGAATAAACAATCCGGCCTTTTTCGTCCAGGCTGTTGGCGCGCGCGTAGGCGGCGTCTGTGATGATTAGCTCACCTTCCGTGAGGTTGGTCACCACTTCGTAGACGCTTTGCCGGGCGTCGTAAAGCGTCATGACAACCGGCGTAGCGCGCAGGTTTTTATTGATATAGTCTATGGCGTCCCGCGCGCCCATTACGCAAAGCGCCGTTGACAGCGCGTCGGCGTGCGCCGCGTTTTCTTCAAGTACGGTCACCGCGGCTATACCGCGCTGAACGCCGTCTTCTCCCGGCATATTGACCGGATACCCGCATCTTGGGTCAATGATATGGCAGTACAATACGCCGCTGCGGATGGTGTTGTGGCTGTAATCGCCGCTGCTTGACAGCGCTGTGTCACGGGCATACAGCTTGGCAAACGCGCTGTCCTTGCTCCCTCCGGCCCGGGGCTTTCGAATGCCCAACGAAAAGGCGTCCTGATTGCCTGAGGAAGCGCCAGCCGCCCGGAATTTGAGCATGGAAATGCTGCTGCCGCCAAGCACGATGTGCCCAAATTCATACCCGTGTTCGCGCGCGAGCGCCATCACAAGGTTCGCCGCATATCCTTTGGCAATACCGCCCAGGTCCAATTGCGCCTGATACGAAACGCCGTCAACCGCCACAGGTTGCGTGTGCTTGATGAGCGTATAGCCGGTTTCCGCGCTGCCCGTAAGCTCAATGAATTTCAAACCGACCAATCGCGTGAACGCCTTGATGAACCGTTCCTCCGGCAAGGGAAGCTGCCCCGCGACATAGGCGCGGTCATAGGCGGTTAGAGGCGCGTAATCATTGACATTGAAACGCGGGGAAAAGCCCCATAGATCGACGAGCGGGTAAACCGTCGGGTCGTACAACCCGCCGCTGTCCTCATAGACGCGGTACGCTTCCTGAAAAAGCGCCGCGGTGTGGTGTGATATGGCGATCGCCTCGCCTTGGCGCAAGGCATTGAAGCGTGAGATATCGCTGTCCGGGATGGAAACCGAGACGGCGCGCTCGATTTCACCCAGCAGTCGCTTGGTTTCACTCCACATCTCTTCAAATCGCGCTTCACGCTTCGGATCATCTTTGTCCGATAGCGAAAGGAAGCACACGGTGGCAAAGTACGCCTCCGTCTGGCGGTTCATCGCAACATATTGTTCCTCCGCGCGCGCATGCGCGGGCGCCGAGCACAAAACAAGGAGGATGGTGATCAGGTTAATCAATCGTTTCAACGGATTGTCTCCCTTTTAGGCGAAATACGCAGGTACCGTTTGATCATTATAGCATGATTTGCTCCGGGTTTCAAATGTGTAACGTACACATTGAGAATCCGTTGACATAATGGACGCGCCATGGTAAAATATTGTGTGATAGAAATATCAAATTGCGCTTGCGTAAATATGGAGGAGGGGTATCCAATGAGGAGACTGTTGTGCCTGATTCTGTCCACGTTGTTGCTTGCTTCGGCGATGCCTGTGCTGGCGGAGCCGACCGGTGAATCGGTCATCGACTGGTTCAACGAAAGCCCGTATTGGATGACCGTGGCCAACGGACACTGGTCCAAGGACGCGGCCGATCGCATTTCCGACAAAGACCTCGAGAAGGCCTTCACCATGGCGACCAAGCAACAGTGCGCCGTGCACTGGACGCCGTATTTCTTCATTGCGGTCAAGGACGTCGAAGAGCAGCAAAAGCTCATCGGCAACGCTTGGGGCGCGCCGGAGGACATGGCGACCGAAGGCACCGTGACCATCCTGGTGATGGCCGACCAGATCCTGACGGCTGAAGAGGGCCATGTATCGCCTTACGAGGGATACTATATGCCGACTACCTTTGCCTACTATGACGCGGGCTTGACCTGCGGCCTGCTCGAAGTTGCCTTGGCGGCGCTGGGCTACAACACCCATTACTTTGGGACCGTCAACGGTGAATATGCGCCTTCGGATCTGGCGGAGGGCAAGTACCAGTCGATGGAGCGCTACGTCAAGGATGAGTACAGCCGCGTGTGGGGCTTCCGTTCGGCCTATAACGATGAGATAGACGAAGATTACGTATACCCCGTGAAGGGGAATTGCGTATTCGTGGCCGCGATCGTCGTAGGCAAGCCCGAAGCGAGCGAGACCATCGAGACCTGGGGCACCAATCACGCCCGTCCGAACAACTGGGCGATTTGGGATTAGGAAAGAGGCGCGACATGGACGGGAAATATCGCTCAATTGGCGCGCTGCTCATCGTTCTTGCGCTGTTGGTTTGCCCGATGATGGCCTTGGCGGCACAATCCGGTGAGCAGGCGGACGACCTGGCGCTGATGAACGAGCTGGTGCCAGGGGACTACAAAGCGGTCGAATCTTCATATGAAGTAGACGCCAAGAAGTACGGAAGCGTGCTTTTTGCGGCTGAGGACGAGCGCACGCTGGTGATGAAGATTCAAAGTTCGAACAAGGTCAATTACAAGCATTCGAGCGACACGGGATGGCCGTCGGCCGAGCCCGCGCCCTATGTGATGCTGATTGCCATTGACAAGGCGGAGAAGCGCGTCGCCCAGTCGAGTGTGCTCGTGGATGGGACCAACCGTCCGGAGTATTTCACCGTGCCGGAAGATCGTTACGCGGCGTATCAGACGGTTGTGATCGAAGATGAAACCGCGTTTGACGCGTTTACCGACGGCCTGGTGTATGACCTTGACGTGGAGCTTTCCGAGGACAGCATGGGCATGTCCGTCATCACGGGTACATCCATCATCTTTACGGGTGTGTCTGACGATGGAACGTTTTCCGCGCAACTCGTGCGCCACTGCTACCAGACCGCCGCGCGTTATTTCATGAACTACAACAAGTAGACCGTATTATCCGAATGTCAGCAGATCGTGCGCGACCGGCGTATAGAACAGGTCGCGCACTTTTTGCGCATCGCGGGTTTGGGCGATGATCCACATGAGCTTGGTGACCACGGCTTCGAGCGTCATGTTGTAGGCCTCAAGCACGCCGCCCTTTTCGAGCACGCGCCCGCCCACCTGATATACCGACATATCGCTGCCTTCGTGAGGCACTTGCGTGGTCATGACAACAGTCTTGCCTTCGTCAAGCCAAGATTCGACCGCCGACAAAAAAGCCTCGTCTCCATAGCAAGGCAGCCCGCCCACGCCGAAGCTTTCGATCACAAGCGCCTCAAAGGTTAAACGCAAGAAGTCGATTACACCCGCGTCCATGCCGGGAATGAGCTTTACCACGGCTACGCGCCGGTCGAGCGCATCGTAAAACGCGGCGCCGCCTGCGGGCTTCGGCTCATCAATGTAGCGCAGTATCCGCCCGTCCTTGATGACGGCGAGTTCGGGATAGTCGATGGAAGAAAAGGCGTCGAAGCTCTTGGTGCGCATCTTGCGCGCGCGGGCGCCCGCGATGACGCGGCCGTCGAACACCAGCGATACGCCATGGGACCGGTCGTCCGCGGCGTAGCGGAAAGCGTCGGCCAAGTTGACGCGCGCATCGGTATTGAGCAGAAAAATCGACTGTTGCGCGCCGGTCAGCACGACGGGCTTTTCCGAGCGCTGGATGAGGTAGGTAAGCGCGGCGGCGGTATAGGCCATGGTATCGGTACCGTGTGTGATGACGAATCCGTCGTACAGAGCGCAGCGTTCGCGCACGCAGCGCGCCATCAAAAGCCAATCGGCAGGGCAGACGTTGGTGGAATCAAGCCGCATCAGCTCAAGCGCGTCCACATCGCACAGCTTTTGCACGCCCGGCACGTGATTCAAAAGCTCCTCGGGCGTAAGGCTCGGTGCAAGTCCGTGCTTGGCGGGTTCTGACGCGATGGTACCGCCGGTTGCGATCAAGAGTATCTTCTTCATGATTCCTCATCCTTTTTCTTATCCCGCGCTTCTTCCTTTGTTTCGCGCAGCACGACATTGCGCGCGGCCATGCGGCGGCGTTCGTCACCCATGGCGGCGTAATGACGGCGGGTGGTGTTGATGTCGGAGTGGCCGAGCACGTCCGCCACAAGGTAGATATCGCCGGTCTCATTGTATAGATTTGTGCCGAATGTGGAACGCAACTTGTGCGGACTCATGCGCTTTTTAAGCGGCGCGGCTTGCAAAGCGTACTTCTTAACCATTTTTTCAACCGCGCGCACACCCATGCGCTTCATTTGAAGGGAGAGAAACAGCGCGCTTTCGTGCCCCGGCAGCGCCTTTTGCCCCATGCGCCACGCCACGTATCGCTTCAGTTGAACTTCAACCTCATACGGAAAATACAAAATGACTTGGTTGCCGCCCTTGCGCGTGACCAGAAAAGCGCTGGTCTCAAAGTCAATATCCTCCATGTTGAGCCCCACGCACTCACTGACGCGGATGCCGGTGCCCAAGAACAAGGTCAGCATGGTCAAATCGCGGATCTTCGTGATATCGTGAAACTTTTTCTGACGTTCGGACAATGCGTCGCCGCTTTCCGCCATGTCGAGCAGCCTCGCCACCTCGTCGATCTCAAGGCGAAGGATCGGCTTTTCATGCCGCTTCGGCATTTCAACCAACGCGCACACATCGGCAGGTACCCTGTTATTCTTAAAAAGATATTTGTAAAATGTACGTAAACTCGAAAGTTTTCTCATTTTGCTGAGTTCCTGATTCATGAACTCAGCGTCCTGGTCGTTCTGATAATAGGTCAAGTAAGCAAGGTACTGTTCTATGTGTCTGGATGTAATATTCGAAAGCCAATGATCGTCCCAGTCGTCAACTGACAGGGTGCCAAATGTCCGGATTTCAGTTTTCAAAAAATGAAAGAACAATTTCAAATCGCGCGCATAGCCAAGCCTGGTCAGCGCTGTGGTGGTGGATTCAATGGACAGCAAAAACTGTCCGCAAACGCGCGGCAATTCACGGACCGTATCACGAATGAGCAGCACACAGTCCCGCGCCAATTGTTCGCGATAAGAAAGTTCCTCAGCCAAAGAAAGTTTCCTCCTAAAAATCATCAATCGATGAATCGTCATTCGTTTCCAATCAGCGCCAACGAAGCGAGCGCGCATCGTCTCCACAAATCAGCGCCAGCGAAGCGAGCGCGCATCGTCTCCACAAAGCGAAGCTTTTACGAAAGCGGAGCGGTAGTTTCCCATGGAACCGGCTCATCTGGAGCCGATTCCATGGGAAACTATTCGTAAAAGCTGTCTTTTGCGAATAGTTTTAAAGCGCCGGGGTGGTCATGCCGACTCCTTTACGTGCCTTCTTCCTCAACGATCTCGTCAATCTCAACCGCCAAATAATCCGCGTCCGACTTCACGCACCGCATGCAGTTGTCGCACACCTTGCCGGGATTCAAATCGCACCGGGTACACTCGCCGCATTCTGTGCAGATCAAGGTTTCATCAAGCACGCAATAACGCTGCATGAGCCAGATTCCTCCCAAAGTTTGATTCCCCCCTGGAATGAGCAAAAAGCACAATGCCCAATTAAGTATACCGTTCAAAGCCATCCGATGTCAATCGCGTCCAAGAAAACCCGTACAATCCTTCTTGTTTCCGCTTCTTATCGAATGGATTCCCGTATATTTTACAATAACAAACAAACGAACGTTTGCCAAAATAGCAAACATGTGGTATACTGATTCCATACATGGGAGGGCGATGAACATGCGTGATCGAGGACTTGAGAGCCAGAGCAAGATTTTAGAATTCATCAAGCAGGAGATCGAGTTGAGGGGGTATCCCCCGTCGGTTCGCGAGATCGGCAGGGCCGTGGGCTTGAAATCAACGGCCACGGTGCATGGCCACCTCAATGAGCTTGAGCGCCAGGGCTACATTCGCCGCGATGCGACCAAGCCCCGCGCCATGGAAGTGCTGGACAACCCACGCGGGCGTACGGTGGCGCTGGTGGGCAAGGTTACGGCGGGGTTGCCAATCCTCGCGCAGGAAAACATCGAAGACTATTTCGTGGTTCCGCAAGACTTGTGCGCGCGCGACGACGAATTGTTCGCGCTTCGCGTCGAAGGCGACAGCATGATTGAGGCGGGCATTCTGAGCGGGGACATTGTAATCGTGCGCAAGCAGCCCGACGCCGAAAACGGAGACATCGTCGTAGCGATGATTGAGGATGAAGCCACCGTCAAGCGCATCTATTTTGAGAAAAAGCAGGTGCGCCTGCAACCCGAGAACCGTCACATGGAACCCATCTACGCTGAAGAAGTCACCGTGTTGGGCCGCGTAGCGGGATTGTATCGGGTCTTTTGATGGAAGAAAGCTCCGGGTGACAAGCGCCTCCCGGAGCTTTTGCATGCCCTTTATTTCATGGATTGAACCGCGCTTTCAATTGCCGCATAGCCGTGCGCGTAGGTTAATCCCCCTTGCAGGTATCCGATAAACGGTTCCCGGATGGGCGCATCGGCGCTCAGTTCAATGGATGCGCCGCCCACGAACGTGCCGGCGGCCATAATGACCTGATCTTCGTAGCCGGGCATCGCCCATGGTTCGGGCACCGCTTCACTGTCAACCGGCGATGCCGCCTGAATGGCCCGCACAAAAGCAATCAGCTTATCTTTATCGCGGAATTTGATGGCTTCAATAATATCCCCGCGCGGCGCGTCGAAGGTCGGATGTACCTCAAGACCCAACCCTTCAAACACGCGCGCTGCAAGCACCGCGGTCTTGACCGCCTGCATGGTCACGTGCGGCGCCATGAACAAACCTTGGTAAAACGGCTGATAGCCGCCGGCGTAGGAGCCGACTTCCGCGCCGATTCCGGGGCTGGTCAGGCGATAGCTCACCAGTTCCACCGCTTCCTTCGTACCCGCGATGTACCCGCCGGTCGGGGCCAATCCGCCGCCAGGGTTCTTGATAAGCGATCCGGCCATCAGGTCTGCGCCGACGTTCCCCGGCTCACCCGTCTCGGTGAATTCGCCGTAACAATTGTCCACCATAACGATGGCGCGCGGTGCGGTTTCATGGATGACGCGCGCGGCTTCCCCAATCTGGCCGATTGTCAATGAAGGCCGCCAATCGTACCCGCGCGAGCGCTGAATAAGGACCACGCGCACGCTGTCGTCAAGTCGCCTTGACACTTCATTTAGGTCGATCTTGCCCTCGCCGGTCAGTTTGACTTCGCGGTATTCGATTCCGTATTCGATCAGGGACCCTTGACCGGGTTCACCCTCAGTGCCGATCACCTGGCGCATGGTGTCGTATGGCGCGCCGGTAATGGAGAGCAGCGCGTCGCCGGGGCGCAGCACGCCCTGAAGACATAGCGCCAGCGCATGGGTGCCGGACGCGATTTGCGCTCTCACCAGGGCGGCTTCACAGCCCATGATCTCGGCAAAAATATCAGATAGCGTGTCGCGGCCGATATCGTCATAACCGTAGCCGGTCGTGGGCGCAAAATGGCGAGCGGACACGCGGTGGCGCTGGAAAGCCTGAAGTACCTTGCGCGTGTTGTTCTTCTCGATTTCAAACAATTTTTGAAACACGCCTTCGCAATCGAGCGCGCACTTGGCAACATAATCGCGGGTTTCGGGGCTTATCCCGGCTATTTGAACGCTCATTGAATATTTTCCAGCCTCTCCATTATTTCCCGGGCAATATCTGCGGCGCTTCTCCCCTGCGCCCCGATCCAGGTCACGCGCTCGTCGGCGCGAAACCAAGTCAACTGGCGCTTGGCATAGCGGCGCGTGCTTTGCTGAATGTGGGCAACGGCGTCATTCAGGGAATCCTCGCCTTCAATTACGCCCACCAATTCCTTGTAGCCGATGGCCTGCATTGCGGTATCGTTGCGCCTTACGCCCTTGTCCAGTAACATCCGCACCTCGTTCAGCAAGCCCAATTCTATCATTTGTGTAACGCGCCTGTCGATGCGCTGATAGAGCGCTTCTCGCGGCCAGTCGGGCGCAAACAGCACGCCCCGGTAATCGCCCTCGCGCGCGCTGTCAATCGCCATGCGTTCAGCTTGCGTCTTGCCGGTCAGATCGTATGCTTCAATCGAGCGCATTACGCGCCGCACATCATTTTCGTGAAGCCGCGCCGCGCATTGGGGGTCGATTGCGCACAGATGTTCATGCAGCGCTCTTTTTCCATCCGGTCTTTCGGCAATCTCCGTGAGCCTTGCGCGCAGCGCTTCGTCGCCCTTCTCGGCGAAGCTCAAGGGCCGAGTCAGCGCGTTGATGTACAGCCCGGTCCCTCCGCAAAGAATCGCGCGCTTGCCGCGCGCCGCGATGTCTTCAATCACAGGCAGCGCCATCTCGCGGTAGGCCGCGGCCGACAAGGCAGCATCCGGTTCTACCACGCTGATTAAATGGTGTCTGACCCCGGCCATCTCGCCTTGGGTCGGCGTCGCGGTGCCGATGTCCATGCCACGATAGAGCTGCATCGAATCGCAAGATACCACTTCGCCGTCGATCAGCTTGCTAAGTTCCACCGCAACGGCGCTTTTGCCCGACGCGGTGGGGCCGCAGATTACAATCAATGGGGATCTCAAACTGATTTGGCCTCCTACTGTTGCCTTTTGAACATGCGCTCAAGTTCGTTTCGCGTCATCACGCGCAGCACAGGCCGACCATGCGGGCAGGTCGCCGGTGATTCGGTATTTTTCATAGCGGCAATCAGTTCCTCAATTTCGCTCGCGCTTAGGCGGTCACCGCCCTTGACCGCGTGTTTGCAAGCCATTTGAATCAGTTCCGCCTTGCGCCGGTCGCGCGTGGCATACTTGAGTTGATCAAGCTTTTCGAGCATGCTCATAAAGAAAGTCCCCACTTCCGCCTTGCCCAGGATAAACGGCACCGCGCGCACAGCCAGCTCGCGCTCGCCAAACGCTTCCACATCAAACCCCGCTTCCTCGATCAGCGCCTTCTCATCCTCCACCTGAGCGATTTCACGCGCTGACGCCGGAACGATCACCGGCGTCAGCAACTGCTGTGAGGCGCCGGGTCCTTCCAGTTTTTTGAGGTATTCTTCATACAGGATGCGCTCGTGCGCCGCATGCTGATCGATCAGAAGCAGGTTATCTCCTGATTCCACCAGCAAGTACGTGTTAAACGCCACGCCAATGACCCGGAACTCGGGCGCTTCCTGGAGAGCGGAAGGCGGTTGCGCCGCGGGCGCAGGCGCATGAAGCGGTTGTGGAGTTGCCTTGGGCTCTGCAATCGGCGCCCATCCGATCAATGATTCGTTGAGCACCGGCGGCGCGGCAAAAGAAGGTGTAAAGGAACTGGGAACAGCGCCGATCATTTCAGAAAAAGAAACTTGGTCCGGTTTTTTGGTGGTTGAAGGACTTTTCGATACTTCGGTCTCGGTTTTTTTAACCTCGGTCTTTTCTTTGTTAGCCTCGGTCTTTTCTCTTTCGCTTTCCCCTTCTGTCCGTCGGTCTATGCTAAGCTTGATCTCAGGCGCTATTGGTTTGGCGCGCTCGGCAATTGCTCCAATGTCAAGCAAGTGTTCGCCCTGAAACGCACGCGTAAACATCCAATCGGCAGCCGCGCGTACCGACGCTTCATCGCGAAAGCGCACTTCCAATTTGTTTGGATGGACGTTCACATCGACCGCGTGCGGCGGAAGCGTCAGGTTGAGCATGCAAACAGGGTGCATCCCAATGGTCACGCGCCCCGCACACGCGCTTTCAAGCGCCTGCGACAGCATCTGACACCGAACTACGCGCCCGTTGATGAAAAAGTGTTGCTCATTCCTGGTCGGACGAGCGCAATCGCCCGCACCGATCAAGCCTGAAATCCGAAACGCGCCCTCCATTTGATCAATTTCAGTCAATTTTGAAGCGATGTCCTTCCCATAGACGGCAAGCGCCGCGTGACGCAAATTGCCATCGCCAAATGTGTGCACTTGTGTCTTGCCGTTGACAATCAGCCGCACGGCAACGCCCGGATTGCCAAGCGCAATCGCGGCGACCACGCCCGCCGCAACGCCCGCTTCATAGGCGGGCTTTTTTAAAAACGCACGCCGGACCGGCACGTTGTAAAACATGTCCTCCACCGTGATGGTGGTGCCTTCCGGGCAACCCGCTTCGCCCAAGGATACGAAACGCCCGCCCTCGACGATGAGCTTCGCGCCGCTCGAGGCACCCTTTTGGCGGGTCGTACAAGTTACTTTAGAGACTGCAGCAATGGAAGGCAATGCCTCGCCGCGAAAGCCAAGCGTTCTAATGTCCGCCAAGGACTTGGCGCTCGTGATCTTACTCGTAGCGTGGTTCTCAAACGCCAGCCGTACCTCTTCCGGCGCAATGCCGCTCCCATTGTCGGTCACGCGCAGGTATTCAATGCCGCCCGCGCGAATCTCAACGGTAACCGAAGTCGAGTGCGCGTCGAGCGCGTTTTCCATCAATTCCTTTACCGCCGAAGAAGGCCGCTCGACCACTTCGCCCGCCGATATCTGACCGACCGTGGCGGCGTCCAGTATCCGAATGCCCATAGTTCTATACCCTTCTCGCCTTTTCAACCAGCGTATACAAGAGATTGAGCGCGGCGACCGGCGTAAGCGCCATCACATCCACGCGCTTGAGTTCCTCCGCCAGTTCCACGGCGCCAAAATCGGTCATTTGAACCTGACGGTTGCCCGCGTTCTTGCGCTTGTCCAATATGCTCTGACCAATCGAGCCGCTGAGTTCGTCGGTCACCTCCAGGCGCGCCATGATCTGGCGCGCGCGCGCAATCAGCTGTGCCGGCAGTCCCGCAAGCGATGCCACCGCAACGCCATAGCTGTGGTCCGCTCCGCCGGGCACGATTTTTCTAAGGAAAATGACTTCTTCGCCCTGCTCGCGCGCGGTGATACGGTAATTCACGACGCCTTCAAGGCGCCCCTCAAGTTCACTCAGTTCGTGGTAATGCGTAGCGAAGAGCGTCTTGGCGCGCGACTTTTGCGCGATATGCTCAACCGCGGCCCATGCGATTGAAAGTCCGTCAAACGTGCTGGTCCCCCGTCCCACTTCATCAAGCACCAACAGACTGCGGTCTGTCATGTGTTTTAAGATGGTCGCCATCTCGGTCATTTCCACCATAAAAGTGGATTGCCCGCCGTACAGGTCATCGGAAGCACCGATGCGGGTAAAGATGCGGTCTACGATCGGGAGGCTGGCCGAGCGCGCGGGCACGAACGAGCCCATTTGCGCCATCAGCACTATCAGCGCCACTTGGCGCATATAGGTGCTTTTGCCCGCCATATTGGGACCCGTAATGATCATAATCCGACTTTCGTCTGTTATGTGGGTATCGTTGGACACAAACCGCTCGCGTCCAAGCGACTGTTCAACCATCGGGTGGCGCCCGTCCTTGATCTCAATGGGTCCTTGCTCGCACAAGCTTGGACGAACATAATCGTTTTCAAGCGCCGCTTGGGTAAGCGAAAGAAGGGCGTCAAGCGTCTTGAGCGCGAGCGCATTTGATTGGAGATGGGAAAGCGCCGCCTTGAGCTGATTGCGAATGGCTGTAAACATCTCATATTCCAGCCGGATCGCCTGGTCGTCCGCGCCAAGCACGGTCTTTTCAATGTCTTTGAGTTCCTGTGTCACGAACCGTTCGCAATTGGCCAGGGTTTGCTTTCTCATGTAGCGGTATGGCACCAGATCGTAAAAAGACTTGGTTACCTCGATATAGTAGCCAAATACCCGGTTGAACCCTACCTTGAGGTTCTTGATGCCGGTCTCTTCCTTCTCCCGCTGCTCAAGCTGCGCAATCCAGGTCTTGCCTTCGGTCGCGGCGCTCCTGAGACGGTCAAGATGCGCGTCAAATCCGGCGCGGAAAATGCCCCCTTCACGCACCGCCACCGGCGCGTCCGGCGAAATCGACCGTTCAAGCAGGTCTGTGAGCTCTGAGAGCGGATCGAGCAATGCATGAACCGCACCAAGAGCGCCGGCGTCCATCGGTGCGAGCAGTTCTTTGACAGACGGCACTACGCCCAGTGACCGCGCGAGCGACAGGCATTCTCTTGGGTTGACCGTATCGTAGGCAATGCGCGAGAGCAGGCGCTCAATGTCGTATACATTCTGGAGCTTTTCCCTCAGCGCCTCGGCGCCCATCGCGTCGCCGCGCAGGTATTCTATCGCGTCAAGCCGCGCCTCAATTTCGCCTTTGTCCATGAGCGGGCGCTCAATCCAACTCCTGAGCATCCGGCCGCCCATGGCGGTGACCGTCTTGTCAAGCGTCCAATACAGCGAACCTTTGCGCCCCTTGGCGCGCCCGGTTTCAACCAGCTCAAGGTTCATCGCAGCCACGCGGTCTACCATCATGTAGCGGTTCACTTCAAAGCGCTTAACCTCAAGAATGTGGTTGAGGGCGTTTTTTTGCGTATCGGATAAATACCGCATCAGCGCGCCCGCCGCTTGAACGCACAGTCTCTCGCCCGTGAGGCCAAGCGCCTCAACGCTTGAGAGGTGAAAATGCGCCTTGAGCACCTCAAGCGCGCGCTTGTACTCGAAGGTCTCCTCGGGTGCTTCCGTCACTGCGGCGTTGATCTGCGCGGAGATGACCGACAATTGTTCCCGGTGCGCGACGATGATCTCGCGGGGATTCAGCCGCGCCAGTTCGTCGCTCAATCGGTTTTTCACCGAAGAAAGCGTGTAGACCGAGAATTCGCCGGTTGACACATCGCAAAATGCGGCGCCCGCCTTGTCGCCGGCAAAGGACAAACACAGGATGTAACTGGGCTCGCGGTCTTCAAGCATCGCCGTTTCGATCACGGTACCGGGCGTGACGATGCGCGTAATCGCGCGCTCGACCAGCCCCTTGCTTTCGGCGGGATCGGACATTTGCTCGCAAATGGCAACCTTGAAACCCTTCGCGATCAAGCGCGCGAGGTAAGTGTCCGCCGCGTGAAAGGGCACTCCGCACATAGGCGCGCGCTCAGCCAAACCGCAATCGCGGCCGGTCAATGTGAGCTCAAGCTCCTTTGAAACCAGCAGCGCGTCCTCGAAGAACATCTCATAAAAATCGCCCAGGCGGAAGAACAAGATCGCGTCCTTGTTTTCCTCCTTGATCGAAAGGTATTGCTGCATCATCGGCGAGATGGCCATGGTAAAACCTCCCCGGGTATGTGCTTTCGTGCGCGATATCCCTCAGTTCAAATGATGGTGATGGTGCCCGCAACCGCCGCCGCAGGAATCGCAACCGCCGCCGCATCCCTCTTCCGCGCCCTCATCTTCGGTCATTTGACCGGTTACGATGAAACGCAGGACGCTGTTGACCTGCTCGATGAGGCCTGAAAAACCGTCGCGCGCCTCATTGAGTTCGAGGATATCGTCCAGTGATTGAAGGTGCTCCTGATAGGCGTCCATCTCTTCGGAGAGTGCCTTGAGCTGTTCGCTGTCCGCTCTGTCGGTTTCGAGCATGCTTTGGATCTGGTTTCGACACTCGACGAGCTTGCCCATGGTCATCGCCGCATCGGCGTTCTTCATGGCCTTGTCCTCGGCCGCCTTCATCGCCTTGTATTCGTTGCTCTCAAGCAACGCCTCACCCAATTCCCTCGTCTTTAAAAACACTTGGTTCACGGTAAATCCTCCTAGATATTTTCTATTTCGCCGCGCAAAGTATTGCGACCGGCGGATGTGATCCTGACATCGACAAAACTGCCGGCCAAGCTGGTATTTCCCGGGAAATTGACCATGTGGCTTCTGCCGGTCTTGCCGCAGACGGCCGCGTCATCCCGCTGCGAAGCGCCGTCTACCAGAACTTGCTGAACCGATCCGACGAGCGAGGACAGTACCTCGCGGCCAATGTCCTGCTGGAGATGAATCAGCCGCTCAATCCGCTCGGTTTTTTCCTCCGCACGCACTGGATCGGGCATGGCGGCGGCTTTCGTGCCGACGCGCGGCGAATAGATGAAGGTAAACGCCGCGTCAAAGCGCACAAGGCGAACGAGGTTCATCGTATCCTCAAATTCCTCCGCCGTCTCGCCGGGAAATCCCACGATGATGTCGCTGGTTAGGCCGACGTCGGGCCTGACCGCACGCAGTTTTTTGACCAGCTCTATGTAGTGTTCCCTGGTATAGCGGCGGTTCATGAGCGAAAGAATGCGGTCGTTCCCGGCTTGAACCGGCAGGTGCAGGTGCGGCGCAAGGTGCTTAAGCTCACCGTAGGCCGCGATCAGTTCATCCGAAAGATCCTTGGGGTGGGAGGTCATGAAGCGGATACGGTTGACGCCCAGCGCGTCAAGCCGATACAGGAGCTCTGAAAACGCGCGCCCGCCCCCGCCGTAGGAATTGACGTTTTGCCCCAGGAGCGTAATCTCCTGGACGCCGTCGTCAATCAGGCGCTTCGCTTCACGAAGCACGTCTTCCATCGCGCGCGACCGTTCACGCCCGCGCACGTAGGGCACGATGCAGTACGAGCAAAAGTTATCGCAGCCTTGCATGATGGACAAAAAAGCTTGATGGCGACTCCCACGCTGGACGGGCAAGCCTTCGACAATCGCCCCTTCGGGAAGCACTTCCGCTACGCGCGCCCTCTCGGCCAGCACGCGGTACAATAGAACGGGAAAACGATAGAGGTTGTGCGTGCCAAAGATCAGGTCAATGAAGGGATACTGCGCCTTAAGGCGCTCGGCCATGCCATTTTCCTGCGTCATGCATCCGCCCACGCAGATGACGAGACCGCTCTTGACCTTCTTAAGCTCCTTGAGCCAGATCACGTTGCCCAGCGCTTTGTTCTCGGCGTTCTCCCGCACGCAGCAGGTGTTATACAAAATCAGGTCAGCTTCTTCGCGCGTCGCGGACGGAACATATCCCATCTCATCCAGCATGCCCGCCAAGGACTCTGAATCGCGCACGTTCATCTGACAACCAAGGGTGACAATGTGATACTTCCTTGGTGCGTCAAGCAGCGCGCGCACGCTCGCCATATAGCGTTTCTGCTCTTCGAGCGCTTCGCGCGCAACCACGGGGGCTTCGGTTCTCTTCATGGCAATTGCTCCTGAAAACTTACTTGTGAAAGCGGGCGGCTGCCCTTGGGCAGTTCGTGCGCGTTCACCGGCTTGATCTCGTAAACACTTTTCTTGCGTCCAGCATCCGCGCGCACATAAGCGCGCACGCCCTCCGGGGCGCCCAGCAGAAGCAACCGCTCCGCGACATCGTCACGGGCCACCACCAGCCATGCGCCGCCGCCCGTTGCCGCTTTTTGAAGCTCTGACAAAATTTCACGCGCCACCGTTTCCGCGCCCACAACGCGGCCGCCGCCCGAGCACTCGGGACACGGCTCAGTCAATGCGGTGTAAAGCGGTTGATGCACTTTCTTGCGCGTCATCTCGACCAGCCCAAGGCCGGTAAAACCCACCAGGTTGGTCTTTGTCCGGTCGCGCTTGAGTTCGGCGGCCAGGAGGTCCAGCAACGCCGCGCGGTGTGATGCCTCGTCCATGTCGATAAAATCGATTACGATGATGCCGCCGATATCACGAAGGCGCAGTTGATGGGCGATTTCGCGCGCCGCTTCAAGGTTGATTTCAAAAACCGTGTCCGACAGCGTCTTTTTCCCCACGTACTTGCCCGTGTTCACATCGATCACGGTCAGCGCCTCTGCGTAATCGAACACCAAGTACCCACCGCTTTTGAGCCATACGCGCCGCGAGAGCGCCTTCTCCACTTGCGCATTCACGCGGTTTGCGTCAAACAGGCCGCCTCCCTCGCAGCGCAGAACCTTGTCCTTCATTTCCGGCGACAGCATGGCGGCGTTTTTTAGCGCGTCTTCATACGCGGCTTGCCCGTCGATGGCGAGTACGTCAACGTCCGGCAGCAACATGTCGCGCACCGCGCGGTGGGTCAGAGAAAGATCGCGGTGCAAAAGTTTGGGCGCGGCGGTAAAACATGCTTTATCCTTGATCGAAGCCCAGAGGCGCGCGAGGTACTCGATGTCGCGCTTCAGCGCTTCTCCGCACACGCCCTGAGCGGCCGTGCGTACGATCAGCCCCATGCCCTCGGGCTTGACCGCCTCGGCGAGCGCGCGCAACCGCTCTCGTTCGTCTTCTGATTCAATGCGCCGCGATACGCCCACGTACTTGACGGTCGGAAGCAGTACCGCCAGCCTCCCCGGCAGCGTTACGTTCATGCTAAGGCGCGGACCCTTGTCCCCGCCCGGTTCCTTGACCACTTGCACCAGCACTTCCTGGCCGGATTTGATGAGCTTCTTGATCGATTGGCCGCGAAGCTCCTGGTCAAGCGCTTCGGCGTCGGGACCAAGAATCCCGCGATCCACCTGAATATCGCCCGCGTATAAAAAGCCGTTCTTGCTCAGCCCTATATCGACAAACGCCGCCTGCATGCCGGGCAGGACGTTCATCACCCGACCTACGTACAAGTTTCCAACCAGCTTCTCCTGCCCCGTACGCTCCACGTACATTTCAGCAAGCGTCCCGTCTTCAATCAGGGCCAGGCGCGTCTGCCCGCCGCGCGATTCGAGAAGCAACTGTTTTTTTGCCATCGTCTCTTTTTCCATCATCACGCCTCAAGTCTGAACAAATCGACAGGCGCGCCGCTACCGTCAAGCCCCAAGAGGGCGGTCCTGTGTATTCGCGCGGCGGGAACCTCCGCGCCCGCGCGCGCGGACAAGACCCGCAGCAACAGATCAGGCTTGAGGGTCGCGCGTTCCGTCAGCATCAGTCGCATGTAAATTTCAAATCCGTCTTCAGTCTGTTTTGGTTCAACGATAACAGACATCGGTCGTATGTCGGTCTGTTTTTCTCCAGACTTGGTCTTGCGGAGCGCAATGACTTCCCTTTGCGCAAGATATTCCGGAACCTGATCCGCGACCGCCTGCGCCGTATCGCCGGTCAGCGATACACGGTAATCGGCCATGGTCAGCCGCGCCATAAGCGCAGGGTGCCGATCGTCCACAAGCCGCACCGCGTGAAGCGGCAAGTCGGGCGGCAGCGCTTTCATCATCTCGGTAAACGCGAACGCCTCGCTTACGCTTTGGGCCATCTTGATGTCCATCAGTTCCGCCTCACTGGTCCAGCCGGTGGCAAGCGCTGATGCGAAGGATAGCACCGGGTGGGGGTTGAACCCTTGCGAGTAGGCGACGGGCAGTTCCGTCCTGCGTAGCGCCATGCCCATAAAGCGCTGAAGGTCAAGGTGGGAGATGCACATGAGTCGGCGCGTCTTGCCAAACTGATAAATCGCCCTCATACGCACGCCCCCTCATACCGGTTCATTCCGCAGCCCACGCATCCATTCCGGCAATCCTGCGTCATTTGGGCGCGCTGCGCCTTTTCCCACTCGCGCCTGAGGAAATCCTCGTTCACCCCGGCGTCCAGATGCCCCCAGGGAAACACCTCGCCCACCGTCCGCTCGCGCGTGGCGTAGAATTGGGGATCAATGCCCATCTCCTCAAACGCCCTCATCCACAGATCATACCGGAACTGGTCGCTCCAACCGTCAAAGCGGCATCCCAGTTCCCACGCGCGCTCAAGCGCCGCGCCAAGACGCCGATCACCGCGCGCAAACACCGCCTCGATATAGCTAAGATCCGGCGCGTGATATTTAAAATCCACGCCCTTGATCTTGCCCAGTTCAGCCTTAAGCCTCATTTGGCGCGCGATAACCGTCTCGCGGTCAAGCTGTCCCGACCACTCAAACGGAGTGAAGGGCTTGGGCACAAACACCGATGCGCTCACCGTGATGCGCAATCCCGGTGCGCGCTCAGATTTGGGCCGGGCAAAATAGCACTGCTGCACTTTGCGCGCAAGGTCGGCGATGCCCTCCACGTCCTCGTCCGTCTCGGTGGGCAAACCCAGCATGAAGTACAGCTTTACGGCGGACCAGCCTGATTCGAACGCGTCGTTTACGCTGCGCAATAAATCTTCTTCCGTCACGCCCTTGTTGATCACGTCCCTCAGGCGCTGTGTTCCGGCCTCCGGCGCGAGCGTCAAGGCGGTCTTTCTGACCTTCTGCGTTTCGTTGAGCGCATCCTTGACCAGCGAATCAATCCGAAGCGATGGCAACGAAATCTTGACCCGGCGCTTTGAGAAGCGCTCCATCATGTCGCGCGCGAGTTCTGTCAGGCAGGAGTAATCGCCGCTCGACAGGCTCATGAGCGAAATCTCATCGTATCCGGTTGATCGCACGAGTTTGTCCGCAATTTCCATCAGCTTTTCCTTCGAGCGCTCGCGGACCGGTCGGTAGATCATGCCCGCCTGGCAAAAACGACACCCGCGCGTACAACCGCGGAATATCTCAAGCATGATTCGGTTGTGCACCACATCTCCGTAGGGCACGATCAGGTTTTCGGGATACACGGCGCCAGTCAGGTCGTTCACCAGCGCCTTTTTGACAACGGCGGGCGCCGCTCTTCCGGGCTTGGGCGAGATGCTTCGAATGGTTCCGTCGTCATTGTAAGAAACGTCGTACAGCGACGGCACATAGACGCCCGGGATGCGCGCGACCGCTTTCAAGTATTCCTCGCGCGGCGCGTCCGATGCCTTCCACGTCTTGTACGCATCTATGGTCGCAAGCGTCGCTTCTTCCCCATCCCCCAACACGAAAAAGTCCACAAAGTCAGCAAGCGGTTCGGGGTTGAACGCGCAGGGACCGCCGCAGATTACGAATGGGCCGCCGTTTCGCTCCGCCTGCCTGAGGGGTATCCCCGAAAGCGAGAGCGCTGAAAGGATGTTGGTATAACTCATTTCGTATTGGAGTGTCACGCCAAGCAGGTCAAACCGATTGATCGGCGTCCTTGATTCGAGCGAAAAGAGCTCCACCCCATCTTCGCGCATGGCGTCTTCCATGTCCACCCACGGCGAGAACACGCGCTCGCACCAAGCGTCGTCCCTGCGGTTGATCGCGTCGTAGAGGATCTTCATGCCTAGGTGCGACATGCCCACCTCGTAAGTATCGGGAAACAAGAACGCGTAGCGCACGTTTATCTTGGATGCGTCCTTTATCACGGATCCAAATTCCGCGCCCATGTACCGCACCGGTTTTTCTACCCGCGCCAGCAGCGCGTCGATTCTATCGGAGAAATTCAAATGAGCGTCCTCCCAAGTCATGCCAATCCGCACCGCGTTTGGCGCGAAATTTGACATAAAGCTAAACCATATTATTATACCACGCTTTCATCCTTCGAACAAGCGCGAGGGCGCGAGCGTAATTTAAGTTTTCCAGCAAAGCACGTGCCGGATGCGAAAAAACACGGCGCTTCGCCGGAAGGCCACATGCTCAGCGAAGATCGATAACAAATGCGCCCTCAGCATCGAGTGCGCAGAAGAAGGTATCCGGCAATAAACCAAAACGCCAAAACGCCACCCGGTTTGGTGCCGGGCGGCGTCGCCGATTGCCTTGCTTTACAAAAGCTTGCTGAGGAAGTCCTGCGTGCGCTTGTGCTTTGGACGTAAAAATATCTGATCGGGCGTGCCTTCTTCAATGACCATCCCTTCGTCCATAAACAGCACGCGGTCGCCCACTTCGCGCGCAAAACCCATCTCGTGTGTGACCACGACCATGGTCATGCCATCCTTGGCCAGCGCCTTCATAACGTCAAGCACTTCGCCCACCATCTCGGGGTCAAGCGCGCTCGTGGGTTCGTCAAACAGCATGACCTCCGGGTCCATCGCGAGTGCGCGCACGATGGCAATGCGCTGCTTCTGTCCGCCGGACAGTTGCGCCGGGTAGGCTTCCGCCTTGTCAATCAAGCCCACACGGTTCAAAAGCGATATGGCTTTTTCCCGCGCTTCGTCCTTGGTTTGAATCTTCAAATGCACCGGCGCAAGCGTGATGTTGTCGATGACCTTTTTGTGGGGAAACAGGTTGAACTGCTGAAACACCATGCCCATCTTCCGGCGCACCTTGTCGATGTCAACGCCGCGCGCGGTGATCTCCTGCCCGTCGAACATGATGGACCCGCCGCTCGGCTTTTCGAGCAGGTTCAAGCACCTGAGGAATGTGCTCTTTCCCGACCCTGACGGACCGATGACCACCACCACCTCGCCTTTGGCGACGTGCTGGTCGATGCCGCGCAGCACCTTGAGCTGCCCGAAATCCTTGGTCAATCCCTTTGTGCTAATCACCCTGCCTCAGCCTCCCCTCGATGCGCGTGAACACCTTCGTAAGGCCCAACACCATCACGAGGTAGATGGCCGCGACGACCAGCAACGGAAAGAAGGGCTCGTATGTACGGCTCTTGATGTAGTCGCCCGCCTTGGTCAGATCCATCAGCCCAATAAAGCCCACGACCGATGTTTCCTTGAGCAGCATGATGAATTCATTGAACAGCGAAGGCAGCGTGATCTTGATCATCTGCGGAAGCACAATCAAAATCATGGTCGATGCACCGCTCAGGCCCAATGAACGGCCCGCCTCGGTTTGCCCCTTATCGACGGCCAGAATCCCGCCGCGCACCATCTCGCTGACGTAGGCCGCACTGTTGAGGCCAAACGCGAGAATCGCCGCCGTGGTCTTGCTCAAATCCTTAAACGGAACCAGAATGATAAAGTACATGATCATAAGTTGCACAACGACGGGTGTACCGCGGATGATGTCCACATAGATGGTTGAGATCCACCTGAGGAAATACCACCTTCCTATGCGCGCGTTCGATAGCCTCATCAGCGCAACCGCGCAACCCAACGCCATGCCGATCACAGCCGCCGACAGCGCGACCGTAAGCGTCACGCCCAAGCCGTCGAGCAGCATCTTGTATCGGTCGCCGTCCAGGATGTTGAACTGAAATTGCGTACCGATCGATTGAAACCAGGCCCAAATCGCCTCCAAAGGGGGACCTCCTTTACGCCGCGCAAGGGGCGGACTCTTCGGTCCGCCCCTTGGCGACATTCAATGCTTTATTGAATTAGCCTTGATACTTGGCCAGGATCGCATCAAGTGTACCGTCCGTTTTGAGCGAAGCAAGCGCTTCATTGAACGCATCCAGGTATTCACTGCCCTTGGGCAATGCGATGGCGTATTGCTCGTTACCGCTGTTGAGCTTCTCGCCCAACACGATCAGGCCCTGTCCCTGCGACGCAAATACAGCGGCGGGCGCGGCATCAATCACGACAGCGTCAAGGCGACCGTTGATGACATCCTGCACAGCGTCGATGCCCTTGCTGAAGCGCTGGATATCAGCATTGTTTACGGTATCAGTCACATATAGGTCGCCCGTGGTGCCCATCTGCACACCGATCTTCTTGCCTTCAAGGTCGGCTTCGCCTTTAATGTCGCTGCCGTCTTTAACGATAATCGCCTGCACGGCATCGAAGTAAGGATTGGTAAAGTCAACTGACTTCATGCGATCTTCGGTTACCGACATACCCGCGATCGCCACATCGATCTTGCCGCTCGCCAGTGCGGGAACCAGCGAATCAAACTCCATCGCTTCGATTACGCAGGTATTGGAAGGATCCATCTTTTCAATGATCGCCGCAATGATTTCCGCGTCAATTCCCTCAATCTCGCCGGTGTCGCCCACAAACTCAAACGGCGGAAACTCAGGGTTGGTGCCCACGACAAAATCCTTCGCAAAGGCAGTTCCGGTCAGGAGGATCAGGCATAGCATCAGGGAGAGGATCATTTTCATCTTTGTCATGGATACTTCCTCCGATCAATTTATGCAATCATTATACATCACAGCATCATCGAATACAACCCTTTTGCTTGTTAAAACTTTGCGGTTTTTAAATTTTTTATTCACGCCGCGTTGCTCTTTTCCAAAGATTTGAGGGAAAGACGCGCCGCGAGGAATAAATCCAGTTCATTCCATACGGCGCGCATGTTTGCATATTATGCAACATTATGTATATTATTACTTTTTCTTCATTCTGGCAATGGTCATGGCCTGCTTAAGTTGCTGTTCAAACTGGCGTGTTTGCTCCGTTTGTGTTCTGTGCTGCGCGAGGAGGGTATTGTTGTACTGAAGCGCCTGATTGCTCTTGTCGCTTTCGCCCTTTCTGTACTCGTCGATGGCCGAAAGGATTTTCGATTCGCGCTCGCCTAAGAGGCGCGATGTCGAGTGCGCCAGATCGCCCGTAACCTTGGTCATCGAATCGGTCAGCGACCGCTTGCGCGCTTCGGTTGCCGAAGCCAGCGCTTGACCGTCGCTCATTTCGCGCTTTTGACTGCCAGAAAAAAGATCAGTCACATAGCTGGAACGGCCAAGCCCGCGCGATAGCGCCTGGTCGGAAAGCGCCTGTCGCTGGGTGGCATATTGCTCGGCGAGTTGGCCGAGCTTTTGTTGATACTCGGGTTCCAGCGCGTCAATTTGACCTTGAAGCGCCGCCTGTTGATCGCGCGCGCCGCGCTCAAGCGCTTCGATTTCGCCCGCGTACAGCGATCCATACGCGTTTTGCGCAGCATGACTGAGTTCTTCATCCGACCGTGTGGCGTAGTCCATCATTTGGTAGGGGTTTGCCTCCGCCTCCTTGATCTTGACCCCGATCGCCTCAAGGAATTGATCGCGGTATTGGTTGAAGGCCGCCTCGGTCTTCTTGTTCCACTTGCCGTTCACCTTGACATTGGCGCCCAGGCCATTGAGTACTTGCTGGTACTCCTTGACCAGTTTGCCTTTAAGCCCAAAGTATTCAGATGCCATCTTTGTCCGCTCCCTTCAGTCGTCTTCTTCAACCGAGACCGTCAGCCCCGGCGCAACGGTGAACCGTCCTCCGTCCACATTTTTGATGGTAAGGCAGTACCTGCGTCCCCGCCCTCCGAGCGGCACGCGCACCGGACGCATTCTTTCGCCCAAGCGCACGCGGCGCATCACGCGGCTTTCGTCGGTTTCAAGCACAATGTCCATCGTCCCGCTCGCAAACATCGCCAGCTCCGCAAAGCGCCCTCGCTTTCCATTCAGGGTTTGCCATGGCGCGCGCCAAAACGCGTCGATCTTTTGCCCCGCATAGGTGTCGCCGACCCCATATACGAACACCCGTCCGCTCCCGTCCGCCATGAGCAGCTCATCGTCAAAGGGCAAAAAGCAGCGCGCTTCAAGCCCCGTCTTGATGAGGTACGTGCCGCGCTTAAGGTCCACTTCGAGGACGGCGTTGTTGCTTTGCGCCCCGTCGAGCGCCAGCGCGAGAAAGAGTTTGTCGCGGTAAATCGCGCTCACCGCCCCGTTTGCCGCGAGCGGGTTGACCCGCTCAAACACGCTTTTTACCTCACCGCCACCAACGCCCGACACAGTCACGCCGTTGTACGCGCACAGCCCGCTTCTGCCCAGAAAATAGCAGGCGTCCGCCGCCCATGCAATGCTCATCGGCGCGACCGGTCCCACCACGCCATGTACGCGCGCCACTTCATAGTTGCCGGGATAGGTGCCCACAATCCTGTACAAATCATCGTCCTTAAACACGAGCACATCGTTGAACAGCGTCTTGATCGCCTTGACGCTCCCGCCGTTCCATGTCGGAATGAGCACCACGCCGCCGCCCGCATCGGGGTTGTCCTCGTCGCCTGTCCAATCCTCTGGGTTAAACGCGCGCGACCAATAAACCGCGTCGGGTTCGGTCTGAAGGCCGCTGCCCCACACGCGCTCGTAATGGAGCGTCAGGTGACCAAACTTCCGCTCGCATCCTGATAGCGCCACCATCTGCTCGCCGCCGTCCCACTTGAGCACAGGCCTCACCCCATCTCCCATGAGCAAAATGTCTTCGCCGTTTTGCTGGTAGTTGATGTGGCTTGCGCGTTCGCTGCCTGCGCCTTCATAAATTGTGCGCCACGTCCCATCCGAGAGTGTTGAAATCCGCTCCTGATTGACCGCCACCAGGCGCTTTGCCAAAACGCCTTCGCTTCGCTGATAAAACGCGGCAAGCGTACCTATGCCGCCTGAAAGTTGCGCAGCGCCGTAGCTTCGGTATCCGCTCGCCACCGTCAGCCGCCCGCTCTCGGTTGAGACATTCTGGGCTTCAACCGCGTGCGTCGCCGGCGTGATCATCTCATCGACGCTCTGGCTCAGGCCCATGAAGCGCTCGATCCGTATATCCATCCCCGCCGCCTCCCCATTCCCTAAAACTTGTTTCTGAGCCGCCTAAGCTGTGCCCTGCGCTCGAAGTGGCGCGAAACCTGCACGCACGCGAGTTGAAAACGCATGTAGTAGTATTGGGCGCGTTGCTGCGCGCCGGATCCGCAGTTGCTGAGCATGCGCCAGCTGGCGTAGTCGGCGAGCGCTCCGTGATGGAGTTCGGGCAACCCGCTTTCATCCGCGTCGCCAACCAGTCGTTCAAGGCCCTCCGGCCGGTACTCTCCGTATAACGCCGCGTTGCCCTCATTGATGTAATCGTTCAGCAATGCGTCATCCCCGGCATCGATCGAATACTGATCGCCGGTCTGCTCGCGCGCGCGCCTCCTGATGTCGGACAGCGTCATAAAGTCCCTCCTTATCCAAAGGCGGGCCGGGCGAAAACCCGACCCGCCTCTTGTTTTACAGTACCCCAGCCCGCTCCAGCACCTCGACCAAGGGCGTTGGCAGTTCGACCGTTTCGCCGCGCCTGATCAGGAACATGCGCCCGTTGTACCCAAGCTCCACAACCTCGTCGCCGCTGCCGGTCAGCGGGAGCTTGATCCGAACGCGCGGCGCTTTTTTCAATGCCCCCGCCACGCCCTCAAACGCGCGGTCAATCTCATGCATCGACATGGCGCGGTTTTTCGTTTCCCCGTTCGTGGTATTGACCATCTCAGTCCCTCCTCCTTTCCTAGGCCGTGAAGCCATGCTCAATGCGCACCAGCCAGGCGTCCTGCAAAATCTTTGCGGCAAACCCGGCCACTTTCCAGCCGACAGTGGAGATTTGATCGAGCGGGTCGGCGGTACCGGCGCTGCCTCGATTCTTGATGATGGCGCGCACGTTCTTGCCCTCAAGGTCGATTACGCCGTATGCGTCCTTGCCGAGCACCAGGGTGGAAGCCACGTCGCTTCCGTCCGCGCCGCCGCCGTCGGGATAGACCGTCACCGAATTGTAGCTCGCGGCACTCCCCGAAAGCGGATTTTCAAGCGTCAGCACGGTTCCGTTCGCAGGCGTCGCGTGCGCCGCCGCGGAGGTGATCTTTGCGCGCTCGCCGCCAACCACGATGTAGGTACCGGAAAGTCTTGAAAGCTGATCCGCCGTCAGGTTCTTCGCGCTCACCAAGAGCGAGGGCGTCGCGGCGGTGTATGCGCCGGTTGCGGCGGTGGTGAATGTCGCGTACCCGCTTACAATCTCACCCGCAGGATGAAAGAAGTGTGCCTCGCTTGTCTCGATCACGATCACGCCAAACAGCCGCCCAATTTCGCCGGAATAGATCTGTTCGCTCTCCTGATACTTGCTCACGTCCTGCCACGTCTGATCGGACTGCAGGTCGTAAACCGAGTCGGGGCCGACGATGGCCACATAGTACCCCTTGCCCGCGCGCATGAACTGGGGCGCTTTGTTCTTCTTGAGCAGGCGCACCGCCTTGCGAAGCTCGGTCGAAGTCAGCTTGTTTTTTGCGGTCAGCGCCGCGCGCCCGCTGGCGGGAACGCCGCTCGCATCCTGGGCGTAAATGACGTTGGTGCCCTTGGCGAGCTCCTCGCGCGTCAGGGTATCGATTGTCAGCGCGCCTTGGTCAGCCATCAGTTCCACGCTGTCGTTGACCACCGGGTCAAGCGCCGTCATGTCCAAGAGGTCGCTCACCGCGACATACCCGCCGTATTGATTGATTTGAGCGTTCACCTCGGTGAGTGAGAGCGCCTGCCCGTCGGGCACCACGCCCTCCTCCAGCGCGCCCGTCTGCGCCGCAAACGGCGTCCACTTGCGAAATTGCACCAGTTTGCCCGAGCCCAGCGGCAGCGGCCGCTTCTGCCCGTACTCGTAATGCACGAGCTTGGGCTTCATGTCCATGATCATCTTCTTGTCGTAGTAGGTCTGCATCGATGCCGAAACGCCAGCCGACTGGGTCTTGTTCACGTTCTGGTTTGCCATGTGTTTGTCCTCCCGTTCGTATTAGTAGTTGAGGTAAACCTTGTGCCCGCGCTTGAGTTGCGCGTCGATGCGGGAAATCTCGTCATCGTTCAGGCGCTCCTGTGCCGATACCTCGCCCGGGCGGTTCACGCTGCCCATCGCCTGGGGCCGTGTCGCGCGGCGGCGGATGCGCTCAAGCACCTCCTGTTCGGCGCGTTTTGCGCCCTCGCCCGGCTCAATGTACTGAAGCGCCCGCTCAACCGGTTCGCCCGCAAGCACCAGCGCGCGAAACGCGCCTTCTTCGCGCAGCATCCGCTCGAGGTCAAAGTCCGGCCTGGTCTGACGAATCGCGTCCTCCTGCTCAAGGAGACTCTTCGCGAAAGCCAGCTGCCGCTCCTCACTCTCGCCGGGGTTTACGCCGCTCATGCTTGCCGAGCGTTCCACCGCCATGCGCGAAGCGATTGCGATCAGCTCGTCGATTACCGCGTCCATCTCCGCCTGGGTGATCGTCGCCCCGCCTTCTCCCTCACGCAACGCACCCGCGTCCGCATCCGGACGAATGTTTTCGGCGACTTCCTCCATCACTTCTTCCGGGTCTCTGTTCTGGTCCAAGTTGTTCATCTTCTTCCCTCCTTACGGTTTTATAACAAGGGCACTTGCGCGCCCCGGTTATCGTTTGTTTGGGTCATAGCCCGCTCGGCTTCTTCCCTTTCCTCCCGCTCAATCACCTTGACCAGCAATCGCTCGCGTCCCTCAAAGCTCATCATTTCAAGCGCGTCACTGGCCCGGATCACACCCGCGCCCAGGAGCTGCATGGCCAGTTCGTTCTGGTATAGCTTGGAGTACGGCGTTTGCTTCTGCACCTCAATGCTCACGTCAAAGTCAATCTCGCGGTTGTCCCCGCCATAGGCCAATTGCGCATCCGCACCTTCACCGTGGATGCGGAACACCCGCTCTTCCGTGTAGTTCTCCTGGATCACCGAAACCATCATCCTGACCATCTGCTCGTATCCGTCGAACAGTTGGTCAATCAACACGCGGCTGCGCTTGCTGCCCGCTTCCTGCAGCGCCATGATCGCGCTGGCCGCCGTAATCCCGCCGCCCGATTCACCTCGGTTGAACAGGTTCTGACCGCTCTCTTCCTTGATCGCCGCGAGCTTGGTCTGCTGGTAGGAGAGCAGGTATCCGCCCAGCGGTTGCGCCTGCATCCAGCGCACCGCACTCTCGTCAATGCGGCTTGCCCGGACCACTTCGGCGTTCATGTCGATCAGCGAATCCTCGTCGATGTCGGCGGCACGGTTGACCAAGAGTTTCATCTTCCCGCTCATCAGCGCGTTTTTCAGGATGATTTGGTCAAGTGTGTCGGCGTAAACCTGCAAATTCTTGAGCACGTCGATCAAGCCGAGTCCTACCGGCTGCCCGCTCAGCGGATAGAGCGGCTCCACGATGAACGGGTACTGTCCGTGCGCGTACATGCCCTCCGGACGTTCCCTCCGGCTGTCCTCAAGCAGCACCCCGCCCGCGAGCTTGGCCATGTGAACGCGCGTCTCGCCCGTCTCCCTGTCGTATTCCCTGAACCAGTACTCGATCATCATGATGTCATCGGCCGGATCGTCCGTCACGTAAGGCAATTCACCTCGGTCCGCGGCAAAATCCCGCTTCATGAACGGCGCGAGGTCCGGGTACCATGTTTCATACCAGACGCGCGGATAGTACCCTGTCTTGAACGCCGCGCGCCCGTCCTGCATGCGCTCGAACTTGGGGTCCCAATAGAAATGCTCGATGTCCCACTCGCGCACCGCCACATCGCCCAGCCCTCCAAGCAGCGTGTCGTCCCAGTAGACCTCCTCGACCGACGTACCCTTCATCAGGGCGCTGCGGCACTTTGTGCGATATATCTTTCGATATCCGCGCCTCTTCAGAATAAACCGGACCAATTGCGTCAAACATTCGGCAGTCTGGTCGTCGCGCGGTTCCTCGCCCAGCAGCACCGCGTCCGGAAAATGATCCATCAGGTCGGCCAGCACCGCCTCTAGCGTTGAGAACATCGCGGGGGTCACCGGCTGCGGTTCGTTCTTCTCCCTCTGGGGTGTCCCATGCCAGTGGTTGGTGCGCCAGAACTGCTCATTGTCGCGGCACTTGTCGCGATACCCCTGCGTCGCGCGCCTGAATTCCTCAAACAATCCGTAAGCTTCCTTTACGAACGCTTCGTCTTGGGACAAAAAAGCTTTCATTTTCATCGTCCTTTCGCGTTTTTCGGCTGTTTTGGATGGTAGATACGCAAATGCGACAAAGCGCGACAATAAAAAAACCGTCTCCCGAAAGAGACGGCCCATGCCTTATCGATGGTTTTTTAACCTATTGCCCGTAGACGAACGTTCTGAACAACGTTTTGTTTTTCTCAAGGTCCGCGCGGATCGACCAAACGCCATCCTGCATTCCGCTTTCATAGGTGCCTTCCGCCGGAATCCTGAACTGCGCGATGCCCGCGCCATTCATCATGGTTTTCATGCCCAGCGCAACCAATTCAAACCCGTTGACGTTGGTCCTGATTTCTTGGAGCGCCGCGTTGGCGAGAGAAACAATCGCAATGGGGTTCTTGATGGCGCGCGCCTTTTTCACCAGCGCGTCAAGCACCTTCCTTTGGCGGCTGGCACGCATATAGTCCGAATCAATCTTGCGTATGCGCGAATACCTGAGCGCTTGCACGCCGTCAAGCAACATATCCTCGCCGTACCCGCCGAGCTTGTGCCCCTTTTTCTTGTTGATGGCCTGCATCTCTTGCTTTGTGACGCTGACCTCGACGCCGCCCACCGCGTCAACGAGGCCCGCGAACCCCTGAAAGTCCAGCACCGCATAGCGCGAAATATTGAGCCCCAACGCTTGATTGACCGTCTTCATTGCCAGCTCCGCGCCGCCGTGGGCGTATGCCGCATTGAGCTTTTGCCTGCCATGCCCTTCAATATTTACCAACATGTCACGCATAAGAGAGGTCAGCTTGACCGCTCCGCCGCTTGAAACCGATGCGATCATCATGCTGTCGGTTCGGCTTGCGCCT
Organism: Eubacteriales bacterium; assembly: GCA_031551775.1. Lineage (GTDB taxonomy): Bacteria > Bacillota > Clostridia > Christensenellales > Aristaeellaceae > Anaerozeibacter. The sequence continues at coordinate 56,337 of JAVBND010000006.1, read as the reverse complement.
TCGTTTGATTGATCCTTCCCCAGGAGCAAGATGTGCGTCCATCCCCCCGGCAGCCCCCCGGAACGCCCGGTCAGCGTATCGATCAAATCGGGGATCGCTCCGCTGGTCAATACGACAACCACAAGCCATGCCGCGGCAAGCAGCATGACCAACTTGACGGCGCGCGTCAGGCAACCCGAACGCCGTTTCTTCCTTGGTTTATCCGGCTCATAAAACATGGTGCGATTATACCATATCCGAGAAAAAAATCCAATATAAGCGATGCCCATCCCGAAAGCAAACTCCCCGCATTTCCGGGGAGTTTACGAGAAATTCCATAAAATACCGTCAGCTTTCCTCGCCCGTCATTTCATCTCGCGGCGCATCGGACGATGATGCGGCATCCCCCTGGGCATGAGCCGTACCCCGCGCTCCGTCGTCCGGGCTGTCGTCTCCGTCCGCTTCGGCTTCCCGCGCGCGCGCTTCCTTGAGTGTTCTCAGATACGCTTCGAGCGCCCCAAGCGCGTCGTCGCTCAACCCGTCTAGCGATTCTTTCACTTCGGCAAGATCCATCTGTTCGCTTTCGCGGCGCGCTACTTCGAGCGTTTCCTTGATCTTGTCCCTCATTTCCTCGCTCAACACCTTGCCCTGTTTGAGCACTTCGTCGCCCTTCTTCTCGAGCTCTTTGAAGAACGGCTGCGCATCCTCCAACGCCTTTGCGCCCTTTTCGGTAAGTTCGTTCGCCCATTCCACGCTCTTTTCCGCCAGCATAGCCATTGCGCCTACGCCTGCCAGCAACATTTTTTTGAGATCCTCTCCAATGTCCCCACTCATGCGTAACCCTCCTCATAAGCTGATGTCGTAATCTTATCATCCCTACCTTGGCGAGAAATGGTAAAGAAATGAGAATTCGATGAGAAACCCATGGCTTTTTCAAAAAACCAAAAACCCGCCGCGGTTCAAGCACGCGGCGGGTCTCCGTCGTTCGTGGGATTATTTCCCCAAATCGCTTACGGCGCTCGCGCCCGCCGCACGGCCCATGACCAGAATCTCGCTCAGCGCGTTCGCGCCAACGCGATAACTGCCATGCACGCCGCCCGTGACTTCGCCCGCCGCATAGAAGCCCGGAATGACCGCGCCTTGGGTATCGATCACATGCGCGTTTTTGTCAATCTTGAGCCCGCCCATGGTGTAGTGCAGGCGCGTGTGGCGCTCCGTCGCGTAAAACGGTCCTTCCTCAATGGTGTTGCCGAACTTGACGCGGCCATATTCATCCTGAGCCTCGCCCTTGACAACGGCATTGAACGCCTTGATTGATTCGTTAAGAGCCGCCGCGTCCATGCCGAGGTTCGCTGCCAGCGCATCGACCGTCTCTCCCATGACCATATCGCCGGACTCAACCATGCCTTTGACCTTTTCGGTCTCATCGCCCACGGTACGGCTGTCGTAGATCATGTAGCACTGATCGCCCGTCTGCTCAAGCAGCGCGTCGGCCAACACTTCGGTCTTGGCGTCCTCGGCCACAAACCGCTTGCCTTCCCGGTTTGCGTAGATGGCGTTGTTCATCGCGGCGGTAAAGCCGGTGCTTGAGATCAGGATCTTCATCTGATCCATGTCAACAAGCGCCGCGCCCGCTTCTTCGCCCATGACCACGCCCTCGCCCAAGCTGCCCGGGAACGCGCGGTAATCGCCGTTGTCTGCCGGGAAGGTGGGCAGGTACTTGTTTGCCATCTCGGAATTGGCCGCAAAGCCGCCGGTGGCCAAAATAACCGCCTTTGCCTGGATGGTGTACTCAATGCCCGCTTCTTCGTTGACCGCCACAATGCCGGTCACCGTGCCGTCTTCCTTTACGACCTTGTTGGCCTTGGTGCTGAACAGGATGGTTCCATCATACTTTTCCAATTCTTCCGCCAGTGCATCGGTAAATACTGCGCCCAGCGCGCCGCCCGCAAATCCTTCGGGTGCGACCGGAGCATGCGTGCGCAGGAAGGTCACGTCTTCGCCGTGTTTCTCCTGAAGCTTCGCATCCCAGGCAATGCCGTGACCGGCCAGCCAATCCATCATGTCGTTTGCTTCAAAACAAATGCGGTCGATGATTTCCTTGTTGCCCTTTTCGCTGCCGCGCTTGAAAATATCCTCGGCATAGATCTCCCAACTGTCGCCGGTAATGCCATAGTCCGCCTGCTGCTGGGTGCCCGCGATCTGTACAAGACCCGAGGACAGCGCGGTCGTGCCGCCTACGCCCGCCATCTTTTCCACGACAATTACTTTCGCGCCCATTTCTCCCGCGGCGACAGCCGCCGACAGACCCGCGCCGCCCGCGCCGACGATAACCACATCGGCTTCAAGCGTCTCGCTCTTAAGCTCGGCAACCGGAGAATCCGTCTCTATCTTTTCCATCAGTGCATCGACATCGCCGCCTGCCTGCTTGACGCAGTCAGTCACCGCGGCGATGATGGCGTTGCTGGTGAAGGTCGCGCCCGCGACGCCGTCAACCGTCAGCGTCTGCCACTCCACGATCGCACCCGGCAGCACGTCAAGCGCGGCTTGGGCAATGCTGGGCGTCTCGTTTTGCTCGACGACCGCTACCGATTCTATCGCGCTGTCCGTAAAGGTGACCTCCACTTTCACGTCACCCATCATCCCCTTGGCGGCCGATGTATACGCGCCCGGCGTATAGGTTGCCGCGCCTGCGCCGATCACCGGCGCGAGCGCAAGCAGGATCGCGATCATGGAAGCCATGACCATTTTAAAGGATTTTCGCATGATTTGTCCCTCCATTCCAATACATCAAGTCTAAGTTTATCAATACTTCCATCCCGAAACAAGCGCGGGCTTCGAAAGAAAAGATGGGCAAATCAGCGCGCGTTATGAGAACTATTCAGCATTGTCTATTCAAGCAATTGTTCAAGTAGAGGCATTGGGTGCAGCAGGCGCAATATTTTGGGCAATGTGCGGTGCCGAATTGTGCAAAATCACAAAATGCCGCGCATGCGAACAAATCGCCTGCGCGGCACATTTTCCCCGTCACAAAAGCGCTATGCCCGCTCAAGCCGTTTCTTATACCCGTCAATCTCCGCGGCGTCATCGGTAAAGCGAATGGCGAAGCGGTAATCCTTCGCTTCGCCTGCTTTAAGCGCAGGCAATGCGCCGTGTTCGCGCGCGTACACGCGGCCCATCACGCCCGCAACGGTCGGTTCAAGGCCCAATGCATAGTCGCCAGCCATCATGCATTTCCATTCGCAAAGCAGCGGCATAGCACCGGCGTCAAAGGTCACGATGGCCGCCATGCCCAATTTCTCGTTGTGAATCATCGCGGTGCCTTCCCCGCCTTCAAACCCTTCGTGGAAATAGCACTGTTCATTGCGCCCGATTTCCGGCTCGTCCATCACGCTCCACACCCCGGGTCCGCTCCTCGCCCATTCGTCGCGCGGCGTCACGCACTTGGCGTTGGTGTAAACCTTCGCGCCCGCATCGAGCATGGGATACCCAAAGTTGATGTGGTAAACCAGCATCACCGGTTGCTCGCCAAATCCCTGGTTCTCAACATGGTCCACTACTTCGATGACGTTTTCCTCCGTCTTAAGCTTCATTTCGCGCTCAAGCTTTACGTTCTCTTCGAACATGCACACTTCGCGCACGCCGCCCGTCACGGTGAGCACACAGTCGTCTCCCTCATAAACCGTACGCGCGCAAGCCTGTTCGGCGGCGGTATTGGAATAAGGTCCGTGTAGCCCAAGTTTACGCCCGTTTTCCTCGCACGGCGCGCCCGCATAGGTGATGCCGCAGGTGGTCAAAAGGCCCGCGTTGAACTGCTTGAGAAAGCCGCGCACCCCGTCTTCCACATAAGAAGCCGGCCCGTGCAGCCCGGATTTTGAAGCGAACCCCATGTTGACGCCCTTGTACGCCAAGAACGCGATATCAAGTCCCCTGTCGGCCAGCACCGTCATATGGATGCCGTTGCCGTTGTTCAGGTCAAAGGCCCGCGTGCCCTTGGCCGGCCCATCGTTAAAGACATAGTCCTTGATCCCGAAGATTGAATTCAGGTCTCCAACGCGCTTTCTCAGTTCAAACTCCCGGCTTTTCTTCATCGGTTCCGCGCCTCCTACTTAATCAGAGTATATGAACCCACCACAGGCAGCTCGCGCGCGTCGCCCTTCGCACACGCGAGGTAGGCGTAATAGAGCACGATCAGCGCGATGCCCACCTGGGCAAGGTCCCCCACCAGCCGCACTGCCCAGCCCACCAGCCATATCCAGCCGAGGACGCCGTTGAGTATCCCAAAGGCCGCCGAGATGATCACGAATACAATCAGCGCGATCAGCCCTTGGTTTGCGCAATACCGTCCGTAGCGCGACCTTGGACACAGAATAAGCGGCAAAAAAAACAGGATCAGCAAGTACCCGAGTCCACCTTTAAAACGGTTCTCCTTCACATCTGACGGGTCAAAATTGGGTCTGGCCATGGTTTTCCTCCATCCTCGCTCAACGCGCAGTTCACCTTGTTGAACTGTACTTTATTCCCTGTACCCGTTGGGGTTTTTCCTCTGCCAAAGCCAAGCGTCGCGGCACATGTCCTCAAGCGTCTTTTCACTTTGCCAATTGAGCAGCTTTTTCGCCTTCGCCGGGTTGGCGTAGCAAGCCGGAGCGTCACCCGGCCGCCTCGGTTGAACCGCATAGTTCAGCTTCACACCGTTGACCTTTTCAAAGGTGTTCAGAATCTCAAAAACGCTGTACCCCACGCCGGTGCCCAGGTTGATCGCTTCCGTGCCTTTGAAAGCGGCAAGATAATCAAGGGCCGCCACATGCCCCTTGGCCAAGTCCACCACGTGGATGTAATCCCGTACACACGTTCCGTCACGGGTTGGATAATCGTCGCCAAAAACGCCCAGCGTTTCAATTTTGCCTAGCGCGTTTTGCATGACGCGCGGCATCAGGTTGTTCGGCGTGCCGTTCGGGTCTTCCCCGATCATGCCGCTCTCGTGCGCGCCCACGGGATTGAAATACCGAAGCAAAGCCACCGCCCATCGATTGTCGGCATTGGCCACGTCACGCAAAATCTGCTCAATCATGAACTTGGTCCAACCGTACGGGTTGTTGCACCCGGTCGGCAGGTCTTCCACCATCTCTTCACATTCATTGACGGTGTAGACGGTTGCCGAGGATGAAAACACGATCCGGAACACGCCGTATTCGCGCATGGTCTCGATCAATGTCAGTGTAGAATCCAAATTGTTGCGATAGTATTCAAGCGGTTTTACGACCGATTCCCCGACCGCCTTGAGCCCCGCAAAATGAATCACCGCGTCAAAGGCGTGACGGGCAAATACCGCTTTGAGCGCTTCCTTATCGCAAACATCGACGTCTGCGGCCGGAAAATTGACGCCCGCGAGTTGCCGAACGCGTTTCACCGCTTCGGGCGAACTGTTGATATAGTCGTCCGCCACGACGACTTCATGGCCTGCCTTGATCAATTCCAGACAAGTGTGCGACCCAATATACCCCGCGCCCCCTGTGAGCAACACCTTCATGACCTCTACCTCCCACCTTGCCGTGCTTATTATACTCGTTTTTTCTATACATTTCAACGATCTCAATAAAAAAGCTCCGGTATTCACCGGAGCGAGCGTTCGCTTTTGTTGCTTTAATCGCTTTAGGCAGCGGGCGTCGTAGGCGCCTCGGTCACGACGGGCGCCTCGGTCACAACGGGGGCCTCGGTCACGACGGGGGCCTCGGTCACAACGGGGGCCTCAGTCACAACGGGAGCGGGCGTCGCCGCAGGCGTGGTGGGGGTCGGGCTGCAAGCCGCCATCATCGCGGCCATCACGAGTACCATAGCAATTACAATCGCTTTTTTCATGGAATCACACCTCCTTACGTTCCGTTATTCTATACGATCAATGTCAATTCTATGCGTCGTTTCCTTGAATTTTTAGCCATATTTTGCCCGAAGCGTCGCTGGGCATGCGCCAATCGCCGCGCGGCGACAGTGAAACCGATCCCACCTTCGGTCCGTCGGGCAAGCACGAGCGCTTGAACTGCTGGGCAAAGAAACGCTTCAGGAAAACTGCGAGCCACTTGTCGATCTCATCGCCCGTGTATTCCCCTTCAAACGCCACCAATGCCAGGCGCCTGATCTTGGCAGGCGGTTCCATGCGGCGGACCATGTGATACAGGAAGAAATCATGGAGTTCGTAGGGGCCTACGATGTCCTCCGTCACCTGGCTGATCGTTCCGCCCTTGGGCGGCAACAGTTCAGGACTGACCGGGGTCGCCAGCACGTCCGTCAAAGCGGACTTGAGCCCTTCGTCGGTCGCCTCATCCGCTGCATAGCGCACCAGATGCTTAACCAGCGTCTTGGGTACGCCCGCGTTCACGCCGTACATCGACATGTGATCGCCATTGTAGGTTGCCCATCCCAGCGCCAATTCACTCAGGTCGCCAGTCCCTACCACAATCCCGCCCAGTTTGTTTGCCAGATCCATCAGAACCTGCGTCCGTTCGCGCGCCTGCGCGTTTTCATAGGTTACGTCGCGCGTCTCAAGGTCGTGCCCTATGTCCTCTAGATGCCCAGTGACCGCTTCGCGAATGTCCACTTCAATCAGCGTCGCGTGAAGGCCCTGCGAAAGCTTGATCGCATTGCCAAGCGTGCGTTCAGTCGTTCCGAAGCAAGGCATGGTCACGGCAACGATTCCCTTGCGGTCAAGCCCCAGCAAGTCCAGCGCCCGCGCCGTCACGATCAGCGCCAGCGTGGAATCAAGCCCGCCCGATACGCCTACGATGGCTTTTTTTGCGCCGATGTGCCTAAGGCGTGTGGCCAGCGCGTGTGCCTGAATGTCGAGCACATCCTCGCAGCGCTTGGCGCGCCTGCTTTCGCCGGCGGGCACAAAGGGGTAAGGATCGATAAAGCGCTCAAGCGCGAGCGTCTCCTTCTTGACATGAAACATCACGCGCGCGTGCCCGTTTGCGCCCCGCGCCATGGAGAACGTGTTCATTCGCATGCGCTCGTTTATGAGGAGGGACAAATCAATATCCGCCGTCACAAGCCCAAATTCATACCGCTTGGAAGATGCCAGTATGACGCCGTTTTCGCCGATCAGGTTGTGCCCGGAAAACACCATGTCGGTAGACGACTCGCCTTCGCCCGCATCGGCATATACATAAGCCGAAAGGGTGCGCGCCGAATGGCTCTTGACCAAATGCTCGCGGTACTGCGCCTTACCCACGGTTTCATCGCTCGCGGACAGATTCACAATGAGGTTCGCGCCGGCGAGCGCGTGGCCGGCGGATGGCGGATACACCACCCACAAGTCCTCGCAGATTTCGCAGGCCACACTCAGCTCAGGCATTTCTTCGCACTCAAATACGATGTCGCCGCCAAAGGATACCTTTTGCCCCAGCAACTCAATCTCCCTTACCGCGCCTTCACCCGGCGTAAAGTGCCTGAGTTCATAGAATTCTGCGTAATTGGGTATATTTCGCTTGGGCACGACGCCAAGCACTTGCGCATTTTGAATCGCAACCGCGCAATTGTACAACTTGCCCGAGACGGCCAGCGGGATTCCGACGAAGGTCAAAAGATCCATGCCCTTGCTGGCTTTGACCACTTTTTTAAGCGCCTCTATCGCGCCCTTTCTAAGCGTCTCCTGCATAAACAGGTCGCCCGCAGTATACCCTGTCAGGCACAGTTCCGGCAGCGCCAGCACTTTCGCGTGTGCGGCGTGGGCATCCCGCATGAGCGAAATAACCGCGTCGGCATTCGATTCGGTGTCGCCTACCCGAATCGTCGGCGTTCCCGCCGCGACGCGCACAAATCCGTCTTTCATCCATTTCCCCTCTTCAATCGTAGGGTATCCTTCGATACGATGATTATACAACAACTGGCAAAAAATCGCAAATGCATGTTTTTCAGATTCGCATTTGTCAAGCGGAGCGGTATATGGTATAATGAACTATGTGCCCCGCCAAAGGAGTGGTAAATTTGGATCCAAACGAACTTCGTCAAGAGCGCGAGTACACCGCAATGGTGCAGCAATTGCTGCTTGCGGTGATTGAGCAATACAAAGGCTACAGCGACTTCCACGATGAGAGCATACGCATGATGCTGTCCGACGCGTGGGAGGAATTGCGCATGAAGCCAACCGCGCTCTCGCCCCAGGACCTGATGCAGCTTTCCGGCGAGATTGACCGGGTGCTGGCTCGCAAAGCGTTTACGGCGGAATTGGCTGGGCGGTACGAAAAAATGCTTCTAACCCCCTTCATCGGGCGGGTCGATTTCGTCGAAGAAGGCACGGAAGAATCGGAAAAAATTGTAATCGGGCTGTACAGCCTCAAAAATCCGGCGGGCGAATTGATCGTACATGATTGGCGCGCGCCCATCTCAAGCCTTTATTACGATTCCACGCCGGGCCCCGCCAGCTATGACTGTCCCTCGGGCGTCATTTCGGGCGCCCTGACGCTCAAGCGGCAGTACCGCATGGAAAACGGCCGTCTGAAATACTACGTCGATACCGACGTATCGATTGACGATGAAATGTTGCTCGAAATCCTCTCGCGCGCAACGACACCGCACATGCGCCTCATCGTCTCCACCATCCAAAAAGAACAAAACGCCGCCATCCGGCAAGAGAAAGCCCGCGTGTTAAGCGTCATAGGCGGGGCCGGTTCCGGCAAGACTTCGGTCGCCATGCACCGCGCGGCCTACCTGATGTACCGCCAGCGCTCCTCGCTTGACGCCAAGCGCATCGCGGTTTTATCGCCGGGCAGCGCGTTTTCCGAATACATTTCCACCGTCCTGCCCGACCTTGGCGAAGAAAACGCGCCCACCTATACCCTGCGCGCGTTGCTCGCGCCCATCCTGGGGGTAGAATGCGAAACGCCGCTTAAGCAAAGTGAAATTCTCTCAACCGGCGACGAACTTCGGATCGAAAGCGTGCGCTTCAAAAGCGATATGCGCTTCAGCGCCATGCTTGAACGCTTTGCCGAGCTATACCGCAACCTGGGCCCCGAGTTTCGGCAAATCGCCATGGGCAAGCACGTGCTGGCCGAAAAGGGCGAACTCGAACGGCTTTACCGCGTAGAATACCGCACGCTCATGCCAGCGCTGCGCCTTATCCGCATTGGAACGGTACTCCAAAACCGCCTGGACGTTTGGGAGAAGACGCTTCGCGAGCAATACGCGAATCAGTTGTTTGGGCGCTACCGGGGCAAGGACCTGGAAATGGCGTCGAAGCTCGCCGTATCCCACCAACTCCAACCGGTCCGGGCGCAGATTCGCGCCATGCTGATCGACGATCCGCTCCTGCTGTACGCTCAAGCCCTTGAAGGCGCGGGTGAACCGCTCGCAAGCGCAGCCGCCGAAAATGCCAAGGCGCGCCTGGTCTGGTGGGAAGACGCGCCCGCGATTGCGTACCTTCGCCTAAAACTGGGCTTCCAATCGCCCGACAAGCAGATCATGCACCTGCTGATCGATGAAGCGCAAGACTACAGTGACATCGCGCTTCGGATGCTGCGGCTCCATTTTCCCGCCTCGCACGTGACGCTGCTCGGGGATCCCAACCAGCGCACATGCCCCGGTATGAGCGCTTGCGACCCCAAGAGCTGGGGCGCGTGCTTTGACGAACCCGAATCTCCGATCATTGAGCTGACCAAGTGCTACCGCTCCACATTGCCGATCACGCGCCTGTGTACGGCATTGCTGCCCGAAGGCGCCAAGAACGAAATCTTTGGCCGCGACGGCGACTGGCCGATGCTCACGACGTACTCAAAAGAAAAACTGAACGATGCGCTTTCGCGTTGGACCGCGCAAGATGGCATTCGCGCCATCGCGGTCATCGCGCGCACGCAAACCGAAGCCGCGCAATTGGCGCGGCAGATTCCGGGCTCGGTTCTCTTAACCGGCGATGACAACGACATGCTACCCGATGCGGGCGGCGTGGTTGTCGGCAGTTTCCTGCTCATGAAGGGGCTTGAGTTTGACGCGGTCGCGGTGGTCTGGCCGCGCGTGGAATTGGCCGACGACGAACGGCGCCGCCTCTACACCGCCAGTTCCCGCGCGCTTCACGCACTTTCAATCATGACCGACGATGTAACGGTTAAGGAGATGGGCATCATCCTGTGAGCCGATTCGATGTGGCCGTCATTGGCGGCGGCGCCAGCGGGATGCTCACCGCCGTGATGCTTAAGCGCCTCTCGCCCGCCCTCTCGGTGGTCGTCCTTGAGCGCCAGGCGCGCGTGGGCAAAAAACTTCTGGCGACAGGCAACGGCCGATGCAACATCACCAATATGAACCTTTCGGCGCGCTGCTATCCTGGGGGCGCGGATTTTGCGCGCGCGGCGCTTGAGCGTTTTCCGCCGCGCGAAGTGCTCTTCGTGTTTGAATCGCTTGGCCTTTTTTGCGCGCCGGATGAACAAGGACGCGTCTACCCCGTAAGCGACCAGGCCGCTTCCGCGCTTGACGCGCTGCGCCTCGCGCTTCAAGAATCGGGCGTAAGCGTTCTGACAGGCTTTGAAGTTCAGACCCTCACGCGCGGTTTTGGGCTAACTTCGGTGGACGGTCAAACCGTTACCGCTCAAAGCGTGGTGCTCGCGACCGGCGGTCCCGCGGGCGCGAAACTCGGCGGTTCTTCCTCCGGGCACAAGCTCATGAAAGCGCTCGGCCACCCGGTCACGCGCTGTCTGCCTGCCTTGGTTCAGCTCAAGACCGATCCCGAACTCGTTCGCGCACTCAAGGGCATCCGCGCCGCGTGCCGCGTGCGCCTGGTCTCGGGAGAGAAAACTTTGGATGAAAGCCAGGGTGAAGTGCTTTTTACCGAATACGGCCTTTCCGGCATCGCCGCGATGGCGCTTGGAAAAACGGCAGCCGAGGCATTCGCGCGCGGCGCGCGCGCTGAGATCTCACTCTGCCTGACGCCTTTTACAAAAACCGAATCGCTGGCACGGCTTGAAGCCTTGACCGCAACGCTTCCGGCACGCGCGCTTGAGGATCTTTTGAGCGGCCTTCTTCCCAAGCGCCTGGGCCAGACGCTCGTGAAATCGGCGGGTATCGGCCCGCTTACGCGCACCGCTTCTTCCTTGACGGCGGATGAAACGCGCCGTCTTTCGCGCCTGCTCATCGACTGGCGTCTTCCGCTGTCCGGCACGCGCGGGTTTGACGACGCGCAGGTGACTTCCGGCGGCCTTGACACCCGTTTCTTCGATCCGGTTTCCATGGAGTCCAGCAAACTTCCCGGCCTGTACGCGACGGGCGAAGTGCTTGACGTAGATGGCCAATGCGGCGGCTACAACCTTCATTGGGCCTGGGCAAGCGCGCTCGCCGCGGCCCACGCCCTGGCGAAATCTTTCAAAGGAGCCTGACATGCTTCGAATCTCGAACCTTAAAACCGCACTGGACGCTCCGCTGAGCCGCCCGGCATGGATCGTCGCAAAAGCGCTCGGCGTCGCGGAATCCGCCATTCAAAATGCAAGATTGTACAAAAAATCTGTCGATGCGCGCGACAAGCGCGACGTCTGCCTTGTGCTTTCAATTGATTTTGAGGCGTCGGTAAACCCGTCAGCCCTCAAGCCCCCGCGCGGCGCGCAATTGTCAGGGGTCGTTCATGAACCTTACCGTCTCCCCTCCGCGCCGCCAGGAATGAAGCGTCCGGTCGTAGTCGGGCTCGGTCCGGCAGGCCTCTTTGCGGGCCTTGTTCTTTCGCGCGCGGGGCTCAGACCCCTGATCCTCGAGCGTGGCCGGCCGGTCGATCAGCGTGCGCGCGATGTTAAATCGTTCTTCTCCGGTCAAGGGTTGGACCCCGCCAGCAATGTCCAATTCGGCGAAGGCGGCGCGGGCGCTTTTTCAGACGGCAAGCTGACCACAGGCATATCCGATTCGCGTTGCCGTTTCGTGCTTGAGACGCTTTGCGAGCACGGCGCGCCCGAAATGATCCTTTACGAAGCCAAGCCGCACATCGGCACCGACCGCTTGCCGGGCGTGGTTTCTTCCATACGCCGCGAAATCGAGCGTTTGGGCGGCGAAGTTCAATTTGAAACGCGCCTTGCGCGCCTGGTCACGGACGGCGGCCGCCTGATCGGCATCGAAGCGAACGGGCGCGAAATTGAAGCCCAAAAGCTCATCCTCGCCATCGGCCACAGCGCACGCGATACGTTTGAAGCCTTGTATGCCGGGGGGGTCCCCATGATCGCGAAGCCCTTCTCAATCGGCTGCCGCATCGAGCACAGACAGGCGATGATCGACCGCGCGCAGTACGGCGCGGCCGCCCATCATCCATCGCTCGGCGCGGCGGATTACAAACTCAGCGCCAAGGCCCGCGACGGACGCGGCGTATATACCTTCTGCATGTGCCCCGGCGGTACGGTGGTCGCGGCGGCATCCGAGGCCGGAGGCGTCGCCACCAATGGCATGAGCGCTTTCTTGCGCGACGGTCAAAACGCAAACAGTGCCCTGCTGGTCTCGGTTTTGCCTGAGGACTTCGGCGAAAACCCGCTGAGCGGCATCGGTTTTCAGCGCCAATGGGAAAGGGCAGCGTACGACCTGGGCGGCGGTGACTATCGCGCGCCCGCCGAGCGCGTAGGTGATTTTTTAACCGGCGCGAAGAAGAGCGGTGCGGGCGACGTCCTGCCCACCTACCGCCCCGGCGTGACCTACACAGACCTTTCACGCGCTCTGCCCGCGTTTGCCGTTCACGCCATGCGCGAAGGGCTTCTCGCCATGGACAGGCAACTGAGGGGCTTCGCGGCCTCCGGCGCTGTGCTGACCGGCGTTGAAACACGCTCTTCTTCCCCTGTGCGCCTGACGCGCGGAACAAATTTTGAATCATCCATCGCCGGACTCTACCCCTGCGGCGAAGGCGCCGGCTACGCGGGCGGCATCATGTCGGCGGCAGTCGATGGCGTAAAATGCGCCGAGGCCTTAATGGGGGGAAATGTGGGGGACGGTCAGCCATGATCGAATACTTGAACGCCAACCCCGGCATGGCGACACTCATCGGCGCGCTGTTCGTTGCGCTGACGCTGTCGGTGCTCATGATTGCGCGTCTGCGCGCCATGACGCGCACGCTGAACACCCGCTTGAACGAAATGGAACGCTACCGCCGCCACCAGCATCAGGACTTATCCTCGCGCATGGAGATGACGGGCGAGCGCACAAACCGCGAACTCCAACTGGTGGGCCAGTTGCTTTCGACCAGCGCGCAGGCCAATGAAGAGCGCATCGAACGCATGATGGCGCGCATGAACTTAGCGCTCACCCAACAGCAACAGCAAATGACCGAGATGCGCGAAACGGTCGATCATAAACTGCAGGCGACACTGGAGAAGCGCTTGGGCGAATCGTTTAAACAGGTAGGTGAACAGCTTGAGCGCGTCTACAAAGGCCTTGGCGAAATGAAGCATTTGGCCCAAGGCGTGGGCGATCTTAAGCGCGTGCTCGCGGGCGTCAAGACGCGCGGCGTATGGGGCGAAGTGCGCCTCAAAGCGCTGCTTGAGCAAAACCTGACGCGCGAGCAATACTTCGAGAACACCGCTGTCGAACCGGGCGGGCGCGAGCGCGTTGAATTCGCTGTCGTGCTGCCGGGCAAGGAAGCAAACCCGATCCTCCTCCCCATTGACGCCAAATTTCCGCAGGAATCCTATCAGCGCCTGCTCGACGCCGCCGAAGCGGGTGACAAGGCGGCCATTGAGCAAGCGGGCGCGGCGCTCGAGCGCGTCTTGACGGATGAAGCCAAGCGCATCGCTTCAAAATACATCCGCGTGCCCCACACCACGGATTTCGCGGTGATGTTCCTGCCGATCGAAGGCCTCTTCGCCGAGGCGCTGCGCATCAGCGGCCTGTGTGAGAAGCTGCAAGACAAGTACCGCATCATGGTGAGCGGCCCGACCACGCTCTCCGCGCTCCTGACAAGCCTGCAAATGGGTTTTCAAACACTCGCGGTCGAACAGCGCTCGGAGGAAATCTGGCGCTTGCTCGGCGCGGTCCGGGGCGAATTCTACCAATTCGGCGAAGCGCTTGAACGTACCCGACAGCGCCTGGATCAAGCGGGCGCGGAACTGGACCAAGCATCCACGCGCACGCGCCAAATCACGAAGAAGCTCAGCAAGGTGGACGAACTGACCATCCCCGAAAACTGGCAAGAAGGCAGTGAGCCTTAGAGAGGTGGCGCATGAACAGAATTCTGCTGGTTGACGACAACTGCGAAATTCAGGACGCCAATCGCGAATACCTGACGAGCAAAGGCTATCAGGTGGACCTTGCCATGTCCGGCGCGCAGGCGCTGGCGCTTCTCCAAAGCACCCCCTACGACTGTGTGGTGCTCGACGTAATGCTGCCGGACCTCGACGGATTCTCGGTGTGCGCCGCCGCGCGGCACGGCACGAACAAAGCGCCCATCATCTTCCTGAGCTGCCTGGATTCTGAGGACCACCGCATAAGCGGCCTCATGGCGGGCGGGGACGACTACATGACCAAGCCCTATTCCGTGCGGGAACTTGCGGTGCGAATCTACGCACAGATTCGCAGGAACCGGATTTTTGACGGCGTCAATGGCACTGTGAACAGCCCTCAACCCGGCGTGGTGCTCAGGGAGGACACGCGCACGATAGCAATCAACGGCATAAACCTGATCATGTCAAGAAGCGAGTATGACGTGATCTCCCTGTTGCTTGATCATGCGAGAGAAACCGTTTCAAAGGCCGAATTGCTAAGGCAAGTCGGCGGCGAGGAATCAACGCTGTTCACCGCAATCCGCCGCATTCGCGCCAAACTCGCAACGGACCCCTCTCTTGGGCAAATCAGAACCATATTTTCCGAGGGCTATAAATACATCCCCTCCGCGCGCGCGAGGCCGGGTCTATGAAGCTTGCATTTCGCGTTTTTGAAGTCGCCCTGAACATAACAGTCATGGCGGTGCTCATCATATTGCTTACGCTCGTGCTCGGCGTCGGGCCGCTTTCAGGCACCGGCGATCAGGGCAATATTCAGATTGCCATTTGTCTGGTCTCAGGCGGCCTGCTGATGACGGCAATGTTTTCTTCTACGCTTCGCCTTTTCTCCCGGCGCGAACGCGCAGGGCAATACTTCGCCATGTTCTGCGTGGGCCAGACCATCCGTTTTTTCTTCATGGACGCAAGCATAGGCCCCTTGCTGTTTCCGGGCCTGAGCGAAACCGCCATCCTCGCGCTCAAGTACATTCCCTTCACCTTGGGCGTGACCGGTCTCGTGATGTTCGTGTACGAAATCTACGGCGAAGGCAGAAGCCTAAAAATCAAACGTGCGGTAATCGCCTCGATCATGGTGGTCAACCTGCTTATCGCGGCGCTTGGCCTGGACCGAACCATCTGGCGCGCGATCCTTGGGGCGCCGGTGGCGCTGTGCTTCATCGCAAACAGCATCTACGTCATCCTCCGCTCGCCTGAATTCAAAGCAGACCGCCTGTCGATCCTTTACTTGTTCGGCTTTGTGCTCTATGCCATATCCTTCTCTTTCACAGCGTCCATGTACGCCTCTGTGCCCTACATCGCGGTCGTGTTCAATTTCGCGTTTGCGGCAATTCACGCGGTACTTCTGGCCAGCCGCTACGCCAAAGCACTGAAGGCCGTAGAACAGGCAAACGCGCTGCTCGAAGAAAAAGTGCAGGAGCGCACGCGTGAATTGACCAAGGCAAACGCCCAGCTTACCGCTTCGGAAAGAAGCGTCAGGGAGTTGGTTCAAAACATCTCCCACGACCTGAAGACGCCGCTCTCGGTTATGTCGGTTAACCTTGAAATGCTGCTTGAGGATGAGACGCCGCCCAAGACCCAGCGCCGCCTATCGACTGCCTATCAGAAAAACCAGGACATGGCGCGGCTGATCCAGAATTTGTTTGATGCGGTTCGGCCTGGGCCGAGCGCGCCCGAAAAGCCAATGGACTGGGTAGGGCTTTCAGCATTGATGAGCGAAGTGGACGTGCGCTATCATGGGCAACTGGAAAACGCGGGCATTTCTCTCACGGTAAGCTACCGCCAAGATTGCCTGGTTCAATTGAGCGAAGAAATCTGGCGCGTGTTCGACAACCTGATCGCAAACGCCCAGCGCTACACACCCAAGGGCGGCGCAATCAAACTGATCGCGCGGGGTTCCGAAGGAAGCGACGTGATCATCAGCGTCGGCGACACCGGCCCCGGCGTTCCTCAAGAGCACTTGCCGCACCTCTTTGACCGGTACTACAAAACCGCCCCGTCGCGAGGCGGTTCAGGCGCCGGGTTGGGGCTGTACATTGTAAAAAACGCCATCGAAGCCATGGGCGGCACGGTCAGCGCCAACTCAAAACCCGGCCAGGGGCTGAACATCTCGTTTGCGCTGAAAGCGCGCCCAATCGAACGTTGAAGTGCCCGCCCTCCCGCCATATGTCAATGATCACCCTCCGCCCTTTCTTTGCGAACCCAGGAAGTACGTCGAATCTCCGTAGATCATGCGCAGCAAATTGTCGCGGACGGTGCGCGGGAACAGGCGCCCGTTTACCGCATCGGCAAGATCCACCCATTCGCTCGACAGTTGATACGCGTCGCGCTCGGTTGGCTTTTTCTTCTCGATGTCGTTGAGTTGGCACAGGAACAGAAAATACAGCTTGTGGTCAGGCCCTCCGTCACGGCGGCTCGTCACCTGCTCATATATGCCCGCCATGCGTTGGGGCGTGACGCTCAGGCCGGTTTCCTCAAGAAGCTCGCGTCGGATCGCTTCTTCAAGCGTCTCCCCCACCTTCTGGCCGCCGCCGGGCAGCGCATAATACAGCCCGAACCTCGAGCGGCACCGGTTAAGCAATATCTTTCCGTCCCGCACGACGAGTGCCTTGGCCGAGTTGCGTATCGCCATCGTATACTTCCTCCCGCGCA
Source organism: Eubacteriales bacterium (assembly GCA_031551775.1). Taxonomy (GTDB): domain Bacteria; phylum Bacillota; class Clostridia; order Christensenellales; family Aristaeellaceae; genus Anaerozeibacter. The sequence goes on along the minus strand of JAVBND010000006.1, from coordinate 39,493 downwards.
CCAATGGCTCATTATATCCCCTCTTTGCAAGATTGGCAAGAGGTTCCAAATTTTTAGCCCGTATTTGTTAAGCACATTTAATTTGGGGATAAAATTGTGTGCTAAGATTGAAGCGGTCGGGTATATAGGCTACAATGAACCTGACAATAATTTGTGCTTCAACAGCCAAGGAGGATGCTTATGGCGCTGCCTGTAATCATGCCCCGGCAGGGCAACACGGTCGAAAGCTGCATCGTAACCAAGTGGGTCAAGAAACCCGGCGACACCGTCCACGTGGGCGACATCCTATTTTCCTACGAGACCGACAAAGCCGCCTTTGAGGAGGAAGCCAAGGTGGAAGGCACGCTGCTTGCCACCTTCTTTGAGGAAGGCGACGATGTGCCGGTGCTTGCCAACATGTGCGTGATCGGCAATCCCGGCGAATCCTACGGCGAATTTGACCCCCATGCCGGATGCGCCGCTTCGCCCGTCGAACAGGCAACCGCGGGTGATACCGCCCCCGGCGCCCCCGCCGCTGTGGCTGAGGAAATCGCCGCCGCGCCGGTCGTCATCTTAGGCGATATGAAGATTTCTCCGCGCGCCAAGGCGCTTGCTGAGCGCACCGGAGCCGATCTTTCCAAAGTCTCCCCTTCCGGCCCCGATGGCCGCGTGATCGCGCGCGACGTGCAAGCGCTTCTCGACAAGGGCCAGGTCGTCACCCCCGCCGCGCGCAGCGGATACGCAGGCGGCCTCACGGGTACGGGTCTTGGCGGACGCGTAACGCTGAACGATCTTGCCCGCCCCGCGGAAGCCGCGGCTCCCGCCGCCACGCCGGTTGCCTCGGTCGCCGCGCAGGAAGACACCTACACCGAGCCCATGAGCAACATGCGCAAGGTGATCGCCAAGTCCATGGCGCTCTCGCTCTCCTCCATGGCGCAGTTGACCCACAACATGCACTTTGACGCCAGCCAGATCCAAGCGCTGCGCAAGACCTTCAAGGACAGGGGTGAAGCGCTTGGCATGAGCAAGATCACGCTAAACGACATCGTCCTCTATGCCGTGGCCAGGACGCTTGCCATGCCGGAGCACCGCGCCCTCAACGCCAACCTGATCGACGACGGCAAGACCATGAAGTTCTTCCGGCACGTGAACCTGGGCGTTGCTGTCGATACCGAGCGCGGACTCATGGTGCCCACGATCTTTGGCGCGGAGCAGCTCAGCCTGCTTGAGCTCTCAACCGAAGCCAAGCGCCTTGCGAAGGAATGCCAGGCCGGTTCCATCAACCCCGATTGTATTCGCGGCGGTTCTTTCACCGTTTCCAACCTCGGCGCGCTGGGCGTTGAATCCTTCACGCCGGTCATCAATCCGCCGCAAACCGGCATCCTGGGCGTGTGCGCCATCGAGACGCGCGTCAGGGAAGTCAACGGACAGATCGTCTGCTATCCGGCAATGAACCTGTCTTTGACATACGACCACAGGGCGCTTGACGGCGCGCCCGCGTCGCGCTTCCTCAAGAACCTCAAGGACAACCTTGAAAACTTTACGCTGCTGCTGGCCAAATAAGGAGGACAACGAATGTTCGATCTGATCGTCATCGGCGGCGGCCCCGCCGGTTACTTAGCTTCCGAGCGTGCGGCGCACGCCGGGCTTTCCACATGCCTTTTTGAAAAGCGCGCGCTTGGCGGCGTATGCCTCAATGAAGGCTGCATCCCAAGCAAGGCCCTCCTGCACTCGGCAAAAATCTACGAATATGCCGCGCACGCCGCCCAGTACGGCGTCAAGGTCGAGGGCGCGAGCCTCGATCACGCGGCAGTCGTCAAGCGCCGCGCCAAGGTCGTGCGCACATTGGTCGCGGGTGTGGGCGCCAAGATGAAAGGCGCGGGCGTCACCGTGGTCAAGGAAATGGCCACCATCAAGGGAAAAGTCCCCGGCGGCTTTGCGGTGGAAGCGGCAGGGGAAACCTATGAGGCCAAGCGCCTCCTGATCGCGGCGGGTTCGGTCCCGGTCATGCCGCCCATCCCCGGCCTGCGCGAGCATTACGAGACCGGTTTTGTGCTCACCAACCGCGAAGTGCTGGAATTGCCCGAAGTGCCCAAGGAATTCGTCATCATCGGCGGCGGCGTCATCGGCCTTGAGATGGCGGCCTATTACAATACCGCCGGCGCGAATGTAACCGTGGTTGAGATGCTTGACCACATCGCCGGCCCGACAGACGGTGAAATCCGCGATATCCTGCTCAAGGAATACCAGAAAAAAGGCGTAAATTTCCTGCTCTCGACCAAGGTCACCGGCGTTTCGGGCGGCAAGGTGCTCTGCGAAGACTTAAGCGGAAAACCCCTTGAAATTCCTGCGGACAAGGTTCTGTGCTCAATCGGCCGCAGGGCTGATTTCCAGGCGCTCGGTCTTGACAAGATCGGCGTTGAAACAAACCGCATGGGCATCGTGACCGACGATCACTGCCTGACCAATGTTGAAAACGTCTACGCGGCGGGCGACGTCAACGGCCACCACATGCTGGCGCACACCGCCTACCGCGAAAGCGAAGTTGCCGTCAACACGATGATCGGCAAGAAAGATGTCATGCGCTACGGGGCCAATCCTTCGGTTATCTACACCAAGCCGGAAGTCGCGGGCGTGGGCTATACCGAGGAAGGCGCGAAGGAAGCGGGCATTGACTGCGAAGTCAAGAAGCTCTCCATGCGCTACGCGGGCCGTTTTGTCGCCGAAAACGAGGGCGAAGACGGGCTGTGCAAGGTGCTGATCGATCAAAAGCACCGAAACATCATCGGCGTTCACATGATCGGTGCGTATGCCTCCGAAATCATCTGGGGCGCGGCGGAGATGATTGAGCTTGAACTGCGCGTGAGCGACGCCAAGGAAATCATCTTCCCCCATCCCACCGTCAGCGAGATCATCCGCGAAGTCATCTGGGAATTTAACGACTGAACATACAGTAAGGAGTGACCCCCATGTCCAAGCAACTGTTTATCGACCCCAATGAGATGCGCAAACCCTCCCTCGTCCACTTTGAGGACATCCCCGTAAACGTCTATCAAAAGACGGTCAAGGATGAAGTTAACAATTTCACCACCAAGCAATTCCTCAACATCTACCGCGACATGCTCTTCCTGCGCGAGTTTGAAACCATGATCCACCTGATCAAGACGACCGGCGAGTACAGCGGCGTGGCCTACAACCACCCCGGCCCTGCGCACCTTGGCATCGGCCAGGAAGCCAGCGCCGTCGGCGAAGCGTTCTACCTCGACACCGATGACCTGATCTTCGGCTCCCACCGCGCGCACTGCGATATCCTCGCCAAGGGCTTAAGCGCCATTGAGAAGCTGTCTGACGACGCGCTCATGGACATCATGAAGAACTTCCTGGGCGGCGAGACGCTGAAGGTGGTCGAGAAGGAAAAGCACGACAACGTCAAGGCGCTGGCGATCGACTTCCTGCTCTACGGCGCAATGGCGGAAATTTTCGCGCGCGAGACCGGCTTCAACCGCGGCCTCGGCGGTTCCATGCATACCTTCTTCACGCCCTTTGGCATCTACCCCAACAACGCCCTGGTCGGCGGCAGCGGCACCATCTCGATGGGCGCGGCGCTGTACAAGCGCGTCAACCGCAAGAAAGGCATCGTCGTGGCCAACATCGGCGACGGCTCGCTTGGCCGTGGACCTGTGCTCGAGGCGCTCAACATGGCGGGCATGGGCCAGCTCACCAAGCTCTGGGACGACGAAATGAAGGGCGGCTTGCCGGTCCTGTTCAACATCTTCAACAACCAGTACGGCATGGGCGGACAAACCAACGGCGAAACCATGGCCTACGATGTGCTTGCGCGCCTGGGCGCGGGCTTCAACCCCAACCAGATGCACGCCGAGCGCGTGGACGGTTGGAATCCGCTGGCCGTAATCGACGCCTACAAGCGCAAGAAGGAACTACTCCTCAAGGGCGAAGGCCCGGTGCTGCTCGACGTTCTGACCTACCGTCTGTCCGGCCACAGCCCGTCTGACTCCTCAAGCTACCGCACCAAGGAAGAGATCGCCGCCTGGGAGGCCCAGGACCCGATCATTGAGTTCCGCAAGCAACTGCTTGACGCCAAAGTCGCGAATGAGTCCGAGCTCGACGATATCGTGAATTCGGTCAAGGCCGCCATCTTCAAGAACTTCAAGCTCTCGATAGATGATACGGTATCCCCGCGCATGAACCTCGACAAGAACCCGGACGAGATCGCCGACATGATGTTCACCAACGGCCGCGTCGAGGCGTTTTCGGATGCCAAGAGCGATGTCCTCATGCCGATGGAGGAAAACCCGCGCGTCCAGGCAATTGCGAAAAAAGAGCGCTTCGGCCTGACCGCCGACGGCAAGCCGGTTTCCAAGAACAAGGTCTATCAGTACCGCGACGGCCTGTTCGAAGCGATCATCGACCGCTTCTACAAGGACCCGACGCTGGTCAGCTACGGCGAAGACGTGCGCGACTGGGGCGGCGCGTTCGCGGTGTACCGCGGACTCACCGAGGCGCTGCCGTACCACCGCCTGTTCAACTCGCCCATCAGCGAATCGGCCATCGTCGGCAGCGGCGTCGGCTACGCGATGGCGGGCGGCCGCGCGCTGGTCGAGCTCATGTACTGTGACTTCCTCGGCTGCGCGGGCGACGAAGTATTCAACCAGATGAGCAAGTGGCAGGCTATGTCCGCCGACATCATCAAGATGCCGCTGACGCTTCGCGTCTCGGTCGGCTCCAAGTACGGCGCACAGCACTCGCAGGATTGGACCAGCCTGACCGCGCACATCCCGGGCCTCAAGGTGGCCTTCCCCGCGACGCCTTACGACGCCAAGGGTCTGATGGCGACCTCGCTTTCCGGTACCGACCCGGTGGTGTTCTTTGAAAGCCAGCGCATCTATGACATCGGCGAGTTGTTCCACGAGGGCGGCGTCCCGGCGGAATACTACGAGATCCCCTTCGGCAAGGCGGATGTCAAACGCGCGGGCAGCGACGTGACCATCCTGACCTTTGGCGCGGTGCTGTACCGCGCGATGGATGCGGCGAAGATGCTCAAAGACAAGTACGGCGTGGAAGCTGAAGTCATCGACGCGCGCACCTTGGTGCCGTTCGACTACGACACGGTGCTTGAATCGGTCAAGAAGACCGGGCGGCTGGTTCTGGTGACCGACGCGTGCGAACGCGGCTCATTCGCGAGCGAAGTCGCGCGCCAGGTGACCGAGATGGCCTTCGACGACCTCGACGCACCGCCGGTGGTCGTGGCCTCGAAGAACTGGATCACCCCCGCGCACGAGCTGGAAGACGCGTTCTTCCCGCAGGCCGAGTGGATCTTGGACGCCATCGACGCCAAGATCGTGCCGCTCAAGGGCCACGTCCGCACGACCAACCAGACGGTCGGCGAGAAGCTCAAGAACGAGCGCAAAGGCGTGTAAACCGCCCCGCGTAAGCGATGAAGGGCTCCCCAATGGACAATATCGCTGGCCTGCCGTAGGCCGTACCCATCCTTTTACACCAAAGGACCCAACCCAGGCGAACGCCGGGGTTGGGTCAGCTTTTTATCGCTGCGTTTGGTTTTCCGATATTGCGCTCTATTCGTCGCCGATCGGGTCGTTGAGCAGCGACACGAAACGGAATTCGTGTTGGTGCCCATCTTCCGTTGTGGTTTCGGCCTTCACGTAGTGTACATGCCGGTCGCCCACTTCAATGGCAGGGCTTGAAACGCCGCAAATCAAGTGAAAATGTTCCTCATAAAAATCGGTCCGCGTTGAGACGCGGTGTACATGACCGCCGGGAATGGCTTCCGCTTCGCCCGATACGACGGCAAAGAAATGGTTATGCGGGTCCTCTTCGGCTTGCGCGATAAAGGTATTGCCGATAATGGCGTGCACGTGGCGCTGCAGCTCGTCGCACGCTCCGCAGTCACAATTGCAGCAGATGTTGCTCATCAGATCACACTCTTTTTAGAAGAATTGAGCTTGCGCCCATCCATCCTATGCCCGTGAACGCATTTGCGCGCAATTGAAAAAAGACAGCCGCCGCGCATTGCGCAAGCGGCCGTCCAAAATAAACCCTTCGTCAGTCGATGCCCACCAGGTCATACCCGAGGTACGTCGTGAAAGCCTCGGTCAGCACGTCTTTCATGTGCCCAACGCCGATTGCGGTGTGGTGCTTGAACCCGCCGCGCGCGAGCTTGATCAGCTTGTCCTGCAGGTTCTCTATTTCGGCCACGCCGCCGCATCCGAAGAACCCGTCCTCGATCTCATCCGAAGTCATTTCACCTTCCGAGACGTACACGAGCAGTTTACCGTCCACCGTCAGACAGTTGGAGTATGTCATCGGAAACGCCGCGATGCGCCCCTCGTTACTCCCCCAGCCCGAACCCGGATCGCCCTTGGCGAACATCTTGTGCTCTGTCACTTGACCTTTGCCCGCCATCAGGCTTTGCGCCACCGGTCCGCAGTGGAACAAGATCACCTTGTCTTCGTCCTCGCCGTAGTTGTTGTTCCAGTCGAGTACGGCGGTTGGTTTTTCGCTCGCCAGGTTCATCGCGCGCATGGTGATGGCGCTGCACAAGTCGATCTCGCAACTGGCCACAATGCCCCGGTCGTTGAGTTCGGAAAGCAACACGCACGGGCACACGCGCAGGATGGTTTCCATCTCGTTCCAGCACCGAAGCGTGATCGCGTCCAGGCGGTATTCTTCAATGTACTCGTCGATCACCGCGCCCACCTTGCCAAGCGCGAGCGCGTTCTGAGCGGGCACCAGGCTGAAATCGGTGTACGCTTTAAGGCGTTCGATCTTCTCGATGACCTTTTTATCGTCGTCCGCCTTGAGGGAGACCTTGTACACCAGTTCCGACAGATCAAACGACTCGACCGTGATACCGTACTTCTCAAGCGTCGTCTCGTCAAAGCGCACGGTCTTGAACGCGGTCGTGCGCGCGCCGATCGCGCCCAGCGTAAAGCGTTTCATGCCGCCCACGACGCGGCATACGGCGGCGAAATCAACGAGATTGCGTTTGAACGCGCCCGACAGCGGATGAACCACGTGCGGCTTCATGACGGTAAAGGGAATCTTGCATTGGGTAAACACATCGGTCACCGAGAACTTGCCGCAGTAGGCGTCGCGGCGGTACTTGAAGCCCAGCTTCCCGATTTCGTCGGGATATGCCTGCATAAGGATCGGCGTGCCCGCGTCGCGCAGCGCGGCAAACGCGCCGTTCTCGTCTACGAAAATAGGCATCGAAAAAATGACGCCGTCGTACTCGCCCTCGTGGCTCTTGAGCCAGTCGTGGTACAGCCGCCCTTCGTCCCGCGTCTCAACCGCGCCATAGCGCGTCGCCGCTTCATCCATGATGATGTAGCCGTAGCCCGCGTCGGTCACCGCCTTCACCATGTCCGCTCGCGCACCCAGGATCAGCTCGCCCGGCATAAACCCTCGGTTGCCAAAACACAAAGCGAATGTGGTCTTTCTACCCATGTGATACGCCCTCCCTCAAATAAGTTGTTTCGCTCATGTCAAACGTCTCCCGCCGCTTTACGTAGCGTCAACTGTGTTATCATAATACATCATCATTGGCGCAAAAGCAATCGCCTTAATATGATCGGTAAATCGGACGGTATATCAGCCGAGCGCCCACGCGCACGCTTTCAAAGAGCGTAGCGCAGTTCACTTCAAACAAAGCGCGCGGAGCCATCGGAAGCGGCGCACGCAACCGCATCTTGCGCCCCAGCGTGATGTGCGGCACATAGGGCGCGTCTTCAACCGGAAACCCCGCTGCGGTCAGTGCCTGGCTCAGGCGCGTTTGCAATTGGTATAACGCTTCGCAAGGTTCTTCAACGCCGATCCATAGGATGGTGTCCCGCTTAAAGGTTCCAAGTTCGCCCAGCGAGAGCGTCATGCGCGGTTTCACAACCGAATCAAGCGCGGCATGAAGCTCGCCCAAGCGTGAAAGCGCCGTTCGCCCAAGAAAACACAGCGTCAGGTGGTACAGGTCCTTCTCGTAAAGATTGCCCTCAAGCGCCTGATCGAATTGATCGCAAAACGCATAAAGCGCATCGCGCGCGGCATCTCCAAGTTCAAGCCCCACAAACAAGCGCGCTTCATCCATCAAATTCCCTCCACCACCAATTCCGCGTCCAGCTCAATCAGGCGCATAACCTGCCCTCCTATTCCCCGCGCTTCCCCGCCGCCGGAAGCGCCTTGATCATCCCAAGCTGACGGATGACCAGCGTAATGAGCAGCGCATGGAAGGGCATCTGTCCGAGGTTGTTGATGAAACGCACTCCGGTAAAGTATGCGCTGGCCGCCGTGCCGTACATCATCATCGTCCACACGTAATTGAGCCCGAACACCACGACAATGAGGATCAGCGCCCGCGCGATCAAGGCGCGCAAGTACGTGACGCGCTGCCTGTACATTAGGCATGCGTAGATAAAATACGCGGTCATTTCGCTGATTGCGTAAAACGGAAAATATGGGCCTTGGGGATTGACGATATAGGCGATAAAGTCGTTGATAAACCCATACGCAAGCGCCGCCCACGGCCCCATAAGGCAGGCCACAACGGTGCCGGGCAGGTAGGCAAAACTGACCGCCTTGAACGTGGGGGTGATGTAGATGCTGAACCGGCTGAGCACCGCGCCGATCGCCAGCATCAATCCCATGAGGATGATGTTCCTCGTGGTAAACACATTCTGAAGCGAAAAAAACGCGCGAACCCCATCCCGGTTCACAGGCAGACCGATCCCTTTGAGCATAGAAATACCACTCCTTCACCCAATATCCTATCATAGATACCGTGTTCCATAGTGGTATTCGTAGGGAATCGCCAACCAGCCCGATCAACGATTGCCTATCCATTATGCAACAGCGGGATGCGAAAACCGCACCGCAAGCCATCAGGCTTTTCGTTCCGCCGGCAACTCCCCGTCCGGCGAACACTTAACGCGCGATCCCCTACTCTGTTTTATGATAGTAGCGATACTATAGCATACATCGACGCATTTTTCAAGACGCGCGCCTCTATTCCGCCCTCTTTTCCTCGGCTTGCGCCACGCCGTGCAATCCTGCGGCTTCGGTGATCGGCAGCGAAAGCACCAAAGCCTGCGCGGGGCTGTTTGCACCCGCGTCCCTAATGATCGCGCGCATCACCTGCGCCTTGTCCTCCTGCGGGACCACGATGAACACCATCTCCCGCTCATCGGCCAGCGACATGCCGAAGAATTTCCGCGCGCCTGTGACGCCGGTGCCTTTGGCGTGAAGAATCGTCCCGCCCGTCGCCCCGGCCGAACGCGCCGCATCCATGACATGCTCGCTGTTCCCCTTTTGAATGATCGATAGGATCAGCTCATAGGGCGTTTCCATCTCTTCTTCCTCCTGTTTGACGGCGCAAGCGCCGGTCTGGGCCGCCAAGGCCCGGTCAAGGCTCGCAACGGGCAAGGCAAATGCAATGCCGCGCCCGGGCAGGTTCAGCCCATGCATCTCCGTCAGCGCGCGCATGGCGCGCCGAGCGGCCGACCGCTCGCCAAGGGCGAACATCACCGCTTTCTCCGAATTCGCAAGGCCCATGAGGTCAAGGATCCCCGGCGGCACCGTTCCATGGCCCAGGCTTGAGAGCACGACGGGCAACCCCTGCTTGTGGAAGCATTGGTCAAATTCCTCTTCCAATTCTCTGCCCGTTACCACGACCACCAACTGCACATGGTTCATTCAAATACCTCACACGTCCACGATATCGCTTCCCGCATCGAGCTGTGCCTGCGCCGTATCCGGGGCAACTGTCGGCGCGCGCCTGAGTTTCCATTGATAGTATACCCCAAGCGCCTGTATGGTGATGAGCGGCGTCATCGCCACCATCGCCACAATGCCGAACGCGTCTTCGACGATGTTGCCGCCTACCGCTTCCGAGGCCCCCATGGCAAATGGAAGCAGGAAGGTCGCGGTCATCGGGCCCGACGCCACGCCGCCCGAGTCAAACGCCACGCCGGTAAACATGTCCGGCACAAAAAAAGTCAAAGCCAGTGCCAGCGCATAGCCCGGAATGAGCAGGCACATGATGGGAAGCCCCGTAAGCACCCGAATCATCGCCAGCCCCACCGATACGCATACGCCGATGGACAGCGAGCGCTTCATCGCCTTTTGAGGAATCGCGCCGCTGGTCAATTCCTCAACCTGTTTGTTGAGCACGTACACCGCCGGTTCCGCCGCCACAATGAAATAACCCACCAGCATGCCCACCGGAACCAACAGCCAATGAAAGTCAAGCGCACCCATAACGCGGCCAAGCTGATATCCTGCGGGTAAAAACCCCACGTTGACGCCGGTCAAGAACAGCGCAAGGCCCAGGAACGTATACGCAAACCCGACAGCCAACCGCGCGACCGTCCGACGGCTCAACTTCAGGGAAATCGCCTGTAATAGAGCAAAATACACGATGATCGGCCCCATCGCAATCGCGACTTCCTTGAAATGGTATGGAAGCGCGCGCAAGAATACCGCAATCAATTCGCGTGAGTTGTCGATCGCCTGAATCTCAACCGGCGAATAGGCGGTCTCGCCGCCCCTAAACACGATGCCGAGAATCGAAACCGCCAGGATCGGACCGATCGAGCACAGCGCGACCAGGCCAAAACTATCCTCTTCCGCCTTGGTATCGCTCCGCATGGCGCCAATGCCTACGCCGAGCGCCATAATGAACGGCACCGTCATAGGCCCGGTCGTCACGCCGCCCGAGTCAAACGCCACCGGCAAAAACTCGCGCGGCACGAGGAAACCAAGGGCAAATATGATCGCATAAAACCCAAGCAGCAGGTACCTGAGGCGGATTCTAAACAACATGCGAAGGAACGCGATCAACAAAAAAACGCCCACGCCCACGCCTACGGTGATGATCAGCGCAGGATTGGGAATCATGGGCACTTGGTTCGCGAGTACGGATAGGTCGGGTTCGGAAACCGTGATGATGATGCCGACAAACAGGCATGTGAGCAGCGCCGGGGCAAGCTTTCCCATGCGCGTGGTGTGCGCGCCAACGTATTCGCCCATGGGCGTCATGCTCATTTCGGCGCCCAGCGTAAACAGCCCCATCCCCACGACCAGCAACACCGAACCCAATAAAAACATCAAAAGCACGCTGCCCGTCACCGGCGCGACCGTCAGATACAAAACCAGCATGATCGCCGTGACCGGCAGCACCGATGAAAGCGATTCACGCGTGCGCTCTTTCAAAACCGTTCGGTCTTTTCTCATCCACTCTTTTCTGATAAGTCCCTTGCTCATTCGCCGCGCTCGCTTTCGGCATCGCCTTCCGCCATTCGATATCCCACGCCGATTTCGGTGATGATGTAGGTGGGCGTGGCCGGGTTTTTTTCAAGTTTGCGCCTGATGTTGGCCATGTTTACGCGCAGGATCTGGTTGTCGCGCTGCGCGTGCGGGCCCCACACTTGCTGGATGATAAAGTCATACGTGAGCACGCGCCCGGCGTACTTGGCAAGCAGTGTCACAATCTTGTACTCGTTTTGCGTCAGATGGGCTTCCAGCCCGTCCACCGAGACGCGGCGCTTGAAAAAGTCTATGCGCAGGCCGCCGCATTCAAACGCGTCCGTGGTGGCCGTGATATCGCCCTGCGTGTGGCGAAGCGCGGTGCGGATGCGCGCGAGCAGCTCGCTGGTGCCAAATGGCTTGGTGATATAGTCGTCCGCACCCAAGTCCAATGCCTCCACCTTGTCGCGCTCGCGGTCGCGCGCCGAAACGACCAAAATAGGGAGTCTTGACCAGGTACGCACTTGCCGGATGATCATAAGCCCGTCCATATCGGGCAGCCCAAGGTCAAGAATCACCATATCCGGGCAGTGCGAAGCAATCATTTGCAATGCCTGCTTGCCGTCCCGGGCCTCGATCACTTTGTAATTGTTGGCGTTCAGGATGGTCTTAATAAAGCTTAGAATGTTGTGCTCGTCCTCAACCACCAGAATCATTTGTTTATTGCTCATATTTGTCCTCCTCCAGCGGCAGTGTAAACCAGAACTTTGCTCCGCCTTCTTTGAGATTTTCCGCGTCCATTTGGCCGCCGTGCGCCTTGATGATCGACATGCAGACCGAAAGGCCGATGCCCATCCCGCGCGCGCCGTCGCTTGAGCGGTCGGTGCGGCCCAAGCACCCTTCAAACAGGGTATCCATCAGTTCCCGCTGGATTCCCATCCCGTCGTCCGCCACTTCAAACCGCGCCCGATCCTCGTCCCTCACAACGGAAAGTGAGATTCGCCGCGTGGTCTTGCCGTGTCGCACCGCGTTTTCCAGCAGATTGATCAGCACCTGCTCGATGAGCAGCGGGTCCATTGGCACCATCAAGAGCTCATCCGGCACGCATACGTCCACTTCAGCCCTTGGGTAGCGCTTCTTGAATTTCTGAAGCGCTTCGCCCACCACGTCCTCGGCGGGTTCGGCTTGCTTGCGAATGCGCTTGACCGAATCATCGATGCGTGTAATGGACAAGAGATTTTCAACCATGCGGATCAGCCAATTGGCGTCTTCGCATATCTCCGAAAGCAGCTCGTGACGCCTTTGCGCATCAATATGCTCGTCGTTTTCAAGCATCGCGCTCGATGCGCCCAAGATGGAGGTCAGCGGTGTTCTCAGGTCATGCGATATGGCGCGCAACAAATCGCCGCGAATCCGCTCGCGTTCGGCAGCTCTTCGTACCCGCTCCTGCTGCTTGATCTGGGTGGTCATGGCGGAGGTCAAAATTGAAACCACCAGCATGCTGATGAAGGTCACCGGATAGCCCGATATTGTAAAGTTCAATGCGAAATAGGGGTATGTAAACACATAGTTGACGGCAAAAACACTCACAACCGAAGCGAGAATACCCCAAAAATATCCATCGGTCGTTCGCGCGATCAAGAGAACCGCCAGGACGAAAACCATGGAAACGTAAATATTGCCGTCAGCGAGCATCCGCAAAAAAAAGCAACATGCGATGGCGCCCGCCATGATCAAAAACGAAATGCAGCCGTCCCGCCAGCTCAGCCTGCCCATAAATTTGCTCAACACGCCCATCCGCTTCACCCACCGGTATTCTATCATACATCGCGTTTAAAAACCATATAGACGGTATAAAGAAAGCCGTCCGGGCTCATCGCCATTTTTGTCAGGTATGCAAATCGCGCCTCCTGTGCAAGGCAAACGACAGCGCGTTCAGCAGGACAGCAAGTGCGATCCAGGCGGCGCAGGCAGGTGCATTGATGCCGCTTTGATAAATCAGCTTGGCGTCAAAAGCCTTGAAGGGTGTCAGTACACCCAAGAACCCTATGACTGGCGCCAGATCGACCGCCATGGCCAGCAAAAACAGCGCGGTCACAAGAGCGGAAGATATGCTCACCGCCAGCTTCATTGTGCGCACCGAAAGGGACGCGAGCAACCCTGCCGCATAGAAAAAAACCTGCATGATCAAAAGCCCCAGGAACATCTGATCGAGATTTCCGGTTTCTCCGCCCATAAAGGAGATTGAAAAACCGCATGCGGCAAAAGCGATCAAGTTGAGCGCAACGAGCTCAACGAACCCCGCCAGGACCTTGCCCAGGAGGATACCGCCCCGCCCAATCGGGCGCACGTAGAGGAACTCAAACGTCCTGTCCCGTTCCTCACGCGCAAACGCGCCCGCGCCAAGGGAAGCTGCGTGATAGCACACGATCATCGCGATGTAGAGAAGGATCATGGCAAACAGGCCAATGGGTTTTGACAGGTCCACTACGCCCAAGCCAAACAGGTTCTGAAGCACCTTGGGCATGATCATGATCATGCCGGTCAGGCCCACAGCGCCGTCCTCCATCATCGCGCCCGTCTTTGCGACCGTCGCCACGATCAAGAACAGCACGCCCAGCGTCCAAAATAGAAACGAGCGCTCGTCGCGCCGGATTTCCCGCAAAGCTACTTTGATCATCGCGCATTCCTCCTATGCCGCCTTCAAGTCACGCCTTTGATATCGCCAGCACCCAAGCGCCGCCAATGCCACAGTCAGCGTGACGAGCGCGGCCAGCATGCCCGGATCAAAGGCGGAATGTATCACAATGTAGGTCGGGTTTAGGTACCCCATCGGCGTAAGAAAGGCAAATATACGCTCATCGCTCAAATTGTCCACCATCCAAAGCGAGAAGAACAGCGCGCCCAGAGCGATCGCCAGCGTTCCCGGCGACTTGACGCGGCGCGCGAAGCAGCCTATCGCGAAACCGACCGACAGGCTCATGACGCTGGTCAGCGCAAACGATGTGTTCATGAGTCCAAATGTCTTCATATCGAGCGTTTGAACCGTAAAGCGCGCAACAAATGTAACCGTGCCGATATAAACAATGGCGACAAGGAGCAGCAGCGTCAGAGCCGCGATGTACTTGGAAACAAGGATTTTCATCCGGCTCATGGGCCGCGTGAAAAGAAAATCCTCGGTTCCCCGCGCGCCTTCCTTGCCGATGATGCCCGCGCCTATGCCCAGCGCCGCAATCGTCGCGCAAAGGATCGGGTACACCACGACGAAGCTGTAATAACCGTTGAATGTGTTGAGTCCGCTCTCGGTCAGCCCCAGCGCCTTGAGCGCCGCCGGCGGGTAATGGCGCAGGATATCCATCAGGGCTTCCATTTCCCGCTCAAATATCGGGTACATGGAAAGTAAAAACGCGCCCGCCGCGGCGAGCGAAAGAGCCCAAGCGGCGGCTGATTTAAGCCCTTGGCGCACCTCATGAAGGTATACGTTCACTTGACCCGCCCTCCCCCTCGCGCTCGTAGTAATTCAGGAATATCTCTTCAAGATCAGGCTCCGCAATTGCCAGATCCTTGAGCGGCAATCCGGCAAGGCGCTTGGTCAGTTGGTCAAGCTGCCCCTTGTACACAAACGACACGCGCCCGTTTTCCGCGTTGAACGCGGTTGCGCCCGCAAGCGCAATCGTCGCCTGGTCAATCATCTGATCTGACTCGATGGACACTTTTTTGTAGCTGTGCGAAAATTCACCCATGGTCCCGACCAAGCGCACGGTGCCGTCCTTGATGAGCGCCACGCGCGAACACATCTTTTGAACCTCCGACAAGATATGCGAAGAGAAGAACACGGTCGCGCCCTTTTGGTTTTCCGCGCGAATGAGGTCGAAGAACCGGTTTTGCATGAGCGGATCAAGCCCGCCCGTCGGCTCGTCCAGCAAAATCAGCTCCGGTTCGTGCATGAGCCCCTGCACGATGCCCACCTTTTTGCGGTTTCCGTAGGATAGGTCCTCGATTTTGCGGGAAGGATCAAGTTCCAGTGCCTCGCACAAATACCTGCCGCGCGCGCGGCAATCCTTTCGGTAGAAAGAAGCCGCGTAGTTCAGCAGTTCGCCGACCCTCATGCCATCGTAATAAAACACCTCCCCGGGCAAGTATCCGATGCGCTGGGCAAGCTCGCTCGCGCACTTGATCGCATCGCGCCCAAAGATGGAAATGCGGCCGCTGGTCGGATAGATGAGCGCGAGCATTGAGCGAATGGTCGTGGACTTTCCGGCGCCGTTTGGTCCGATAAATCCAAATACCTCGCCTTGCCCGACGGTCAAATTGACCGCCTCGACGCCCTTGTGCTTCCCATAAAACTTGGTCAAATTGCTGATTTCTATTGCGTTCATCCTATAACCTCCCAGGCTTGTGTCGTTCAAATGAAACGCGCCGCGATTGCAAAGGGCCGCGGCGCGCTTTTGTATGGTTTATGCTTCTTCCTTCTCGCCCATCTTCTTGAGTACCATGACTGTCCGGCAGGGCGCGTAGACATAAAATCCCACGCCGCGCCCCTGATGGGGTTCAGCCAGGTAGAGGGCATCGTGCGATATACGCCCTTGACCGCCATACTGGGCATCATCGCTGTCGAACACCACGCGGTATTCGCCCTCGCCCACCGTATGCGCGGGCAGGAAGAATTTCTCCTGCGAATCCGTGGGATGGAAGTTGAACAGGTACAGAAGTCCGCCCTTTGAAAACGCCAAGAGCTTCCCCGGTTGATCGATCCACAAATTCATCAGGTCGCGCTTGACCATCACGCGGTACTTGCGCGCGAACTTGAGCATCGCCTGATCAAAGGACAAAAGCCAATCGTACTTGAGATCGGGGTTGTCGGCCAACGACCACTGCCGTCTGGCGTACTTGTACGACCATCCGTTGCCTTCACGCGGAAAATCGATCCACTCGGGATGCCCGAACTCGTTGCCCATGAAGTTCAGGTACGCCTCCGACGCGAGGGCGAGCGTCGCAAATCGGATCATCTTGTGCAGCGCAATCGCCCGGTCGATCACCAGTGAATGGTCATCCTTTTTCATGCCGGTGTACATCTGGGCATCGGCCAACTGGAAGATCAGCGTTTTATCACCCACCAGCGCTTGATCATGCGACTCGGCATATCCAACGCTCATCTCATGTGGGCGGCGCGTGGTCAGCTCATACCACATCCTGTGCATGTCCCATCCCTCGTCCGGGATCTTGAGCGTCTTGACCCAGTAATCGGGCACGCCCATGGCCAAACGGTAATCAAACCCGATTCCGCCCGCGCGCAGCGGCACGCACATGCCGGGCATCCCGCTCATGTCCTCGGCAATGGTCACGGCGAAGGCGTTGTTCTCATGGATCAATTCGTTCGCGAGCTGGAGGTAGGTAATGGCTTCGACATCGGTATTCATGGAAAAATACTTGTCGTAGCTGTCAAACGCCGCGCCCAGTCCGTGGTCATGATAGATCATTGAGGTAATGCCGTCGAAGCGGAAACCGTCAAAATGGTACTCGTCCTGCCAGTATTTAACGTTTGACAGCAGGAAGTGGATCACCTCGTGCTTGCCGTAATTGAAGAGCTTGGAACCCCATGCCGGGTGGTTGCCCCGCTCGCCCGGGCGGAAGTACTGATCTTCCGTCAGGTCGAACTGATTGAGGCCCTCATTGGCGTTGATCGAAGCGTGAGAATGCACAAGGTCGAGCAGCACCATCATGTCCAGCTCATGTGCGGTATTGATCAGCTTCTTCAGGTCCTCCGGTTCGCCGTACCAGCTTGACGCGGCAAAGAAATTGGTCACCTGATAGCCAAACGATGCATAGTACGGGTGTTCCTGGATGGCCATGAGTTGGATGGTGTTGTAGCCCTCCTGCTTGATGCGCGGGAGGATATGCTCGGTGAATTCCTGATAGGTTCCCACGCGCCCATCTTCCTGCGCCATGCCGATGTGTGTCTCATAAATATACAGCGGGCTGATTTTCCGCTTGGCATAGCCGCCGTCGGTCCATTTGAAAGGCTTGGACGGCGCCCATATCTGGCCGGAAAAATCATGGTGTTCATTTTGCACGGCGCGATGAATATAGGCAGGGATGCGGTCGGCGCTCACGCCGCTTTTCACCACGTGCACCTTGACCCGCTGCCCATGCCTCAGCGCGTCTTCGCCCTCAAGCTCAATCGTCCATACGCCGCCCTCGCCCTTGTCCATGGGGTGGCTGTGCCGGTTCCAGCCGTTGAAATCCCCTGTCAGGAACAATTGGTCGGCGCCGGGCGCCCACTCCCGATAGACCCATCCGCTCTCGGTTCGGTGGAATCCATAGTACAGGTGCCCATTGGCCATCGAGACCAAGTCCATTTTTCCGCCCAGGAGCGTCTTTCGAATCTGCGCGTAGCGTTGCGTGCGCAGGTCGATGTCTTGCTTGTAAGGCGCCAAGAACGGATCGATCGACATGATTTTGTACGGCTTTTGCCGAGGTTCTTTTTTCATAGTAGCGCCATACCTCCCGCCAATGAATATCAATATTATAAGTTATAATTGTGTTTTTGGCAATTCATTTTCTTCCGCGCGCCCGGTATGGACATTTTAACTGAACCATGTTAAAATATCATCATATATGGCGCGTTTCAAAGGGGAAATATTCATGAGCAACATATTGGTAACCGGAGCGGCCGGTTTTATCGGCTATCACCTCTCACAAAAGCTGCTGGACATGGGACACAAGGTGATCGGCTTTGATGATTTGAACGATTATTATGAAGTGCCGCTCAAGGTTGACCGCTTGGCGCAACTGTGCGTTCGGGAGAAATTTGCCTTTGTGCGTGCGAAACTGACCGAGGAGAACAAACTCGCGCGCCTGTTTTGCGAGCACGAACCGGACATCGTCGTCCATCTGGCCGCGCAGGCAGGCGTGCGCTATTCTCTCGAAAACCCCGCCGCTTATATCGATTCAAATGTTTCCGGCTTCCTGAGCGTCCTTGAAGCCTGCCGCCGCCATGCGGTTTCGCACCTTCTCTTTGCGTCAAGCTCATCGGTTTACGGCAACAGCGCCCACGCCCCTTTCTCAGTTGAGGAGCGCTGTGACAAGCCCGTCAGCCTCTATGCCGCGACCAAGCGCATGGACGAGATGATGGGGTATACATACGCCCACCTGTTCAATATCCCCATGACGGGCCTTCGCTTCTTCACGGTCTACGGTCCCTTTGGGCGTCCCGACATGGCGTACTTCAGCTTTACGCGCAAAATTCTCGCGGGCCAACCCATTCCCGTGTTCAACGGCGGCGACCTCTACCGCGATTTTACCTACGTAGACGACATCGTGGAAGCCCTGTCCCGTATGGTCGGCCGAGCGCCGGTTCCCGACGAAACGGGCGCGCGCTACAAGCTGTACAACATTGGCAACAACCGCCCGGAAAAGCTCACGCGTTTCATTGAAGTGCTGGAAGACTGCCTGGGCGTCAAGGCCCAAGTAGAGCTCTTTCCCATGCAATCAGGCGATGTGTACGAGACATCGGCCGACATCGAACCGCTCAGGCGCGACTTTGGTTTCACCCCCTCCACCTCAATTGAGGAAGGCCTTAAACGCTTTACCGATTGGTACCGCTCCTACTATCATATTTAGGGTATCGTACCATAGGCCCCGGCCGCGCGCGTGATTGCGCATGCCGGGGCTTTTCTTTGTTTGTTCGACAGCTTTTTGCTTGACAGTGCCGCCCATGAATGGGATAATGGATTATTGTGGGGAGGGATTGTTTTGGACGCAAAGGATGCCATCATCTTTCAACAGCTCGACGTGATTCGCCAGATGACCGAGCACAACCTGAAGCGGGTCGGCGACGATTTCTGGGGCGCGCCGTCCGCGCCGCCACCGACCCAAGCAGGCGATGTGGACGCGGGCGCCGCCGCGCCGCAAACCGCCAAGGCCGCTGACAACGCGGTCGAGGATAAGCCCGAAGCGCCGGAAAAGATCGAGGACCTAAAGAAAGAGCTTGACAGCTACATCGGCCTGGGCCGCGTCAAGAGGGAAGTCAGCGACCTCATCAATTTGATGACCGTGTACAAAATGCGAAAAAGCCATGACCTGCCGACGGTTGACATGTCCCTGCACATGGTGTTCTCCGGCAATCCCGGTACCGGCAAGACCATGATCGCGCGGTTGATGGCGCGCATCTACCTGAGCCTGGGCTTCCTGAAAAAAGGGCAGCTGGTTGAGGTGGACCGTTCGGGGCTGGTGGCGGGCTACGTGGGCCAAACCGCGATCAAGACCGGCGAAGTGATCGACAAGGCCATCTGTGGCGTGCTGTTCATCGACGAAGCCTACGCGCTCACGCAGCGCCGCGGGGAAAATGACTTCGGCCAGGAAGCGGTCGATACCCTGCTCAAGGCCATGGAAGACCACCGCGACGAACTGGTGGTGATCGTGGCCGGCTACGACGACCTCATGGAAGGGTTCATTCATTCAAATCCCGGCCTGGAATCGCGCTTTAACCGCTTCATCCATTTTGACGATTACACGGTCGATGAGATGATGGGCATTTTTGAACTTCAGTGCAAGAAAGGTTTTTATTCGCTATCCGATGACGCCAAGACAGCCGTTCGCGCCTACATTGAATCAGCCAACACGTCCTCTGTTTCCTTTGGCAACGCGCGCGGTGTGCGCAACCTGTTTGAAAAGGTGCTCATCAATCAGGCCAACCGCTTAGCCGCCATGGAATCGGTTGACCGCGAACAACTGATGGAAATTACCGCCGATGATGTGGAGGCCGCAAAAGAGATGGACCGCAACGGTGCGGGCGCGCCTGATCCGTCGGAAGAACCTGATTTTTCAGAACTCAAAAAACAACTGGACGCGCTTACGGACGAAGGCAACCAAGGAGCGAACCATGAATAAAATCGGATTTGACAATCAAAAGTACATCGAAATGCAATCCGCGCACATCCGCGAACGCATCGGTCAGTTTGGCGGCAAGCTCTATCTGGAATTTGGCGGAAAACTCTTTGACGACTATCACGCCTCGCGCGTGCTCCCCGGCTTTGAGCCCGACAGCAAGGTCAACATGCTCAAGCAACTTACCGATCAGGCCGAGATCGTGATTGTCATCAACGCCGCCGACATCGAAAAAAACAAGGTGCGCGGGGACCTCGGCATCACCTATGACCTCGACGTCCTGCGCCTGATCGACGCCTTCCGCGACGACGGGCTGTACGTGGGCAGCGTGGTCATGACGCGCTACGCGGGCCAGCCATCGGCGGACCAGTTCAAGAGCCGCCTTGAGACGCTTGGCGTCAAAGTATACCGGCATTACACCATCGTGGGGTACCCTTCCGACATCGAGCGCATTGTGTCAGAGGAGGGCTACGGCAAGAACGACTACATCGAAACCGAACGCTCGCTCGTCGTGGTGACCGCGCCGGGTCCCGGCAGCGGCAAGATGGCCACCTGCCTGAGCCAGCTCTACCACGAGCACCAGCGGGGCGTCAAGGCGGGTTACGCCAAGTTTGAAACCTTCCCCATCTGGAACCTGCCGCTCAAGCACCCGGTCAACATCGCCTATGAGGCCGCGACCGCCGACCTAAGCGACGTGAACATGCTCGATCCGTTTCACCTTGAGGCCTATGGCGTCAAGACCGTCAATTACAACCGCGACGTTGAAATTTTCCCGGTGGTCAACGCGATGTTCGAGCGCATCTGGGGCGAATCCCCCTACAAATCGCCCACCGACATGGGCGTCAACATGGCGGGGTATTGCATCTTTGACGACGAAGCGGTGTCAATGGCCGCCAATCAGGAGATCATTCGCCGCTACTACGCGGCGCTGTGCGCACGCCGCCAGGGCACAGGCTCGGATGAAGTGGTCGATAAGCTAAAGCTCATCATGCATCAAGCCGGCCTCGGTGAAAACAACCGCCCGGTTGTGGGCGCGGCGCTTGAAAAGGAAAAAGCGACAGGCGGCCAGCCCGCGACCGCCATCGAACTGCCGGACGGTACCATCTTAACCGGCAAGACCTCGCTTCTCATGGGTTCCACCTCCGCGGCGCTGCTGGATGCCCTCAAATATCTCTCCGGCATAGAAGACGGACTGCACTTGATTTCCCCCGCAGTCATAGAACCCATCCAGGATCTGAAGGTCAACCACTTGGGCAATCACAATCCCCGCCTTCACACCGATGAAATCCTGATCGCGCTTTCGATTTGCGCGGTAAACTCTGAGACCGCTGAACGCGCGATGCGCGCGATGGACGGCCTCAAAGGCTGCGAGGCGCATGCTTCGGTCATCTTGTCATCGGTCGATGAGCGCGTGCTCAGGAACCTCGGCGTCAACCTGACCTGTGAGCCCAAGTATCAGACGCAGAAACTGTATCACAAATAAATAAATACAGGCGGATGGTGCGCTGTACGTCGCGCAGCCATCCGCCTGTCTTATCACCCGTTGACCAACTCTTCCGCCAGCGCTTCCAGTTTTCGCATCCGCGCCTTGACGCCGGACTTCCCAATCGCGGGCGTCAGCATGCCGCCGATCTCCGCAAGCGACGCGTCGGGGTACTTAAGGCGCATCTCGGCCACCTCGCGCAGCGGCCCCGGAAGCGCTTCCACGCTCATCTTCTTCTCAATCACCTCAATGACGCTGATCTGCTGTTCGGCCGCCGCCAGCGCCTTATCGACGTTGGCGGTATCGCAGTTGGCCTGGCGGTTGGCTTCGTTTCGGATTTCTTTTACGATGCGCACGTTTTCAAGCGCGAGCAGCGCCTTGTGCGCGCCAATCAACGTCAGCGCCTCAGCCATATGGCCGCCGTCCTTCATGTAAACCACGTATTGTGTCTTGCGCTGAACGCGCCGCGCGGGAAGGTCCAATGCGCCCAGCATTTCCTCGGCAAACGCGCAAAGCGCCTCGTCGCCCACGGCAATCTCAAAATGATAGGCCTTTTGGGGGTCTCCGGTCGATCCGCCCGCAAGAAACAGCCCCCTCAAAAAAGAACGCTTGCAGCAGTCCCTCAAAACAACCTCGCTTGCGGGCACACTGCGCATGCCAAAAGGCTGGCCCTCATCAAGGAGCCTGAGTTCATTCAGCACGCGGGGAAGCTCGGCAGCAGGCGGACTGACCGCATAGCGCGTCTGCCCGCCCAACCGCGCGCTCTTGAGCGCCGCCATCTGGCAATCCGCGTGCAAAAAGCGCTTGAACAGCTTAAGATAGCGCTGCGCCGCATCGCTGCCGCCCACGCCCACCGTCAGCGCGTAACGCCCGAACCCTTTAAAGGTCAGCCCGCCCGAGCCCAACACGGCCCCGTTTATTTCCGCAATCGCGCAGCACTTTTTATCTGCCGATACGCGTGAAAGTTCCTGCCGGATATCCGCGGAAAAGGACATGCTATTCCTCCCCCACGATGCGCACTTCTAGTTCAAGCGTGACACCCGAATGCGCGTAAACCGCCGCGCGCACCTGCTCGATCAGCGCCGTCACATCGGCCGCTGTCGCGTCCTGATGGTTGACGACAAATCCCGCATGCTTCTCGGATACCTTCGCTCCGCCGAGTGCAAAGCCCTTGAATCCCGCGTTCTCAATCAGCGCGCCCGCAAAATGGCCTTCGGGGCGCTTGAATGTCGATCCGGATGAGGGAAAATTGAGCGGTTGCTTGTCGCGCCTGCGCGCCGCCAAATCCGCCATGCGCCGGGCAATCTCCTCCGGGGCGTCAGGAATAAGTTCAAATACCGCCTCCACGATCACGCCGCCGCTTTTCATCACGCGGCTCGCGCGATACCCGAACTCAAGCTCCGTGTTATCGTACACGCGCACCGCGCCGTCCTCAAGCACCTTGGCAGAGACCAGCACGTCCTTGATCTCCCCGCCGTAAGCGCCCGCGTTCATCAGTACGGCGCCGCCGACAGTCCCGGGAATGCCCGCCGCGAACTCGAATCCGCCAAGGCCCGCTTTTTGCGCCGCCCCAGCCACGCCGGAAAGCCGCGCGCCCGCTTGCGCTGTGACGCGGTTTCCCTCGATTGACATGCCGCCCATGCGATCGGAAAGCTTGACGACCATCCCCCGCACGCCCCTGTCCCGCACGATCAGGTTGGAGCCGCCGCCGAGGACCATGTACGGCACGCCCAACGCCCGCGCGATTTGAAACGCCGACGCCAACTGCGCCTCGCCGTCAGGCTCGACCAACAAGTCCGCCGGACCGCCGACGCGCATGGTCGTATGCCGTGCCATCTTTTCATTTTCGCGCATTTGACCCTCGACGAAACCCGCCGCCGCCAAACGCTTCATCAACTCTTTCATCGCGCCTCCAACGAGTGATGCCAATCCAATCCCTTAAACAGTATGTCAGTCAACAAACGCGTAATTCTTCTCGCCGCGCATCATTTCCTGACAGTGCACCACCAAGACCGCGTCAGGCTTGAACTCCTCCACCATCTGTTCGACCGTCTTGCGCGTCCTGCGAAGGTCCATCGTGCACACTTCGCTTACCGCCAGCGACATGAATGAGGCAACCGGCGTGCCGAATGAATCTTTGACGATCAAAAGCCGCCCCTCGGGCGCGTTTTCGTTGGTATAGTACGCCAGATCCGTGTGATAGCCGTACGTGTCGTAAACGCTATGCGGGAGCTCGCCTTTTTCAAGCACGTCCATGTTGAGTACCGCCTCTTGGAAACTGCCGCTGCGTTCCTGCCATTTGTTGTTTGCCTGCTTGACGCGCGATGAAATGGCCGTTTCAAACTTGGGCGTGATGACCGGAAAATCGTCCGGCACGACGGAAGACGCGCCCACGCGCGCGCCTACGTCGCCCATGTGCGCCTTCTCGTATACCACGGTGTCGAAATTGTTCAGGTCGGCCGCGCGGTCGTCCAGCGCAATCTTGCCGGTCGCGTTCAGGGCGTCAAGCGAGGCCTTGTATGCCGCAAACGCCATCGGAATCGCCCAATGCTGGTCGGTATTCATGGCGGCATCCGCCATTGTAAAGCCTTTTTCATTGTACAGTTCGCGGCTGTCGATGGTCGTGACCCCACCCGCGCGAAGCCTTTCGATGATCTCGTCGGCCACTTTGTTGTTGAAATCCCTGACTCCGGTCGGCAGCAGGCCGTCCTCGTACAGCTCGCTGTGCGCATAGGTGAACACCAGCGGCACGCCCTTTTTTGTGAGCACGCCGTTTAGCGCAACCATCTTGTCGATCTCTTTCGCAAACGCCTCATGGTCAACGTCGGCCTCAACATCATAGAGCTGTCCGCCCTTGAGACGCACCATGGTGGTGCCGCCAAAGGATAGCATTTGCTTGCCGAGCGCGAGCTGAAACCGCGCGTTGAGCTTCTCAAAATCCGCCTTGCCCACGAGCTTTGCGTTGACGACCGTATTGAGCGCCGTAATCCTGGGCTTGAGCGTGTCCAGCCCCTTCGCGCCCTTGTCCGCATACTGTGTATAATTGACCAAAAACGCATAGGCAAAGCTCTTGAAATTTGTGGCAAGCGTCACGCCGCCAATGATGAATATCGCGGCGATCAGGGCTACCGCCAATACCCGGTTGATGATCTTGGTCATAGTGCACCTCTGATTTAGAAGTTAAAGTAGATGAAGGGGTTGTAGCCGCCCATGATGATGAAGGTCAGCGACAGCCCAAACGCAGCGAGCAGCCCCGCGCCGCGAAGCACCTGCATGGCGTTTTCAGGAACGCGCAGCGTCCTTTGAATGAACGGACCCACCGGCAGCGACACCACGAGTCCCGCGATGAGGAACCACCCGTATTCGCGCGCGTAAAGCGTCGCCGTAGCGTCCCAGAACCCGCCGCCCGCGGCACCGTACATGGTGGCGATAAACCGGCTGGCTTGCGCGATATCCACCGATCGGATGAGCACCGTGACCGTCGTCAGCATGACCATGGCGTAGAGATGCCCAATCCAGTGTTTTTCCATCCACTTGCCGTAACCCGTAAACTTCTCAAGCGCCAGCAGCACAAAGAAGCCAACGCCCCACAAAAGGTACGTCCACGCCGCGCCGTGCCACAGGCCGGTCAGCGCCCATACCACAAACATATTGAACACCGCACGGCCAATCTTGACCCGACTGCCGCCGAGCGGGATAAACAGGTAGTCGCGGAACCATGATCCCAGCGATATATGCCAGCGCTTCCAGAACTCGGTGACCGATTTTGCGATCATGGGGAAGGTAAAGTTTTCAAGGAAGTGGAAGCCGAACATTTGCCCCATGCCGATTGCCATATCGGAATAGCCGGAAAAATCGAAGTAAACCTGCCAAAGGTAGGCAATCGCACCCATCCACGAGGCGGCCACGCTCAGTTCGCCAACCGGCAACGCAAACGCGTCGTCAGCCAAGAGCGCCAGGGTATTGGCCAGGAGCACCTTCTTACAAAGACCCACGAGGAACCTTCGGCATCCGGCGGTAAATTCGTCCAGGTTTTCATGCCGCTGTTCAATCTCGTCCGCAATCGTCTGATATCGGACGATGGGACCCGCGATGAGCTGCGGAAAAAACGCAATGTACAGGCACACGTTGAAAAAGCTCTTTTGCATTTTGCCATCGCCGCGATATACGTCAATCACATAGCTCATGGCCTGGAACGTGAAGAACGATATGCCGATGGGCAGCAATATTTCAGGCACAGGCAAGCCCAGAGAGAATGCCCAGTTGAGGTTTGTCATGATAAACACAAGGTATTTGTACACGCCCAGCATCCCCAGGTCGAACACGATCGCGAGGATCAGGAAGCGCTTTTTCTTCCTTGGATCAATGCCCTCGCGCCCGACGGCAAGGCCCGCCAGCCAGTTTACAAAGATGGAAAACAGCATGACCAGCACAAATACCGGCTCGCCCCACGCGTAAAACAACAGGCTCATGACCATCAGGAACAGGTTTCGCGGCGTCCTTTTTTTTAGCAGCAAAAAATACACCAGCAACACAACGGGCAAAAAAAAGAACAGGAAAATCGATTCTGAAAATACCATAGGCCGTGTTGACCTCCGTTTGTAGTTTGAGTCAAGGGTATAGTATCACAAGTCGGCGCGTTTGTCGACCTGCCTGGGGGGGAAGCCGCCTTAAATATGCGCAAAGAAGCGGTTGACATTGGCCCGCGCGCCTCCTATAATCTGTAGGTAGAACGACCCGAAGGAGAACAACATGCGTTTCATAGATTTAAGAAGCGATACCGTGACCCAGCCCACGCCCGCCATGCGCGAAGCGATGTTTCACGCCCAGGTCGGCGACGACGTCTACCGCGACGATCCGACAATGGAGGCGTTTGAAAAGGAAGCCGCGCAAATCCTCGGCAAAGAGGCGGCTCTCTTCGTCTCCTCCGGTACCATGGGCAACCAATTGGGCGTCATGACCCAAGTTTCCCGCGGCGACGAAATCATCCTGGGCGAAGCGTGCCACATCTTTGAGCACGAAGTGGGCGCGGTGGCGGTGCTGTCGGGCGCGAACCAGCGCCAGCTGGCGTTTGAAGACGGCATACCCGATGCTGCCATGGTAGAGGCCGCGATCCGCGAAAAAGGCGATATTCACCTGCCGGAGACCAAGCTGATCTGCCTTGAAAACGCGCTGGCGAACGGCCGCGTGGTGCCGGTAGAGGTCATGAAGAGCGTATATGCCGTGGCGCAAAAACACGGCTTGGCCGTGCATCTTGACGGTGCGCGCGTGTTCAACGCGGCGACGCACCTGGGCGTTGACGTCAAAGAAATCACGCGCTACTGCGACACCGTGTCCTGCTGCCTGTCAAAGGGTCTGTGCGCGCCGGTGGGCGCGGTGCTGGCGGGTCCCGCAAACGCAATCGAACGCGCGCGCAAGTACCGCAAGATGCTCGGCGGCGGCATGCGGCAAGTGGGTTTTCTCGCGGCGGCGGCCGGCATCGCGCTGACCGAGATGCCCAAAAGGCTTCACGTCGATCACGAAAACGCGCGTTACATGGCCGAAAAACTTGCGGCCATCGAAGGCGTAACGGTTGATATGGATTCGGTTCAAATCAACATGGTATTTTTCCGGGTCCACCGCGACCGGTCAGCGCTTGACGCGCTTCAATCGAGTTTGCTCAAGGAAGGCATCAAAATAAACGGCCACGACAAGGGGCTGTTTCGCTTCGTGACCAATCACGACATCACAAAGGACGACATCGACCGCGCAATCGAGGTATTCACAAGGCTGATCGGGTGAGGTGAAACACAATCAAGAGCCATGTAGGAAAAGCGGAAGACCTGTTCATGTCGGGCTACAACTGCGCGCAGGCGGTGCTGTTGGCATACCAGGAGGAACTCGGCCTTGACGAAAAGGCGCTCCTTCGCATGTCCAGTTCCATGGGCGGCGGCATGGGTGGCCTGCGCGAAGCGTGCGGCGCGGTATCGAGCATGTTCTTGGTCCTGGGCGCGCTGGTCGGCCCGGACGACCCGACCGACAGCGCCGCCAAGAAAGCGCACTACCATATGCTCCAGGGACTCGCCGCGCAATTTGAGGAGGCGCAAGGCGCGCTTCGCTGCTCGGACCTGCTCAAAGGGCTCAAGGACCGCCCCGGCCCCATTCCCTCGGATCGCACGGACGAATACTACAAAACCCGCCCCTGCATCCGCTTCGTATCAAGCGCCGCGCGGCTGATCGACGAGAAGCTCATTGAGCTGTCACAGAGCGAATAAAACCCAGTCACAAACGGCAGGAGGCGGGGCCTGTCCCCCGCCTCGTCAGACCGTCAACAAAGCGTCCAAATCAAGCGCAACAAAGCGCAAGAGATGGGCGCTTCAACATACAGCGAATGGCGCGTTCAAGTCGTTTCTCCGATCAATAGCGACGGCGCAAGCACGACGGTACGCGACGGCGTTTTGTTTTCGATTTGGTCTATCAGCAGCCGCGCCGCTGTTGTGCCCATTTCATAGCGAGGTTGTGCGATGGTTGTGATATACGGATGGCGCATGCTGCAGATGTCCAACCCGTCATGACCGATCACAGCCATGTCGCCGGGTACGGAAATCCCTCGGCTCTGCAACGCATTGAGCACCGTTATGGCAATCATGTCATTCTCGCAATACAACGCTTGGGGGCGGTTGTCCATGCCGAGGATTTCATCCATGATCGGTTCCGCCAGCTGCGTGGCATATTCTATCCGTCCATTGCTTTCAAAATAGCCCGCGGGCTCCAATCCGAGTTCCTTCATCTTGTCCGTAAAACCCGCTGTCCGCTGCCTCCAAAAATTGAACTGAAAGGTGTCCTCGTAGGGGATGTCCTCTCCCTTGGGCCTTTCAAGCGCTCCATGTATGCATGCGATGCGCGTATGTCCCTTGGAAGCAAGGTATTCTACCGCCATTGCGCCGCCCAGATGGTTGTCCGTATTCACCGCGCTGATGCCTTCCAATTGTTCTTCATTGTCCATCATGACACATTGAACGCCGCCCTCAACCAGTTCATCCACTTGCTGCTGGTTGATTGCCAAGTGGTGGAAAATCACGCCGCCCAAACGATGATCCATAAACATGTTGATGTAGTCCAGTTCACGACTGGGCAAATGGGTGTCACACATCATGGTCGTATACTGGCTTTTGAACGCTACGGATTCCAAGCCACGGCTGACCATATTGTGGAAGGGATCGGAAATATTGACCATGACATAGGCGATGGTGCGGTTTCTTCGGGTAACAAGCGTTTTTGCGACGAGGTTTGGACGATATTTCAGCTCATCAATCGCTTGCTGGATACGTTCTTTCGTTGTCTTCTTGATGTATCCGCTGTTGTTGATTGCCCGCGAAACCGTCATTCTGGAGACCCCTGCGCGCTTTGCTACATCGTCGATTGTGGCCATGTAATTTCCTCCGGTATTCCGATTGCTTGCGTTCGATTGGTACGGTTTACCGGCTTGAATCTACGCAGCAAGCAATTTCTTTGCACATTATACCATATTTGCAATACGTATTCTTGCACAATCCACGCCTTAACCCAAATTGTTCATACGCAAGAAAGTCCGGGGAAAACTGTACGCTTTTCCCCGGACATCAAGCGATTAGATCCTCACGCAGTCAAAGCCCATTTTCTCGGCAAACGCCTCGATTTCTTCAGAGAAATCGCCCACACCCAACGCCGTATGATGCCCCGGCCCTTGTTGACACCATTCGTTGAAGAACTGGGGAATCGGCTTGGACACGCGCACCCGGCAGTTGGGATTGCCGATGTTGAGGATATCGCCAGCGACAACCTCCGCAATGGAATAAATCAGCTTGTAGGTCTTGTCCGTCCCGAACTGGGTAAGGTTCAAAAGCGTGCAGGGTCCTTGCGCCATGTTGAAGTCGATTCCCAATCCCTCGCCGGTCTTGCCGTGATGCACTGTCAGGTTTTGCAGAACCGGCTTATCCTTGGCGACATTGACATTGCTGGGGCCGTCGTGGCCGACCATGATGAAGTTCTCATCAAAGTCGGACGAGAAGAACTCCAGGAACATTCCTCCGCCGCCGAGCAGGTCCAGAATCTTCATCGCCATCGCGGTCTTGATGTCGCCCTCGGTGACGCCCGGAATGCCCAGCGCGGCAAGGCGGGAAACTGCCAGCGCCGACTGTGCGCGCAGCTCGGTCATATACGACTTTTCGCCCCACCAATAGAACCCAAAGGCGTCAATGTCATATTTTCGGATAATTTCGTCAAAGGCTACGGCAATCTTGGCCGATTCGTACATGTGTGCATCGGTCACCGTCTCGTCCACATCGTAATACTCGCGGAACTGACGGTACATATCTTCGACCTGCTTCTGTGTGACGCGCTTCCACGCCTCTTCAATCTCCTCCACCTCCGGACGGCACAACAATTGTCCGGTGGCGCGTAGAACGCGGTGCTCATCGGTGGGCATGTCCGTCATGTTGGTGTAGGTGTTTCCGATCACGCCGAAACGGCAGCGGGAATACTTGGTCGCCGCCGCCATGCCCATGCAGTCGCGGCGAATCTGCGCCCAGAAACGCTCCTCACCGAAGTGACCGGTGATGACTTCAAACTTCCTGCCCAGGGAAACCAATGTCCCAGAATATTCCGGCACACAGCAAGCGCCCTCGTGGTGCAGGTACAGCTCTGTATCGGCGTGCTTATAATCATAGGAGGAATCCTCGTGGGCGTTGAGGATGCGGATCGGCACGTTCAGCGCGCGTACTGCGGGCACGATCATGGTGCCGGTTGTGTAGCCGAAGGGGAAAATCAGCAAAATGTCCACATCGCTTGTAGAAAGCATGTGTGCCGCTTCTACGGCGGATTCATAGGTGTCTACAAGACCCGGACTGATTACGTCGCCGAATTCGTTCAGCCGTTCCAACAGCTTTTCATACATGGCCGTTCCCATTTTTTTCAGGTTGGGAAACTGCCCCCAATAAATTTTATGACCGGTGGGAAGCAGGCCGATTCTCGGCCGCACTTTTGCCTTGAGCATGGTTCAAATTCCTCCTCCATTATTTAAGGCAACACCGCACAGGTAGCGAACGCGCTGACGGGCTGCTTTTCCACCCAGGCAGTCCTGAAAAAACACTTGAATTAGCGCCGCTAGTCCTGCGGTTTTTGCAGGACCGCCTGGACGAAAAATCATCCCATCATCACATCCGCTACCTGTGCGGTGTTGCCTTAACCGTTTCGCTGCCGGTTTCCTTCAGAATCCGCAGCGCATTGTCGCGCAAAATGAGCTTTTTTTCCGCCTGCGAAATGCGCGCACCCAGCACACACCCCAACTGGAAGCAGAAACCCTGCATCGGAACATCGGTTCCAAATACGACCTTTTGCGCGCCCACCGCACCCACCATTTTTTCGATCACTCCGTTTAAGCGCCCGGTGTCGCACAAATCCAGATAGGCGTTGGGGTAGCTCTTGGCGATATCAATCGCCAAGTCAACCTGCCCCTGACAGGAATGCCCCATCAGAAACACCAGGTTGGGATAGCGGTCAAGCACCCGGACGACCTTGTCCGCCGAATTGCAGCTTTCCCCATTCATTGAGACGCCCCAGGTGTGTGACAACACCAGCATCCCATGCGCGTTTGCATATTCAAGCGCCGGACGATAGGCAGCATCCATCAGGCTCGTGCGGTGATAATCCGGCAGGAATTTCAGGCCGACATAGCCGGGATATGTCGCAAACGCCTTTTGAATTTCCGTCGGCGTAACGCCAAGCAACGGATTGACGCTGTAGTAGCCCTTGATGCGATCAGGATATCTTTGCATGGCGTCGCGAATCTGTTCGCGGCTGCTTGCGCCATCCATCAGGTCTTCCACAGGCGCGCAGACGACAAATTCCACCCCCACCTCATCCATGTAACGCACCATGCCATCCGCATCGTGGTCTTCATAATAGAGGCAGTACTCCAGCCCCATGTGCGTATGCATATCTATGATTTTATAGTCCGGATGAAAGCGCATCATAGCTTCACCTCCGACAGCAGACGCTCCAGGTTCAGGTGGCCAATGTTCTCCTTGTCATTGGCAGAGATACGCGCCATTTCCAGCGCACAAAGGCTGCCCGCCATGCTGTTGGTGGGAAAGTTTGTGCCCATTAGCATCCTTTCGCTGCCAAAGCGTGCACAAACGTCCTCATAGCCATGCAGCATGCTGAAATCCCCGGTCTCAAAGTAGACGTTTTTATAACGGCGGATCAGCGGATAAACATACCGCGCGCTGGGCCACCAGCCGATGTTGTAGAGAATCACCGTCAAATCCGGAAACTCCTTGAGCACATTGTAGATCGGCTCATAGCCATCCTTGGGTGTCAAATAGACCGGAATTTTCAATGCGCACAATTGACCAAGCTGCTCGCCCATGGTAACATCGCACAGGATGTAGCGGTTCATCAAGGGAAAGGCGTGCACCGTGCGCGCATTGTGGGATTTCATCCGATCAAAGAAGCGATTGGGCGCATACGCGCGGTCGGTGATGTCCGGAAGAATGGCAAACGAGGGCGAGAGACGGTCTTCATATCCTCGTATCGCTTCCACGATCTTATCGTTGCCTGCGCTCGGATCGAGTTCATACATCGCACGATGCCAGACGTTTGCACGCGCAATGCCCATCCGATCCATGTACGCTATCAGCGTTTGGGCGTCCGGTGCGATATCTACCTTTTCCAGTACCACGAAGTTTTCATGGTTCACGCACTCGTGATTGACCATGTCCACCCCGAAACTGGCATTTGCATCAAACAGTTTCAACGGCATCTCCCCTTTCCCCGGCGTTACTATTTCACGGCACGCCGTGCCACCCGGCGGTTTTTGACGATGTCGATTGTGACGGCAAAGATGAGCACCAAGCCATAGACTACGTCCTGCCAATAGGCGTTGAGTTCCAGCATGGTCATGCCATTGTTGAGCGTTGCGATCATAATCGCGCCGATCACGCCGCCGACAATGGAGCCTTTACCGCCGGAAAGCGATATGCCACCCAACACGCAGGCGGAAATGGACTGAAAATTCAGGTTTTGCGCAGCAGACGGAAGCGCCGCGCCCAGTTGCCCAGTGTAGATGATTGTCGCAATGCCCACCATAAACCCATGCAGCATAAACAGTTTGACAATGTGCCGTTTTACGTTGATGCCGCACAAAAACGCCACCTTTTCGTTGCCGCCGACCACCATTGTGCGCCGGCCGAAGGCAGTGCGGTTGGCAATCCATACGAACAGCCCCACCAGCAGCAGCAATACCCATACCGCATTGGGTACGCCTGCCGTATAGCGCCGACCGACGAACTTCAGTACTTCTTCCGAGACGGTGATGGAGCGTGCATTGGTCATCAGATAGGCAATGCCGCGGAATATCTGCATCCCCGCAAGCGTTGCGATGAATGGGCTGAGTCCGACATAGGCGATCATGACACCGTTGTAGACGCCCGTCAATACACAGGCAACCAGACAGGCCAGAATACACACCCAAATATTGATCCCCGCACGCAGCATAACCCCCATCAGGCAGGAACCAAATGCGATCACCGCGCCCGCGGAAAAGTCAATCTTGCCCGCCGAGAGCACCAACGTCGTCGAAAGGGTCAAAATGCCCATGATGGCCGCATTGAGGAATATGTTCATGAAGTTCTTAAAGTTGAAAAAGAACTCAGAGGTCAGCGCAAAGAACACACACAAGATCACGTATGCGGCGATCAGCGGCAAAAAGTCCACTCCCTTGATCGTCGTCCAGACTCCGGCAATGCCACGCTTTTTCTCATTCATGCATTCATGCCTCCAATCGCTGCGGTAACAATATTGATCTGTGTACATTGGTTCCCCGTGAGCACGCTTTCCTGCCGTCCCTCGTGCATCACCAGCACGCGGTCAGACATCGCCAGCAGCTCCGGCATTTCTGAGGTAATCATGATGACGGATTTCCCTTGCTCCGTGAGCAAGTTCAGCAGTCGGTATATCTCGGCCTTTGCCCCGACGTCAATGCCGCGCGTCGGGTCGTTGAGGATAATAATCTCGGGATCTACCTCCAGCCATTTGGCCAGAACCACCTTTTGCTGGTTGCCCCCCGACAGGGTCTCCGCTCTGGTATCCATGTCGGGCGTTTTGATCGAAAGGCTTTCAATCCACTTGTGTGCGATGGACGATTCTTCCTTGGGCCGTATCAGGCCGTTGGCGTGTGCCGTCTGGTAGGTCGGCGTCATAATGTTGTGCTTCACGCTGTGGATGAGCACCAAACCTTCCTGTTTGCGGTCGCTGGGCAAGAACGCAATGCCGCAATCCATGCAGGCGGAAGGACCGGAAAGGTTGACCGGCTTTCCATTCAGGCGGATTACAGCCTGCATGTCCGGGCTACAGCCAAACAACGCCTCGCCCAGTTCCAAATGCCCCGAGCCCATCAGACCATAAACGCCCAGCACCTCGCCCTTGCGCAAGGCAAAGCGCACATCTTTTAAAAACCACGTCTCAAGCGACTCCACCTCCAGGAGCACTTCACCCGGATTGTTGGTCTTTTTGGGGTACATGTCTGTGATTTCACGGCCCACCATCAGTGAAACCAGTATGTCTTTGTTCACGTCTTCGACGGCACGCTCGGCTACAGTGTGTCCGTCCCGCAAAACCACGACACGGTCGGCAACGCGGATGATTTCCTCAATTTTATGCGTGATGATGACCACACTAACGCCCCTGGACTTCAACTCGCAAATCAAATCCATGAGCACATCGATTTCTTTGTCATTCAGGGCAGAAGTCGGCTCATCCAGAATCAGGATGCGCGCGTCCTCATGCACCGCCCGGGCAATTTCGATCTGCTGGCGCTCCGCCATAGAGAACATCCCGATGGGCTTACGTGCATCCAGCTTCAGGCCGATGGTATCCAGCGCTTCCTGTGCGTGGTGGTATACATCCTTCCATCGGATGGTTTTGAGTTTTTTGTCGCTGTAGCGATTGACGTAGAGATTCTCCGCAACGGAGAGCAACGGTAAAAACGTCAGTTCCTGATGAACAACGCTGATGCCCAATGCCTTGGCTTGTGCAGGGTCATCAAAGCGCAGTTCGCGCCCGTCAAAACGGATGGTTCCTTCCTCTGGCGTGTAGATGCCCGACAGCAGCTTAATCAGCGTGGATTTGCCCGCTCCGTTCTCGCCCAAGAGCGCCAGCACCTCGCCTTCCCGGACCGTCAGGGACACATCGTCCAATGCAACAACCCCGGGGAAGCGCTTGGTGATATGCTCCACCTGCAAGATTGTCTTCTTTTCCTCCAAGTGTTTCGCCCCATTTCCGTCTAATTTTTTCAGGGGGCGGCGGACGCCCGAAAGCGTCCGCCGACGGATTGCCAAACTACTTCTCTTCCGGGAAGAATTCGTATACGTTGGTGCGGTCGATCATGTAGTGGTTGGGATAGTTGAACTCCTCCACCGCTTCGCCCGCCTCCAGCTTGTCGATGATGGACATGCAGTAGTTGCCGTAGTTCTTGAAGTCGTACACGAGCGTGCCGGCATAAACCTCCCACTCGGGCGCTTCGGGAGTAGCGTCGAGATACTCAAAGTAATCATATTCCCCCTGAGAAACCATCAAGCAGTTGGTTTCGCGGTTGGCGGTCTCAATGGCAGCCTGCGCGCCAATGCGGTAGGTGGAATGCGCTGGCGCGATGGCAATTTTCTCAAAGTCGGGATGCGCGGAAAGGAAGTTCGATGTCATTTCCTGCGCTTCGGTGGGATCCTGACCACCGTCAATGTAGAAAATCTTGTCATCGGCATAATCCGGGAATACTTCACGGAAGCCGTCTACGACGTTGTCTGTACGCGCCAGAACCGTTTCACCGGAAATGGAGTCCTCGATGATCAAGAGCGCATCGGATTCTCCCCACTTTTCCTTGACCAACTCGCCCATGTACTTGCCAACGATCGGGCCGACGCCGTAGTTGTTCGCGCCAAAGTAGATCGCGCCAGGATGCTCGATATCTACCGCGATAACCGGCACGCCCGCCTCATCCATCTTCTCCATGATGGTCGGGGCAACAGAAATATCCACGTTGAATTCAATGAAGTAGTCGATGTTTCTCAGAAGCATCGAATCCGCATTTGCTACTGCCGTCTGGCCGTCGAGCTTATTGTTCATGTAAACCAGATCCCAGCCGCGATCCTTCGCGGCAGCTTCCATGTTCTCCTTGATTTTGTAGTGCTGCTCAGCAGTTTCGGCAATGTTGCAGAAACCAACCGTGATTGCGGATGCGCTGACGTTGAACGCAAGCAGGGCAACCAACAAAAGGGACAGGACCAAAGCAAGCTTCTTCATGGGTATTCCTCCTCTTTATTTGCTATACAGTCTCACGCTGCATAGAATCATTATTCAGCGAACAGAAATCGCTTCGGGTTTTCGTCGATTATCTGCTCTATGTCGCCGTGATGAACGCCTCCCATCCGCATCATGGGCACAAAGTTCTCATATACATGGGTGTAACCCCAACCGCCGTATTTCTTCAAAGACGCTTTCAGGCACACATCGTTTGAAAGCAAAATCTGTTTTACATGGCCTCTCACGATGATTTTCTTGAGCATCTCCACCCGTGCCCAGTCGGTTTCAAAGGGGCCTCCTGCAAAAGCGCCATCGACCGGTTCAAAGCAGTATTCCTTGCTCAAGTTGTCAAACTCCAGATAAACGCCCCGATCCAACACCTGCCAGATATAGGCCTCGTCAAAGCACACGTCTAAGTGGCAGATGCAAATCTTTGCAGCCGGAACGCCTTGTGACATCAACAGTTCAATGGCCTCCAAGCCTGCTCGACTCCAAGGATAGGTATGAACATACACCGGCAATCCGCTTTCCACACTCGCCCTCGCCGCAGCCAGCAAGGATTTTCGCTCAAACGGATAGATCACCTCGCTCGTGCCAATTTCACCGATCACGCCCGGACGAATGCCCGTCCCATCAATGCCCTCACGGATTTCCCGCATCATCCATGCGGAAATCTGATCCTCCGTCCAGTCCCTGTATGCCGCAACTTTGGAATCGTGGACAAACAGACCGCAGGCACATACGACATGCAATCCGGTTCTCTCTGAAATCTCCCGCAGCTTTTTCACATCTCGATGGATACCTACACTCGTTACATCTATCACCACATTGCAACCACAATCCAGCAGCGGTTTGGTTTCTTCAACGGCAGCATCCAACTCGTCCAGAATCAGATTGGTGCGCACAACATAGGGGTTTCTACGCAGCAAGCCAAGGTTCTCCATCCTGATCTCCCCATAAAAGCGCGTTTGTTCCGCCTCCGACTTGGGGGGAATCGCCTCGTGGGCGCAGTCGATCAGAAAGTGCTCGTGGGGCAGAATCCTTCTGACTTCTTCTATGCCGATAGAACCGGTCACCGTCAGAATCCTCTTCACCGCATTGCCTCCCGCCTTACCCGCAATCAAAGCTTTTGCCTTCAAATGGTCTTCAGCCAGTTTTCGTAGTATTCCCGCATGAAGGGACAGATGGTGTCCGCGCCTTCCTCGGTAATGATGAAGCCCTCTTCAATGCGGTTGGAACCGCCCGCCAGGCCGAACAGGCTGATGTCGGTGTTCACACACATGCCCGGGGTGAATACCGCTTCCGTGTTCTCGTTGGGATAGGGGCTTTCCGCTTCAGCGCAGCCAATGCCATGCAGCGGCGGATAGATGTCATACTCCGCCAAGCGCTCTTCCCTGAACACATCGCGCACTGCGGTAACAAATTTCTTCATGGGGACACCCGCCTTCAGGTAAGGCTTGCCCGCAGCGCTCGCTTTCACCAGAACATCGATCACACGTTTGGTCTGCGCGGTATAGTTGCCCACCGCGAAGGGCAGATTGTAGGTCGCCACATAGCCTTCATACTGAACGGCCAAGGCACACATAATCATGTCGCCATCCTCGATCACCTTGTTCTCCGCACGGCCGATGATCTTGTGGGTGCGATCGCCTGAGCCAAATACCGTAAAAATAATTGTTTCTGCGCCTTGCGCCCTGCATTCACCTTCCGCAATGGCGGCAGCTTGGCGCTCGGTCATGCCGACCAGATTGGCCTGCATCATTTTGCGATAGCCGGCTTCCGCCATGCGTGCAGCTTCCTTCAGACAGGCAATCTCGTTGGCGGACTTATTTTTACGCAAATCATAGAGGATGTCGGCGCAGTCTAGGATTTCGCAGTCAAACGCCGCTTCCATATTCCTGGTCAAAGGGCCCGACATATCCTGCAGGCCTACGACGCCCAGCTTCTCAAGCTTGCCTTTTTCACGGATTTCGCAGGCCAGCTTCTTGAAACTTGTATAGGTGGCCATCGGATAGTCGATCTCGTCCGGCACGGTGACACAAAGGAAGTCGGGTACCAATCGAACATCAGTCCATACGCTCATTTCCTTGGCGACCTGCTCGCCCTCCGGTGCGCACAATACGATTGCCTCGCCCTCTTGCGTGCACAGCAATGCGCCGCGCTCAAAGATCGGCCAGAAATTGCTCACATAGCGCAAATTTTCCTTGCGATACTCGTCGCCGTATACAAAGAATGCGTCGATCGCACGTTCCTTCATGATTGCTTGGATTCTCGCAATTCGTGCTTTGAATTCACTCCTAGGGATGCAGATATTGTTCATTGGGGTTTATCCTCCTTGTGATGATTTTTTATTCAGCATGACCCAGTGTCGCAATATAAGCCAAATTGGGTTGGGATACATCCGCTCTTCCATACTGAATCACAACACCGATGTCGCTACGAATTCTCAGCGAATATTGCAGATTGACTTTCAGGTCCACTTCGCCAAATACACTGCGGTCATTGGAACGGAACGCGCTGATGCGCTGCGCAGGCACGGTAAAGGGAATGCCCAGAACCGGTTCGCGATCCTCAAAATACACATCGATCAGGCAATGCGCTTCCTGTTCATTGCAATTGAGTATCATAATGCACTCATGCCCTTCATAATCCACTTTCCCGGGCTGTTCCGGTGGCCGATAACCATCCACGATGAACCAATTATTTTTCCCATTCATACGCTATGCCTCCATGTCGTTTGTGGTATGTCTCAAGAAATGTTAGCGCTAACACATTTGCAAAGAAAAATGCTTTCATCATCCTGTCTAGCCCAATCGAAAACAAGTTTCATAGCAGGCAATCGTCAAATTCGAATATGTTATCGCTCACACTTTTTGCGTAATTAGATTATACACAACGTGCGCATGATTGTCAAGCGCATCTTGCGTGTTATGTCCAATTTGACTGTATTTTGATACAAATTGATAATATTCAGTAATCTCAACACCCAATAAGTCTGGAATTTTGATCGCAATTGTTGCTCCCGTTGTTCCGTGCCGAACGCGGCCGAATAACCCAGGAACCCAGTACACCGCAGCTGAAGATCCGCGCGATCAACTTCCATGGGCGCTACTATGTGGCAAGAAGGTCTACGAAACCCCGGGCGACTTCGTGGACAATATGGAGAACCCACCGAGTGCCCCGCCCTCCCCTCCATACAAGATCCCGCCGCACTCTCATCTCTGCGGACGTTACTCCTGCATTCCGGTCTCGATCGGAATTCGCCTTTTCATTCAAGGGCAGGCAAAATTTTGCGATAAACCCATTGACAGTTAAGCCTGGTGCTGATATAATAATCAAGCTGGTTTGCGCAGGGAGAGATGGCCGAGTGGTTGAAGGCGCTGGTCTTGAAAACCAGTGATGTCGAAAGGCACCGGGGGTTCGAATCCCTCTCTCTCCGCCAGTTTAATACGGAGAAGTACCCAAGAGGCCGAAGGGGCTCCCCTGCTAAGGGAGTAGGGTGCGATAAGCGCCGCCCGGGTTCAAATCCCGGCTTCTCCGCCATTGCGATAAGACACTTTT